>JANYHM010000007.1 GCA_025359065.1 Synechococcales cyanobacterium GL140_1_metabinner_5_sub | reverse complement strand
ATGGGACATCCAGACGGGGGAATGTATTCGCACCTTTGCCGGTCATGATAATTTGGTAATGTGCCTCGGGGTCAGTGGGGGAGATTTGTTCTCAGGAAGTGCTAATAAAACCCTGAAGCAGTGGGACATCCAGATGGGGGAATGTATTCGCACCTTTACCGGTCATGATGATTTGGTAATGTGCCTCGGGATCAGTGGGGGAGCTTTGTTCTCTGGAAGTGATGATGGAACCCTGAAGCAATGGGACATCCAAACTGGGGAATGTATCCGCACTTGGGATAATCGGTTGGCAGCAGGGGCAAATTTCCGGGGGGCTGAGGGGTTAACAGAGGCTCAGTGGGAAGATCTGCGATCGCTGGGCGCGATGCTAGATGATCTGGATTCAATAAAGTGAGACATACCACAGGGCAACTATTGCCAAATCCTTGCTCATAATCTAAACTTAGTTTACAAACTTAGTTTATTAAAAATATGGAAGCCGTCAATATCCATCAAGCTAAAACCAATCTATCTCGCTTGCTGTCCCGCGTGGAACTCGGTGAAGAGATTGTGATTGCCAACCGGGGTGTTCCTGTGGCTAAGCTCGTTCCATTCCAGCCCTCTGCCGATCGCCGATCCAGTTTGGGGCAAGATCGCGGCCTGTTTAAAGTACCTGATAGCTTCAACGATCCTTTGCCAGAGGATCTGGTAGCTGCATTTGAAGGTGGTGCAGAATGAAGCTTTTACTGGATACTCAGTGTTGGTTGTGGTGGTTTGCTGAACCCGAAAGACTTAACAAGCAGACGATCGACCATATCGCTGATGAAGCGAATGAAATATGGTTATCAGTGGCCAGTGTTTGGGAGATGGGTATCAAGGTATCGATCGGTAAATTGCCTTTACCAGAACCTATTGATGACTATGTTGCTACTCGTACTACGCAGCTAGGAGCCAGATCTTTAGAGATTATTGCTAGTCACGCTTTACAAGCTGCCAAGTTACCTTTGCATCACCGCGATCCCTTTGACAGAATGCTGATAGCCCAAGCTCAAGTAGAAAAAATGATGCTGGTCAGTGCAGATACAACCTTACGGCAGTATGAGGTTTCTTTGCTGTGGGCTGCTAGTTCCTAGCATTTTCTGCACTCCGTGCAAAGCTTGGCAGAAGCTGAGCAATTTTGTCTACGATCGCCGGAAATCCATGAAACTTTGAGACAATCTTTCATGGAAACCACCTAAATAGTGTTTGGATTGATGCCCAGCTCCCGAAGCTTATCGGCTAATCGATCGACAGCAGGGACAGATTTGTGGGGGGCTGAGGGTTTGACGGATGGTTAGCGGGAAGATCTGCGATCGCTGGGCGCGAAATTAGATGATATAGATACATTGAGGGTTTGAATGCGAAGGACTTTTTCTGCGATTCTGCTGCGCAGACACTGGGCGATCGAAAGGTGTAGCGGTTACGGAAAGCCGCGATCGACTGGAACAGTTGATAGGGCAAGGGTATGATGTTATGGTATCGATCGTCACGGCACAGTAGCAATCTGAAAATTTCATCGTTTTGGGTACAGTCCTCATGAAAATAGAAAAGCTCTCTTTCCATAATCATGTTACTGGCTGGCAGCTAGCACCCACAGAATTTGACTCCGTCAACCTCTTAGTGGGCATTTCTGGCGTGGGAAAAACTCAAATACTAGAAGCTATTCGATCTCTCCAGAAAATCATTTTTTGGAGTGCCTTTAACACCATTTATATTCTCAACGGCGTTGAATGGGATGTAACCTTTTCCATCGCTCCTGATGCTCACTATCATTGGCAAGGCATATTCAGCACAGTTGATAGCAATCAATACCCAGCCAAAGAAATAGATCAAACCATGGATGGTCGCCGCCCACCTATAGAAATGGAAGAATTGTACTTAAACGACAAACTTATCGTTAGTCGAGACAAGAATAGTCTGGAGTTCAATGGCAACGCAATGCCGAAATTCTCACCTGCAGATAGCCTAATTTCAATCTTGCGTTTTGAAGACGAAATCAGCACCATATTTAAGGCTTGGCAGCTCATTACAGATAGTCAAGTTCAAAAACCAGAAAGATTCACGGGCAGCTCTATGCCTAATCCAGTTGAAGGGTTGTCATTGTCAAAGATCAGAAACCAAAATATTACATTGGTCGATCGATTGGCATTACTACAAATAAATCATCAAAAAATATTCGAGCAAATCAAATCAGGTTTAATTGAGGTTTTTCCCCAAATTCAAGATCTTGCAATATCAAGGCAAGATACTAGATTCTCTTTCTCCGAAGAAGTATCTCCGGTATTTTCCTTGAGACTTAAGGAATTTTCTGTGGATGGATGGATCACGCAATCAGTTATTTCCACGGGAATGCTGAAAACCCTTGCTCACATCACCGAGATTTATTTATTACCGGAAGGTAGCGTATTACTCATTGATGAATTTGAAAACAGCCTGGGTGTTAATTGTGTGGACATCATCTCAGAATTATTAAATCAGCGCCGGGATATTCAATTCATTCTCACCAGTCATCATCCCTATATCATCAACAAAATACTAATGAAGTACTGGAAAATAGTCACCCGCAAAGGCAGCTTGGTGACAGTCCACAAAGCAACAGATTATGAAGCATTATCAGGCTCTAAGCACAAAGCCTTTACTCAATTAATCAATCTACCAGACTACACAAAAGGAATACAGGTAGGATGAATTTATACTTTGTAGTTGAGGGAGCAGCCGAAGGTAGTTTGTATCCTGCTTGGCTTGGTCATTTGCTACCAGAACTACAGCAAATAACAAATTCTAATCGAGCCATAAGAAATAATTACTATCTAATCTCAGGAGGGGGCTATCCGGCCATATATGACATGATAAAGGTGGCCATGGAAGAGATCTATCTCACAAACAACTACAATTATCCTTCTCGGATTCCAAGAAATTTTACCTCAAGAAAACCGTCTTGAAAATCATTGTTCAAAATAGATGCATAGAAACTTGGTTCTTGGGCAACAGCAAAATATATCCCCGTCAAAGACCCAACTCACAGGATTTACTAGGCTACATCAACTACTACAATGTCTCTATCAATTGCCCTGAATTAATGGGTAATTACGACTTCAATACTCATTCCCAATTTCACAAGGATTACTTGAAGAAAATGTTTGTAGAGAAAAGAATGAAGTATGCCGAAGGAGCCATTCAACATGTCCAAGAAGAATACTATCTGAGAGAATTGCAAAATAGAATCCAGCGGGAACCCACACAATTGCCAAGCTTTCAGGAATTTATGGCCTTTTGTGATTTAGTGCGGACGCAGCTACAATAAAACTTACTCTCACTTGAGATAATCTTTTGACAGCAGCAGGATCTGCGATCGCTGGGGGCGATATTGGAAGATATGGATTCATTAATCTAAACAGTGTTAGGGTCGATGCCCAACTCCCGAAGCTTATTAGCTAATTGATCGGCTCTCTTCGACTCCGCCGCAACCTTCTCCACCGCCCAAGGCAAAATATCTCCAGCCCCATTCCACCAGCGTAACCAATAGCTACTCCTCGCCTCCTTCTCCCCTCGCCAAGTCCCCAAAAACAGATCCATCTCCGCCAGCCAATGCCGCCCATTTTCATCCGGCAGATCCAATTCATATCGGTCATCCACCAAACGATAAACCTCCAGCAGCCCATTCTCTGGATGGAAAATCACATACACCGGCACCCGCAGCACCTGCTCATAGAAAAACCACTTGCCCAAAGGAGGTACCCGGCGGTAAGAATACTCCCCACCATCGGTTTCCGATATAAATTCCATCACAATAGTGGGAACATCCCCTTCTAGCTGGGGCGTATAACTACGGCGTGGCCCACCTGTTTTGGTTTGGGGCACATACGCCCAGTCTGAAGCCTTAATCACCAATTCACCATTCACCGTCGCGCAAAGACCAAAATTAGAAGCCATCAACATCTGCGGCGCAATAATTCCGGCTAGCTCCAAGCTCTCGCGCAGAGCACCAGCAATCAACGGTTGTCCAGTATTCTCCACCGGCTCATCCTCTAATTCAAAATCCGCAGGCAAAGGTTCCCAAGTAACTATCAATGGCACAGGGTGATTGATTTGTTGAGCAGCGATCATGACTTCTCCCCGGCTGAACTTTCACCCTTATTATAGGATTAACTAGAGGCACTGGTATAAAACCGCAGGGCAAACCGCCACCAGCGATTGGCTACAAACAGCAGCAGCACTGCCAACCCGATCGAACTCCCCATGCTCCACCAACTCACCCGCCCCAGAAATACTTCGGCTGGTACTGTGGTAATGAAACTCACCGGCACCACAAAAGTAAAAAAGAACCGATAGACCGGTGGGTAGGCCACTAACGGATAGCGACCAGCTTCTAGTAAACCGCGCAGTACTTCGGTCACATTATAGATTTTTACAAACCAAATGCTTGTGGCTCCCAACATAAACCACAGGCTATACAAAATCAAAAAAGCCGAGGTTAATGGCACAATGCCCAACAAATAGTTAACTGGTGCCACTCCCATCTTTACGCCTCCATAAATAATCAAGCCCAGTCCTAGTAAAACATCTGGCAAACCCCAAGGAGAAATCGATCGAGTAGAAAGCCAAAACTGACTGCTAATGGGCTTTAGCAACACAAAGTCTAAAGTACCTTTTTGAATGTGATCTACAATTTTGCTTAGGTTCGGACTCAAAAAAGCCGCCGACATTCCCTGGAAAAAAGTAAATACTCCCACCACCACCAGTGCCGCTTCCCACGACCAACCTGGAAACTGATAGCCCTTACGGTAAAACAGATACAGGCCAAAGAGACTACCTGCAAAGTTACCAATACTAGTAATAGTTTCTAGGGCAAAATTCAGCCGATATTCCATCTCAGCGGCAATCGCTGCTGTCCAAAAGCGCCGCACTAACAATAGATACTTGGTGAGCATAAAATTTCCCAAATCCAAAAGTGACCAAAAAAGAGCCAGACCGAGAAAGCTTTAGTCTATTGGGGCTGAAGGCAGACATCAAGGAAGAAATTCAGACCAGTGGCTTCAGCATTGCTTGCTACTAATGCTCTCAACTCTTCATCGGTCTGGCATCCCTCAAAACCATACAGCATTTAGCTCTGCTCACCCCTGACGCAGCCGTACTCTACAAACAAGCCCGCAAAGCAGCAGGCAATTCAGGATACTGAAACTTGAAGCCCCGATCGAGCAACCCCTTCGGCAACACCTGTTGACCATCCAAAACTACCGTAGCACCCTCGCCCAACATCGTTTCCAACACAAAACCGGGCACTGGCATCCAAGAGGGTCTGGCCATCACCGCTCCCAACTGCCCACACAAATCTTTCATCTTCACCGGCTGGGGCGCAGTGGCATTAAAAGTACCGGTCATACTGGCATCTTTCAGCCCCGCCAAAATCATCGCTACTACATCATCTACCTGAATCCAAGAAAACCACTGATTGCCAGTGCCGATCGGGCCACCCATGAACATTTTAAAAGCGGGCAACATCTTGGCTAAAGCCCCGCCGTTACCTAATACAATGCCGAATCTCAAAACTACAGTGCGGATCGAAGCAGTTTTGGCTGCTGCTTCCCACTTCTGACAAATTTCTGCCAAAAAATCATTCCCAGCCGGACTAGCTTCATCGAAACTGGCGGTTTCACTAACTCCGTAGTAGCCGATCGCCGAAGCACTAATTAAAACTTGGGGTTTATTATTGGCCTGTTCGATCGCCTCCACAATTTTTTGAGTACCCAGCTCTCGACTCTCCAAAATAATTTTCTTCTGTTCAGCAGTCCATTTCTTTTCGGCGATCGGCTCTCCAGCCAAGTTAACTACTGCATTACAGCCTTCGATTGACTTTTGCCAGTCACCAGTTTCGAGGGGACGATACTGCACCACTTCGGCTTGAGGGAATTGCGCTTGAGCTTTGCTGGCATTGCGAGTTAATACCAAGACTTGATCACCTTGTGCCAAGAGCTTTTTAACCAATTTGCTGCCCACAAAACCTGTGGCTCCGGTAATAGCTACTTTCATACAACCTGTATTTTTATTTGTTTATAGAATTATAACTCTGATGCAGTTCATCCCCAAAGGATTGGGCTTCAGCGAGAATTAATTCCGGCGATCGATCTTCAATGGCGGCTACCAAATTAACAGCTTCTGCCAGTCGGCGGGGAGCATCACCAAAGCTATCGCTATGAGGCAAACTCAGCAGAACTGGATTACCAAAGTCATCATTTGGTTCTGGTTAGGGATTTATAAATACGAAAGGTACTGATCGACAGTGCCCTCAGACTTAGTGAATTTAATATTTTTGGGTAGCTGCAACAACTCATCTGGGATTTTAGAAATAGGGATTGGTCGATCGATCTCAAAGTGAGTTCTTTCTGCATCTGCCGCTATTGGTTGACATACTATGGTTTTGCAATTAAGACTGCCAATTATATTAGTCCCTAACCACAAGGGAGCTGAGCTAAACCGAATTCCCAAAAAACTATATGGAGAATTCTTGCCAAGGATTGTGGTAGAGTTTTGGTCATTACTTGCCGTGAAACTTTGCGGACTACGTTTGTAGTCAAAATACGTATATCTCATAATCATCGCCGGATCGATCAAATAATCCACCAGTTCGATCGTGTCTCCGGTAAAGCGCCGCAAGATTTGTCCTTTTTTCTCTCCCGGTTTCCAGGCATATAGCTTATCTCCAATTGTGACGAAATCTGAGGTATCGGCCTTGGGAGAAACTGTGTCATGTTTTACTACAATCTGACCCTTAGCAAAATAGATCACACCAGATTCTTCGGTTTTGCGGCCAGAACCTTTCACCTTCACAGTCCGAAAAGGGATTTTGACGGCGGTAGGTTCAAGCACAGCCTTAAAAACTTCCTTAAACTCAATTGGGATTTCCTCTTTCGGCGATCGGCCACTGTTATCCAGTGAATTATATATATACTGCACTATTTCGGTATATGCAGCGTTTTTCCTACTGACGAATTTTCTCTCAAACCCCCAAAATCCAGCCTGGGCAGGCAATTGCAAACATAATATTCCAAGAAACACCACACAAGCAGTTAAATGTTTCATAAGTGTGCAAAGTTATTAGATTATTACAATAGTAGCAAAACTTTTAACTAAGATGGCTGGCCCAACTCATCATCTCATCACTAAAAAACTATTACCGGCTGATATTCAATTATTGCAGAGTTATCTGGCACAGGTAGCTCGCATTGATAAAGACCAAAGAAATTGGACGAACTCCCCTAATTATTGGAATATTCATCTTAGTGACGGTGTTGTTGCTCGCCCCCGACAGCAACGCAAGTTGCGCCCAGAGCAGTGGCATCCATTTATTATTGCAGTCGAAGATTTATCAGTGATGGAAAATGAGGAGTATCAATCGGTTATTCCTCATTTAGATTGGGAATTTGGTAGTCAAATTGTCCTGGCCTCAATGATGAAAAATTTGTCCAGTCAGCGATCGATGGCACAGCTAAGCATTAATTTACTAAAAATGTTTGGTGGCTATATTTGCCTCCTGAACTCGATCAATCCACCATCCTCCTACTCCTCATTCTTAAAAAAACAGGCTGTATCAGATATCGATCAGGAAGCAGAAATCACCGCATACACTGCACAAATTCCTGGTCAGATCTACAAAAAATATTATGAAATCGAGCCAGATGGTCGCCGGTATTTTAGTCAAATTGTCGATCAACAGTTTATGGAGAACTGGCTAGCAGATGATAGATTTTATATATCCTCGTAATTTTATTAACTTACTGAATCATTAGCTTCTTGGCGAGATTTGGCCACAAATTGCCCGTGGACACTCACAGTGTAGGGCACTAAAAATGTCACAGCGGCACTAACCCAGCGTTCGATCGACATTTCACCGGTAATCACCGCTGCTCCATGATTCACTGCAAATAACACCGACCCTACTACCAGTGAAACTTTCAGCGCGGTGGGGCGAAAAACTGGGCTGATCCAAGCCCGACCGAAATTTAGCACTTTATCCATAAGATTTTTGCATCAGTGATTTACTGGCATATCCTAACAATTTTGTCTCTGTATTTATCCGTGACCGCAGTCCCTTGGATCTACTGAAAATGATGATCAAGATTCGCTGGAGGATTAAAATCGATCGATCCCCTTAAACTCCTTATCCCCCCGACTAGCCTCCCCACAAGTACGCGGAGTCGGAAAAATCTTCCCCGGATTCGCCAGCTCCTTAGGGTTAAACACCATCCGCACCCACTGCATACTCTCCAAATCCTGCTCGCTAAACATCTCTGGCATATAGCAGCGCTTATCGGTGCCAATCCCATGCTCACCCGAAATGCTACCCCCCACTCTCACACAGAGCTTCAAAATTTCACCCCCCAGCTTCTCCACCTGCTCCAAAGCACCAGCATCAGCCTGGTTATACAAAATCAGCGGATGCAAATTACCATCTCCGGCATGAAACACATTGGCCACATAGTAGCCAAACTCCTCACCCAAGCGACCAATTTCCTTCAACACATAAGGCAACTGAGTGCGAGGAATCACCCCATCCTGCACATAATAATTAGGACTGATTTTACCCATGGCCGCAAAAGCTGCCTTGCGCCCTTTCCACAGCTTCATCCGAGTTTCCAAATCATTGGCACTAGCTACATTCCGGGCACCATTCTGGCGACAAATTTCCTCCACCCGCAGCTTATTCGCCTCCACCTCCACTGTTAAACCATCAACTTCCACCAATAAAATTGCCGCCGCATCGCGCGGGTAACAGCCCGTAGCCACCACATCTTCTACGGCATTGATACTGAAATTGTCCATCATCTCAATACCGCCAGGAATAATCCCTCCACCAATAATGTCCGAGACAGCATTACCTGCGGCTTCGATCGAATCAAAATCAGCCAGCAGCACACAGATCGACTCGGGAGTTTTCAAAATCTTCAGCGTAATTTCAGTGGCAATTCCCAAAGTCCCTTCCGAACCCACAAACAAGCCGGTCAAATCATAGCCCGGAGTTTCGCTAATTTCGCTCCCAGTATGGACGATCGAACCATCGGGCAGTACTAGCTCCAACCCTAATACGTGGTTAACTGTCACCCCATACTTCAAGCAATGCACCCCCCCAGAGTTTTCGGCCACATTGCCCCCTACCGAACAAATCACTTGACTAGAAGGATCTGGGGCATAGTAGAACCCCGCCCCGCTAACTGCCTGTGTTACCCAGTTATTGATCACTCCTGGCTGAACAGTAACTCGCTGGTTCGCCAAGTCCACATTGAGAATTTTGTTCATCCGCGCTGTGCCAATCAAAATGCAGTTTTTGTCAGGTACGGCTCCCCCTGATAAACCCGTGCCAGCCCCTCGGGCAATCCAGGGAATTTGTTGCTGGTCGCAGAGTTTGACAATGGCCGCTACCTCGATGGTATTCTGAGGGAGTACTACCAACTGTGGCCGTTGCAAATCGTGGTAGCTAGTTAATCCATCACATTCGTAGGTGATTAGCTCTTCCCTCTTTTTCACCACATGCCGTGCACCCACAATTTCGCTCATTTGTTTACCGATCGCTAACCAGTCGAAGTTAGAATTTAGGACAGGATCTTGTTTCAGGAGTTGCATAAGATGAGGTGCGATGAAATTCTACCTAAGACTCTAGCAAAAACCTTGCTCAAAAGCGCCCCAAACTCTTCCCAAGCTAGAAGATTATAGATGTGTAATGGGAATGATATAATACAAAAAGCGACAAGGGACGCAAGTACCGAAAAAAAGTTCCGAATAAATTTAGCAAACTTTACGGAATTATTCTGGTTACAGATGTAGTCAATGTCACAAGGCAATTACAGCCGCTTTGATGGAAACATTTTGCACTGGAAATTGCTTCAGATATATAGCTTTGACACGATCCACCTCACCAGTTTGCTCAGTATTCAAGGAGTCCAGGTATGAAAGAAGTTAACAAATCCATCACTACCCCCGAAACCGACCTCATTCGGCTGCTATTTGCCCCCGGCATTGTCCCAGATCATTGTCCATGGAACCCTAGCGATGCTGATTCTGACTCTTACTATCAAGCCAAAGAACAAGCTTTTAGTCTAGATGATTGGTCGGCTGAAGATATCCAACAGTCTTCTCACAGTTTTTTTGCCAAGTTGAACACCTGCTGGCCAGATGAAACGCCCGATGTTTTGGCTTTGCTGTCTCAAAAGTTCTCTGCTCGTATCCCCCAGCAATGGTTAGAAAAGGTTGCAGCAGAAGCAACGAAGGCCGCCGCCGAAAAGTTGGTAGCAGTGGACCAGCTAGTCACCTGTGTACAGAATTTGTTGCCCGCTTGGGAAGCTGAAGATCTTTTGGTGTTTGCTCGCCCTTACTCTTATGCCATGCGTTCCGATCCAAGTGCTTTTAACGTAGACAATTTGGCGCGCTCGATCGAATGGGAGGAGTTATCTGCTACTGAGCAGGTCAAGCTCACCATGATGGTCAGCAAGTACGCCCTCGAACAATTGAACCAAGATTAATTTCGACTGCCGAGCTCCTTAATTGATTAATCCATTGCTGCTAAGACCAGCAATGGATTTTTTTTGAGCTAAACCTTGATTGTCCCCCCAAAGTTTTTTACTAGCAGCTCTTCCAATACTGGCTGAAGATCTTCGCAGGCTACGCCCTTCATGACACAAGTGCCTAAGTGAGCATCTTTACCAACCGTGCCGCCCATGTAAATATCCACTCCCTCAGTCATCTTGCCGTCTTTGCGCACCTTCGTTCCCATCAGACCAATATCGGCCACTTGGGGCTGACCACAAGAGTTGGGGCAACCAGTCCAGTGAAAGCGGACTGGTTCAGGAACAGTGACGCGCTCAGCTAACTGATTGGCAAAATGCTCAGCTTGCTGCTTAGTTTCCATCAAAGCAAAGTTACAGAACTGCGCGCCGGTACAAGAAACTACGCTGCGAGTTAGGTTGTTGGGGGCGATCGAGAACTTTTGCAATAAGGGTTCTGCTAACAAGCTCTCTAGCCGATCGGCTGGCACATTGGGAATAATGCCATTTTGCTCTATTGTAAAGCGAAACTCGCCGCTGCCATAAATCTCGACCACTCGAGCTAGCTCAAACATATCCTCAGCAAACAGTCTGCCCACGGGAATATGAATGCCTACATAGCTCAAACCCTCTTGCTTCTGGGCATAAACCCCCAAGTGATCGCGCTTCTCCCACTCAATTTCATCTTTGGCCGCCGCAGTCGCCAAAGGCAACTGGTATTCCGCAGCTAAAGCCGATCGCAGTTTTTCAATGCCCCATTCATCGATCAGCCACATTAGTCTGGATTTCAGGCGATTTGCCCGCAGGCCATGATCTCTAAATACGCGCAGCATTGCCAAACTAAACGGAATCACCCCTTCCGGTGGCACCCAAGCATCTAGGGGCACCGCAGGCTCAATCCGTTTGGCCGAAAAGAAGCCACCCACAACGATATTGAAACCAAATACATCATCTTTAAAAGCTGGAATAAAAGCTAAGTCATTAATTTCGGCATGAACCGAGTTATCTCGACAGCCAGCGATCGCAATATTAAACTTGCGAGGTAGATTGGTAAATTCTGGGTTGCCTGCACCGTTGTTAGTAATTTTGTCTTGCAGCTCCTGAATCATGGCGCGGGTATCGTACAGTTCTCCCGCTTCGAGGCCAGCTACTGGTGAGCCGGTAATATTGCGCACATTGTCCATCCCGGACTGCACGCTAGTCAGATTTACCGACTCCATTTCCGCAAAGATTTGGGGCAGGTCTTCGATCCGAATGCCCCGCAACTGAATACTTTGGCGAGTAGTAATATCGGCGCTGCCTTCGTTGCCATAGCGCTGCAAAATATTGCCCAATACTCGCAACTGAGCGCTGGTGACAATGCCACTGGGTAAGCGCAGCCTCATCATAAATTTACCCGGAGACACTGGCCGCCAAAACACTCCCAGCCACTTTAAACGATGCTCTCGATCGTTGTTATCCATCGCCTCCCAGCCCATCTGGGCAAAAGATTCTAGCTCAGCCTGCACAGCCAGACCGTCTTTTTCGGCTTTGAGCTTTTCAAATTTGTTCAGACTAGGAGTGGTGGCAACCATAAAATTAGGGGATAAAAATAACTAAAGATCAGTACAAAAGAGCGTGCAGTCTAGATCTTGAAGGTTAACGAGAATTCGCTAGACCAAGATGTGCTTAAGAATACATAATATTTGTTTACATGATTTAACCGCATTGAGTCAATGCTTTTTTGGCAAGTGTGATCCGTCTGATTTATTGAGTCTATCGATCCGTGATATTTTGGGCAAATCAACATCTCTGTTTAAATTGATTATTTTAGGCACTTTAGGAAGCGAGCATGTCACGGGTCGAAGCAATTATAAAATTTTGGTTTGGGGCAGTCGGTAGCGAAAACTACGGATGCTATTGTCCTTGGTGGTTTTTGGCCAGCCCCGAGACCGATCGACATATCCAAGAATATTTTGTTACCGACTACGAATTTGCATCTGCTGGATATTTAGATGGTTGGCAGGGCTGGCCTTGGAGCTGTTTGGCCTTGATTTTGCTGTTAGACCAAATTCCCCGCAATTTATTTCGGGGTCAACCTGAGACTTTTGCCACCGATGCCATGGCTCTAGAGATTGCGAAGCAAGCTATCTTAAACGGTATAGACCAAGAGTTTTTACCGGTACAACGCTGGTTTTTTTACTTGCCCTTAAAACACAGCGAAAACTTGGCCGATCAGATTCAGTGTTTAGAGCTATTTCTGTCTCTGCCAGAGCATCCTGACAAGCATTTTGCGGTGGCTGCTGCCCAGCAACATTATAAAATCATCAAAGAATTTGGGCGTTTTCCGCACCGTAATCAAGTTTTGGGTAGAGTTGCAACGGCTGCGGAGTTAGCTTACTTGGAGCAGCCTGATGCCTTTCATCTCTGAATCTTTGCAGCAGGCCGCCGATCGGGGTGATTGGGAAGCGGTTAGTGATGTGTTATTAGAACTTGACCCCCGCTTGGATGGCGCAGAAATTTTGGCTTGGAGCTTGCAGGTTTTGACTCAAGGGGATTTCGCAGATTCTTGGCAGGTAGCTAAAGTGCTGCCAAAGCTCGGTGATCTAGCAATTCAACCTCTGTTAGATTTATTGCAAAACACCGAGCTAGAAGCGGCTACCTATTGGTGTGTGGGCAGAATATTGGGAGAATCACGATCGGCTTTGGTAGTTGCAGGGGTGATTGAGCATTTAAGTCAAGATCCTCCTGCTGAGTTGGCCGAGATTTTGATGCGGGTGTTGACCGATATGGGTACACCGGCAATTCAACAGTTAACTCAGTTACTAGCAATTCCTGATCAGCGCAAATCGGCGGTGCTGGCCTTGGGTCATATTCGTCATTCTCAGACTATCAAACCATTAATTTCAGTGATAAGTGACCCAGATGCAGAAATCAGAAAAGTGGCGATCGAAGCCCTGGGCAGTTTCCACGATGTCCAGGTGCCGCCGTTATTAATAGCAGCCTTAGCAGACTTAAATAGCAACGTGCGCCGAGTGGCGGTGGTTAGTTTAGGGATGCGACCAGATCTGGCTACGGAAATGCAGTTGGTCGATCAATTAGCTCCTCTGTTACAGGATTTTTATCCGGGAGTGTATCTAGCGGCGGCTGCGGCCTTAGGACGGATGGGTAACGAAGCAGCAGCGATCGCCCTCGGAGATTGTTATCAAAAAAATACTTGTCTTGCAGATCTACGGAGACAAATTGTCTATGCCTGGGGTTCGATCGATCTGCCAATTACCTTTGCTTACCTGCGCCAAGTTTTGTGGATGGCCAATGATGAAACCGCTGTGGTGGCAGTCAGATCGCTCAATCGGCTAAAAAATCAACAGCCCACTGTAGCCAAGTTACTAGGTGAATATATCCAAAATCCAGCGGCTAATAATAGCCCTCGCTTGCGCCAAGAGATTACTGTTGTGCTGGGGAACATGCCAGACCTCCTGGGGGTCGAGGATATTGTGAGGCTGTTAGTAGACACCGATGAACGGGTGCGTTGGCAGGCAATATACAGCCTGCAACAGGGCGGTTCTCCAGTTGTCGCAAAACTTCAGCAGTTAGCTCAGGCACCAACTACCGCAAATGACCTGTTAGCTGAGATTCAGCAGTGTTTAAATTACTTGCAATCAGAAAGTTAATAGCTGGCAAAGTCTGGAATCCCTCATTCTCAAGCTGTTTCTGACATTAAGCTGAAGCCGTTGTTCGGTTGGCTTTGTTAGAGTGACAGAAGGCATCTTTTTCGGTATATTTACTGATAGTTTAGATGTCTTGATTGTCCACAATCTTAAATCTTTTTAAACCCCAGCAATTTTAGGTTTCTATGTTTCAGCAACACTTTCAGCGTGGTTTCTTGTCGATCGGTCTGCTCTCTTGTTTGATGGCTGTACCTTTTGCCGGTCGAGCGGAGACTCCTAAGGCCAAGCCAACTAGCACCGCCCAATCGCAGGCTCCCCTGACTGGTGATAAACCAGCACAAGAGAAGCCAGCGGTAACTAACGTTAAGCCCGTTGACACTTTTAAAGCCAAGGCTGACGAAGTACATTTGATGCTAAAGCTAGGTGAACGCCGAGTTTATGTTTATCGAGGCGACGAACTTTTAAATAAATATCCAGTAGCAGTAGGCAAGAAGAAATGGGAAACGCCTCAAGGTGACTGGAAAGTGGAGCTGATGCTCAAAAATCCTGGTTGGACTAACTTTAAAACTGGTGAACAGTTGGCTCCTGGCCCTGATAACCCTTTAGGTCAGCGCTGGATCGGCTTTTGGAACGATGGCAAAGACGAAATCGGTTTCCATGGCACTACAAACTTGAGTTCGATCGGTAAAGCTGCTTCTCATGGCTGTGTCCGGATGAGCAACAAAAACGTCAAAGAGCTGTATAAAATCGTCAAAGTTGGTACTGTAGTTCAGGTACGCGCTTAAGATTTATTTAAGCCGCTGGTTTTGATTGCCAGCAGCTCAAATAAAACCCCCAGAATTTCTGGGGGTTTTGCTTTTGTCAAGGCCAAAATCTCGCCGAGCAGCGAGACCATAATTTTAGCCGCGACCTGGGCGGGAATTACCTGGACGTAGTCCTCTAGGTGTTGTTGGAAGAGATGGTGGAGCAATTGGAGCAGTAGGTGTGGTAAATGCAGGTGGATCTACCAACTGTACTGGGGTATCCAGATTAGGAGTCAGTTGGGATGGCTCGTTGAGAGTTAATTCTTTGGCGCTGTACTGGCAGGCGCGAGTACGTGGACAACTGCCATCACAGGTGTTGCCATTAGCAAAAGCTGGAGCAGCAGAGAAGCCGATGACAGCCAAGGTCATCAAGCTAACGGAGCGAATAATCGATTTAAGCATCTTTTTACGGCTAAACGACAAATGAACTTATTACAAACATTAGAACTTATCTCTATATTTATAGTGGAGAGTCTCCCAGATGTCATCACTGAAAAAACTCAAGATTGATTAATTGGGGATAATTTGATACTAAAAGCAAAATCTTAAATAAGGTATGATCCTATTGCCTGTCAGCAGTTACAGCGAATTTCGATCAGAATATTGAGATGCTATTTCAGCACAATGGCCGAACAGACTTTTTTACATTTGATTGGCATATTGGCACCGTAACAAATCTTTGCTCATATCACTGCGTAGCACTCGGTATTTTACGGCCATCTCATGATAGATCGGTGATACTCTAAAGGTCTCAACTCTAGGCTCCAACTGCTGATATGCGCGTCGAGCAATTACAAACATTCTTAGCCATAGTCGAAACCGGCAGTTTTTTACAGGCAGCAAGGCAATGTGGCATTACCCAATCAGCGGCCAGCAGACAAATTCAGGCATTAGAAGCCGATCTGCAAGCTCCTTTGTTTCACCGCAGTAGTCAGGCCAAGCTTACTGTCGCAGGCGAAAAATTGGTGGGGCGAGCGCGGCGAATCTGTCAAGAATGGCAGAATGCAACCAGCGAAATTCGAGACCTTTTAGCGGGCAAGCAGCCCGAGCTGTGTATTGGAGCGATTCACACCGCCTGTGCTCATTTTTTGCCGCCGGTATTACAAAAATTTTGTCATCAGTATCCCAATGTCCAGCTTAGGGTGACGGCTTTAGGCAGCGATCGAGCACTCAAGGTGATGCGTGATGGGTTAATTGATGTGGCGATCGTGATGCAAAATCGGCTGTTTACCAACAGCGTAGATTTAGTGGTGCAGGAATTAATGCAAGAGCCAATTCAGGTGCTCTTGGCTACTGGCCATCCCCTGGCGCAGCTAGAGGAGATTCCTTGGACAGATCTGGTGCGCTATCCCCAGGTGGTATTTAAAGATGGTTACGGGATGCAGCGCTTAGTGCAAGAGCAGTTCGATCGGCTGGGGGCAAAATTACAGGCGGTCTTGGAGCTAAATTCTTTAGATGCTTTTCGGGGAGTCGTGCAGCAGGGAGAACTGATTGCTTTATTACCACAGTCGGCTCTGATCGATATTGAGCGGGAACCCAGTCTCACGGTACGTCCTCTGGCTCTGTTGGCACCTACTGCTAGTGAACCAAGATCTTTGCCTTTACAACGCCAGGTCATGTTAGTGACCACTACTGATCGGATGAATATTCCCCCGATCGCTAGTTTTTGTGCCATGGTCATCGCCAGAGCCAAAGAAATCCAATTAACTCAAATGCACCCCTAAAACCGATAATAATAATCCCCTCATCAGTATCCAATCATGGAAGAGTTTCGCGAGTTAGTCAAAAAAATTGGCAGTGGCCCTCATACTGGCAAAAGCCTCAGCCGATCAGAAGCAGCCTTGGCCATGAAAAAGATGCTGCTAGCAGAGGCTACCCCCGCCCAAATTGGAGCCTTTTTAATCGCCCACCGCATCCGTCGTCCCACCGGCATCGAAATGGCCGGGATGCTCGATAGCTGGGCAGAATTTGGCCCCAGTTTACAGCCGATCGGAGACATCGCCCCTCGGGTTTTTGGCATACCCTACGACGGTCGATCGCGCACCGCACCTTTGGGGTTATTGACCGGTTTAATGCTCGCCGCCATGCAGATACCAGTGATTTTTCATGGGGGCGATCGAATGCCCACCAAATATGGTCTGCCCTTAGTAGATTTTTGGCAACATTGGGGCATCAATTGGAGCAATTTAGACCTCGCCGGAGTCCAAAAAGTATTTGCCGCCACCAACCTGGCCTTTATCTATACGCCGAAACATTTTCCTCTAGCTCAAAGCTTAGTCCAGTACCGCGAAGAAATTGGTAAACGTCCGCCGATCGCCACCCTAGAGCTACTTTGGACTCCCTACACGGCGGCTAGTCATCTAATATTTGGCTATGTGCATCCTCCAACCGAAAAGACGGCTTTAGCAGCTTTGGAAATGCGTGGCACTCCATTGGCTACTACTACCGTGAAGGGTTTAGAAGGAAGCTGCGATTTACCCCACGATCGCACTGTTATTGTCGGTTTTGGCAAAGAAAGCAATTTGCAGCGCATCTTGCTGCATCGTCAAGAATATGAGGTAAGCAACATCAATCCACCTTTGACTGACAATATTTTTGTTGAGATTGATCAGCTATTACAAGGACAAACTAATGATTTACTAGAATCAGCGGTTTGGAATGGGGGCTTCTATCTATGGCACTGTGGAGCAACCAGCAACCTAGCCACAGGCATGGCGCAGGCTAAAGAACTGTTGATTAGTGGGCGGGTACTGCAACAATTACAATTAATTATTGCCAAAGTATCGAGTTGAATATTACCCAAATCTGCGCCAAATATCGTACTTTTCAGCTTAATTAACGGCTCGAAAACGGTAGATAATAATAAACTATTATCCGGATGGGCATAATAGTTGAGTGAAGTCTATCGATAAGATGTCAACCGTTGGCCTACTGGTGTAAAAACTAGGCGATTTGCATTCTTGCAACGCTATGCGAACGGAGAAATTGACCAATAGAGTCGAGCTATCTGGGGTGCGAATTTTATGTCAGAGATTGTCGAAATCGGATCCTTTCGGGTGCCAGCCGCCGAACTGGGCGATATGCTGATTACCTATCAGATGCTGCCTAACTTAGTGCGAGAAATTGCCATCGATCGAGGTTTGGTCGAAATTCGTTGTGATGAGGCCGAAACCACCGAGGCGATTAAAACTTTCTATGGTCGATTGCAGCTTAAAACTAATGAGCAACTGCAAGAGTGGTTGGCAGCCCAGGGTTTAACCCGGGTACAGCTCGACAAAATTGCGGTGCGCCAACACAAAATTGAAAGGTTCAAGCAAGAAACTTGGGGTTCTAAAGTAGAATCCTATTTTCTGAATCGCAAAGGCCAATTAGATAAAGTAATTTACTCTCTGATTCGCACTAAAGATATAGGGATGGCACAGGAATTGTATTTCCGGTTACTAGAGGGCGAACAGAGCTTTGAAGATTTAGCCCGTCGCTACTCTGAAGGAGCCGAAGCTCAAACCGGCGGACTGATTGGACCGGTAGAAATCAGCACCCCACACCCGGTAATTGGCAAATTATTATCGAGCCACCCCACCGGCCAAATCTGCCCTCCAATCAAGCTCGATCAGTGGTTTGTAATTGTGCGTCCAGATAAATATATACCCTGTCAGCTTGATGACCAAATGCGCCAAAAATTAGTGGCCGAAATGTTCCAGACCTGGCTTCAGGGAGAAATTGCCAAAGGACTAGCCACCAAAGCTGAGCCAGTAGCAGAAGACAAAGATACCCCAATTTCAAATCCCGTGGCAAGCCCAGAATCATCTCCCATCATTTCTTAAAATAACTTTTTATCATGACCTTTACTGCCAATGCCCAATCTAAAAAAATCCAAGATTTTTTTACTACCACTGCACCTTTTGCCCAGCTACCAGACCAGGCGATCGCCGATCTGACTGAGAATTCACAGTTTGTTCGCTATCGCATGGGGCAAACTGTATTGATGCGGGAGCAAATGCCCGCCCACATTACAGTGATTTACACGGGTCAAATCAGACTGCTGGGCTACGACTCTCAGACCAAAATGCCGATTACTCTGCGTCTGATGGAGATCGGAGAATTAGTAGGCTGGGCCGGTGTTTTACGCGGTAAATCTTGCGAAACCGCGATCGCCTCGGTAGATACGGTCTGTTTACAAATTCCGATCGCCTTTTTCCAAAAGATGGTGTCTAAGCACACCCAGCTAGAAGCAGCTTATGTCTACACTGCTCAGCTCATCGAAGTCTACGACTTGTTGGGTCAAGTGCTGGCCGAAAAAGCCAATAGCGATGCCTTAATGTCTGCCTGTGGTGCCAGTGACCTGAAAGAATTGGCTGTAATGCTGGCTCCGATCGCCATTGTGCGCAACTTGGTACCGGGCAAATCGCCCATGAAAGACCTGGATGCCAACCGTACTTGGCTGGTGAGCAGTGGAGTGATAGCAGGCTACGAAGTTGGTAAAAATATTAGCCCCCGCGAAGAAGATTCTGGCCAAGATATCGTCGTAGCCAAGCCAGATATCGCTCGGTTAGTAGGAGTGCCCGCTCTAGAAGAAGCAGATCTCAGCGGCGATCTGACCAGCACTTTTTATAATCCCACGGCATTTTCCCCTACCGGCCTAGGCATTCCCTATGCGCCAGACCAGCCGATCGCGGGTGATGTTGGTCCAGTGGAATCGGTACGTGGTTCGCGGGGTAAACTGCCTTTTGTGAGCGGTCGTGGTGTGCATGACAGCACTATGGCCTGCTTTAAAATGCTGGCCAAGTACTTCCGCCTAACATTTAAGCAAGATACGATCAACCGGATTTTAACCAACCAACTGCGCAGCGGCAGCTCCCTCTCGCTGCAAACCTGTGGAGCGATCGCCGAAATGCAGGGGATGAATGCCCAGATGTTGCGGGTGCCCACCTCTTCGATCGGCAAGTTGACTGTACCAATTTTGATTCCGTGGGAAGACTCTTTTGCAATTATTTATGAAGTTAGCGAAAAAGAATACACTCTGGCAATTCCTTCGGTAGGCATCCGTCGCTTTAAGCCCGCCACTTTTAGCGATACGTGGGGCAGCAGCGGCGAAATTCTGTTGATTCAGCCACCCAAAGCTGCCAGCGCTGAAAAATTTGGTTTGAGCTGGTTTATTCCAGCAGTGAAAAAGCATCGCAAGGTGCTGATCGAAGTATTGGTAGCCTCGCTGTTTGTGCAGTTGTTCGGCTTGGCTAACCCGCTGATGACTCAGCTCATTATCGATAAAGTGCTGATGCAAAACAGTCCAGCCACCCTAAATACTTTTGGGGCGCTGTTAATTGCCATGGCGATCGTCGAGGCAATTTTGACGGCCTTGCGAACTAACTTGTTTGTAGATACCACCAACCGCATCGATCTTTCTTTGGGTTCCGAGATTATCGATCACCTGCTGCGGCTGCCTCTGAGCTACTACGAAAAACGCCCGGTAGGGGAGCTAGCTACCCGCATTAACGAGCTAGAAAATATTCGCCAGTTTCTCACCGGTACGGCGTTGACGGTGGTATTAGATGCCATTTTCTCGGTAGTCTATATTGTGGTGATGCTGTATTACAGCCCATTGTTGACCTTGGTGGCACTGGCTACCCTGCCTGCTTTTGCTCTTTTGACCTGGATTGTATCGCCGATCGTCCGTAAACAGCTCCGAGTTAAAGCCGAACGCAACGCCGAAACCCAGTCTTACTTAGTAGAAGTAGTAGGCGGCATTCAAACTATCAAAGCTCAAAATATTGAGCTGCGCACCCGTTGGCAGTGGCAACAGCGCTATGCCCGCTATGTAAGCGCCGGTTTTAAGACGGCGACTACTTCTACCAATGCGGGGGCGATTAGCGGCTTTTTAAACAAGTTCTCTAGTTTGTTGCTGCTGTGGGTTGGAGCTTATTTAGTGTTAGATAATAAGCTAACTCTTGGTCAGCTCATCGCCTTCCGAATTATCGCTGGCTACACCACTCAGCCATTGTTACGTCTGGTACAGCTCTGGCAGAGTTTCCAAGAAACCGCTCTGTCTCTAGAGCGCTTAGGTGACATTATCGATACGCCTCAGGAAGTGACCGAAGAAGATCTAAACAATATTCCATTGCCTTCGATCGATGGTGCCGTGAAGTTTGAAAACCTGAATTTCAGCTTTCCTGGCAGCCCCGCTTTGCAGCTTAACAATGTGAATTTAGCTTTTGAACCTGGTCAGTTTGTGGGCATTGTGGGCTTAAGTGGATCTGGTAAGAGTACTTTGATGAAACTTGTGCCTCGGCTTTATGCGCCAAAGAGCGGAAGGATATTAATCGATGGCTATGATATCAATAAAGTAGAGCTGTATTCGCTGCGGCGACAGGTTGGAGTTGTACTCCAAGACACTTTGCTATTCAATGGCACTATTCAAGAAAACATTGCTCTCACTAACCCGGAAGCAACTTCTGAACAGATCATTGAAGCCGCCAAGATTGCTGCTGCTCATGAATTTATTATGGGTCTGCCCTCTGGTTACAATACCAAAGTAGGCGAACGTGGTTCGGCTCTGTCTGGTGGTCAACGTCAACGGATTGCGATCGCTCGCACCGTGTTACAAAATCCCCAGCTCTTAATCTTAGATGAAGCTACTAGTGCTTTAGACTATGATAGCGAGCGCCAAGTTTGTGTGAACTTGGCATCGGCTTTTGAGGGCAGAACAGTGTTCTTTATCACCCACCGCCTCAGCACAATCCGATCGGCTGATGTTATTGTCATGATGGATAAAGGATTAGTTGTAGAACAGGGCACTCACAATGACCTGATGGCGCTAAAGGGCCGCTATTACTGCCTATATCAACAGCAAGAGTTCCAGGCTTAAATTTTTCTCACAGCCCCAAACCCCTTTTTAATCACCTTTAGGAGCACCAATGGACAGCAGCAAGAATATTGAAGATCGGCAGCCTGCTAGCGGCCAACTAGCCAAGGTTGAGCCAGCCGAACTTCGCCCGGTCAGACCTAATGCCAATTTGGCCAACCGGGATGAAAGCAGCTTGTTTACGGCCACTAATTTTGGCCAATCGGTGGTGTTTCAACAGTCTCAAGTTTGGTCACGGGCGATCGTCTGGGGCATTATGGGGATTACAGCCGCCTTGGTAACTTGGGCTTGTTTTGCCCGCATCGAAGAAGCTGTGCCCGCCCAAGGCAAGCTAGAGCCAGTCAGCGATGTGAAGAAAGTTCAAGCTCCCATCAGCGGAGTAGTGAAGAAAGTATTTGTCAAAAATGGCGACAAGGTTAAAGCAGGTGACTTGTTGGTGCAGTTAGAATCCACTGTGCCAGAATCTCAGCTTAGTTCTTTGGCTAGTACTAAAGCGGCTCTCGAAGAAGAAAATCGGTTTTATCGCAGTCAGCTCAATCCCGGTGCTGCTAAAGCTGCACCCACAGCTAATATCAAGCCAGAAGTTTTGGCTTTAACCAGAAGCCGCAATGCCTTAGCTGCTGAAAATCAGCTCTTCCGCACAGAATTGGCTGGCGCTAACGGTGGCACTCTGACTCCAGAACAACAAGGGCGACTGCGCACTAATATTGCTGAGTTAAATACTCGCTTAGCTGCGGGGCAATTTGAAGTAGGTCAGGTCGAAAAGCAAAAGAGCGAGAACCGGGTACGTCGTCAAGGTCTTCTGAACCAAATTAGCGGTTATAAAGACAACATCTCTAGCCTGAAATCTGGAATGGACAGTGGGCGCTCTCGGCTGGTTTCAGAATTAACTCAAGTCGATCGACAGTTGGGTCAAAACCAAGCTCGCCTGATTGCGGCTCAACAAGCTGTTCGTAGTAATGCAGCTATTTTGAAAGATTTGGGGCCAGCAGCTAGAGAAGGTGCCGTTGCCCGTGTTCAGGTATCTCGCCAAGAACAAGAAGTAAATACCCGGGTAAGTGAATTAGAGCAGCAAATCCAGGAAAAAGGCCGTTTAGAAGAAGAAAAACGTCGATTGCTGTCATCTAGCCGCATCGAAGTCCAAAATCAGCAGCAGCGTATTCAAGAGCAACAGCAATTAATCAACCAGCGCACCTCTGAAATCGCTCAGCTCGATGAAGAGATCGTGAGATTACAGCTCAGTGCGGGGCAAAGCAAAGCAAAGCTTAGTCAGAATGTGGCAGGCAACCAAAAAGATCTCTATGCTCGTACTTCTGACAATGACAAGCGGATTGCCGAAATCGATAGTCAAATCAACAAAGTCATTGTTGAGAACGAAAAGAAAATCACTGAGTTAGGTAGCCAGCTTACTCAAGCTACTCAGAACCTGAAGTATCAAGAAATTCGCTCTCCTGCCGATGGCACCGTGTTTGAGCTAAAAGCTTTTAACGAAGGCTTGGTCAACAGCAATTCTCCTGATTCGATCGTCCAAATCGTTCCAGATAACAATCTGGTAGCCAAAATCTATATCACCAACAAAGACATTGGTTTTGTGACATCTCGGTTTGCAGAAGCTCAACAAACAGGAAAGCCATTGAAAGTTGATGTCCGTATTGATTCGTTTAACTTCAGTGAGTTTGGCGATATTAAAGGCACCCTAGAATGGATTGGCTCTGATGTTTTGCCCCCAGATCAAGCCAATCAGTTTTATCGCTTTCCAGCCAAAATTAAATTGGATAAACAGGCGATGACTGTCAATACCAAAGACATCAAGCTGGAAAACGGTATGAGTATCAATGCCAACATCAAACTGCGCGATCGGACGGTGATGAGTATCTTTACCGATCAGTTTACTCGCCAGGGTGATGCGCTGAAAAATACTCGCTAATGGCATACCTGGGCTTTTTAATCGGAGCCACAGTGGTCAGTGAAGATGCCACAGAGCTAGTGCAAATATTGGCTTTAGCGGTGTGGCAAAAAATCCGGATTGATGTCTTAGCCGACTTTCCAGACATTACTCAACTAGACAGTGACAACAGCCCAGTTTATAGGTAAGGTTGATAAATCCATGTGCTAGATTCTAGATGGCAAATTTTAATAATTTATTCTAGGAGAATAACGTGACTAGATTGTTTTTAGGAAAAGTCTTGACGATCGCCGCAGCATTTAGCTCTACCACTATCTTGATGACTAGTCCTAGTAGAGATGAATTCATTAAGGTGTCTGCCCAAGGCAAGCTAGAATCAGTTAACAATGTGAAAAAGGTGCGAGCGTCGATCAGTGGAGTGGTCAAGAAAGTATTCGTCAAAGACGGTGATAAGGTCAAGGCCGGTGACTTGTTAGTACAGCTAGAATCCACAGTGCCAAAATCACAACTCAGTTCTTTGGCTAGTACTAAGGCCGCTCTGGAAGAAGAAAATCGTTTTTATCGCAGTCAGCTAAGTCCTGGTGCCGCTAAAACTGCCCCTACTAGTACTATCAAGCCAAAAGTATTGGCTTTGACCAGAAGTCGCAACGCCCTAGCCGCTGAAAATCAACAATTGAAACAGACTCAGGCCAGAATTACTGCTGGTGAACAGGCGCTCAAAAAAAATCAGGCGATTTTGGCAGATTTGGAGCCAGCAGTTTCTCAAGGTGCCATTTCTCGGGTACAGTTCAATCGCCAAAAACAACAAGTAGATTCCATTGTGAGTGAGCTACAGCAGCAAAAACAAGAACTCCATCGCCTAAATCTTGAAAAACAGCGTTTGATCTCAGCCAAAAGCACCACAGCTCAAAATCAGCGGCAACGGATTCAAGAACAAGAGCAATTAATTGCTCAACGCACCTCCACAATAGCTCAGTTAGATGAAGAGTTAGCTAGACTACAGCTCAGTTCTCGGCAGCGTCCAGTCAATCTGAGCCAATTTGTCGTAGGCAAACAAAAAGAGATATATGCCCGCATTTCCGAAAACGACAAACGGATTGCTGAAATCGATAGCCAAATCAACAAACTAATTATTGAGAACGAAAAGAAAATCACCGAACTGGGCAGTCAACTCACCCAGGCCAGCCAAAACCTGAAGTATCAAGAAATTCGCTCTCCTGCCGATGGCACGGTGTTTGAGCTAAAAGCTTTTAACGAAGGCTTGGTCAACAGCAATTCCCCTGATGCGATCGTCCTAATTGTTCCAGATAATGATCTGGTCGCCAAAATCTATATCACCAAAGAAGATATTGGTTTTGTGACATCGCGGTTTGAAGAAGCGAAGCAGACCGGAGAGCCGTTAAAAGTAGATGTGCGAATTGACTCTTTTAACTTCAGTGAGTTTGGCGATGTGAAAGGCACTCTAGAATGGATTGGTTCTGATGTACTGCCGCCAGATCAAGCTTATCAGTTCTATCGCTTCCCAGCCAAAATTAGACTGGATAAACAGGTCATCAGCTTAAAGGGCAAAGATATCCAGCTCCAAAACGGCATGAGCATCAACGTCAACATCAAACTGCGCGATCGTACTCGCCAGGGTGATGCGATGAAAAATACCCGCTAATGACATATCTAGGCTTCGATCCGGGTAAGGATAAATGCGGTGTGGCAGTGGTCGATCGAACGGGAGTAGCTTCATATCATGAAGTGCTTCCCTCTGACACACTGCTAGAGCAGCTCCCTGCCCTCTGTGCCCAATGGCAAGTATCACAGGTTGTCATGGGCGATCGCACCACGGCCAAACAGTGGCAAAAAAAACTGACCCAAGCTTTATCAGAAATACCGATCGCCCTAGTAGATGAGCATTACAGCACTTTAGCTGCCCGAGATTTATATTGGGAAATGTATCCACCCCAAGGCTTTCAACGCCTGATGCCCCAAGGGATGCGTCTGCCACCTCGCCCGATCGATGATTTGGTGGCAATTATTTTAGTGCGTCGTTATTTGCAGCTATCCGCTTAAAATAGGTTGGTTGATGGTTGGAGTGCAAGTTTTGGCTGTAGACTACGACTTAGTAATTATTGGTAATACCTATGCGGCCAGAGTTGCCGCACAGCAAGCAGCAGGGCGGGCAAGAGTAGCTTTGGTTATGCCCCCCACACCGCTAGATACTGGCTCACATTTTTATCCCCATGCCTTATGTCAGGCTAGTTTACATGGGGCTAATCGCAGCCCACATTATCCTTGGCAATATGCCGCTACTGCGATCAATCATTTGACTAGCGGCATTGCTTTGCCCATGCTGGCGGCCAAAGGCGTAGATATTGTCGAAGAAACCGGCTCCTTTCAACGATTGCCCAAACTGGCTTTCAATACTGCTCGGCGCAGCTTGCGAAGCCGAAAATACTTGCTGGCAATGGGTTCTCAGCCCAGCACCGACTACCCGATCGCTGGTTTGGCGGCCACCGGCTATTTGACGGCAGCTAGTCTCTCCCAAGTCTCAAAAAGATTAGATGTGCCTCGCCGCTGGGCAATTATTGGCGATGAAGCGATCGGGGTGGAAATGGCGCAGGCACTACGCTGTTTGGGTTACGAAATCACCCTGATTGTGGCAGCCGATCGCATTCTGCCCCGCGAAGACCCAGATGCTGTGGCGGCGATTCAGTTTCAGCTTGAAGCTTCTGGGGTGAAATTAATTACCAATGCAATTGTCTCAGAAGCCGGAAATCAAGATGGCAGTAAGTATGTGATTGTCAATCGGCGGATTATTCACATCGAAGAAATTTTTGTGGCGGTGCAAGAACAGCCTTGGGTAGATTCTTTTGATCTGGTAGCGGCGCGGGTAGACTACGACACACTAGGGGTCAGAGTTGATACCAAAATGGAAACCAGTAACCCATCTGTCTACGCCTGTGGCAGTGTTTGTGGGACGACACCGGGAGGATATTATGGTGAGCATTTGGCAGAATACGAAGCTCAGTTGGCGGTGAATAATGCTTTGTCGCGGCGGACTCGATCGGCTAATCTCGATCAAATTCCCTGGACAATTTTTAGCTATCCCCAAATCGCCAGAGTTGGCATTACTGAATCAATGGCGCGAGAGCGCTTTCAGCAAAGAATGATGGTGCTGCGCAGCTACTACTATGACAATGCCAAGGCGTTATTAACCGAGAGTGATCAGGGTTTTATGAAGCTGATGGTGCGTCCTAATGGTTACTTAGTCGGTGCTACGGTGGTGGGTGAAGATGCCGCAGAGCTGGTGCAAATTTTGGCCTTGGCAGTGTGGCAAAAAGTGCGGATCGATGTCTTGGCCGACTTCCCGGGCATTACCATTACCCATAGTCGGCTTTTGGTAGAAGCAGCCAGACAGTGGCAACAGCCAAGTTTGTGGGTGCGATCGATCGATCCTACCCTGCAACTCTGGTCAGATATTCGACGCACGATTCGCAATTGGACTCTAAATGCAAAATCCCAAAAAAATATCCCTCATCGCTCTACGAAGGTAACAGCCGAGCTAGCGCCCAATCAAGATTTATTGGCTATGTCCATGGATTTGAGAGCCAAGTCTCCAGAAGGTCAACCCCTAGAAACAAAATCCTCAGATAGTAAGTCGGGTAAAGGCAGATAACAGGTGACTATTGGCTCTCTTATACAGGGTGTCAATGTGCTAGATTCTAAATGGTAAATTTTTATAACTCTCAGGAGAATGACGTGGCTAGATTGTTGTGGGGAAAAGTCTTGACGGTTGTAGCAGCGCTGAGCTGTGTGACTATCTTGCCGATTAGTCCTAGTAGAGCCGACTTCACACTGTTTAGTGGTGTAGATCCTAAAGACCAACTGAGCTATAGTCTAGATTTTGGCAATCGATCGACCTCTGATCGCTACCGTTTGCGCTTGTCTGGTAATAAAATGCCACTGGGCGCTACCGAAATTAACATTGTTTATCCTGACCACTACCAGGGTCGATTTGATGAAAAACAAATTGAAGTGAATGTAGGTGGTAAGTCGATTCCAGTAACCAAGGCCAATTGGGATAAAGAAAAGAGAAATGTGCAAATTACTCTCGATAAGCGCCTGCAAACCAATCAGGAAGTCGAAATTGTCCTGAACAACGTCCAAAACCCCGATAGTGGTGGCATTTTTTACTTCGATTGTCAGATCAAAAGTAGTGCCGCTTTTCCTCTAGCCAGATATGCTGGTACCTGGATTTTGAGCATTAATTAATCCATTTTGAACCGATTAACGATTAACCAAATCCAGATGAGCTAAATGCTCATCTTTTTTTTGCGAAACATATCGGGGTGAACTTTAGTCGTTCATGGTAGTTTCACTGTCAAAACTGGGCAAACTAATATTACGAAACAAAACAAAGCCTGCATGATTCGGTTCGCCTCTTGGCGATATTGTTCGTTGCCAGAATGCCATGCAGTCAGCAAGTCGTTACTGTTAATTAATAACTGTAATGTTCTCAAGGTGATGGCGTTCACACAGTTTCTCTGTAAAGAGAATTGTTTCACTTCCGCCGAAGGCGAACGACTTCTAGACCCCCCACCGAACCCCTAAATAACACTGTTGCCAAATTGATCTGGCGGCGATGTTTACAGTCCAAATTTTGCTTGAGTTGAGTAGGATTGAGATCCCTTGTATGGCAACCACCCCCGATTTGTTAGCTAAATATCAAGATTTATCAACACCAGAAGCTTTAATAGTTTCTGATGTTGTCGATGATGATGAAGAAGAATTAGTCCTAGAAGAAACAATTAGCAGCATTGATCTAAATGAAGAAGAGCTGTCCGAAGAATGGGTGGATCTTTTAGCAGATGATGAGGAAAATGAAGAAGCTATTCCTAAAGCTAAAATGTCTTACAGTAAGGACTTAGTGCGTCTTTACCTGCAAGAAATTGGCAAGGTTAAACTTTTAAATAGAGACGAAGAAGTTAGTGAATCTCAAGCAGTACAGCGCTATTTGCAAATAGTAGAACAGCGGAATACTGCGGCTATTGCAGTGCAGTCGGGTGAAAGCAACGACGGTATCATTGAAATGTTTGTGCGCTTGATGACTATTCGAGAGCAATTGACAGCTCAACTTGGTCATCGACCTTCTCCAGAGCGCTGGGCAACGGCAGTGGGTATTGATGTAGATATCCTTAAACCACAGTTGGCTGTGGGTCGGCAACGTTGGGCCGAAATTTCGCAGGTTTCTTTGGTGGAGTTAGAAGAAATTCAAACTCGGGGTATTCAAGCCAAAGAACACATGATTAAGGCCAATTTGCGCTTGGTCGTATCTGTAGCTAAAAAATATCAGCACCGGGGCTTAGAACTCTTAGATCTAATTCAAGAAGGCACCATGGGCTTAGAGCGGGCAGTAGAAAAATTTGACCCCACTAAGGGGTATCGATTTAGTACCTATGCCTATTGGTGGATTCGTCAAGGTATCACTCGTGCTTTGGCCACCCAGAGCCGCAATATTCGCCTGCCAGTTCACATTACCGAAAAGCTCAACAAAATCCGCAAGGTACAGCGCCAGCTTACTCAAGGTGGTGTTCCACCGAAACTAGAAGAAGTGGCCAAGCATTTAGATATGACTCCGGCACAGGTGCAAGAAGTCTTAATGCGGGTGCCCCGATCGATCTCTTTAGATGTCAAGGTTGGCAAAGACAAAGATACTGAACTAGGTGATCTGTTAGAAGCCGAGGAGATTTCTCCTGAGCAGCTATTAATGCGTGAGTCGCTTCATGGTGAACTATTGCAGCTTTTGGCTGATCTCACTGAACGGGAACGGGAAGTAATTGGTCTGCGTTTTGGCTTGGGTCACGATGACTCCTATTCGTTGGCTGATATTGGTCGCATTCTAGATCTTTCGCGGGAAAGAGTGCGCCAAATAGAATCTAAGGCACTACAAAAACTTCGTCAACCCAAACGTCGTAATCGAGTGCGAGACTATTTAGATACTCTTAGCTAGTTCTGGGCTAGTTCTGGGCTAATTTAGCGAAGTCGCAGTTGGCGATCGCCTCTTCTGCCTGGTCTTGTCGTTGCAAGTAACTTTGCCACAAGGCCAGAGCAGTTTCGCCTAATTTCATCGCTATTCATTGTGCCAGTTTGCGGTTAATTTTATAGAAAAGAACATTTCTCACTGACAATCCAGATTTTCTTGGCAAAAATTATTGATGGGCAAGGTTTACTTGCGACTATAGCGCTGTCCCCAGGCTTGTAGCCAGTTGATCAGCAATAGCAGTACTAAAGAAATTAGCAGCAGTACAGTGCCGATTGCCGTTGCACCCACAATATCGTAGCTTTCTAAACTCTGCCAAATCAGCACCGAAGCAATCAAATCTTGAAAAGGGCGATTAGCCGATACCATCACGATCGAACCATATTCTCCTACAGATCTGGAAAACCCCAATGTCACGCCAGTTAAAATAGCAGGCATCAAAGGCGGTAAAATTACCTGCCAAAAAGTCTGACTCGGTGTAGCTCCAAGGCTCCAGGCAGCTTCTTCTGTTTCTTTTTCCATTTCTTCTAGCACTGGCTGCAAAGTACGCACCACAAAAGGCAACGATACAAATAGCATGGCAATCACTACGCCCAAACGAGTGAAAGCAATCTTAATTCCTAGAGGAGCCAACATGCCACCAATCAAACCTTTGGGACTATAAATAGTCGCTAAAGTCAGACCAGCTACTGAAGTTGGTAGAGCAAAAGGTAAATCGATAATGCCATTAATAATCTTTTTACCAGGAAAATCGTAGCGAACTAAGACCCAAGCAATTAAGGTGCCAAACACTCCGTTGACTAATGCTGTACCTAAAGCTGTGACAAAAGTTACTTCATAAGCAGAGAGAGCGATCGGGCTAGTGGCTTTCGCCCAAAAGTCTTGAGGATTAATAGCAGCAGCATTAACCAACAAAGCCGCGATCGGCAATAGCAACATCACTATTAAATAGCTAATGGTAATCCGCCAAGGCCAAGATCTATATAGGCCAGGAGATTTTTTGCGATTAACTACGGCGAGCTGGGTCATTTTTTTAAGTTCCTTTCAATCCGATCAAACATGGCATTATCAGCAAAAAACTGTTTTTGAATGACAGACCAGCCGCCCAGCTTTTGGACATTTGCCGCATTCGTAAGCGGTTGATACTGTTGGGCAAATTCTTTTTGGACTGCGGGTAGAATCGATCGAAAACCCACTTTGGCAAATTCCCGCTGAGCGGTTGTCTCGAACAAATACTTCACAAATGCCTCGACTACTGCCCGGTTGCCATGTTTATCTACGTTAGCATCTACTATTGCCACTGGCAGATCGATCGAAATATTCAGTGGCGGTGACAGGTAATCTAACTTTTCGCCTTTTTTAGCAATTAAAATAGCCTCATTTTCATAGGTCAACAGCACATCCCCCTGACCCTGTTTGAAAAACACGTCACTGGATTCGCGGGCATCTTTAGCTAAAACCACGCTGTTTTGATAAATTTGCTGCATCTTAGCCTCCGTCGGATTATCTAGACCGTTCCACAGTGCCAAAAAGATCCAGCGAGCTGCCCCAGAAGTTTTGGGGTTGGTGGTAATAATCTTTAGCCCTGGACGCAGCAGGTCTGACCAGGATTTGATTTGTTGGGGATTTCCTGGCTGAGTGACTAAGGCTATTACCGATTTACTGACGATCGAACTACCCAGAAACTCTGTTTGCCATCCCGGCTGAATCAAAGGAATACCTCGAATTTTGGCTGCTTGAATTTTGTTGATATCTGGTTCTAGAGCTAAAGCCACCACATCAGCTTCTAAGCCAGCAATTACCGATCGGGTCTGGGCACCAGAGCTACCATAGCTTTGGCTAAATATCACGGTTTGCTTATGGTCTTTTTGCCACTGTTCGGCAAACTTATCGGTAATTTGCTGGTAGGCGGTTTTGGTGACGCTGTTAGAAACCAAGACAATCTCTACGGTATTTTGAGCGCAGCTATGTAAACCAAGGAACAGTAGGCAGCCTAAAATAACAAAATATTTGCTGAAGCCCAATCTTTGCGAAATTTTCTGCCACCAGTGCATTCTTGATTCCTGTAAAAATATCGAGCCTTTCATTCTAGTAGAAAGCCAGATCCCAAGTAAAGAGCCAAAATTCATCTGTAGATTTTAGGTGGACGAGTGGGTGTGTGGACTCTACCACTGCGGTTTTTACACGATCAATTCTGATCTGGCCAAGTAATTTATTTTTTTGGGAGTGGTCGATTGGAACAGGGTATGATATGCTTAGAAAAGTTTGCTGGTGTAGCTCAGTTGGTAGAGCAGCTGATTTGTAATCAGCCGGTCGGGAGTTCGAGTCTGTCCACCAGCTTATTAATAGAAACCGCGTCCTAAATAATTTAGGACGCGGTTTTTAGTGAAAGACCCTCACCCCAATTCCTTCTAGTGCTGCGAGGGTTTCACCTGAGGCAGGCGCTCAATATTGGAGAGGGGTTCCCAAAAAAACGAGCCAAATTGCTGAGGCTATATCCAAACTGGAACCGTTCTTGTAAGAATGAAGTCTAAGTACTTTAGAGGTAGAGTACCTCTGCATAATCATTAGAATTTGTCAGTGACTTTATTCTTGACCAGAATACTTGTGATTTTACTCACATTAAAACAAGATAAATTTCACAAATCACAAAGATTTGAATCACCTAAAAAGTAGATCTGTAGTCGTCAACGGTGTCCAGAAACTAACTGGCATGAAGATCTTTGGATGGTGTTAGCTGAAGTTAGAGTACTGTTTGACCAAAAGATTTGGCTCGAAAACCTTGTGGGGATTAAGTCTAGCGATGATGGCGTTGTTGCGTTCAGGCAGATGTGGATACCAAAGAAAATATTTTATGGTTATTTCAAGGTAGTTTCTTAACTCATCTCTATTCTGAGCACGGCTTTGCCCTGATTTTGCTTTACATTTTTTAAATTTATAGTAGTTACCTTGATCACCTACTGTTCAAAACAGGATCCAGACCTCTAAATGGCTCAAGATAATAATCTACGCAGAAAGTCGCAATCTGCTATTTTCTATTGACAGTATCAGCCTACTTCAGCCAATAATAATAGCGTGCAGAGAAAACACTACTTTTCAGGGTCAGCATTAAAATTATCGTTATTTTTTATGACTGAAATTGACAGACAAAGACTTTTTTGAGAGCTTTAAATTGGCATGGCCTCGAAAAATCTGATTTATCATTTACAGTTTGTGTCTTAGTAGTTGTTTTTGGCATTTTTTAAAAACATTATTTGAGACAATCAGGTATCACGCCATGATGCAATCTTATTCATCTACCAAGTTTTCTGGATACAAAGTAATTAAGGCTATCCGCTTACAAAAATCGCTCCTTACTAAGGGGCCGCGGTGGGAAGTAATATATGGTATCGCCAACGTAGCTAAAGGCTATTTTGTCAAGCGGTTAATGGATTTTTGTTTGGCGGCATTCTTTATTGTGCTTTTCTCTCCTTTGTATTTGTTGATAGCCATAATTATTAAGCTCGATTCTCCTGGTACAGTATTTTACAAAGAAACTCGGATGGGATTTCATGGTAAAAAGTTCAAGATCTGGAAGTTTCGTACTATGCAAAACGATGCAGAGAAGTTGCAGAAAAGTTTAGAGCACCTAAATGAAATTAAGGATGGGGTTAGCTTCAAAATCAAGAATGATCCACGAATCACTCGTTTTGGCAGGCTACTACGCCGCTCTAGCCTAGATGAGCTACCCCAAATGATCAATGTCATTAGGGGCGAAATGAGTTTGGTTGGCCCTCGCCCTTTCAATATGCGAGATGTAAACAACTTTGCTGACCATTATTTTTTCAGATACGAAGTTTTACCCGGCATCACTGGTCTGTGGCAGGTTTCCGGCCGATCGAACGTTGTGAACTTTGACCGGGTAATTGAACTTGATGTTCAGTACATCAAAAACTGGTCTATCTGGCTTGACATCAAGATTTTGTTGAAATCAGTTAAAGTGGTCTTGTCGGCAGAAGGTGCTTATTGAAAAATAATTAGGATGACAAATCTGAAGTTCTTAGTATGATGTTAAGAAACTGATTAGTAGACACTAATACACTTTAAGAGCTAAATACTCTTTTAATATCCTCCCGATTTATGTTGATCAATTAGTTGTGAGTATTGAAAAATATATTCTCCGACCATGAAAATTTCGTCCCATAATTTAAGCAACGTCATGATTTCTGTAATTATTCCAGCGTACAATAGCGCTCAGTATTTACCAGAAGCCATTGACAGTGTGCTTACCCAAACGCATTCTGGGTGCGAAATTATTGTGGTGGATGATGGTTCTACCGATGGGACAAAAATAGTTTGTGCCAGATATTTAAATGAAGAATGTTCAACGGTAAAATACGTTTACCAAGACAACCAAGGTCTACCTGCTGCTCGCAATAGAGGCGTAGAGGCTAGTTCTGGGAAATATTTGGTGTTTTTAGACAGTGATGACTGTCTATTGCCGTCAGCCATAGAGATTGGCCTACAGGCTCTGCAAGAGCATCCAGAAGCAGGCTATGTGTTTGGGCGTTATCTTTACCAATTAGCCCGGACTGATGGGACTTTTATCACCGAAAATACCTTTGAGCACCAACCACCGATCGCTAGCTATGCCAGTATTTTAGCCGATCAGCACCGCACTCAATGTGCCTGTGTGATGTTTCGGCGCGAGGTGTTTGAGGCGGTTGGTGGATACAATCGGGAGCTGTGGGCGTTAGAAGATATTGATCTCTTGTTGCGAATTGCTCAGAATTTTCCAATTTATTATCACCAGCAAATAGTCTCTGAATATCGGATTCGCGACCAGAACATGTCTAGTAAGTCTGCTGCTATGCTGGTGGGTGCTGTATACGGTCATCGTCTACAGCGCAGCTATGTGGAACAGCATCCCGAATATGCCAAGGCTTACATTGAGGGCGAACAAGTTTGGATTAAGCTATTTGGCGATCGAATTCTTTATGATGTCATTGGTCTAGCCCAGCAAGGAGCTTGGATAGAAGCATTGGGGCTGGTAAAACTGGTTTTAAATTACGATCCTCATACCAAAATCATTGATCAAGAAGTCTACGCAGTAGCCGGAGAAACTCTCTTTGCTCAGCTTCAACAGTCAGATATCCAGCTTGTAGGCGCTGCTAGCTCTCCTGATTTACAGACGCTTTTTGTGCTAGAAACTAGTGGGGAAGCGATATTTAATCCTCAAGTTTTTGATTTGGCCGTGATTAATCAACTCAATGAGTATTTTCAGCAGAATTTGGCGGGAATTACGACGCGCAGCAAAAAAAACACTCCCGACCAACAGCACCTTTTAGAGCGACGGCCATACCAAGATTATCCTCAAAGTAAATGTATTCACCAACTATTTGAAGCGCAAGTGGCTCTCACTCCCCAGGCCATAGCGGTGGTCTTTGAGGAGCAGCAGCTTACTTATGGTGAGTTGAACGATCGAGCTAATCAGTTAGCCCACTACCTCCAAACAACTCAGCATGTTGGCATAGAAACTTTGGTGGGAATTAGCGTAGAACGCTCCCTCGAAATGATTGTGGGCTTATTGGGAATTTTAAAAGCTGGGGGAGCCTATGTGCCTCTAGATCCAGCCTATCCGGAAGATCGCTTAGCTTATATTTTGGCGGATGCTCAGGTTACGGTGCTGTTAACTACTAAGGATTTGGTAGGATCTTTTACTGCTTATGCCGGATCTTTAGTATGTTTGGATCAAGATTGGCCAAAAATTTCGGTGGCACCTACAGGCAATTTGGCCAGCAATTTGGCCAGTGCAGTCACCCCCGATAATCTGGCTTATATTATTTACACCTCTGGCTCCACTGGTAAACCCAAAGGCGTGTTGATTCCTCATAGTAACGTGGGACGGTTGTTTGAGGCAACTCAAGATTGGTATCACTTCGATCGCAGTGACGTGTGGACAATGTTCCATTCCTACGCTTTTGATTTTTCGGTGTGGGAAATTTGGGGAGCGTTGATCTACGGTGGCAAGTTAGTAGTTGTTTCATTTGCTGTGAGCCGATCGCCCCAGGAATTTTATGACCTGTTACAGCGTGAGCAAGTGACAGTGTTGAACCAGACTCCTTCGGCTTTTCGTCAGCTTCAGCGAGTAGCTACATCTACTCAAGATGATCAGCTATCGCTACGTTTAGTGATTTTTGGCGGAGAAGCACTAGATCTCCAGAGCTTAACACCTTGGTTTGCCAAATATGGCGATGTACAACCGCAGCTAGTGAATATGTATGGCATCACCGAAACCACGGTGCATGTTACTTACCGACCCATTAGTGCTGCTGATTTGCAGGAAAATAGTGGCAGTGTAATTGGCTGTCCGATTCCTGATTTGGAATTATATATCTTGGATGAAGAGCTTCAACAGGTTGCAGTAGGCGTTGCTGGTGAAATGTATGTGGGTGGTGCTGGGGTGGCGCGGGGGTATTTGAATCGCCCAGAACTCACTGCCGAAAGGTTTATTCAGCATCCTGGGCTAGTGCAGCAGAAATCTGGCAAGCTGTATAAGACAGGCGACTTGGCGCGCTATTTACCCAATGGAGATATTGAATATTTAGGCAGAATCGATAACCAGGTCAAGCTCAGGGGTTTTCGGATTGAATTGGGTGAAATTGAAGCGGTAATTAACCAGCAGCCCACGGTAGCCGAAGCGGTGGTGATGGTTAGAGAAGATCAGCCTGGTGATCAGCGATTAGTAGCTTATGTGGTCGCAGCTCTGCCACTAAACATCACAGAATTGAGAGATAGTCTCAAGCAGCAGTTACCAGGCTATATGGTGCCAGCAGCTTTCATGAAAATTGAGAGCATTCCTTTAACTACTAATGGCAAGATCGATCGATTGTCTTTGCCGCAACCAGAAAACATTGGCATTGAGCCGGTCAATTTTGTGGCGGCGGGCAATTCGATCGAAGCCAATTTAACTAAAATTTGGGCGGAGGTACTGCAACTTGAGCAAGTAGGAGTGGTCGATAACTTCTTTGATTTGGGTGGAAATTCGTTGTTGGGGCTGAGAGTGATTACTCAGATTCAAGAGCAATTTGAGTTAAAGGTTTCAGTCGTAAGACTGTATCAATACTCGACTATTCGATCGATGGGTCAATATTTGGCCAAGGCGATCGAAGATGTGCAGAAGTCACCCTCTGCATCTGGCAGCCAGGAGAGTTGCAATCTCGATCAATCCAGTCAAAAATTGTCAGATACCGGTATAGCTGTAATTGGAATGGTGGGGCGATTTCCGGGAGCGAATAGTGTAGATGAGCTATGGGAAAACCTGTGTGCGGGCAAGGAGGCAATTACTTTTTTTGAGCGGGATGAAATTAGTGAAATTGTAGATCCGGCGTTACTGGATGATCCTAACTACGTGCGAGCAAAGGGTGTTTTGGCCGGGGCGGAGTTGTTTGATGCCGGGTTCTTTCAGATTTCAGCCAGAGAAGCAGAAATGATGGACCCACAGGCGCGGATTTTCCTGGAATTGGCGCATCAGGCGTTAGAGAACGCTGGCTATGCGGTAGAAGAAGACAATAAAATTGGGGTATATGCTGGTTCGGCTGATAATACTTATTTCGAGCGGCATTTGAGTGGTCGATCGGAGATCCTCGATCGATTCGGGGAGTTTCAGACTCATTTGGTGAACGATCGAGATTATTTACCCACTAAAGCTTCTTATAAATTAAATCTCAAAGGGCCAAGCATTAGTATTAGCACGGCTTGTTCTACGTCTTTAGTAGCTATTATACAGGCTTACCATGGGCTGTTAAATCAGCAGTGTGATGTGGCTTTGGCGGGTGGGGTGTCCATTATGCCGCCGCAAAATACTGGCTACTTATATCAAGAAGGTTCTATTTTTACTCCGGATGGCCACTGTCGGCCTTTTGATGCCAACGCCCAGGGGACTTCTTTTAATAATGGGGCGGGGATTGTAGTTTTAAAACGCTTAGCAGAGGCGATCGCCGATGGGGACAAAGTTTATGCGGTGATCAAAGGGGTGGGGATAAACAATGATGGCTCCGATAAAGTGAGTTTTACTGCACCAAGTATTAGTGGACAAGTAGGGGCGATTCTACAAGCGCAGCAGACCGCCGGAGTTGATCCAGCCAGCATTTCTTACATCGAAGCCCATGGCACAGCGACACCGATCGGTGATCCGATCGAAGTAGAAGCTTTAACCCAAGCATTCCGTACTAAAACTGCGGCTAAGCAATTTTGTGGCATTGGTTCTATCAAGAGTAATCTGGGACATTTAACGGCTGCTGCCGGGGTAGCCGGGTTTATTAAGACTGTTTTAGCTCTGTATCACCGACAGATTCCGCCTAGTATTAATTTCGATCGGCCTAATCCATATATTGATTTTGCTAACAGTCCTTTTTATGTAAATAGTCAACTCCGGGACTGGCCAGCAATGGAGACTCCGCGCCGTGCCGGAGTTAGCTCTTTTGGCGGGGGTGGTACTAACGCCCATGTTATTTTAGAAGAATCTTTGGTAACAAGACCATCTAGTCCTTCTCGACCTTATCAACTCCTATTGCTATCTGGCAAAACTACCACAGCGATCGAGCAACTTACTACCGATCTGCGAGACTATCTCCTGCGTAACCCAGACCAGAATTTAGCTGATATTGCCTACACTCTCCAACAAGGTCGCAAGAGATTTCAGCAGCGGCGGTTTGTAGTTTGCCAAAACGCTCCTGAGGCGATCGCAAATTTAACTACTTTGCCACCCCATTTAACTAGCACTCGTAATCAGGAGCATTCGAGTACAGATGTAGTGTTTATGTTTCCTGGACAGGGTTCTCAGTATGTCAATATGGGCATCAATCTATATCGACAAGAGCCGGTCTTTCAACAGGCGGTAGATAGTTGTGCAGAGATTTTACAGCCGTTGTTAGAGCAAGATATCCGAGAGCTAATTTATGCTGCGAACGATAGTGATCAGCTAGCACAGACTCGCTATACTCAACCAGCTTTATTCACGATCGAATATGCTCTGGCCAAACTCTGGCAAAGCTGGGGCATTCAGCCCACAGCCATGGTCGGACATAGTATTGGTGAATTTGTAGCGGCCTGCTTAGCGGGGGTCTTTTCGCTGGCCGATGCTCTGAAACTAGTTGCTGCTAGAGGCCAGCTAATGTGGGATTTGCCTGCTGGTTCGATGTTATCGGTGCGAATGCCGGTGGCTGAATTGGAGCCTAGACTACCTGCCGAAATATCGATCGCCGCCATTAACAGCCGCAGCTTGTGTGTAGTATCTGGGACAACGACCGCCATCGAACAGTTGCAGCAGGCTTTGGCCGCAGATGAAATAGTTTGTAAAATGCTATATACATCTCATGCTTTCCATTCTGCGATGATGGAACCGATCGTGGCACCCTTTGCCAAATTGGTTGCTAGTATGCCATTATCTCTACCGCAAATCCCCTTTGTCTCGACGACTACAGCTACTTGGATTACTAATGAGCAAGCCACCGATCCTAACTATTGGGCAGCTCATCTGCGCCAGCCAGTGCGTTTTGCTGATGCAGTGCAAACTCTCTGGCAGCACAATCCCAGCTTTGTTTTATTAGAAGTGGGGCCGCGCCAAGTATTGAGTACTTTAGCTCGACAGCAAGCCCCCTTGCCCTCCAAAGATTTGCCGCGCCAAATAGCGATCGCTTCTCAGGGCAATAGCTCCGAGGAAAATCAAGACTGGCAGAGTTTAATGCAGGCGATCGGCCAACTCTGGTTAGCGGGCATCACCATTGACTGGCAAAAATTCTATGCTGGTGAGCAAAGACAAAGGTTGCCTCTGCCGACCTATCCTTTTGAAAAGCAAAGATTTTGGATCGAACCTTTGCCCGCAAAGACTAGCAGTGATTTTCCAGCCACCTCAATAATTCCCCCTCAAAATCTCCCTAGTAACTCGATCATGCCAGCGCCATCTTCTACTCCAGAACCTCGCTCAATTCGTTTGTTGCCTTTAATTACCGCAGTTTTGCAGGATACTGCGGGAATAGAAATCAGTGATGCTGACTATCGATCGACTTTCTTAGAATTAGGTCTAGACTCGCTGTCGTTAACTCAAGTTGCACTGGCACTCAAGAAAAAATTTAAAGTTCAGGTTACTTTCCGGCAGTTGTTAGAAGAATATTCCACCATTGCCAACCTGGTGCAGTTGATCGATCAACAATTACCGCCTGAGGCTTTTCTGGCAGCAACCAATTCGTTTGAACCTCCGGCGATCACAGCATCATCAGTTCTGACAGCACTGCCCATCGACGAAACATTGTCAGCGATTAACAATTTGCCAATAATCAACCCAGTGAATATTAGCAGCAGTTCCAACATTGGTGTGATTAATCAAGGTGCCAGAGGAGCGATCGAATCTCTGGTACAGCAACAGCTCCAAATAATGGCCAGACAACTAGAATTACTGGGCGGTAGCGGAACATCAACATCTCTGCCGGTGACAGTTGCATCAATCCCATCTCAGCCAGCTCCACCAGCTAATGCCGACCATAATGGCAACGGTAAAGGAAATCTTTCTAAGCCTGCAATTGAGCAACCTGAAGATCCCCCAGTCAAGGCTCCGGCTCCTGGCACCAAAATCAATCGCTCTTTTGATCACAGTCTGACTGCTGAACAGCAGGCAATTCTCCAGCAAATTATTGCTCGCTATGTAGCCAGGACAGCCACATCCAAGCAGCAGGCTCAGGAGCATCGGCGATATTTAGCTGATCCGCGCACAGTATCTGGATTTACGCCTTGGTTAAAAGAAATGGTTTACCCGATCGTCACCAAGCGGGCAAAAGGTTCTAGGCTATGGGATGAAGATGACAATGAATATATTGATTTGACCAATGGTTTTGGCTTGAATTTCTTTGGCTGGTCGCCAGATTTTATTACCGATGCCCTGAAAGCTCAGTTGGATCGCGGGATCGAAATTGGTCCTCAAACTGCCTTAGCAGGCAAAGTTGCCAAGATGATTACCGAATTGACCGGCATGGAGCGGGTGGCTTTTTGTAACACTGGCTCCGAGGCCGTAATGGCGGCATTTCGGATTGCCCGCACCGTTTCGGGACGCGATCGAGTGGTGCTATTTGCCGATTCTTATCACGGTACTTTTGATGAGGTTTTGGTGCGTGGGGGTGCCAATTTAAAATCTTTACCGGCAGCACCGGGTTTAATGCCAACGGCAGTTGAAAATATTTTGGTGTTGGAATATGGTTCTGACAATGCCCTAGCTACTATCCGAGAATATGCCGATGAAATTGCAGCGGTGATTGTAGAACCTATTCAAAGTCGCCATCCACAGCTCCAGCCCCGTGAATTTTTGCAAGAACTCAGAAAAATTACGGCACAGTCAGAGATTGCTTTAATTTTTGATGAGGTAGTCAACGGTTTCCGGGTGGCGCAGGGGGGAGCACAAGAGTTTTACGGCATCAGAGCAGATATCGCTACTTATGGCAAAGTGGTGGGTGGTGGACTACCGATCGGTATTTTAACCGGTAGCTCTAAATACATGGATGCTTTGGATGGTGGCTTTTGGCAGTTTGGCGATGACTCTATTCCTGAAATAGGCGTGACTTTTTTTGCGGGCACTTTTGTGCGTCATCCTCTGGCTTTGGCAGCAGTGGAAGCAGTGCTAACGAAATTGAAAGCAGGCGGTGGAGAGCTACAAACGGCTCTGGCTAACAAAGCTAAATATTTGGTCAATGAATTAATTGAGCATTTCAAACTAGTGGGCGCGCCGATTAATGTGGAATACTGTAGCTCTTTTTTCTATCTCACTTTTCCGCCTACCGAAGCCTACGGCAGCTTGCTTTACTATTTACTGCGCGAAAAAGGCATTCATATTTGGGAGTTTCGTCCTTGCTTTTTAACCCTAGCGCATAGCGATGCAGATATTGAGCAGATTTTGTGGGCTTTTAAAGTCTGCTTGGCAGAAATGCAATCAGCCGGATTTTTATCCGGTGCAGGCAATGCTGTAGTGATTAATCAAAATCTACCACCTCAGCCCGGTGCCAAGATGGGCAAAGATCGCGATGGTAATCCGGCTTGGTTTATTGCTGACCCCGAACGCGCTGGCAAATATTTGCAAGTGCAACTATCTCAAAGTAACTCTATTCCTGAAACCGCCGCAGCTATGGAGTCAAGCGGCCAATCTGATCTTTCACGTAGTGTCCGCGAAGCAGAATCGGCAAAAAATATTGCCAGCTCCAATTACAAATCAGTCGATTTTGCCCCCTTTGCGGAGGGTGAAATATTACTGACTGCCCCTGCTACTGAATCACAAAAAGAGATCTGGCTATCTGTCCAAATGAGTGAGCAAGCTAATTTGGCCTGTCTATTATCTCAGTCCCTCAGATTACAAGGACAGCTCAATCTCCCCTCTTTACAGCAAGCTTTTCAGCTACTAATAATGCGTCACGAGTCACTAAGAACCACCTTTAGTGGTGATGGCTCTACGATCTTAATTGCTAAATCTATTGACCAGTCCTTTGCTGCGATCGATTTATCTGGATTGGATGATCAACTGCAAGCCCAGAAGATTGATCAATATATCAAACAGTCTATCAGTGAGCCATTTAACCTTCAAAGTAGCCCATTGTTTAGGGTTGACATACTCAAGCTAAGCGAGCAAGAGCATTTCATCATCTTTACCATTCATCATATTATTTGTGATGGTTGGTCTCTTGGCGTTATTATGTCTGAAATTGCTGAGCTGTACTCGGCTTTGAACAAAGGAGTCGAACACAATTTAGATCAGCCAGAACACTTTAGCGAATATGCTTTTCTCGAACAAGCTAAAATTGATAGTTTAGAGATAGCTAAAACCGAAGACTATTGGCTTAATAAATTTGCTCAGCTTCCGCCCATTGTAGATTTACCGGCAGACTATCAGCGACCTCTGGTCAGAACTTTTAACTCGGCCTGTGAAAACTATACTTTGTCAGCTAGCCTGGTGGAAAAACTCAAGCAGCTAGGCATTAAAAATGGCTCTAGCCTTACGACTGTAATGTTGGTAGCCTTTGAAGTATTTTTATCAAAACTCACCGGCCAAACTAAATTAGTGGTAGGAGTGCCAACCTCTGGGCAAACTACCACCGGCAAATACAATCTAGTTGGACATTGCGTTAACTTTCTGCCGCTGTATAGCAACGTTGATAATAATAGTAATTTTAGCGAATATCTACGGGCTAGAAACAGCTCAATTCTAGATGATTATGACCATCAAGAATTCACGTTTGGCAGCTTGCTGCAAAAACTCGCAGTGCCCAGAGATGCCAGCCGAATTCCTTTAATTACTGCGGTATTTAATATTGATTTAGATAGCGGCAGTCCAAATGATTTCGATCGATTAAAAGTCGAATCATCATTAAATCGCGGAGCTTTTTCTACTTTTGAATTCTTTTTAAACGGTGCCTCTACTGCTAACGGCCAGATAGCCTTGGATTGTCAGTACAACACCAATCTTTTCAGCGGTGACACCATCCAACGTCGCTTATCAGAATTTGCCAGTTTGTTAACTCATATTGTTGAACAAGAAAATCAGCCGATTAGCCACTTGTCTTTGCTCAGTAGTGCCGCTGCCCAGCAGCTCCTGGTGGAATGGAATCAGACCCAAGTAGATTATCCTCAGCAATGCATTCATCAGTTATTTGAAGAGCAAGTGGCCATTAATGGTGCCGCGATCGCCCTAGTATTTCAGCAAGAACAGCTCACCTACGCCGAACTAAATCAACGCGCCAATCATCTGGCCAATTATTTGCTCACTCTGGGAGTGCAAGCAGATGAACTAATCGGAATCGCGATCGAAAGATCGATCGAAACTATCGTAGGCATTTTAGGTATTCTCAAAGCCGGTGCGGCCTATCTGCCGATCAATTTAGCTTACCCCCCAGAACGGGTAGCTTTCATGCTAGAAAATGCCGATGTCTCAGTGCTATTAACCAAACAGGCTTTAGTAGAGAAACTCCCGCCTCATCAATTACAAATCCTCTGTTTAGATACAGACTGGCTAAAGATTGCTACAACCAGCTCTACTAACCCACCAAGTATAGCCAAACCAGAGAATTTAGCCTATGTCATGTATACCTCTGGTTCCACCGGTCTGCCCAAAGGTGTTTGCATTCCACATCGCGGCGTAGTACGTCTGGTGAAATCAGCTCAATATACTGATTTTGACCACCAGCAAGTATTTTTGCAGCTAGCTCCAGTTTCTTTCGATGCTGCTACTTTTGAGATTTGGGGGAGTTTGCTGAATGGAGCCAAGCTGGTGCTTTTTCCTAGCGATAAACCATCTCTAGCCGAGTTAGGACAAGTCATTCGTCAGCAGCAAATCACCACCCTGTGGTTAACAGCCGGACTCTTTCACCTCATGGTCGATGAGCGGATTGAAGACTTACAAACTCTCCAGCATCTGATTGCCGGGGGAGATATTTTGTCGCTACCTCATGTGCAAAAGGTATTGTCTACACTTAAATGCCGATTAGTAAATGGCTATGGCCCCACCGAAAACACGACATTTACCTGCTGTCATCCGATTACTGCTAATTCATTAGTGGCCTCGGTGCCGATCGGGCGACCAATTGCCAATACGCAGGTGTATATTCTAGATGCCTTACTTCAACCTGTGCCGATCGGGATTGCTGGAGAGCTATATATTGGCGGTGATGGCTTAGCCTGTGGTTATCTAAAGTTACCAGAACTAACTGCCGAAAAATTCATCCCGAATCCGTTTACTGGATCTGCCAAGCTATATAGAACTGGTGACTTGGCTCGTTATCTACCCAATGGAGATATCGAATTTTTAGGTCGCATCGATAATCAGGTCAAAATTCGGGGCTTTCGCTTGGAGCTAGGAGAAATTGAAGCTGCTTTGAGTCAGCATCCCGGCTTGCGAGAAGTGATTGTGATCGATCGAGAAGATCATCCTGGAGATAAGCGACTAGTGGCTTATCTAGTTATTAATCAACCCCCTGATCCACCAACAGATCAAGAACTGCGGACATTTCTGCGATCGAAGTTGCCGGACTATATGATCCCAGCAGCTTTTGTGACGGTGGATAATTTACCTTTGACTTTAAATGGCAAGGTCGATCGGCGGGCTTTGCCCATCCCCACATACCAGCGGCAAGACGTTACCGAGCAGGCTGCTCCCCGTGATGATGTAGAAATACAGCTCACGGCAATTTGGCAGCGGCTACTGGGTGTTAAAAATATCAGCATCCAAGATAATTTCTTTGAGCTAGGTGGTCATTCATTAATTGCGGTGCGCCTGTTTGCCGAAATCGAGCAAATTTGGGGACAAAATTTACCTTTGGCTACATTGTTTCAACAGCAGACGATCAAACAATTAGCCAGTGTGTTGCGCCAAGAAGAGTGGAAAGCACCTTGGTCTTCGCTGGTGTTGATCCAGGCAGGTGAAGCTCAGCCCCCGTTGTTTTGTGTTCATCCCGTCGGCGGTAATATTTTAGAGTATTACACCTTGGCTCATTACCTTGGTCAAGAACGCCCCATATATGGACTACAATCTCAAGGACTAGATGGTAAACAGCAGCCATTACAAAGCATCGAAGATATGGCTAGTCATTACATCCAAGAGCTTCAGACCGTGCAACCCCATGGCCCTTACTTTTTGACTGGCTATTCTTTTGGTGGCTTAGTAGCATTTGAAATTGCTCAGCAGCTACAAACTGCTGGCGAAGAGATTGGAATGTTAGCATTACTAGACAGTAGCGCCCCTAATTTACCAAGTCGTCGCCCTTCTTTGATGCAATCATTAGGAATCCATTTCAGCAATCTCCGCCAACTTACTCCTCAAGAACAGTCGAGTTATATTTCTGACAGGCTTGCTTATCGCTTTAGTAGTAAAAATGAAGAAGATTTTCTGGCAAAGAGTCTGTATAAGTTAGAAGATTTAACTCCTCAGCTATTAAATGTATTGAATTGCAATATTCAAGCAGGCGAAAGTTATACAGCCAAAAAGTACCCTGGTAAAATGATGCTTTTCCGTTGTCAGGTACAAGATTTAGAACATTATCTTCATCCCGAGTTTGGCTGGCCTGACTTGGTAGATGGCGGAGTCGATATTCATCCGATTCCTGGACCGCATTTTAGAATGCTCAAGGAGCCACGTATTCAGTTCTTGGCAGCAGAGCTAAAGCTTTATCTTCAAAAGATATCAATGGAATTAAAATCACTCAATTGATTTTAAATTTGTGTGTGCTAATATCGATCGATGCCTAAACTCGATTATCTAGCTATCTTATTAGGTTTTATAAAACCAGCAATCAATGTCACAGAAAAACAAGATTTTCAGTAATTCTTTATCGATGCTGGTCAATAAATTGACTCAAGGGGTCGCCACTTTTGTTCTTAGTGCAGCAATCGCTCGGACTTTGGGGGCATACTCTTTAGGTCAATATTTATTAGCAGCGAGTTACTACAATATTTTTGTTAATCTTTCCTCTCAAGGATTCAAGACGCTGTTCACCAGAGAAATTGCGCGAAACCCAACAGCAACATCAGTATATTTAGTCAGCGGAACTTTGTTACAGTTGTTGTTTAGTCTCATTGGCTATATTGCTTTAGCAATACTCGTATATATATTGCCATACAATGCTGAGACATCTTATATTTGTTACATTTTGGGATTGACAGTTATTCCATTTTCTCTTTCTAATATTACTGAATCTATTTTTCAGGCTCAAGAGAAGATGCATTTAATTGCTTTCTCCACTGTCCCCATCTATATTTCCCGGCTATTAATAATGCTATGGATGCTCCAAGGAAATTATCAGGTGCAGCATTTAGCTATAGTCATTGCCATTTCTGAAGCAATTATTTTGTTGATTGAATGGGTGTTAATTATTCAAATAGTGAAACCAAAATGGCGGATCGATCGAGAGTTTATCTGGAATACCATCAAGGCTGTAAAAACATTGATGGCGATCGAAGGAATGGGGATAGTTGCGGCTAAGGTAGACGTACTGATACTGTCTCTTTTGGGTAATGAGATTTTAGTAGGGGTTTATGGCTCGGTGATGCAGCTAATTCAGCCATTTTTTATTGTTTCTAATAGTCTGACTTTAGCATCTTTCCCCCGCATGGCTAAGGCGGTTGCCTTGGGCAGAGAGCAGCAGCAGAAGGAAGCTGAACATATTATTAATATTTTGCTATGTATGGGATTACCCTTTTTAATCGGTATTCTTTTTCATGGTAGCGAGCTACTGTTATTTGTTTACCAAAAGCCCAGCTTTGCGGAAGCTGGAATTATTCTTGATATTGCATCAGTGGCCATTGTCACCTTGACTTTTTCTCAGGTTTGCAGCTATGTCTTGATATCTAATGGACTAGAAAAGTTTAATCTTTTAGAAGTAGCAATTACTACTGTGATTGGCAGTCTGGCTGGGATATTTTTGATTTCTGGTTACAAGCTGCTGGGAGCGGCGTTTATGGGGTTAATTATGAGTTTGAGTAGTTTCTCGGTACTGGCATATACCGTACACAGCAGAATATTTCCTCTTCGTTTATTAAACATATTTCGACTGCCATTGCTGGTTAGTAGTTTGATGCTAATAGTCTTTTTTCTGCTGCAAAGAATGCATCTAGACCTACTCCCACAAATAGCTTTAGCAGTTTCCTTTTATACTATTCTAGTCTCATTAATTACTTTGCAAAAGTTAGGAGGGTTAGAATATGTGCGTAAAAAAATATCAAGAATTAGATAATTTAACTTGTTTCGGTTTGGCAAACTGATAGAATTTAGTTCCTGGACAGGATTGCTTTTATGAACAGCTTAGAACTTGTTAGTGTGATTATTCCATCACTCAACCGGCCTCAACTAGTGAGTCAGGCAGTACGCAGTGCTTTGGCACAGACCATGGAATCAATTGAAGTGATTGTGGTGATCGATGGGCCAGATCCAGCTACTGCTGATGCCCTGAAACTGATTGATGACAAAAGACTGATTGTAATGGAGTTGCCTACCAACGTTGGTGCAGCAGGAGCCAGAAATGCTGGAATCAAAGCAGCTACTGGCACCTGGATTGCTTTTTTGGATGATGATGATGAATGGCTGCCGCTCAAGCTGGAGTGGCAATTAGAGGTAGCACATCGATCGACTCATCGCTCTCCGATCGTTTCGAGTCGTTTTATTGCTCACACCGCTAATGGTGATTTCATCTGGCCGACTCGACTACCGGCTCAGAATACTTCGATACCAGAATATTTATTCATTCGAGAATCGCTATTTCTTGGTGAGGCTTTTATTGTTACTCCTACTATTTTGACTAAAAAAGCCTTGCTGGAAAAAATCCCTTTTAGCTCAAAACTGCCCAGGCATGAAGACTTAGATTGGTTGGTGAGAGCGAGTCAAGAATCGGATGTCGGATTGGAATTTGTCGCCGAACCAATGGCGATCGTCAATATGATGTATGGCAAAAAGCGCAAAAGTTTAAGCAATATCAATGACTGGAAATACTCCTTAAATTGGATTCGATCGGTACGTGAGCTAATTAGTCCTCAAGCCTATGCCGGTTTTATGATTGCAGTAGTGGGGCCGACCGCATCAACCGAAAGAGATTGGCAAGCATTCTTGCCGATATTATGGGAAACTTTTAGTTTTGGGAAACCTCGGGTATTTGATATTTTCTTATATGTGCTAATGTGGATGATACCCCAAGAATTACGGCAAAAATTGCGTTTTCTTTTGAAAAGCAAAGACAACGCAGAAAACAAAGATAAATCAACATGAAGAAACTCAAAGTTGCTTTAATGCATTTCTGTTTTGAAGATTACACAATTGAGCTGGCCAATGCTTTAGCAGATATTGTTGACCTGACCTTAATTCAGTCAAAGAAAGTAGCTGCATTCTGTCAAGATTCTTTAAATGATAATGTGCGGGTCATTAGCTTTGAAAAACCCAGAATACGCAGCTTGGGAAATTTTTATGCGATGCTGGAGATGAAAAAAATAATTAAAAGCATAGAGCCTGACGTTCTACATGTTCAGGAAACCAATGATCCTTGGTATGATTTGACATTGTTGCTGAGTGATATGCCCCCTTTGGTGACAACAATTCATGATATATTTCGGCACCCAGGCGATCGACAAAATATTTTTGGTGCAGATTATACCAAGCGCATTGCCTTCTACAAATCCCAGCAAATTGTTGTTCATGCTGAGTTATTAAAACAAATTCTGTATCAAAAATTTGGGGTATCAGAGCAACGAATTAATGTTTTACCTCATGGTGAACTAGGCAGTTTGTATCAACGTCGTTCTCGAATTCATGATACTAAAGAAGAGCCTTTTACCCTGCTGTTTTTTGGCAGAGTTTGGCCTTATAAAGGTTTGAAATATTTATTGGCAGCAATGCCATTGATTGCCAATAAGTTCCCAGAAATTCAGTTGATTATTGCTGGGAAAGGAGAAGACCTGAAAAAATATTTCCCTCCAGGCTCTGAACATGCAAACGTCGAAATATTAAATGAGTTTATTCCACCAGAAATGGTTGCTAGCATCTTCAACCGTAGCAAAGTTGTGGTTTTACCATATATTGAAGCCTCCCAAAGTGGTGTAGTTTCTTTAGCATACGGTTTGGGGAAACTGGTGGTGGCTTCGGCGATCGGAGGGCTACAAGAAATTGTGCAGCCAGAAAAAGATGGTTTGCTCGTGCCACCCGCTGATAGTCAAGCTTTAGCTAATGCCGTGATCCGGTTATTAAGTGATTCCTCATTACAACAAAATCTTCAGCTTGCTGCTTTGCAGCGTTGTCAACAAGATTTGAATTGGAAAAAGATTGCCGCTCACACTGTAGAGGTTTATCACCAAGCGATCGCGGCAAAAAGTATTTAAACAATATCCCAATTTTGAGATGGGTATTCAGCCTAGAGAGTTGTAGGAGTGCGAGCTTTAGCACCCAAATCAGCAAATATATTGGTAGCAATTTTTTGAGTTACGGGGCTTTGACGAGGATTAGGAGTCAGTGAACCATTTAAACCCCAGACCCATTGAATAGAACCGCTGGCGAAGACCTTTGCTCCACTGGCTGCGGTGTAACGCACCGCATTAGAGACGTTAGTAGGAGTCCCGGCAGGTAGACCAGGGCCAACGCCAGCATCGGGGTTGGCGGGCGATGATGACAGTACCACCAATCCATTGGGAGTCAAACCATTATTAACCACGCCATCCCACTCATACCCAACTAAGCCGGGGATTTTATCACCGTTCTTGAGTCCAGTGCCTGCATAGTAAGGATCCGCAGCATTGCTCACTACAAAATCAAAACCACCGGTGACATTGCTAGTTTGACCTACATACATCACTCCTAACAGAGCATTCTCTGGTCGGTTAACCTGAACACTGCGGAATCGAGTGGTTGCTTGGGAGTTATCCAGTTGGGCGATCGGATCAAGATTCCAATTATCTTTATAGATTGCCAACACCCGATTAGCTTGACCGGTAGTGGATGGCTCGTAGCGCACTCGCCAGTAGGCTGAGTTAGCCGAGAAGAAGGCTAAATTGGTGCCATTATCACGAGCTTTTTCAACATTATTGCGCATGTCTAGTGACCAGTACTCGTCGTGTCCTACAGAAAGAAAAGCATTTTGTGAGTACAACTGGAATGGATTGGTTTGAACATCGGTATTGGCATAGTAGGAGATGTCATACCCCTGAGCTTCTGCCCAGCTTGCTGTCTGGTATTCCCAGGCCAAGAATCCTTGGGTGGTAGAAGACAAAGGCCGATCGAAGGAGACTTTGTAGGCTGGCTGGTTATTGATGCTGTTGAAAGCATAGGAACTATAGCCACCATAGTTATTATAAGCCGCTACTGTGTTGTTGGCTTCTTGGAAACCAATTTCGGCAGGGCGATTATCATCTCTCACCACAAATTCTACGTAGCTCTGTTTACCAGTAGCACTATCGGTCAACTTAGCTAGGTATAAGCCAGTAGTCCAGTCTGCGGCTGTTTGTAAGGTATAGGATGTATTCCATTTAGCTTCTACTAAGCGAGTGGTGGAATCGATCGTTGGTGCAGCCTGAGTCACCCCATTGAGACCAGCAACACTAGAAATCAATCTGCCACCGGTACCACCGTAGTAACCTAACCGGTAGACATCCAGGTTGTATTTGCCCGCTTGTGCCAAGGAAACTTTCAGGTTTAGGGCTTGACCCTTGTTGATACTAGAGGCATCACCATAGCCAGCAATCTCATTGCTGGTTGCGAGAGTGCCATTAATTTGCCAGTCGGTCGTGCCAGTTTTTTGATTTTCTAGGACGATCGCATTCTGAGCTGTGATGGTGGTGCCAGAGCTAAAAATGTTTTCTCTTGCACCGAAAGCATCGGTATAGGTGGTGCGTACTCGCACTTGCTTACCGAGCAAACTATCGGTGAGGGTCAAAGATTTGCTTGTTGCTCCGCCAATATTTGACCAAGTGGTACCATTTGTACTTTGCTGCCAGCGATAGTTAATAGTTGCGCCATTTAAGCCATCGGCATCTAAAACAGTTTCATTGAGGGTGCTACCAAGGGTGGCACTGCCTTTGAGGATCACCTTACCGATATCGTTGACATTTGTTACTACGGCAGTCCTGCTACTTAAAGGATTTTCGATCGTACCTAAGGCATCTGTGTAAGTAGCAGTAGCACGTACCCGCTGGTTAACCTGATCTTGGCTCAATTTCAGGGTTTTATCAGTAGCTCCGGCAATATTGTTCCAAGTGGTACCATCAGTGCTCTGCTGCCATTTGTAGTTGATAGTGATTCCGGTAAGTCCATCAGCATCGGCTACATTGGCGGTCAGAATTTGATTTTGGGCGGCGGTTCCAGTAGTCGCAATGGTGCCTAATTGGTTGGCAGGAGAAGTAACCGTGTTGGGAGTAAATACGATATCTCGGAAGTAGTTGCTATTATTTGATGATGTAGGGAAAAGTGCTGGTGTAGGGTTATATACTCCATTACTACCATCGGCGACGGCACTCAAATCACTATTAGTAACAGTGGGGGCATTACCTGAAACTGCAAAATAGCTATTAGCATTTACCGAAACCACATAGGTCGTGTTGTCAGTAATATTGATAGGAGTTATCAAGGTCTGTTGCTGCCAGCCAGATGCTGTCTCGTTGGTAAAAGCTACGCTGCCTAATAAAGCCCCAGTACTTGACCAAATACGACCGGTATGAATACCAGTTTCACTGGGGGCTTTGTAATAGCGGATCGCGTCAATTTTGCCAGCCTTGGTGCTAACAAACTCCACGCCCAGCTCATAATCGCCAGCAGCCCCCACTCCATCACTTTGATTGGGGTTATCTGGGGTCTGGGTAGTGAAAATGCTTTGGAATGTCCCTTGATAAGTGTCTAGGAAAGAGTTGCTAAAAGGTGTAGCAGTTTCTATTTTGCCGGTGGCATACTCTAACCGCCAGTCTCCCCCCTGAGCTGCATTGCCGGTCAGGTTACTAGAAGCTGCTACATCGGCTCCGGTGAGGCTACTGAGGTCTTGGATAAAGGTTTGACCTGCTTCTCCAGCGGCTACATAGCAACCGTAAAGTAAAATATCTGCTCCTGCAGCTAAAGATTTATTCCATTTTTGCAATTCAGCGGCCTGTTGAGACAGGGAGTTGGCATTGAGAGAGTTTTTGCCTAATTGAATTCCGGCAGTACTACCATGAGAGATTATTTCAACTGCTGTTAGGTTTTGATAATGACTAAGAACGTCAGTGATCTGAGCAACACCATCTTTGGTGGGGTCAAGCAGAACTGTAAGATCTGATTTGGTGTTTGCTATGACTGTGGCAGCATCAGCAACCTGAGAATCGACAAAGGCGATCGATCGAACAGCAGAACTAGTGAGAATATCTGATGGCTGAGTTAGGCTTGAACTTAATGGTTGCTCAAGTAAAGGAGAATTTGCCGAGTTATCTGCCAAAATCATAGTTTATTTTTATAATAGTTTTTTAAGGTATGGATGTTATAGCTTTTGTGGTGTGAAAGTCAAAAAAACTATAAATAGCCGGTAAAAATAAATTGTATATCAAATGACATTGGCAAATTTAAAATATAAGCTAAGAGCCATGATTCAAGATTTTACACGGTTTTACCGTACCTGATGAAACCTAGATTGTCAATAAGAGCTGAAAATAACACGACTTTCTGCGTAGATTTAAAACCTCTTGAAATGGCCAAAACCTAGTAGCCGAAAGATTCTCTGATGAATTGTGATCTTGGCCTTTCGACGTGGTGATTTGAGTCACGACAAGATTGCAGGGAACTATTTTGCGGACACTAATAGTTGTATGAGTATTCAGTTCACAATTATTCTTTGCCTCTACTCTATCTTGATGACCAGTGCCTGCTTGGTCGTAACCTTGGTTTGTGAGAACATATTCATAATCCTGCCTTTTATTTTGACAACATGAACTTAACCAACTATCTATGCCTTGGCCAACCTGCTCCAGACTTTACAGCCACGGCGGTATGTGGCCAAGAGTTTCGTACCGTAAAGCTGGCTAGCTATCGCGGTCAATATATTGTGCTGTTTTTCTATCCGTTGGATTTTACTTTTGTTTGCCCTAGCGAAGTGATGGCCTTTAGCGATCGACATGCCGAATTCCAAGCCCTTGATACAATTGTGTTGGGCATCTCGATCGATAGTCAATACAGTCATTTAGCCTGGATCCAAACCGATCGAACTCTGGGCGGAGTGGGTGAGCTGGCCTATCCATTAGTCTCGGACTTGACTAAAGAAATCAGCAGAGCCTATCAGGTGCTAGATCCTAAACAAGGCTTTGCTTTACGGGGACTATTTATCATCGATCCAGCAGGAATTATTCAGCATCTCAGCGTCAATAACCCCAGTGTGGGGCGGAGTGTGGATGAAACTCTGCGGATTCTGCAAGCCGTTCAATACACTCAAAGTCATCCCCAGGAAGTCTGTCCTGTCGATTGGCAACCAGGTAAACCGTCTATATTGTTGTAGATCTGGGAGCTTTTTTAAGTGCTGTAGTTACTGCCTCCGTCTAAGCAGAGTTCCTCAGCTAACTGAAGGTATAATTGACATTTAGTACTCCCTCTGAGTTGGATGCTGCTAACATAAATGAAATGAATCTTAGGAGTAGCAAAGCTCCTATTGCCAAATGCGGGTTAAACATTGGTTGATTGTGACAGTGGTGGCATTAGCTCTGTGGTTACTCAGTGGTTATCAAATGTCTTGGCTGGCGGCACCAGATAAAGCTTTATGGCAGGTGGCCTCTTTCCCGATTGGGGTAGGCTGTGATCCTTCATTACTAGAACAACGTCCCGGCTACCGGCAGGTCATCAAAACCGAGTACAATAGTGTAACTCCCGAAACCGAGCAAAAATGGGTTTCGATCCATCCCGAGCCAAATCGCTATAGCTTTACTAAAGCCGATTATTTAGTAAACTGGGCGGTAGCTAACGGTAAACGGGTGCATGGTCATACTTTGCTTTGGCACCAACCCGATGCTTTGCCCAAGTGGTTAAAAGAATTTAAAGGCGACAGAGCAGCCTGGGAAAAAGTAATGAAAACTCACATTGAAACAGTGGTGGGTCATTACAAGGGCAAAGTAAAATCTTGGGATGTGGTGAATGAGGCATTGAACGATGATGGCACGTTGCGGATGGCCAATCATCATGCCAATCCTTCGATCGAAAACGACAATGGTAGTATTTGGGCAAGAAACTTAGGATCAGACTATATTGCTCGGGCTTTTCAATATGCCCATGCCGCAGACCCCAAGGCGCTGTTGTTTTACAACGAATATGGCCAAGATACCCAGCCCCTTAGGGTGGCGGCGATCACTAAAATGGTGGCAGATTTTAAACGGCGCAAGATTCCGATCGATGGCTTAGGTTTACAGTTTCATTTAGATTTAAATGCCACAGAAGAAAGAATTACCAGAGCAATTAGTAGCGCAGAGAAAACTGGTTTACTGGTGCATATCTCGGAGTTGGACGTGTTGGTTTCTAATTGGAAAAAGAATCCAGATTTGGTTTATAGTCCTGAACTACAAAAGCAGCAGGGTGCAAAATACAAGTTTATAGCTCAGGAATATCAGCGTTTAGTCCCAAAAAAGCAGCGTTACGGCATCACTCATTGGAATGTGGGCGATGGAGATAGCTGGATTACGAACTGGATGAAGCTCAAAGATTGGCCACTGCTATTTGATGATAAATATCAGCGCAAAAAGGTTTACTACGATTATCGTGAGGGATTAAAGTCGATTAAGTAGTTAATGGCCTTCGACCTTTGAGCGATATTCAGCCGCCGTCATCATGCTATCTACTTCACTTGCATTACTAACTTCGATTTCAACCAGCCAACCAGCTTGATATGGTTCATTAACTAGTTCTTCTGGAGCATCTACCATCGCCTGATTGGTTTTGAGGACTTTACCGCTGACTGGGGCTTTGAGATCTTCTACGGCTTTTACTGATTCGATCGTGCCAAAGGCTTCTCCTTGAGTAACCGTGCTGCCCACCGCTGGGAGTTCTAAGAAAACAATATCGCCCAACTGATCGATCGCAAAAGCCGTAATACCTACAGTTGCCACTTGGCCATTTAGACCAGCATATTCGTGCGTATCGGTATAGCGGAGATTTTCGGGGTACTGAGTAGTCATAAATCGACCTAAAATTCAACAGTTAATGGAGCACGGGGAAAAGGAATCACATCGCGGATATTTGTCATCCCGGTCATAAATTGTACCAGACGCTCGAAGCCTAAGCCAAAACCGGCGTGAGGCACGGTACCATAGCGACGCAGATCTAAATACCACCAATAATCTTGGAGATTAAGACCCTGAGCCGCAATCCGGCTTTCTAACACATCAAGGCGCTCCTCTCGTTGAGAGCCACCGATGATTTCGCCAATCTTAGGAGCCAAAATATCCATCGCCGCCACGGTTTTACCATCGTCGTTGAGGCGCATATAAAAAGCTTTAATTTCTACCGGATAATCGGTCAAAATCGTGGGCTTTTTAAAGACTTCTTCGGCCAGATAGCGCTCGTGTTCTGACTGTAAATCTAGCCCCCAGCTCACAGGATACTCAAACTGCCTATCGGTTTTTTTGAGGATTTCAATCGCCTCAGTATAGGTCAACCTAGCAAAATCATTACTAATAATATTCTCGGCGGTAGCCAGTACTGAATCATCAATCCGCTGCTGAAAAAACTCCATATCCGGCAGGCATTTTTCCATCACGTACTTAAAGACATACTTTAAGAACTCCTCGGCCAAATTCATATCGCCTTGCAGGTTACAAAAAGCCATCTCTGGCTCAATCATCCAAAACTCGGCTAAGTGGCGCGAAGTGTTAGAATTCTCTGCTCGGAAGGTGGGACCGAAGGTATAGACATTGCTAAAAGCCATTGCCATAATTTCGGCTTCTAGCTGACCACTGACACTCAAAAAAGCTTGGCGACCAAAGAAATCTTGGCTGTAATCGACTTTCCCATCGGAAGTGCGCGGTAGTTTGTCAGGATTCAAAGTCGTGACATTGAACATTTCCCCAGCACCCTCACAGTCGCTGGCACTGATGATTGGGGTATGTACCCACAGAAAGCTTTTTTCTTGGAAGAACTGATGCACCGCAGCAGCGCAGGCATTGCGTACCCGAAAGACGGCACCCAAAGTATTTGTACGAGGCCGCAGATGACCGATTTCTCTTAAAAACTCGAAGGAGTGACGTTTTTTCTGGAGGGGATAGGTTTCTGGATCGGACTCGCCGAAGATTTCTAAAGCTGCGGCCTGGAGTTCTACTCGTTGGCCTTTGGCTGGAGACTCTACCAAGTTGCCCTGAAACTCCACCGAGGCACCAGTGCTCAGCCGTTTGATCTGGTTGGCATAATCTGGCACGGTCTGAGCGATCACCACCTGGATATTCGCCATACAGGAGCCATCGTTTACATCTACAAAAGCAAAGCCCTTAGATTCGCGCTTGCTGCGAATCCAGCCTTTGACTGTAATGGTGGCACCTACTTCGCCGGTAGCCAGAATTTTTTCGATCGAGTTAGTCACCATAATTCATCCCCTTATTCGATTTCTTCAAATTCTGTAGCAGTTTCGTCAGGAATCAGCGTACTTGCTACTGTTACTAGGTCAATCTGTTGACGATAATAGTCCACATTTTTTACTTGGACTTCTACCCGATCGCCCAGGCGGTAAGTGGTGCGATTTTTGCGCCCGACTAAACAAGCATAGCGCGGGCGGAATTCGTACCAGTCATCTTTGAGGGAGCTGACATGAACCAGACCTTCTACTAAGAAATCATCAATTTCTACAAAGAAACCGTAGGACTGTACACCTACAATCAAACCTTGAAAGACCTGCCCTGTAAGAGATTTCATCTGTTCGGCTTTCTGTAGACCCTGCAGATCATTCTCGGCATCTTGAGCGACTTTTTCCCGATCATTCAAATGAGAAATTGCCCCGCTAATTTGGGCGGCTAACTCTTGCTGAATAGCTGGTTTGAGGACTTCCCAAGCAATTTGTCCATGGCAAGTGCTGCTATGCAGATCTACAACATCTTTTGATCGAGCGGTTTTACGATCTTTGCCGCTGCTAAAGACTTCATGTAAAACCCGTTGATTCAACAAATCGGCGTAGCGACTGATTGGCGAAACCCCGTGTAAGTATCCATCAGCTAAGCCTAACCCAAAGTGATTTCCAGGTTGGGCGCTGTAAACACTGGTTTTGAGCATCGATTTGAGAATATAGTTCAGCACACGAGGGACGCTGGACTGCTGGAAGGTTTGGGCGATCGAGTACAGATCGGGGGCTATAGCTTCTGGCTCGGCTTCGGGAATGAGTCCTAAGTTTTGAGTGAGCTTGATTAAATCCCCAACTTCCACGCCTTCTGGCTGGTGCTGCACTGCATAGATGCCCGGTACACCCAATGCTTGCAGGTGAGTGCTGATCGCTTGGTTAGCGGCGATCGAAATTTCGGCAGCCAGCGATCGAGGTTCATTAACAAAAACTGCTCCCAACCGACCTTCATCAGCAAACCGGGTCTGAGATTCTAATAAATCTACGCTGAGTCCACCGCGCAGTTGTCTTTGTTCCCGCAGTTTAGGTGCGATCGCCATCAAGAGATCCCGCACTTTTACAGCATCTTCAAGAGGCAGATTACCATTATCACCAGCCATGATGGTATCTAGATGGGCAAATTGCAAATGATAATTAACGGTAATCAGACTGGGCTGAATTTCAAAGGTGTTGACGAGTCCATCGGCATCGATCGCCAAAATTACCGACATGGCTAATCGGGAGCCACCTTGAGTCAAGGAGCAAATCTGCTCCACCACATGGGGCAGCATTGGCACTGTACAGTCGCCCACATATACAGAAGTACCTCGGCGACGGGCTTCGCGATCTAGCCGGTCATCGGTAGTTAAATAGCTAGCCACATCCGAGATATGCACTGCTACTTGCCAAGTACCGTCATCTTGGGCTTCTACGCTAAAGGCATTCTCCCAATAAAGCTCTTCTTCGGCGATCGAAAAAGTCATGACATCGGTAAAATCTTTGTGGTTTTTGGACATTTTGGCGGTCACTTTGCGAGGCAGGGCTTCGCCAGCCGCAATAATGTTCGGCGCAAAATCTGGATGTAGATCGTGTTTGCAGCAAACAATGTCGATTTCTGAAGCCGTTTCGGCAGTGGCACCCAAAATTCTGGCTACTCGACCCAATGGTAGCTCTTGACCGATTTGATGACGAATTACTTCTACTTGCACTAAATTATCGTCAAGTCCTGCTAAATCCAACTGACCAGGGAGAATTTCGATTTCACATAGCAGCCGATCGTCTAGGGGCACTGCTCGGAAAGTCTGGTCTTCTAATTGCTTGAGTCTACCCAGCAGCGAGGGGTTGGCGCGCTCTAGGATCAACTTCACGGTACCCTCGGGGCTACGTCGCCGAGTGCCTTCTTTCATTACTTTGATCAGTACCCGATCGCCGTTCCAGGCATTACCCAAGTGGCTTTCGCGCACATAAATATCTTCGGCACCTTCTTGGTCTTGGATGGCGAAGCAGAAACCTTTGCTAGAACAGCGCAGCTTGGCTTCTACTACGTCCTCTTCTTCTAATTTCCGAAACTTGCCCTTGTCTTTTGCCAATACCCCAATTCGATCTAAGACATCTAGCACCAAGCCTAATTGAGAAATGCTATTTTGATCTTCGCAGCCCAACTTTTTTTCTAATAGCTTGGGGGCAACCGGCTTTTCATCGGGGAAATGTGAGAGCAGCGTAGCGATCGAAAAGTTCATATGGTTCAATTTCTCCTCCAAGAGTTTCCTTGTAATGCAAATGGATTTAGCTTACTCTCGTCTAGCGCCCTGTTGGAGCACCTATCTAGCAGCATCTATCAAGAAGTGTCTGTATCGAATAGTTTTCAGTGAACTTCCGTAGCACATCATACCCCACTAAATACCTTCTTCAGAGACTGTATCTCTATTAATCAAAATCCTCAGATACTCTGGCACTAGCGGCGGCATCTATTTTGACCCTCATTTTGTCCAGTAATTGGCACCTAGTAATCTCACAGAGAAAAATGCTATCTTATATCGTGAGCTATGGCTAATCAGAATTAGCTGCTGAGTGTTGAAAAGGTTTAGCCCTGCATAGCTCTAAATCTTTAAATTTAAGGAAGGAGTAAAAAAAGTGTCAGTTGAAACCATCCAAAAACCTTCTACGACTCGTAAGCTCGCCCCCAAGTACCGGGTATTGCTGCACAATGATGATTTTAATGGCATGGAATATGTCTCTCAGGTGTTGATTACTACTATTCCTAATCTCAGCCAGCCCCAAGCGGTGAGCATTATGATGGAAGCCCATAACAACGGGATGGCCTTGGTGATTACCTGTGAACTAGAACATGCCGAGTTCTATTGTGAGACGCTGCAAAACCACGGTTTGACTAGTACGATCGAGCCTGAGAGCTAAGCAGCTTGAATAAGATATTGAGATCGATCGCTAATCTGCCAGCACCAGTGAGAATTTTGATTTTCTTGCTGGTGCTGGTGGTTTGCTGGGCACCATTTGCTGCGGTGATTTATGTCTATTTCAATACTGCCCGTGATATGACCGATCCGGGCGTTTTGAATCTGCTGAATATTTTTGTGATGGGCGGCTTGGGCGGAATGTTTATGGTGATGCTGCCCTGGTGGAATCAAGCAGTTTATGGGCGACAGAAGCCCTTTCAGTTTTTTGGGTTGGTCGGCAGTCAGCGCAATTTTTTAGGGTTTTTGCAGGGCTGGGGAATGGGCTTTTCTTCTTTACTAATGCTCTATTTTATTCAAGGTTTATTAGGATTATTGGAATGGCAGCCTGTGACCATTCCCTTGGGTGAGCTGCTAGGTGGTGGTTTACTAAGCTCTGTGGGAGTTGGTTTTATTGAAGAACTAGTGTTTAGGGGCTGGATACTAACTGAGTTGGAAGCAGATTATTCTCTGTCGATATCGCTGTGGAGCACTGCGCTGTTTTTTGCAGCCACGCACTTTATTAAACCGATCAGTACCATGCTGGCCATGTTTCCACAGTTCCCGGGACTTACCGTACTAGGACTGTTATTAGTCTGGGCAAAGCGTAGTCAGCAAAACTTGTTGGGGGTTTCGATCGGTCTCCATGCCGGAATTATTGGAGTAGTGTACTTGATAGACGTAGGGAAAATGGTGAAATACACCAACCGTTTTCCAGACTGGATTACTGGTGGTGGTACACCAGCCGCTGGTTTGATGGGCATTATCGGTTTGATGTCTTTGGCTAGTTTTTTTGCCCTTCAAAATCGGTCTCTGCACAAATCAACTTGAGGTTACTGACAAAAAATAAAACCCCTTCAGATCTGAAGGGGTTTTATTTTAAAATGAACAGCTTTGAAGCTTAGCCTAAGTTCTTAGCTGATTTAATGGTGCCCAAACGAGCTTTGATCAGCAGTAGGTTGGCTTGCTCAATATTGATATTGAAAGGAACCAACTTTACGCTGTTGCTGACCCCAGACAAAGCACTATCTGGAATTTCGGGAGCCACAATTGCTACTGCTACACTAGCGATCGAGTTGGGTTTTTGGCCAACTTCTTTAGCAGTGGTGGTGCGGTAATTGACGTGGGTAACACCAGCGTCAATCAACACCTGTTGAATCATTTCAGCTTCAGCAGCATTGTTGCCGATTGTGGCTACTTCGGTGTGCAGTGGTAGAGCCGAAACTTCAGCCAAAAGCAACAGGCTAGGCTTGATGTCTAAGATGATTACTTCTTGGTCGTCGCTAACAAAGTTATCAACGGTTTCTAAATGCTGAGCCAGAGTGATTACTAAGTCAGCTTCATCAAGTTTGCCAGCGCCTGCTTTGCCTTCTAAAACAGCTAGGTCAATCAGATCTGGCTCAATGCCCAATTCAGATTTAAGCACACCATGCATTTTAGGTAAGTGCTGAAGCCGATCGACAAAAGCTACTTTGATTGTTTGTACTTGGCGTTGGCTGACCATTACTGCTTGAGCGTAAGCTGCCGAGCCAAAAGCTGAGGCAGTCATACCTAAGCCGCTAGCTGAGGTGAAGTTTTGCTCTAAAAGTTCGTAAACTTGGCGATAGGTCACAATGCTTTGAACAGCCTGGGTATTGGCCACGAAAGTACCTTTACCGCGTTGTGCCATCAAATAGCCAGCAACGATTAAGTCATTGTAAACAGCAGCGATTGTGTTGTGATTAACGCTGAGCTGCTTGGCTAACTGAGTAACAGTTGGTAGTGCATCATTGGCATGTAAAACTCCAATAGCAATCAGAAGTTTAATCTGTTCGGCGATTTGCGAATTAATCGTAATTGGCACACGCGGATCAACAGAAATGGGTAAGGCGTTAGATTCTAGGAAAACCATAATTTTGGAGCAATATATTTAGGTTGGTAACTTCGGATACACTTCTAGGCTTAAATATTAACCCTATGTATTTGTTACATAAGTAACATTTTAGTCTGAATGAGACTTCTGTTAACTCAAATTCCATTGCTCGGCTGTTAACTTTTATGTGAATAAAAACGCTTTGACGTGATTCAGAACATAAGAGAGAACAGGAGAGTCAAGGGTAAAACGAGGAATTTTGTTAACTTTTTAAGTTAGATGAATAACTTAGCAGTCTTTTGTCTTTGCACTTATTAATTCTAACATGTTAGATGTATTATTAACGACACTCCATGGCCACAGTAAGTCTAACTCACTGCTGTGTTTCACGATTATCTAGACAATAGATTATCCTTGACGAAATACATAGAGTACAGATAGAGTAAGGGAAATTTTCTCTATCTGGTGTGACGAGTGCCACAACTATCAGCCTAAAAAAGTATCCTCAGATACACAATTATACTACGTGGTGTAGCACTAATGTCCGAGGATCTTCCAAATGATTTACAAATTGTTATGTAAGTGATGTACTTAGACCATATCACTTGCAATATGGTCTGGGCAGAATGTTTTATCTGAACTTTCCTCGGTAGGTAGCAGCAGCTCCTAATTCATCTTCGATGCGCAGGAGACGATTGTATTTGGCTACTCTTTCACTACGACAAAGAGAGCCAGTTTTGATTTGACCAGCCCGAGTGGCTACGGCCAGATCAGCAATGGTGGTGTCTTCTGTTTCGCCGGAACGATGACTAATAATTGAGGTGTAACCGTTACGAGTACCCAGGTCGATCGTCGTCAGAGTCTCGGTGAGAGTACCGATTTGATTGAGTTTAATCAACACCGAGTTGGCCGCAGATTGCTCAATGCCCTGGCGTAAACGAGTTTCATTGGTCACAAACAAGTCATCACCTACTAACTGAACAGTGCTGCCAATTTTCTTGGTGAGTGCCTGCCAGTTTGCCCAGTCGTCTTCGTGCAGGCCGTCTTCGATCGACACGATCGGATACTTGCTAGTCAGACCGGCCAAGTAATCAATAAACTCAGTAGGAGTATGCTCGGAGCCATCGTACTTATAGTTACCATTGACGTAAAACTCACTAGCCGCAACATCCAAAGCTAGGGCAATTTGTTCGCCCGGTTTGTAGCCAGCCTGTTCGATCGCCGCCATTAACAGATCTAATGCCTCTTGGTTGGAACCCAGGTTCGGCGCGAATCCACCTTCGTCTCCTACCCCAGTCAACATGTTTTTAGCGGCCAACACTTTGCTTAAGGAGGCAAATACTTCTGATCCCCACCGCAAAGCTTCTCTGAAAGATGGTGCGCCTACTGGCACAATCATAAATTCTTGGAAATCAACGTTGTTAGCAGCATGAGCACCACCGTTGATCAAATTCATTAAGGGCACTGGCAGCAAGCTGGCTGCGGGGCCGCCCAAATAGCGATAGAGGGGAATGCCCAAGGCGTTAGCAACGGCTTTGGCATTGGCCAAAGAAACCGCCAAAATGGCGTTGGCTCCCAAGTTAGTCTTGTTGGCAGTACCATCTAAGTCAATCATGGCTCGATCGATCCCCTGCTGGTCAAAGGCATTCATGCCATACAGCTCTGGAGCAATCTGATCATTGACGTTGGCTACTGCTTTGAGTACGCCCTTGCCGCCATAGCGCTTGGGATCATCATCTCGTAACTCGCAGGCTTCAAAGCTGCCGGTGGAGGCACCGCTGGGAACTTGTGCCACGCCAATACCGCCGTTTGTGAGGTAGACTTCGGCTTCTACGGTCGGCTTACCACGAGAGTCTAAAATCTCCCGTGCGATGATTTCGTCGATCGCCATGTCGTGCATGTTCATTTTGCAGATTCCCTTAACAATACTGGTCAAAAACTTATGCCAGGAAGTATGTTACCTTGCCTCGGTTCAGTTTTTCAGCGCTAAATAATATTTTTTGATTCTGAATTAGATGATCAGGGCGGTACGCCCCCATCCTATAATGGGCTGTTGCAGACAGGGTAAGGATTTTCATCTTATTTTTGGCGGAGTTTAGGAGTATGAAAAATATCAAAAAACAATTGGGAGTCGCTGGGGCAATGCTGTTGGCGTTGCTAGCCTGGTGGCATACCGGCTCCGCTGAGGCATTAGAAGGCTGGGCTGGGTTGAGTGAGAATTCAGCACCGCTGGTGATTTCTCAGTTAAACCAAGCTGCGGCAACGGCACCTCAGATATACATAGTGAGTCCTCGATCGGGAGAGGTGATGAACGATACCAATGTGGCGGTGCAGTTGCAAGTATCGGGCACCCCAATTTTTAAGAATGCCCAGTTAGGGTTAGGGCCACACCTGCATTTGTTGCTCGATCGGGTACCGACTGAATCTATCTATGATCTGAATCAGCCGATTACTCTTAGTAACCTAACTCCTGGTACTCACACCCTACAAGTGTTGGCTAACAAACCTTGGCATGAGAGCTGGAAAAATCCCCAGGCTTTTGCGCAGGTGACTTTTCATGTGTTGGCTAAGTCCACCGAAATACCGAACCCTTCTCCCCAAATAATTTCGGTGCAGCCGAATGAAGTAGGGGCGGAACCCTGGCTGTTAGATTTTTATGTGGCCAATGCTCCTAGCCACCCCGATCCACAACATCCGGCGCGTCAGGTGGCAGATTGGCGGGTGCGAGCAACGGTAAATGAGCAGAGTTTTGAGGTCGATCGGGCTGAGCCGATTTATTTACGCGGTTTGCGATCAGGAGTAAATATCCTCAAGCTGGAGTATTTGAATGCTCAAGGACAAGTAACAGATAGTGCAATTCGAGTTGTGAAATATCAGCCCAATGGCAGCGATGGTTTATCTCGGCTATTGCGCAATGAGTTATCTATTGAACAGTCGTTAGCTTTGTTTGATCCCCAAAGTCGATTTTCGCCGGTAGCAGCTAACCCACCCGCCCCACAGCCAACAATGTCTTGGAATCAAGGAATGCAGGGCAGTCCAATCACTCAAGGCAATCTGGCAACACAAAACCAAAACTATTTAGGGATGCAGAGCAATCCGAGAATTCAAGGTTATTCTGGAACCCAGAGCAATCCAAGCATTCAAAACTATCCAGGAACGCAAAACAATCAGGGAATTCAAGACTATTCAGGAATTCAAAACAATCCAGGAGTCCAAAATAATCCGGGAGTTCAAAGCAATCTAGGAATTCAAAATAATCAGGGAGTACAAGGCTATCCGGGAATGCAAAACAATTCAGGAACTCAAGGCTATTCTGGAATCCGAAACAATTCAGGAATTCAAAATAATCAGGGAATACAAGGCTATCCGGGAATGCAAAACAATCCAGGAGTCCAAAGTAATTCAGAGATTCAAGGCTATCCGGGAATGCAAAACAATCTAGGAATTCAAGGCTATTCTGGAATCCAAAATAATCCGGGAGTTCAAAGCAATCTAGGAGTTCAAAATAATCAGGGCAATCCAGGAATGCAGAACAATTCAGGGATTCAAGACTATTCAAGAATCCAAAGCAATCCAGGAGTCCAAAATAATCCGGGAGTTCAAAGCAATCTAGGAATTCAAAATAATCAGGATAATCCAAGAATGCAGAACAATTTAGGGATTCAAGGCTACTCAAGAATCCAAAACAATTCAGGAACTCAAAACAATCCAGAGATTCAGGGCTATTCAAGAATCCAAAACAATCCGGGAACCCAAAACAACCCAGGAATTCAAGGCTATTCAGGAACGCAAAGTAGTCCAATAAACCCTGTTGCGACACAATTCAAACTTCCCGAACCACCAAAAACCTTCGTTAATCCTGCCGAGATTTCCCAGTCAAAGCTGCCCGAGCAGATCGCTACTGGGGCAAGTAAGGCGATCGACGCTCTACCTCAAGTCAATAAACAACAGTCAGAAAATTCTACCGATCTCAAAAAGCCATCTAGCCTTAGTTTTCCTTCTGAGTTGATCGCCCTCTCACCACCCATAATTCAGCCCAAACCCCCTAACTCAAATTCCACTGCCGTGGAGACTAACAAATCGATCGTCGGAGGCGCAAGTGAAGCTATCGTCGCAGACACAAGTGAAATCGCTACCGGCACAACAGAAAAAACAATTCCAAACCCAGCAGTAGCTGATAAACTATCTTCGATCGCCGCCGTCGGCCCCCAATCACTGAATCCCGTCGCTAACGAAGAAGTAGTAAGCTTTCGAGTAATTTTGCAAGAGCTATTGCACACCACCTCTGTCAAAGTAAAACAATTAACCAATCAAGTTGCTCCTCTAGTTAGCTCTTGGAGTGAAAGCTTTCGGCACTGGTTGAACGATCGCATGACTGCTATGCGTCAACCGTCAAACTCTCCCACAGCTATAGAATCTGCTCAACCCACATCGGTACCAGAATAGAAACCAACTACCCACCAAGCATTCTCATCTCTAGAATTCACAGATGGATGGTTCTACGGGGCAAACCTTAATATTGATCGGATTCCTATTGAGATGCGGCGACTGAAAATAATGATGCTGGCGATTAATTACCGGAAGTTATAACGATGTGGAAAGTTAAAATGTACTCACCGGGTGTTGACATCACCCTTGCCGAACTGAGAAAGATAGGTGAAAGCCTGGGGATCTTATTTCCGCCTGACTATGAGATGTTTGTGTCTATGGGAATGGCCGGTGGTCAGCCCAATCCCAATGGTTTTCTCATTTGTCCTGATATGGGTCATGCAGCCATTAGCCAGTTTATCGATCCACGTAAAATCGCGGACATGCTGGACAATGCGCCGCATTTATACGGTAGCGATCTCATCCCCGTTGCACAAGAAGGGACAGGCGATAATGTCTGCTTTAATCGGAATAGTAGTGGTGTTTACTATGTTGCCCACGATTATCTTGATGATCCTGAACGCGCACGGACGTTATTGGCACCAACTTGGAGTGACTTTATCGAGGGAGTTGAGCCTGATTCGCTTGATTAAATTCCAATTTTCACCAAATAGCATATAGTGGTTTTATCTTGAGTGAAGTACACAAAAATCTTTATCTGAAGCTACTTTCAGCCCTATTAGATGTACTTCACTCGGAGTGAATCTGCTACAAGTTAAGTTAGCAATCGCTCTGAACTACGCTATGGCAAATTCCAGCGCATCGTTACCTTCCCCGAAAAAGTCCAACACGATCAAGTAACCGCTAAGTATGAGCAAGGTGTCTTACAGCTAACTCTGCCCAAACTAGTCGAAGACGAAGACAAAATCATCAAAGTTGAAGTCACCCGCTAACAGTTTTGAGTAACCATCAGCCGCTGATTCAGCGGCTTTTTTGGATTTCAAATCAAATCTCGATGAGTAAAAGATTTAGGGCTTTTACCTGCATAGGTGGCCACTACTTGTCCCTGACCATGCAAACGATACTTATAAGTCACCAAGCCCTCCAACCCAACAGGGCCACGGGGTGGCATTTTTTGAGTGCTGATACCTACCTCTGCGCCAAAGCCATAGCGAAAACCGTCAGCGAAGCGCAGTGAACAATTATGGAAAACTCCCGCTGCATCCACATCCGCCATGAAAACTTCAGCGGCTTTGGCATCAGAAGTCAAAATGCCCTCAGTGTGGCGTGAACCATGGATATTAATATGCTCGATCGCCTCCTCCAAACTTGCAACTAGCCCGATCGACACAATTAAATCACTATACTCAGTGTCCCAATCGGCCTCAGTGGCCAGAGTAATCTTGGTATCGCCTAAAATCTTGTGACTGGCCTGATCTAACCTCACGACTACCCCCGCAGACTGCAACGCGGCCACTGCCGATGGCAAAAACTCCGCCGCAATATTTTCATGCACCAAAATAGTTTCTACCGCATTACAAGCCGCTGGATACTGGACTTTGGCATCTATGCAAATCTCTATTGCCGACTTGATGTCAACCTGCCGATCGACATACAAGTGGCAAATCCCCTCAGCATGACCCAAAACTGGAATCTTAGTATTCTCTTGCACATATTGCACAAAGCTATTGGAACCGCGAGGAATAATCAGATCCACATATTTATCTAATTCCAACAGCGATCGAATTTCTTCCCGAGTAGTCAATAGCTGCACTACTTCTGGTGATACCGCGCTGTTCTTCAGACCCTCTTTAATGGTTTTAACCAACTGAGTACAAGATTGCAGCGCCTCTTGGCCACCCTTTAAAATCACCCCATTCCCAGACTTAATCGCCAAACTCACAATCTGAATTACCGCATCGGGACGCGCCTCAAATATTACTCCCAAGACCCCCACCGGGCAACTCACCCGTTCCAAAATCAAATCAGTATCCAATTCTCGCTTAATCTGCATCTGGCCGATCGGATCCGCCAACTTAGCCACATCTTGCACCCCAGCAATCCCCGCCGCCAACTTATCGGCATCTAGCTTCAGCCGTGCGAACAAAGCAGGCGCAATATCTGCGGCCAGACAATCGGCTTTATTAGCCGCTAAAATCGCCTCAGCATCTTTTTCTAAAGCCTGAGCAATGCACTCGATCGCCCGATCTCGCTCCGCCGTACTCAAAACCGCCAGTTGACGGGCACTGGTACGGGTTTGTTGACCGATCGACAGCAAGGAATTCAGAATAGATTTAGACATTGCAACAGGAAAAAGCGATTCCGAAATTCTAACATTGGTTAACAGCAACAAAGCAAAGCTATCTAGTTGCCATTCCGCCCAGCCCGTGAGATATTTAATGGTTCGATGCAGTTGGGAACAAGCTCCACGGCGGTCGATCGATATTGTTTGTGGAGTTACATGTCTTTTTCCAACCTTGGTTTATCGGCTGAAATCGTCCAGGCAGTTGCTGCCAAAGGATACACCGAGCCTACCCCCATTCAACTACAGGCTATTCCAGTAATCTTAGCAGGCGGCGATTTGCTCGGGGCAGCCCAAACTGGTACCGGCAAAACAGCGGGCTTTACCTTGCCCATCTTGCAGCGGCTTTCTACCACTGCGGCTCCCAACAAAGCAGCCGTCAATCGCTGGCCAATCCGTGCCCTGATTTTGACACCCACCCGTGAACTTGCCGCTCAGGTAGAAGACAGCGTTCAAGAGTATGGCAAGTACGTCAATCTTAATTCCATGACCATCTTTGGTGGCGTGAACATCACTCCCCAAATTCGTCGCCTCAAGAGCCGGGTCGATATTTTGGTTGCTACCCCCGGTCGGCTACTAGATCACGTGCAGCAGCGTACCGTGGATCTATCTCACATCGAAATTTTGGTCTTAGATGAAGCCGATCGCATGTTGGATATGGGCTTTATTCGAGATATTCGTCGCATCTTAGCTTTGTTGCCCAAGCAACGCCAAAATCTATTGTTCTCAGCGACTTTTTCCAACGAGATTAAGTCTTTGGCTTCCACGCTGCTAAACAAACCTACGGTTGTAGAGGTAGCTCGCCGCAACACCAGCGCCGAATTGATCGAACAGCAGGTCTATCGAGTTGCCCGTACTCAAAAATCGGCACTGCTAACCCACTTAATTCAGCAGCACAACTGGTATCAAGTATTGGTCTTTACCCGTACCAAGCACGGTGCCGATCGATTAGCCAAACACCTGCTGCAAAACGAAATTTCGGCTTTAGCAATCCATGGAAACAAAAGCCAGTCAGTACGCACCAAGACCCTCGCTAAATTCAAAGAAGGCGGAGTCCAGGTCTTAGTAGCCACCGATATTGCTGCCCGAGGGATTGATATCAATGACCTGCCTCAAGTCGTCAACTTTGAACTCCCCGATGTACCCGAAGATTACGTTCACCGGATTGGTCGCACCGGTCGCGCCGGTTCTAGTGGCGGTGCCATGTCTTTGGTTTGTGAAGAAGAAGTGAAATTATTGAAGGCGATCGAGCGTCTTATTCAAAGAACCCTGCCCCAAGAAATCATCAAAGGCTTTGAACCCGACCCCAATGAAGCTCCCGAGCCCGATCGGCGTAATCAAGGTCGCCCCCCCAGAGGTCAACAGCAACAGCGCCGCTCTGACTCCCGCGATGCTCGCCCCAGCAGCCGTCCATCCACGGGCGGTAGACCCTCTGCGCCTAGCCGATCGTCCAGCCGCCGCAGCCCATAAAACCTATCAACCCTGGGGGTATCGTAAGCTATCTCTATCAAGCGCCAAGAACCTATGTATACTCTGCCTACTACCCCTCAAGATTGGTCTAGTCACATTGATCGAGTAAAGCAAAGATTCGATCGAGAGTTCAAACAAGAAGCCCTGGAACTACCGCCAGAAGTCGAAGCCATGCCCCTGTTTCGGCAATGGGTCAGCCGCGAACTGATCAAAAAAATCACCTCGCCCTTTTGGGAGATCTCCAAATTCCAAAAAAACCAGCGTTGCCTAGATATTGGCTGTGGCGTGAGCTTTCTGATTTATGACTGGTGTAGTTGGCAAACCTACTTCTATGGCCAAGAAATCTGTGCCCTTGCCAAAGATGCCCTAAATTCGCGGGCACCACAGCTCAACTCCAAGCTTTTCAAAGGAGTAAAACAGGGATCTGCCCATCAGTTAGACTATGAAGCAGGGATGTTCGATCGAGTGATTGCCACCGGCTTTAGCTGCTACTATCCGCCTGCCTACTGGGAATTAGTGATTTCTTCAGTCAAAAAAGTCTTGAAACCTGACGGATTATTTATCTTTGATGCGATCGATCCAGATACCGAAATGGCTGAAAACTGGGCAATTTTGGAAATGTACTTAGGAGCCGAAGTTTATCTTTCGCCACTGACACAGTTTACCGAAATGGTAAAAGACGCTGGGGGTAAAGTGGTCAGCACCAAAAAAGGAGAACTATTTCAGATGTATCAGGTTAAGTTTAATAGTTAATCTTCAGGGGGTTGATTTAGCAATAGCTCAGCCATGCCCACAAATTCTACGCCTTCGGGGGAGATGTCAAAACAGCATGGTAAGACTTTCATTCCTTTGGCTATAGCCGATCGAAAGAGTTCTCCATATACTTGATCGCGACTATCACAGGGCGCAAACTTTTTCACATCGCCTCGATTGATCAGGTACAGCATCACCGCAGTAGAGGTGGGCATAATGCCCATCAAGTCTTCTAAGTGCTTTTGACCTCGGGTGGTAACAGTATCAGGAAATAGAGCGGTATCACCTTCAACTAAAGTGGCATTTTTGACTTCCAAATATATTGGGCGCTCTTTACCAGCCAACACAAAATCAATGCGGCTTTTGCCCAAGCGGCCATATTTTACTTCGGTTTTAATTTCGCCATATTCGCCCAGTTCTGGGAAAAGATGCTGTTCCAAGGCAAGCTTAATAATTTTGTTGGGCAAGTTGGTATTGATGCCCACCCAAGTATTATCGGCGTGGATCAGCTCCCAGGTATAGGCCAGCTTGCGTTTGGGGTCGTTGCTGCGGGAAACTTTTACCGACGCACCAATTTCGCAGACTCCGATCATCGGGCCAGTGTTGGGACAATGGGCAGTGATTAGATCACCGTTATCTAGTTGAATATCAGCAAAGAAGCGCTTATAGCGGTTAACCAGGGTACCAGATTCGAGGGGCGGGTAAGTATAGAGCATCGATCCAGCTATTGTGTTCTGCTGCACCATACCACGGTGCTCGACCCAAGCTACAATGCGCTTAGATAAGCACCCCAATTCTATAATGGACAAAATCAAATTTGGCACCGACGGCTGGCGAGGAGTCATCGCCCAAGAATTCACCTTCGATCGGCTCCTAAAAGTCGCTCCGGTGGCTGCCCAAGTTTTGCTCGATACCTTTGGAGCCAAAACCCAAAATCGGCGGATTATGGTGGGCTATGATCGGCGCTTTATGGCCGAAATCTTTGCCCAAAAAATGGCCGAAGGTTTACGCGATGCCGGATTTGAAGTATTTATTGCCGAAGATTTTGCCCCCACCCCCGCTCTGAGCTGGGCAGCTTTTGACCAAAATGCTTTGGGTGCATTGGTGATCACCGCTAGTCATAATCCTGGTCAATATTTAGGACTGAAAGTCAAAGGCAACTTTGGTGGTTCGGTAGCACCAGAATTCAGCGAAAAAATCGAAGCCCGCTACGGAGAGACCATTTCTACTGGTCATCCTGGGAGCCTGACTAAATTTGATCCATGGCCGAGCTACTGTGCAGCAATCAGTAAATTGGTAGATATCGCCAAAATTGAGCAGTTGGCTCAGAGTGGCAAACTGCGGATCTGGACAGATGCCATGAACGGTGCAGCCGCCACTGGCCTGATCCGCCTAATCGGCGATTCGGTGCAGGAGCTGCGTGGCGAGCGAGATCCCTTATTTGGTGGTAGTGCTCCTGAGCCATTGGCTGCCAACTTGCAAGGACTCTGTGCTGCCGTGCGAGATGGTCAAAAACAGTATCCTGACAGCATTGCCGTGGGCTTAGCCTTTGATGGAGACAGCGATCGAATAGCCGCCGTAGATAAAGATGGCAATTTTCTTAGCTCCCAAGTTTTGCTGCCAATTTTGCTTCAGCATTTGCACTGTGAGCGCGGGATGAGCGGTGAAGCGATCAAAACCGTCAGCACTTCTAACCTGGTGCCCAAAGTGGCCAAGCTTTATGGATTGCCGGTATATGAAACTCCGATCGGTTACAAGTATATTGCTGATCGGATGATCGATACCAAGGCGCTGATCGGTGGCGAAGAATCGGGTGGAATCGGTTACGGTCACCACATCCCCGAGCGCGATGCTCTGCTCTCTGCACTGTATTTGTTAGAATCGATCGCCAGCCGCCAAGAAGATCTGGGCGCACAATATCACAGCCTGCAAAAACAAACCGGCTATGATTTTGCTTATGATCGACGAGATATCCATTTGGCCAACATGGATCTACGCCAAAAGTTGATTGACAGTCTCGAACGGGAACCATTACAGTCGATCGACGGTCGAAAAATAGTAAGTATCCAAACTACAGATGGTTACAAGTTAGAGTTAGCAGATGAGAGCTGGCTACTGATCCGCTTTAGCGGCACAGAACCAGTGTTGCGTCTCTACTGCGAAGCACCGACTTTAGAGCAAGTGCATAGCACTCTGCAAGCCGCTGGCGAATGGGTGGATACCATTGAACAGGCACCCCAAAATTAACTTCGAGGTTTACTTTATGCTCACTCTCAAAAACCGAGTAATGGTTACTGCCATCAACACAGTTGCCCTGCTAGCCGTTGCGGCTCCAGCATTTCTGTTAACTCCTTTGGCAGAAGCTGCTGTTTCTAACATAACTGTCAAACAGTCTGTATCTGGTAATTTGATTGCCGATCGCTACGATGATGATTATGAATACAGTGAGCGTCATGGTCGCTATATTTACAAAGGCAGACACCGCAAATATCGTAATAAAAGCTATCAGTACAATAGCTCTTACCAAACACCTGCGGTGATTTATAATAAGCCTGTGGGCATCTATGCTCCTCCTCCTCAAGTAATTTATGCACCTCAAGAAAAAAGATGTGTTAGAACGCTGTACTCGACCATCTGCAACTAACATTAAAACTGTAAATCTAACTGTGCTTTAGGGAATAATACCAATGTCTATTCTTCGTTCCAGTAGTGCCATAATCGCTTTGTTTACTGCCGCAGCAGCAGCAATGCCAGCAGTGGCACAGTTCTCACCTCAGGCCGGTGGGAATTATGGACAAGCAGGAATTTATGGACAATCTCCAGCCTCTTCGAGTGTGGTTATTGGTGGCAATGTGCAGATCGGTACGCCCAGCTCGCTGATTATTCATAACAGAAGTTATGGTGGATATTATCCATATCCCCAGACTTCTCCGGTGATCATTATTCAGCAGCCTGCTTACTACCCGCAGTCCTACTGCACTACGTCGGTAATTGGCAGCCCAATTCCCACCCCTTATGCTAGAGATAGTGTGACCGGTGCGGTATGTCGTTAGTTAGTGAGCTTCTATGAAAAGTGCAGATTTTGGCAAATACCTAGATGATAGCCAGGGATACCAAAAACCTTGGCTATTGATTCAACTGCGGCTCTGTAAGCTAGCAGAACAGAAAGATGAGCTGTTGCCCCAAGAATACATGGAGCGTCTCGACGATATTCATCAGGATATGATGAAGCTGGGACGGTGGTGGGAAGGGCAAGAAAGTCAGGTGTTTTGAGTATGACTGCTAGAGAAATTTACACGGGTTTACCTTTTGATTTACAAGATCCATCTTGGTATTTGAGTCGCGAACTGAGCTGGTTGGAGTTTAATTATCGAGTTTTGCACGAGGCAATGGATGATCGAACTCCTCTATTGGAGCGGATCAAGTTCATGGCCATTTTTAGTGTGAACCTGGACGAGTTTTTTATGGTGCGGGTGGCCACCATTAAGCAGCAAATTGCGGCGGGAGTGGTTAAAACAACCCCCGATGGTCGGACTCCGGCACAGCAGTTAGAGGCGATCGGCAAAAGGCTGCGTCCATTACTACATCGTCAATATCAGCATTTTGAGCGAGAGCTGCGTCCGCTACTGGTCGAAAAAGGCATTCATATTTTGAATTACTTTGAGCTAAATCAAGAACAGCGCAAGTATTTGCAGTATTACTTTGAAGAACAGATTTTTCCGGTACTTACGCCCCTAGCGGTGGATCCGGGGCATCCTTTTCCCTATATTTCTAACCTCAGTCTCAGCTTAGCAGTGGTGATGAAGCACCCCGAAACTGGGGAAGATTTGTTTGCTCGGGTTAAGGTACCTCAGGTATTGCCACGCTTTATTAATATTCCACCAGAGCTAAGCAGCGAGCCAGAAGGCCAGGTGCATTGGACTGGGATTCCTTTAGAGCAGATTATTGGTCACAATTTAGATGCTCTGTTTCCAGGAATGGATATTCAGGAGTGCCATACTTTTCGGGTGACTCGGAACGCCGATATTGCTTTGGCTGAAGATGATGCTGATGATTTGTTGCTGGCGATCGAGCAAGAGCTACGCAAGCGTCGTCTCGGTGGTTCTGTGGTTAGAGTAGAAGTTCATACCACCACTCCTAACTATATTGTGGCAATGCTCAAAGATGAGCTAGATCTAGAAGATAGTGATGTGTATGCGATCGATGGCCTGCTGGGCTTGAGCGATCTGTTTGCGATTTTTTCGTTATCTTTGCCAGCCCTCAAAGATCCGACTTGGATACCCAGCTTACCGCCTCGTTTGCGCTGTTTGGATGATGACGAAGAAACCAAAGATTTTTTCAAAGTGATTGCTGAGCGCGATTTATTGGTTCATCACCCCTATCAATCTTTCACGGCTACCGTCGAGAGTTTTATCCATACCGCTGCCAATGACCCGGATGTGTTGGCGATTAAGATGACCCTATATCGCACCAGTGCTGATTCTCGGTTATTAAAATCTCTGATGACGGCGGCAGAGAAAGGGAAGCAAGTCGCTGTACTGGTGGAACTCAAAGCCCGTTTTGATGAACAAAACAATATCACTTGGGCGAGACAGCTTGAACAGGCTGGGGTTCATGTGGTTTATGGGTTAGTTGGTCTCAAAACTCATACCAAGGTGATTTTGGTGGTGCGCAGAGAAGCCAGCCAAATTCGTCGCTATGTACATATTGGGACTGGTAACTATAATGCTAAGACTTCCCGTCTATACACCGACGTGGGCTTGTTCACTGTGCGGCCAGAGATTGGCGCAGATCTGACTGATTTGTTTAATTACCTCACTGGCTACTCTCGCCAATCGGCCTATCGTAAGTTGCTAGTGTCACCAGTAAATGCTCGGGAGCAGTTTAATGGTTTTATTCAGCGAGAAATGCTCAATGTTCAGAAAGGGCTGACTGGTAGAATTGTGGCCAAAATGAATTCTTTGGTAGATCCAGCCACGATCGTTCAACTCTATCAAGCTTCTCAGGCGGGAGTGAAGATAGATTTAATTGTGCGGGGAATGTGTTGCCTAAAGCCAGGAATCGAGGGTTTGAGTGAGAATATTAAAGTGGTGAGTATCATTGGCCGTTTCTTAGAGCACTCTCGCATCTATTACTTCTTTAACGGTGGCAATGAGCAGGTGTTGATTGGCAGTGCCGACTGGATGACCCGCAACCTCGATCGGCGGGTGGAGGCGATCGTACCGGTAGAAGACCCAGAGATTGCCAAAGATCTTCATGAGATTTTAGGAATAATGCTGGCCGATAATCGCCAGTCTTGGGAGCTGCAAAGCAATGGCAGCTATCTTCAACGCCAAGCTCCCGCTGGGGGCGAGACTATTAGCACTCACAAAATCATGATGGAGATGTATGAATAGTGGCGGTTTGGTTAAGTTGTTGGCATAATTGTTTACATAACCGCAAAGTTTTCACCCGAGCTATCTATGCTTGCAGAATTCAACTCTTTTCGTCAGAATCCCGTGCGCTGGATCAAGCGTCGCTATTTGCGCTGGTTGGCCTTGAGCTATTGGAGCTATCGTTGGATTATTTGTCGGGGTGCCGATCGGCAGTTAGCCCAGATACAAATTTGGCGAGTAGCTGCTGGGTTTAATCATGCAGCCTGGGTGCTGGCGATGGAAGATTTCATTAAGCCTGAGTACTGGGGCATGTAAATAATTTTGCAAGTGGCTGACGACAGCCTGCAATCATCTCCTCATGACATTTGTTCTTATAAGAAATAGTGATCAATTGCTCAGAGCTGATTTGAGAACCAGGTTCTGACTTTCCTGGTAGAATTGTCAGACCTGGCGAAACCAACACAGCTCATGACCGCGACCAACTCTCCCAAGCACCTCAAATCTAAAGGACTCAAGGCCACCAGCCGCCGCCCCGCTCTGGAGCTTTGCAGCGAATGTGGACTCTGTGACACCTACTATATTCATTATGTCAAAGAAGCCTGTGCTTTTTTGAACCAGCAGATCCCAGAGCTAGAAACCCAGACCCACGGGCGGAGTCGGGATTTAGAGCAAGAGGATGACCTGTACTTTGGGGTTCATAACGATATGATGGCTGCCCGTAAGATTGAGCCAATTCCCGGTGCTCAGTGGACAGGCATTGTCAGCACGATCGCCATTGAGATGTTAGAAAAAGGTTTGGTGGAAGGAGTAGTCTGTGTCCAAAATAGCCCGGAAGATCGATTTAAACCTCAGCCGATTATTGCCCGCAACCGAGAAGAAATTTTGGCCGCTAAAGTCAACAAACCGACTTTGTCGCCGAATTTGTCGGTGTTAGAGCAGGTTTCCCAGTCGGGAATGAAGAAATTGTTGGTGATCGGTGTTGGTTGTCAGATCCAGGCTCTGCGCGCCGTAGAAAAAGAGCTAGGCATTGAAAAGCTCTATGTGTTGGGGACTCCTTGTACTGATAACGTCAGCCGTGCTGGTTTACAAAAGTTTTTGGATACTACTAGTCGATCGCCTGCCACCGTGGTCTACTACGAGTTTATGCAGGATTTTAACGTGCATTTTAAGCACGAAGATGGCTCTACCGAATTAGTACCCTTCTTTGGTCTGAATACCAAAGAGCTAAAAGATGTCTTTGCACCTTCTTGTCTGAGCTGTTTTGATTACGTGAATTCCCTCGCCGACTTAGTGGTGGGCTACATGGGTGCGCCCTTTGGCTGGCAGTGGATTGTAGTGCGGAATGATCGAGGCCAAGAAATGCTTGATCTTGTCCAGGGCTTATTAGAGACTCAGCCAGTTAACTCCCAAGGAAAACGTCAAGAAGCCGTGCAGCAAGGGATCGCCGCCTACGATCAGGCGATGACTTTGCCGATGTGGATAGCTAAGGTTTTGGGAGTGGCCATTAAGCAAATTGGTCCGAAGGGTTTGGAATATGCCCGGTTCTCGATCGATTCGCATTTTACTCGGAACTATTTGTACGTTAAACGTAACTATCCTCAGAAGCTAGCGGCTCATGTGCCAGAGTTTGCCAAGAAAATTGTCGATCGATATAAATTACCCGAGAAGTAATCAGGATTTAGATGGCGAGTTTTGCTTACAGTTTGATTAGCATTATGGAGTTTTCACGGGAGTAATTGGTAATTGGCGCTCAGATGGTGCCACTGGAGCAGTTGCCGGATCGGTAGATTCCAAGGTAAAGACTTGAGGGGGCGTAGCATCTGGAGGATAAACCAAATCTATTTCTACTAGCTTTTGGCTGTCCGCCGGAATGTTGATTGTAACTAGTGGTTTGCCCTGCTCACCCTTGCGCTGCACCACATGAACCTGACGTACCGCTGGCTCTGCCGCGTCAGCTTCAGGATAAGCAATGCGCACCGTACCCCGAAATGCGACTTGCGTACTGGGCATGACGTTAAAACGCAGCTTGTCAGCATTTATATCGTCTTTGATTGGCGTTTGCATTTTGATCACTACTGTTTGATCAGCACCAGTTTTGTTCCTCAACGGCATCGTTAAACGATAGTAAGTAGTGTAGTTGCCATGAGCTTCAAAAGCAGTATCTGGATAACGAGCTGACAACAATGCAGTCTGAATTTGACCCGTGCCCAAAGTTCCTCCATAGACCCCATTGAGAATATAAGAAAATGCTTGACCTCGATCGGGAATGGTCAAACTTGTATCGCCCGGTTTGTCTGTGATCAACGCTTCCCAGCGAGTCCCCAAAGATACTCCAGCTACTCGCCCATATATCAAGGCACCATAGCGACCAGGAGGGCTGGGGGCTTCGTCCCGGGGCGTGGCCAAAGGCGCGCTGTTTAAAGCGGTGAGCCAATCAGCTTCTTCGGGCGGTTTTAAAATTGGCGCTGGTGGTGGTCTGGGGATATCGAAAGGGGCGAGGATTTCTGGGACGACTGGGGGAGTTTCGATGTTGTCTAATAGGGCAATGCTGGCAATTTGGACACCGCCGTTACTGCGTAGTTTCATTAAGCTCGATCGAGCGCTGCCAGTAGGAATTGGCCGGTTGAAAATCACCTGGGTTTGGCCTGGGGAAATAGTGATACTTGTAGATGGATCGCTAACACCTCGCAAAATATCTGTGGCAAGGCGGGAGCCAGGGCCAGAATAAACGTCTCCGTGAGCATTGTCAGCATAGGAGGGCAGCTCCTGAAAAGGGGCATCTTCTTTGCTGGTGTAGCTTAATGATTGCAAGACTTCTAGCTTTACTGGCTTGTTACCGGGATTGTAGGCGATAACTCCTAGGTTCATTTGGCGCTTAGCGATGACTGGATCTACCGGTGGACGGGCAATGTGGTGGGTGAAGATATCAAAGCGCCCATTAAAAGTGTAGTTTAAATGTAGGTTGCGATTACTTTTGCCTTCGGGAGAAAAAGTAGAGAGTAAGATTCCCGGATTTCTAACTACTTCTGGACTGTTGCTATTGAATACCGGGATTTTATCTAATTTACCAGGGAGCGATCGGACAGGCTGTTTTTGAATAATATACTGTGATGGCGGTGGCTCTGGGGCTATGGGTGGTTCTATTTCGGGTGTAGCTTGGGCGATGAGCAGGGGAACGAAGACGTTGAACATGTTATTGAACAGTTGACAGCTAAGAATTAGTAGTGGTGATGGTAGGCTATTGCACTGAGTTGATAGTTATTTAATTGGCGCTTGACAAATTATCAGCTAAATAACTTTTAATTGTTGCTGCTAGTTCGGCCACTGGAACATCTTGCTGTTGACGAGTGGCGAGCACCTTGACTTGACAGCGGTTTTCGGCTTGTTCGATCGGTCCTTGAATAATGGCGATTTCAATACCGAGCTTTTCGGCTTTTTTGAGTTGGTCGCCCATTTTGCTAGTTTCAAAGTTGTTGATGGTGGCAATGCCTGCTTGGCGGAGCTGTTGGGCTAGTTTTAGGTAGCTGGACATCAGTTGGTTGTCTAGGTTCAGCACCATTACCCGAGCTGGAGATTGAGGCAGGGCGGTGACGATTTTTTCTTTGAGCAGGTTTTTGATAAGGCGAGTAAGACCGATTGAGATGCCCACTCCCGGCAGGTCTTCTCCAGCAAAAAGTCCCACTAGTTCGGCATAGCGGCCACCGGAGCAAATGCTGCCCAGGCTTTCGTAGCCCAATAATGTGGTTTCATAGACGGTGCCGGTATAATAGCCCAGTCCTCGGGCGATCGACAGGTCAATACAGAAGTCGTCTTCAGCAACTCCTAATGAACGTACCCCAGCCACTACTGTCGTCAACTCAGCTACACCGGTTTGGAATTCGCTAGCTTCAGTAAACATCCCCTGTAGCTGGGCTAAAATTTCGTCGGGGCTTCCTTTGATCTGGGTGAAATCGATGATTTGTTGGGCTTGGCTAGCAGCTCCGATTTTTTCTAGTTCGGCTTGCACTTTGGCTACGCCAATTTTGTCTAGTTCATCGACGATGTTGATGCAGGTTTTGGCCAGTGCGGGCGCGATACCGATGGCAGTGAAGAAGCCGGTGAGGATTTTGCGATTGTTGATTCTGATCTGAAACTTGCCGATGTTGAGCTGGGTAAAGATTTCGGCAATAATTGCGGGCATCTGGGCATCGTAGAGCAAATCGAGTTTGCCGCGCCCTACAATATCGATATCACACTGGCGAAACTGACGATAGCGTCCGGCTTTGGCGCGTTCGCCCCGAAAGACCATGTCCATTTGATACCGAGCAAAGGGGAAGATGAGGTCGTTGAGGTGACGGGCAATGTAGGCGGCGAGAGGGACGGTCTGGTCGAATTTGAGTGCTCTGTCTGCTTCGCCGGTTTCGGCGTTGGCTACTAGGGGCGAGATACCGTAGATGATGTTGTCGCCCTGTTGACCTTTGGCTTGTAATACTTCGAGGCGCTCCACTGCGGGGGTTTCGATCGGGGTGAAGCCATATAGCTCAAATGCCCGGCGCATGATGTCGAGGAAATGCTGTTCTAGGCGCTTTTCTCCGGGCAAAAATTCAATGTCGAAGCCGCTGGGGGAGGTGTAATTAAATTTTTCTGCTTTGCTCATGAGTCTGCACTTTAGTTTGAACTGATAATATTTGATGGTCTGGGCAGTGATCGATCGTAACACTAAGAATGGTCACAGCAGAAAATGCTCTCAAATTATTTGAGAGCATTTTTTGTTAAAGGTAGCCAATGTTGTTCTGGAAAGCGTGGATTAGCTGCTGATAGCCACTATAGTTAGCGCTTATTTGGCAACACCAATTCTTGCTCTGGCTGACGATCGGGCAAACTGATTGGCGGTTTCACCTCAGGATTTTTTGGTAAATTTTTGAGGTGCATGATCCGATAAGGGCGTTTACCCCAATAAGATTTAGCTGCAAAACTGGTTTCGGCAACCCCGGTGCTAGTTTGGGCACCAATAAACTTCAGAGCTTGGGGATCAGTGACGATGCCCACATGATCAGAAGAGCCGCGATAGCCCGGAAACACAATTAAATCACCAGCAGCCGGTGAAGTTGCTTCTGTAAAATTCTTATCACTGAAATATTCGCGTGCCATCCGGTAGTCAAAACCGGGTACTGCTTTGCTGTAGATCGAATACACAAAATGGGAGCAGTCAATACCATTGCGGCTGTCGCCACTGTAACGATAAGGCGTACCTTGCCAACTCTTGGCTTCGGCCACAATCTCTTTCAGCCGACCTTCTGGGAGCGCATTAGCAAGCGCCGGAGCAGAAGTAAATAGGGCAGCTAACAAGGCCAAAACGGTAGTGAGTATCTTCATAATTTGGATCTTTCGGATGCAATCATTTTTAGCTTGCCCAAAATGTTAGCCAAAATTTATCTAGGCATCTCGAATCAGCTTTAGCAGGTCATCTGTAGAAATGCGGCCACTCATTTCGGTGCCCTCTAGCAAACTATTGGCCAGATCTCGCTTGTGTTGGTGCAAGGCCACAATTTTGTCTTCGATCGTATCCTTAGCCACCAAGCGATAGATAGTTACTGGTCGAAGCTGTCCAATGCGGTGTGCCCGATCGGAAGCCTGATCTTCCACCGCTGGGTTCCACCAAGGATCGAGGTGAATCACATAGTCTGCTGCGGTGAGGTTTAAGCCCGTGCCCCCGGCTTTAAGGCTGATTAAGAACACATCACCCTCTCCGGCTTGGAAAGCATCTACGCGCTTCTTGCGTTCTTTAGCAGGGGTACTACCGTCGAGGTATTGATAGGTAATTTTTTGTTCGTCTAAATAAGCTCGCACAATTTTGAGGTGATCCACAAATTGACTAAAGACTAGGGCTTTATGACCGTTATCGAGCAACTCGGTAACAGTTTCACCAAACAGCTCCAGTTTGGAGCTTGCCAGATTGATTTCTGGTTTGACCAACTTGGTATGACAGCAGGCGCGACGCAGACGCATGATTTCGGCCAAGACTTGCAGGTGTTTTTGACCGGCATTTGCTTCGCTGCTGGTAAGTTTTTCTAGTGCTTCTCGGCGGAGGGCTTCGTAGAATAGTTTTTCTTCTTTGCTGAGCTGGACATGGAGTACAATCTCTGTCCTGGCCGGCAGCTCTGCTAATACCTGAGCTTTGGTGCGGCGGAGAATAAAGGGCTGAATTAGCTTTTTCAGACGCAGACGAGCATCATGTTCTTGGAGACGTTCGATCGGGTTGGCAAATTTCTGGTTGAAGTTATCCAGTGAACCTAACAGGCCGGGATTAATAAATTGGAACAGGTTCCATAGTTCACCCAAATGATTCTCGATCGGGGTGCCGGTAGTCAATAGTTTGAAGTTACCCTGTAGACGCATAGCTGCCTGCGACCGCTTGGTAGCAGCGTTCTTAATTGCCTGAGCTTCGTCTAATACAATGGTTTCCCACATGACATTAGCCAACATTTCGCCCACTTCTTCCTGCTGTAGTAAACCGTAGCTACAAACCAATAAATCTCGAGGTTGCAGACTATCTAGAGTCCCTTGTCGATCAAAGGCGCTGAGCTGCACTATCCGCAGAGTGGGAGCGAATTTCTCTACTTCTCCAATCCAGTTAGTACAGACCGATGTTGGTGCCAAGATTAACGTAGGTCCGGCTGCTGCTCGATTTAGAATTAAAGCCAGCGATTGCAGGGTTTTACCCAGACCCATATCGTCGGCTAAACAGGCTCCTACACCCCAATGTGCTAGCTGTGACAACCAGCGAAAACCATCTAGCTGATAGTCTCGCAGCTCTGCTTGCAGTGTCGATGGCAAAGTGGGCTTCAGAGCAGGTAATTCTTTGAGGCGGCGCACTTGGTCTTGCCATTTTTGGTCGGCTACCAAGTCTTCCATGTCTTCAAACAGGTCTTGCATAGCCAGACCAGCTAAGGGATGGAAGCGCAAGTGGTCTCCCTGCTTCTGAGAAAAAGTGCGAAGTTCATCGAGCTGTTTGCGGAAGCTGGCAGTGAGAGCCAAAAATTCGCCATCACCCAAAGGAATAAAGCGACCAGAAGTGGTCGATAACAAATCCATCAACTGCTTCATGTCGAGTACCTGATCATCATTGAGCTGAAGCTCGCCACTCGCTTCAAACCAGTCTTGCTGGCTGTTAATCCGCATCTTGAAGCTATCTACGCCAGCACGTTGCTTGATGCGCATTTTTTCGCCTTCTGGCCATTCAATAATTGCCCGTGCGTCAGCAGCGCCAGGAGCACTATCGCCCAGTTCTTGGAGTTCTAAAATCAATTCCAGGCAGGCTTCTGGGTCAGAAATTAACCATTCACTGTTATCTGATTCCCAATTTTGCATGGTTGGGCAAGCTTCAATGACTGCGTCAGCTAGCTGCCGTTCGTCCAAAAGTGATCGCTGAGTTTGAAGTCTTTCTCCAGCTACTTCCACAATTACGCTTACTCCACCCAGACCGGGCTGGAAATATGGCCCTGCTTGATCAAAAGGACGTACTAGTAGTGCGGCTTTTAAGCCAGTGGTAGCCGGTAGTAAATGTACATGAGGGATAGCGATCGCGGGTACCATTTTGGCATTGCTGACTCCACCGCCAATGTCAGAATGTACCGTAACTAGGTTAGCAATATTTTCGATCGCCGCCAATACCCGGTCTTGGGCTTCGCTGGGCACTTCTAAGCTTTTGCCGATCAGCTCGCTGATCTTGCGGTATTCGGGAGTGACTTTGACTATTTTGAGTTTTGTAGGAGTTTCTTTTACTACGACAATATTTTGGGCTTTTTCCGCCCGAGGTGAAATCTCGATCGAAATGCCGTCCTCTGTTTTCTGTACTAGCAAAGCTGGCTCGCCGCCTACTACTTCTACACCAATTGTTGGTGAATCTGCCCAAAACAGTAGGGGATGACCAACTAAGTTGGCGATCGAATCTTCCCCAAAAGAATACTCAGTATCGCCACCATAGCGACTATACATATATTCACTTTCGATGCCACTACAAATGCGCAGATCTTGCTCTGTGAGATAGTCAAAATCTGCAGTTTTCAGTAGCCTTTTGATCGCGATCGGTCTGCCCTTGCTCCATTCGCCCTTGGCGCTAATTTTCTGTTCGCGAGGTTCTAAATGACAGCTATTGGAGCCGTAGTAAGCAATTAGCCAAATTAATCGCCGATTGGTTTGAGAGGACTTGCGATCGGATGCAGGCGCAACGCCAAAGTTAGTGAGAGCATTAAGACTGAGTTCCCAAGATTCTTGGGGACGGATGGCATCAACTACTGTAGCCGTTTTGATCTCTCGGCGTAGTTCTTCGGTGGCTAATTTATAGCGGGGCTGTAAGCGGGAGAGTAATTCTAAGCACTCGATCGCTAGCCAGTTGTATTCACTACCCAACGACAGCTCGTAGAGGGGTACCAAAATTCTGGGAAGTACTTTTTTGGCGGCATCTTTGTCTGCCCAATACAAGCAGAGCGATAAAATGAATACCTCTAAGCTGTTGGCACCAGGAAAAGCCGGAATACCGCTATTAGTAATTAGCTCTTTTTGGCTCAGATCACCCAGTTGTAGTTTGAATACCGAAGATAGGCGACGCGCACTGTTTTGTAGCCAATGACCATTTTGCTTACTCACTTGACCTGCATATTCTTCAGCTTGCTGTAAGGAATTACTAGAACCTTCGCGCAATAGAGACAATATAAAAATCAGACCTTCGACGTTATCAAAAAAGCTTTTGCGTTTACCCGAAACTTTGCGGGTAGAGTTTAATGCTTGCTCAAAACAGTCGATCGCCTGCTTGTCATCACCTTCTAAGAATTTTACCCAGCCTAAATAGGTTAGGCTGTATCCACTTAAATCTAGAGTAGAAATAACGCTGTTAGCTTCAGCAATTCGCCCACGCATCAATAATTGGGCAATTAACAGCCGTCTGCGAAAATCACTGCGGTTTCCGGCTTCATAATTTTTTGTTAACCACTCCAAGACTGCGGAGGTATCGGTGAGCTTAAAAACCGAATCAGAAAAAATGCTATTAAGGACTGCCTCAGACAATTCAGGTGATAGCTGATTGAGATACTCTGCGCTGAAAGGATTGTTGAAAACTGAGTTGAGTAAATCAGGGAAATTAAAAGTGCGATCATAGCTATAGCTTTCATAGTCTTGTAACTGCTTAGCTACAAAAGCAGCATCGTTGCGGTATAAACCAATGCGCACTTCCCGCAATAATTCGTTACGGCTGCTAAACTGTCTACCACCCCGATATCCGGTGCGCACCGGCATCGTGCGATCAATCGATTCGGCGAAGCGGTCAAATTCGGCGAGTTCGAGCGACTCTCTGGTTAATATCTCGGCTAACAGTGGATGACACTGGGGGCCAAGGCCGGTAGACTGCTCCAACATTCCTAGCTCTACCAATCTATCTAGGTGATTCTTGAGACTGGTAACGTTGAATGCTTGAGCGTCTTTGGGTAAGACTCGATTAATACACGTCAAGAAATTGGTGCGGCTGACCGGCGCATAGATCACCGAAAACAGGCGCAGCAGATACTGATCGAGTTTTGTTTGCTTACGATATAGCTTCAGGATTGTATCGCGGAGGCGATCGGAGTCTGGGAGGGAGAGGCCATTCATTGAGCTAGGGAGTGAAGGACTTTATGAGCCGATTGACCATTTTAACCTACTCTCCAAATTAAATGCACCTCAGATCCGAACTTTTTGGCTGAAGAATATGCCTGCGTTCAATTTAGTACTGATTTCAACAGGTAGAAGGTGGGATATTTTCCCTGGGGAGACAGAGCCACCTTCCGCCTAGCTCTATATGCTAGCAGCGAAGCAAACGATATCTACGACCATTGACCTGCTTAAAGCGACCAGTTGGCCGACATTTTGTAGCACCGCTACAGCTTAAAACTGGTAATCCGCCAGCATAGCGACCAGTTGGTCGACAACCTGCTTCAGCGGCTGGGGTAATGGCAGTGAGTTCTAGGGTGGTTAAAACCATCACAGAAGTAAAGGCGGTAGCAAGACCGATTGTGAGACCACGAAGAGATTTTTTTTGCATGATTTGCTCCAAAAGTAATTTGTCAAATATTTTACTAACCAGGTGTAAATTAATCACACTGATTAAAATTAACAACGATTTCTCTGTGCCTGCAAGAAGTTTAGGCATAGATACTGCTTTTAGAGTCTGTGGATTTTGATGAAAGTAAATTGTAGCACAGGATTATTTTCTAGCCAAAGATTGCTGATTCAATTTTGGCTAATGCTGTATCTAAATCGTCATTGACAATTTGTAAATCAAATTCATCAGCCGCTGCAATCTCTGATCGAGCTACTGCCAAGCGCTTTAAAATAGCTTCTTCTGGATCTTGATCACGAGATCTCAGGCGTTCTTCTAAAACTTCCATGCTGGGCGGCAAAATAAAAATCCGCAGCGCTTCAGGGAATATTTTGGCTACTTGGCGTGCCCCCTGTAGCTCAATTTCTAAAATCATTAAGCCGCCCGCTGCTACTCGATCGCGCACTGGTTGGATCGGGGTGCCATAGTAGTTGCCAGCAAACTCCGCCCACTCCAGCAATTCATCATCTTGGATGGCCTGCTCAAACTGTGGTCGATCGAAGAAATAATAGTTTACGCCCGCGATTTCGCCTGTGCGCGGGGCACGAGTAGTAGCAGAGATAGATAAATACAGCTCAGGATGAGCTTGAAATAAGGCTTGGAGTAAAGTACCTTTACCTACACCGCTGGGGCCAGTGAGCACAATTAAACGACCAGAATTCATGGTTAGATAAAATAATCGAGGGGGAAAGATTTTGGCTTGGCTTCTTTGGGTTTGACATAAACCGTTTGCTGTGGCTCTAAATCTAACTCATCAAAACGATCCCGCGATAAGTGCGCCATAATGATGTCTTTTTCATCGGCCAAAATTAGCTCTACCTGGATTTCCCAGCCTAAATGAATAATGCGGTTGACCGTGGCTGCTACTCCTGGATTATGGGGCGTATGGCCAGAGGTGGTCTCGATCGTGATGTCTTGGGGACGCAGAAAAATCTGGGGGTTATTAGAATCAAAGCCATTGCTTTGAAAAATGCCCGAGTTGCTACTGATCACATTAACTGGGCCAATAAAGCTCATCACAAAAGCAGAGGCCGGATGATCATATATCTGAGCCGGAGTACCGGTTTGCTCGATTTTCCCTTTATTCATCACTACCACTTTGTCGGATACTTCCATAGCTTCTTCTTGGTCGTGGGTGACAAATACTGTCGTTACATGCACTTCGTCGTGTAACCTGCGCAACCAGGCACGCAAGTCTTTGCGTACTTTGGCATCCAAGGCTCCAAAAGGTTCATCTAGTAACAATACTCGTGGTTCTACGGCCAATGCCCGCGCTAAAGCCACCCGCTGGCGCTGCCCCCCAGAGAGCTGAGAGGGATATCGATCGCCCAAGCCGCTAAGTTGAATGAGTTCTAATAAGTCTTCGACCCGCGCTTTGGTTTTTTGGGGGTCTTTTTTACGAATATCCAGGCCAAAAGCAATATTTTGACGAATGGTCATGTGTTTAAACAGGGCGTAGTGCTGAAACACAAACCCAATATTGCGCTCCTGCACCGATTGATAGGTAGCATCGGTGCCAGTAAGCCAAATTTTGCCGGTATCGGGCATTTCTAAGCCAGCAATCAAACGCAGCAGCGTCGATTTGCCCGATCCAGAGGGGCCTAAGAGAGCAACTAATGCTCCAGACTCAATATCTAGGCTAACTCGATCGACTGCCGTAAAATTGCCAAAGTCTTTAGATACATTTTCTACCGCAATGCCCATGCTTACCTGCTAGTACTGAGTCACGCTAGGGTCTACTTGTTGGCTCCAGGCTTGGATGCCACCTTGGACATTGGTGCCGGTGATGCCTGCTGCTTGGAGAATGCCGACTGCTTTGGCCGATCGACCGCCCATTTTGCAGTGAACAATGAGTTTTTTGTCACCAATCAAAGATTTGACCTTTTCGACTCCGCTGCCCTGCTCAATATCGGGTAAAGGAATCAAAACTGCACCAGGAATTTTGGCGATTTCGTACTCATTGGGGTTGCGTACATCCACCAGCAGGTAATCTTGGGCACCGCTGTCGATGAGCTGTTTCAGTTCAATTACGGTCATTTCGTTCATGGCACTTTGCGCCGCTGCTTCGGCGGCTTTGGCTTGAGGGATTCCACAGAATTCTTGGTAATCTACCAGCTTGTCGATGACTGGCCGATCGGGAGCGGGACGCAGCTTAAGTTCTCTAAAGCTCATTTCTAGGGCGTTGTACAGCACCAATCTACCGCTGAGGGTGCGTCCTTGACCCAAAATAATCTTGACGGTCTCGGTAGCCTGAATTACGCCAATAATGCCGCAGAGGATTCCCAACACGCCGCCTTCTGCACAGGAGGGCACCATGCCCGGTGGTGGGGGATCGGGATAGAGATCGCGGTAGTTCGGTGCGGGCAGTTCGCTGTTATAAATCCATTCGGTGGCATCTTTGCGCATCTTGGCTTTTTCTTCGGGATCAGCACTTTCATAAGCTGCTGCTCTTTCCCAGCCACCTTTGTAGTTAAAGACCGTAGCCTGTCCTTCAAAGCGCAAAATGGAGCCATAGACGTTGGGTTTGCCCAATAGTACACAGGCATCGTTTACCAAATAACGGGTGGGGAAGTTATCAGTACCATCGACCACCACGTCGTATGGGCGCAAAATATCTAGGGCATTTTCGGAGCTGAGGGCAGTCTCATATAAATCCACTTGGCAGTGGGGATTAATTTCCAAAATTCGGTTCTTGGCCGATTCAATTTTAGGTTTACCCACCCAAGAGGTGCCATGAATTACTTGGCGCTGTAAATTGGAGTGATCGACGATATCAAAATCCACGATGCCAATCCGACCTACACCAGCGGCGGCCAAATACAGGAGTAGAGGTGAACCCAAACCACCAGTGCCCACACAGAGCACACTGGCAGCCTTCAGGCGCTTTTGGCCATCTACGCCCACTTCTGGCAAAATTAGATGGCGAGAGTAGCGAGCATAATCATCGGCAGTTAACTGCACTTGTTCTAAGTTTGGATTGAGCATAACTTAAAATAAACCTTAAAAATTCACCCTAAAAATTTGTAGAGAATCATTCAATGCAGCGCTTCAAGAGGTGGGGCACCTAGAAACTAGCACTCTACAAACCGGCAAATGACAAAATTTGACCAGAGACCCCATTATGCCATTTCTCGTTTAATGTTACCTTGATTGTGTCTTAGCAATCGTTGCAAATTTTTAACCTACTCTGATGATTACTGCTCCTTACGGCTCTTGGCAGTCTCCTGTTACTGGCGCATCTGTCACCGCTGCCAAAATGAACCTAGACTCGGTGGTATTGGATGGTGCAGACACCTATTGGTTGGAGTCACGTCCTCAAGAAAAAGGTCGCATGGTGATCATGCGTCAAGATGCTCAGGGACATACCAGTCAAGTCACCCCAGCAGGATTCAACGTTCGCAACCGGGTGCATGAATACGGCGGTGGTGCTTATACCGTCTGGAATGGCGAGATATATTTTTGCAATGATGCTGACCAATGTATTTATCGTCAGTCTGGCGATGCTGTCTCATTGGCTTCTCCAGCAGTAGAGGGCAATAGCCCCACCCGTCGCTACGCCGATTTGGTAATTGATGCTCATCGTCGTCGGTTGATATGTATTTTAGAAGATCATCGGCCTAGTGCTGGCTACGCTAAATTGCCAGATTTAGAAGCAGTTAATTCGATCGCCAGCATCAACCTAGACAACCCCGAAGATCTGAGGATTATTGTGGCTGGGGCAGATTTCTATGCCTCACCGGCTCTTAGCCCCGATGGCAAATCTCTAGCTTGGCTGAGCTGGAATCATCCGAACATGCCCTGGGATGGCACGGTGCTAGTGATAGCCCGGTTTCAAAAGGATGGTGCGCTCTCGGCTCCTAAGCTGGTGGCAGGCAGCATGATAGAAGTGGTGTTTCAGCCTCAGTGGTCGCCCGCTAACATTTTGTATTTTGTATCCGATCGCACTGGCTGGGGCAATTTGTATGCCTGGAAAGATGGGGTAGTTCGCCCACTTTTTCCAGCTTCTGCCGAATTTGGTCTGCCTCAATGGGTCTTTGGTCAATCGACTTATGGCTTTGGCAGTGAATGTATTGTTTGTGCATATACCCAGGGTGGGATCTGGCATTTGGCTAGTCTTGATTTAGTAGATGGTCTGATCGAGATTGATTTGTCGATTACTCCAGAAATGCAGCCATATACCGAGGTTTCCCAGCTCAGAGTGACGGGCGATAGCGCTCCTGGCGCTGCTGACGCACGGGCAGTTTTTATCGCCGCTTCGCCAGTGCAAAACTCAGAATTAGTAGGCTTAGACCTCACCAACGGCCAGCTTAAAGTCTTGAAACCACAGCCATTGAATGTTGATGCGGCTTATATCTCTCAGCCTCAAACCATCGCATTCTCTACCAAAAATGGCCAGATTGCCTACGCCTTCTATTATCCACCCCATAACCCAGAATTTCATGCTCCTGTAGGGACTAGGCCACCTTTGTTGGTAAAAAGTCACGGTGGCCCCACCAGCGCTACTTCTAGTCAGCTCAGCTTGAAGGTGCAATATTGGACTAGTCGGGGCTTTGCCTATGTGGATGTGAACTATCGGGGTAGCACTGGCTATGGCCGAGCTTATCAAGAACAGTTGACTAGTCAGTGGGGCGTTGCTGATGTGGATGACTGTATTGCAGCAGCCCAGTATTTGGTAGCAAATGGTCTGGCCAATCCTCGGCAGTTAGCAATTTCTGGCGGCAGTGCTGGTGGTTACACCACTCTTTGCGCCCTTACTTTCCATCGGGTGTTTCAGGCTGGTGCTAGCCATTATGGCATTGGTGATTTGGAGGCTCTGGCGCGAGATACTCACAAATTTGAGTCTCGCTATTTAGATAAGTTGGTGGCGGCTTACCCGGCAGAGGCTCACGTGTACAAAGAGCGATCGCCGATTAATTTTCCGGAGCAAATGACCTGCCCTACGATCTTTTTCCAAGGTTTGGAAGACAAGGTGGTGTTGCCCAATCAGGCCGAGGCGATGGTTCAGGCTTTGGATGATCGATTAGTGCCGGTGGCCTATGTACCATTTGCTGGTGAGCAACATGGTTTTCGCCAAGCTGCCAATATGCAGCGAGCATTAGAGGGGGAATTTTATTTCTATTCTCGGGTTTTTGGTTTTCAGCCTGCCGATAATATCGAGCCAGTGGTGATCAAAAATATGAAAGCTCGTTGACATATTCTACTCCAACACCCTCGGCTGGAACACCTTCCTCGTTCCCACCCTCACCGATCGAAACAAATTCGACCTCACCCGCTGCGCCGAAGAAATCCTTCTCGCCCGCGAACACTACTTCCCCGCCACGATCGCTGACATGTACGCCCCCAATGTAAATATTAAAATTAGAATCAATAATCGGAGGGTACAACAATGTTTGCAATTTCAAGTCAGCTAATCAAACTAACACCTATTGAATATTTCGCCTGGGAAGAGCAGCAACTCTGTCGCCACGAATACATCAACGGTGAAGTTTACGCCATGAGCGGGGGAACCCGAAACCATAGTCGCATTGCCTTAAAATTTGGAGCCTTACTAGATAATCACTTATCTGATCGTAGCTGTGAGGTTTTTAACTCTGATTGTCGGGTGAAAATTGTCGAGACTAATGACTATACCTATCCCGATGTTAGTGTTAGCTGCGATCATCGAGATAAAACCATGACTCAATACATTACCTATCCTTGTCTGATCGTTGAAGTTTTATCGGATAGTACAGAAGCCTATGACCGTGGCAATAAGTTCTTTCGCTATCGTCAGAATCCGCAATTACAAGATTATGTATTGGTCAGTTCTCAGGAAATTGCGATCGATCTTTACCGTAAAACAGAAAATGGACGATGGGAAATTATCAACTATCGAGCCGGAGATATAGTCGAGTTGCAATCTGTAAACTTGAGCTTCCCCATTGAGCAAGTGTATCGCGGGATTGATTTTTCGGAAGTTTCTGTTGAAACGACCACGCCCGAACAATAGCTAAAAAATCTAAGGATTGGGGATCAGCACTTTCAGATTCAAGGATTGCGCCCCTCAACTGAAAGTGTGGAGTTGTGTTAGTTTTCATCGGCTATTTCAGCTTGGATGTTTCATTCTAACCAGCTTTCTGGCAAACATTGGCCAAGCTGATAATTCAGCAATATAATTTTAGCTGAATTATCAATTAGCGCCAATAATTCAATCAAATAAGATGTGACTACTCCCACCGTCAAGCGAGTACGCTCTGACGGGGGCTTCTCAAGTTCACACCTGAGATTTCTTGCTTCAATGACTGGGCAACCCCTAAGTCTCCACAAGCTGCAAACGACAGTCCTGTCGTCCGTTTTAAAATA
>JANYHM010000056.1 GCA_025359065.1 Synechococcales cyanobacterium GL140_1_metabinner_5_sub | reverse complement strand
TCGCACAATCACATCATCGATGCCCTTGCCCAAATAAGCAGGCCACCACATTAAGGAAGTTTCTTTGTTAGCACCGGCAACTTTGAGAGCGTTGACCAATAAACTGCCCTCACGTTTGGAATTTAAGAAAGCTCTGAGATTGGACTTAGTATCATCCTGGTCATACCAAATGGGGATCGATCGATCACCTGAAGCCAATGCAGCCAACTCAGGCATCAAGACTCTGGCTTCGTTAAGGTCGGTCTGGCCATTGGCATCTTTGGTGCGAGGCATAGACCAGTTAGCGATCCCCAGAACGGCCACACACAAGAAACCCTGAGAACAAAGGGATAGAGCCTTTTTAGCACCTTCGGTAATACCCACTGAGATGTTGGGGTGCGCCAAGATCCACGGCCAAACATCACCGTCCAACGGGATATCGTAGCCATACATTATATTGATCAAATTTCTAGTGTCCCTGTCCAGTGATGGCCACAAGATCCGGTTGCCACCATCTTTGACGGCTTCGTAGCGGCGTATTTTGCCAGTAGGCAACCATTCTTCCTTGTCACCAAAGCCCTTGGATTTTTCATAGTTTTCCTTGGGGTTGGCAACTTTGGCGTTGAAGATCTCACCATTTTCGCTGATGAAGAAGGCGGCGGCCAGGTAATTATGGTTGCGGAAGCGGTTCCACTCACCAGTTTCTGAGTTGCCTTCGTACCAACGGCTGATGGTTTGACCTAGGCGATCGTTTATTTCCCAGCGGCCAGTGTCTTCGATGAATTGAATGTTGAGATCGACGAGGGCGTGGCTAATGGAGCTGCCTTTGTTGCATTCATGCTTGATTTTTTCGATCCAAGCTTCGGTGCCACCAGCTAATTCAAAGGATTCCTTGAATTGCTGCTGTTTCTGGTTTTGGGTGAGTTTTTGGGAAATGGGGAATGTATTGGACTTGGTGGGGGCATTTTGGTTGACGGTTGATGCTTTCATGGCTCTCTCTATATTTGGTGAGAGCCGCTTTAATACTGAGGTTTAAGGGGTTCGAGGTGATCTTCTTGACCAGGGGTGGTCGGTGGGATCTCTGCATTATTCCGGGGGTGATCTGGGGACAACGATCAAACTGGATTGACCAGGGGTCATTATGGCGATCTGTGGTGTTGTCTTGGGGCGACCTGTGATCGTGGGCATGATTGGCGATCATGGGAAACAATGCAGCACTCTGGCCGCTTAAACACTCAGGTTTAAGCGGCTATATGGTTTTTGGTGGATGCGATGCTGGTTAGATTCACGGGGGTCTATTTTGGGGATAGACCGCTCAATTCTTAGATATGGGTGCTGGTTAGATCTTTTGCCAGTGCGGTAAGTACGAGAAATCTATGATTTTTTGGGAAAAGTAACAGATTTCTACTGGCTCACTTTACGGCCATGACAAATAAGGGTAAGATAAAGACACTTTGTGATGTCCATATTTTTCCCAGCTTCGCCGATTTGAGGGGATCTCAACTTCCTCAAATCTTAAAAACTTTTTTCATGTCATCGCCGCTTGATCTAATAGATTGAGCGGTATTTGCATTTTTAACTAATTCCGGCTGATTTCTTTAATCGATAGCCTTTGCTCCTGGGCTTCCCCTGATATAGTACTTAAATTCGGTTTATCCTTCACGGTGGAAAACCTATATCACCCTTTCATCGTCAGAATGGCCGACAATCCAAAGCTAGAATCCCTACGAATCAGGATACAGCAGATCATGCGATCGATCTACCGTGTTGATGATTTTCTTTAACAATTTGAAAATGTCATTAAACGTATGTATTCATTTGACCATGCCTGAATGGATAGAGATTGATAAAGCTCTACAGATATTGTCGCTATTGGGTTTCAACAAAATCTTTACATCTTGATCTTGCTGATTTTGGATTCAGTATTAAAAAATTCATTCTAAAAAAAGCCTGTGTATCTATAGCTTAGTGCGACAAACTAATAGCTAAGATCTGTCTCCACCAAATCCAATAATCGATCAATAAAAGCACCGTCGCTAACTCCTGGAATTTTTGGGAATCCGTTGGGCAAACCCCCCCAGTCTCTTGAGAAGACGGTTTATTGCTGCTGGGGAGGTAATCGATCGAGGAGGGTATCAAGCTTGCTGTTGTTAGATTGGAGAAGCCGAAGGATTGTGGGGCGGTCTTCGTCGATCGAGACAGCGAGATTGACAAGTCCACGATTGGTGGCTTTCAACTCCCGCATTTCCTCCTCATGCCGTCGCATATTTTCTTCGTGTTGTTGGGCACGTTCCTCATCACGAAGTCGATCGGTCGCGGCTTGGTCAAGCATGGCTTGAATGGCACGACCGTTAGAGTTAGCAAGTGCCTTTAGCTCCACCATTTCCCCTTGGAACTGCTGTTGTGAAGATTGAAGCTGTTGTTGTGAGAGCAGAATTCCTTGGAGGATGGACTGCATTTCTTCAAAAGACATAGTAAGGATACCTCTAAGGATCTTTAATTTCGTTTGGAATATATACCAGAAGATCTCCGGGTTGGCACTGAAGAGCCTTGCAATGTTGGTAACGCCGCGCTTTTTTGTCACAGAATTTCTTCTGCAAAATCTCCATCCTCAACAGACTTATATTCAACTAGTTCCACAGGGCTGCATTTTAGAACATCACAAAGTCTTATAAACCGCTCTATCTGGTCTACACCAGTTCTGTTCCGCTCTAAATTTCTGATAGTTGAGATATCTACCCCTAAACGAGCAGCTAGCTGGCTTTGTGTTAAGCCAACTCTCTTTCTTAATTCTGCAATTTTGGTCACGGCTATTTTTCCCATATGGAATATGTATCAGAATTATAGCATGAAAATCTTAATGCTAAGAAAATGATATTAATAACTTGACAGCGTTAAGAAACTAATGATATTATTTGAAAAGGTGATGATCCAGGTCACATCGAAGCAAACTATGAACATCACAGAGTACCTAGACAACTGAATAGCCAGCCTCTCCAGAGAAATGATCTGGATATCCGACAGGCATAGGCAAACAGACACAACAAAGCGATCGACTACTTTTGCACGGAACTCGATCGCTTTGCTACCACCGCACACTTAAAAAGCATGGAGCAACCTCAATCATGGCACAAACCTTAAGTATCGCCAACCACAACGGCTGCAACCTCACCAGGGAAGAAACCGAGTGGCCAGTGTTCAACGGCCAGGAGTACTGTGGCCACATCAACCTCGTCGCGGCTTGGGCAGTACCGGAAGGAGTCTATAAATCCCTGAAACTCCCAAACCACGTTGATCTTTATCTGACCCCAAAGGGTCACTGGGCATCAACCCTAGAACACGCCGAGCATTACCTGTCTCGCACAGAGCCACCAACAGAATTCCTAGTCAAAGGCGCAAGCTTGAGCTTATTTGTCCCCAGCGGCTGGGCAGAG
>JANYHM010000038.1 GCA_025359065.1 Synechococcales cyanobacterium GL140_1_metabinner_5_sub | reverse complement strand
AGTCATCCAGCCGCCCAAAGCCAAAAAGGCCGTAGGAAACAGCAAAATGCCAGACCAGCCCACAAATACGAAGCGATCTTTTTTCAGCCAGTCATCAAGAACGTCAAACCGTCCCCGCTCCTGGCCTCTATCTAATGCAATAGTCATCTAGAAACTCCAGAATATAAATGATGATTCCTGTGCAGTCAAAATCCCAGCAAATGAATTATGAGGGAATCTCGCCTTGCGATTTACGTTTCTTAACTCTCTTTAATTTAGGTATTTTCTTACCCATTGGCAAGCAAGTGCAACCCAGATGATCTAAAGACAATCTAAAAATCAAATATCGCAAGCCGAAAAAACTGCCGGTCAGTGACGGCGATCACCGGAGAATCAAACCCTGTGATTTAGTCCCAGAGCCTTTTCAGTCAATTTGCTGTGGCCATTTTCTTGAGTGGGTCGATATCATGGAGACACCGCCGACAGCCAAAAATCATGACCAACTTTACTGCTTCCTCTCACTCTTTATCTGATCTTTCTGCTGCCGATATCGAACTTATCGAAAACTTTGTGCGGGGCAAGAAAAAAATGAGCGCCGCTGCTCATCTCCAGGTAGAGTATTCGGACAAAGCTATGAAGCTGCTCGATCGACGGGGTGGCCTAGTAGCGGTAAGCAAACAAGTCAACGAATGGCAGCAAAAAGTCTTGCTCAATAATCAGGCAGAAGGTTACATGAACGTTCTCTGCGCCACATTAGAGCGCCATGATTTTTTAGCTGCTCGCAAGTCTCGTCACCCCGATTATGTGGAGTACAGTAAGTATCAAACGCCCGAAGGCTATAAGCTGCAATATCAACCAGCTCACGTTATGGCGAAAGCTTGGCTAGAGCGCTATGCCCGGTCTTCGGGAGTACAATCACGCAGTCTGCTGGTGTTTCAGGGAGGTAACTGGTTTCCCATTCAAGAGCTAAAAATTGACCAACGAACTCTACAGCTTCGTACTTTAGTGGGTGAGACAACAATTGACAGCAATGATTACCTCGTGTGGATTGAACAGTCTGTAGATGCGGCCACCTTTTCATCTACGGCTGCGACAACACCCAAAACCAAATCTGCGCGCTCCCGTAGTTCCTCAGCCACCCCAATCGATTTGGGGCAACTGGAAGAAACCATTTATGTTCCAGAAGATTCAATCTCAAACCTTTCTCAAGAAATAGCTGCCCTGCAAATGGCAACTCAAACGACACCCACATCGAATATGCCCGCAAATTCTCAGACAGAAACTTCTAAACAAGACCAACAAAACGCAGCAAATCAAACCACGCCCAATCTGGCAACCAAAGAGTTGATGGATGCAATCAAGGCCAAAACTTTAAAACGACTTTTAGACTATGTCAAAAATGGCGAAAAAGTGGTGGTCACCGAAATCCTCAAAAACGGTCAAGATCAAGTTATCACGACCAAAACCACCGAAATTAAGCGTGGTTGTCCTCGGTGGGTCATTGAACGCCTGCGAGGTGCAGCAGAATTTTAAGCCATTTGGCTGACAATCCAATCTACGCCATCTGTCAAGTTGGTAGCCAGATAATCTGGTTTGGTCAGGTGTTGATAATCACCGCTGAGCACCTGTTCACCAAAACCAGTTTGCACCAAAATCCCCCTACAGCCAGCATTGTGAGCAAGGTCAATATCCGTAGCTTTATCGCCCACCATAAAACTTTGCTGAATATCTAGATCATGTTTCCAAGCCGCAGCCATTAGCATTCCGGTATTGGGCTTGCGCCAAGTACTCCATTTCGCAAAGCTGGGGTCAGTGCCACCTGCTGCCGGACTCAGATAAGGACAAAAATACAAAGCATCAAGATAGGCATTGGCCTGTTGCTGAAGTAAATTACCCAGTCGATCGTGGAGAAATTCCACATGCTTAGCCGAATAATAGCCCCGTGCGGGGCCAGATTGATTAGATACCAAACAGCAAAACAGTCCTAAATCATTCAATTTCCTTACGGCCTGCGCCACTCCAGGCAACAGATGGAGATCTTCAATTTGAGATAAATATCCCGCTTCCACATTGAGAACCCCATCTCGATCGAGAAACACCGCTCTTTTGCTCATACATTACAACTCACCACACAGATTTCTTGATTCAGATTACAGCCGATCGGCCACCAGATGAGGGGCGAATCTATTAAGATACAAAAAAGACCCATCATCTCCTAGACCACATGCTAGACATCGCCGATCTTTCCAGCACCGCCACCATCATTGCCAACAAGCTCGGCATCAGCAAATTTGATATTTATGGCTCCACCGTAGACGAAACCAGCGTTCAAGTCGATCGCGGTGTAACCAAGCAAGTTAAAGCCTCCAATCGATCGGGCGTAACAGTGCGCGTCTGGAACCCCGAAAACACCGTGGGCAGCACCAGCACCACTGACTTAGACCCTACCGGCTTAGAGTTAGCTCTCAAAACCGCTTACGAAGCCAGCTTTTTTGGTATTACCCAACATGCCCCAGATTTCAGCCCAGCGGCTACTGAAGTAATTGCCCCGGTAGAAGTGCCGATCGCGCCCGCTGCCTCGGTGCCAGAATTAGTAGCTAGCCTGGTTGCCGCCGAAACCAAATTATTGGCTGCCCACGAAGCGATCGAAAGCGTGCCCTATAACGGACTAAGCCAGCGCCAAGTGGAGCATTTTTATCTAAACAGCCAAGGAGCGCAGCGCCACGAAACTCGTGCTTATACTTCGCTGTATCTCTACACCAAAACCGAGCAGCCTGAGAAAAAGCCCCGCAGCGCAGGAGCCTACGAAATGAGCACTAGCTTTGCGCTGCTCAATGCCGAAAAGTGTGTGGCCGAGGCTGCCGAGAAAACTATTAGTCACTTGAACTATCGATCGATTCCTACCGGCAAATACACCGTAGTTTTTTCCGGCGAAGCTTTCCTGAGTTTACTAGGCGCTTTCTCAAATATCTTTAATGCCCAAAGTATTTTGGATAAACAGAGCCTTTCACAGCCCGATTCGATCGGTCAGACTATTGCTTCACCATTGCTGTCGATCGCTGATGATGCTCACCACCCCCACCGGATTGGGAGCGAAACCTTTGACGGCGAAGGTACTCCCACCCGTAAAGTAATGATGCTAGATAAAGGGATAATTACTAGCTTTATTCACAGCGCCGGCACTGCTAAACGGATGAAAGCAGAACTCACCGGTCACGCCAACATGGGTTCTAAAGTAACAGTATCACCTCACTTTTATGAGGTGTTTGCCAGTGATGTAGCCGCTGCTCAAACCTATAGTTTAGATACCGCCGAAAATGTCATTTTGATCGACGACTTGCAGGCTCTCCATGCTGGAGTGCAGTCTTTGCAGGGTTCTTTCTCTTTACCTTTTGATGGCTGGCTGGTCAACAAAGGCGAAAAAGTCAGTATCGATGCCGCCACTGTAGCAGGAGATTTTCTGACCATCCTCAAAGATATTATTTACGTAGAGCCTACCCCCGAAATAACTCCTGGCGGTGTTTGTCCTCGCATTTGGATTCAGGGTCTATCGGTGACAGGAGAATAAAATTCTTCGGTCTAGTCAGCCTGGTGGCCAACCAGCCTACCACCATAGTATGCAGCAAGCTGCCAACTGCCACTGTGCCGCAGCCAATCGCCGTGATGGCAATATCTGGCTGAGCCAACAACATAATCGATAGGGGCACTTTGGTGCCCAGTGGTAACACGACCAAAAAGCCCACGGCGATCGAGCTATGCAAAATTGTAGGTAAATAGATATGTATCCACCAATATCGTCCGTTGAGCTGATGTTTAATCAAACTCTGGGTAATGTTTTGACGGCAGGATCTGAGCAGGTATCCCATCTGAGCCAGCAACACCAAGGGTAAACCAAATACTAATAGCCTGTTGCCTAGTTCGACGTGTAACTGTGGTGGATTGCTACCCTGCAAAATATTGATAATTCCCACGTATAGCTTGCGAATTGGATCGCCAATCAAACCAGGAAAAACATTGGTTAAAATTACAATTCCCCAGCGCTGGGAGGGAATCAGCGTAGCATTGGCCGAAAAATTGGCCAATTCGCCACCGTGATATTGGATCGCCACATCGTTTACCCGATCGTTTACCCAGCCCATCGCATAAGTAGAGCTGCCCCAAGCCAATACTGCTGGTTCATGAAGCTGAGCCACACTTGCTGCTGAAATCAGCATCTTATTTTGATAGCGACCTTCATTGAGTTGTGCAATCAAATAATGCGCAATATCTTCGGCGCTAGAAATCAGGTAGCCTGCGGGTAAGTTCTGCCGATCGAAGGGCAATGTGGTAGCTACTGGTTGGTTCAGCCAGAAACGATGGCCAGTCGAAAGCGGTGGTAAAGAACGCAGTGCTTGCCCCTGAGATGTAAAGCTATGATGCATTTCTAGGGGTTGAAAAATATGTGATTCGATATATTCTTCATAGGGCATTTTGGCGATTTGCTGGATGATCAAACCCAAAATTGCATAGTTGGTATTGGAGTAGTTAAATTCTTTGCCAGCAGGGCTATTGGGTTTGGCTGTAGTCAGCCGTCGCACGTAGTTTTCCAAAGAGTACGAGCTAGATTGAATGCTCCAATCTAGATACTCCATATCAGTTTGAATCGATAGGCCACTGGTATGATGCAGCAAATCCACAATTCTGATCGGATTTGAATACTTTGAATTTAAATGAAACCAAGGCAGATATTGATGAATTGGTGCCTGTAAATCGATTTTTCCTTTCTCGACCAATTGCAATACCGCCGTAGCCGTCAGAGATTTGCTCAAAGAACCAATAATAAAAGGCGTATCAGATGTGATTTGATGCTGAGCATCCGATCGACCAAAGCCCTTAGCATAAAAAATTCGATCACCCTGCACAATTGCCACTGCCAAACCAGGAATATGCCATTGCTGAACAGCATTTTCTAAATACTGTTCGACATTTTCTGTGATCGTTCTAGATGGCGGGATAGTAGCCCGCAGTTCGGTATTGGTCGCTACAATCAATACCATTAACATTGCCACAGCAAAACAGCAAAAAGATCTAATTCCTCGACTCATTATTTCCGATTAACCATTAACGGGCAGGGGTACCATTCAACAAACTCAAGCGAATTCCAAATTGACTGTCCCCATTTGGTAAAGCACTTACTGACTGATAACCAGTACTACCAGCGCCATTAGTATAATAGAGTTCTACACCATAAGTTGAATTCCCGCTCGGGAACAACTGTCGCACACCCAAATTATATACCGGAGTACTGCCACTGATTGCCAGGGCATTCCCGGCTACCAACTGATTAGCACCAATTAAGCTGGGCGAAATACCACCGAATACTTGAGTGTTTTCAGTCGCTTGCCAAGTGGCACCTAAAGCCAAAGCTAAAACGCGCGGCACACCTTGGAACTGTGCCGGAATCACCAGCTTAGGAGTAGCGTGCAGGGTCAGAGCATTGCCTGGAAGCCGATAAGAAATTGGCACTTCGCCATAAAGGCCATAGCCCAACTGTAAATCGGCACCATCGACCCGTACCAGACCCAATCCTAAACCACCATTAAAACCGCTTTGTCCTCGATCGGCCACTAAACCCCAGCGGCCAAACAAACCAGTCTCGATCGGCATTTCGCGACGGTTGCTGTTGTTGTGGGTGATGGCAACTTCAAAGTCATCTGCCAAACCCCAACGAATTGAGGGATTGATCTGGCTTTGACTGCCTACCCCTAACTGATACAAAATACTGCCACCAGGAACTGTGGTGCTAGGAAAACCGGTAGGGCTATTCCAAAAGGCACTTTTACTAGGGTAAGCTGTCCGAGATTCATTGGCTAAGGTGCCACTAAAATCAGGTAAATAGGTCACGTTTAAACCTACTCCATAGTCTCCGCCGGTCTGTGCCAACAGATTAGCTGGAGAGGAACTAGTCGGACTAAAGCGGTTGGTGGCATACAATGATATTCCTGTATTGTTATTGGGAGCATATTGTAAGCCAGCATTCCAAACTGGTCTGGCACCCAAGAAACTGCCATTGCTAGCCTGCTCGATCGTGTTTTTGCCGGCCAAAATTTGGGTGAAATCGGCAGCTAGCTGAAGATTAGGCGTGAGGCCATAGCTAGCACCCACCCCAACTCCGGCCACGGTGCCGTAATAATTGAGGCTTTGACCATCAAAGCCAATCCCGGCGTTTCTAATAGCATTGGGATCTCCTTGAATTTCGGAAACAGCCAACCTACTAGGAAAGATACTCAGACGAGGATTTAAGTGCAGCGATAATTTATCGGTCGCCTGATAAGATATTGGCAAACCCAAGCCCCAAATCACGGAGTTATTGGGGGCAAAAATGCGATCGACACCTACTCCACCGGCAGCGGTTTGGGAATAGTCAATGCTGCGCTGTGGACGGAAAAACAGTGAAGAAAAAGGAGCCGGGAATTCAGCTCCCGCCACGATCGCCCCCTGTAAACTAGATTGATTGTAAAAACGCCACTTGGCTTGGATCGGAATGCTGTTGTTCAGAATCTGTAGCTGGCTGTTGGGATTTACCAGGTTGGCAAAAATGGTGTCGTCTTTGCCAGCCAAACTGATTCCTATTTGAGCATCTTTGCTCAACCCATAGACTAGCTCCAGGGAGGCATCGTTACTGCGATTTACCTGTCTACTAGTGCCACCTCTAAAGTCGTAGGGGTTATTGAAAGAAGTGCCCCCAAACTGCAAAAGCAAATTACCTTGCCCGATCGGTTTAGCTGTATCCCACCCAAATAAGCGAAATGGACTATCTTTTACAGGGGATTTTGTCGAGGGCTTAGCTTGCGGTGATATGGGCGAAATTTCTGAAGGTGTCACCTGGTTAGGCGGCATTGATTCTACAGACTGTACTATTACTTTACCCTGTTGATTAAAACCAGTGGCCTGAGAAATAATCGGTAATAGCCTGCTGCTTTCAACATTAGAGGTTTTGGCCTCAACATAATTTACGGCTGGTGCATCAGATACCAGTGAATTTTGTGAGAGATTTTTGCGAGCATTAGTCCCATTGAAAAAATCTTCATTCGTAGACCGAGGCTTTTCTGCCTGACCGGGTAGTTGGTTGATCAGCGCTGTGCCGATCGGAACCACCAAAAATGACAAAAAGACCCGAAAAGATGTTTTCACTGACATGGAAATAGATATTAGGTTTGATAAGCTATTGCTTTAGTAAGATATCTGATTTTCCGCCAGAATTTATCTCTAGGCATAACTTATTTCACATCCTACAACGAATTTCACCTCAGAGTGCGTTACGCATAACACAGTAACCACAGATTTTTTTACCATCAAAGATATTTCAGCGATATCAAAATAGCTTTCCCGCAGGGAAAAAATCATCTAGAGTTAAAGAAGACACCTCCACACCCGATCAGCTATGCACCTAAGCGACATTACTCATCCTAACCAACTTCACGGCTTGTCGGTGCGCGAGCTAGAACAAATCGGTCGAGAAATTCGAGAAAAGCACCTAGAAACCGTTTCCACTATTGGCGGCCACTTGGGGCCAGGGTTAGGAGTCGTAGAACTAACGATCGCCCTTTATCAAACATTGGACTTAGATAAAGACAAAGTAGTCTGGGATGTGGGGCATCAGGCTTATCCCCATAAATTACTGACCGGCAGATACCGCAACTTTGATACTCTGCGCCAAAAGGGCGGAATTGCCGGGTATTTGAAGCGCTGTGAAAGTAAGTTTGACCATTTTGGGGCTGGACATGCCTCTACTAGTATTTCAGCCGCTTTAGGCATGGCGATCGCCAGAGATCTGAAGGGCGAAAACTTTAAGTGCGTAGCGGTAATTGGCGATGGAGCTTTGACCGGTGGCATGGCTCTAGAAGCTATTAACCATGCTGGACATTTGAAGAAAACTAATTTGTTGGTAGTGCTAAACGACAATGAAATGTCGATTTCTCCCAATGTAGGGGCAATTCCACGCTATCTAAACAAATTGCGGGTGACACCCGAAATCCAGTCTATGACTGACAACATTCAGGGTCAAATCAAAAGCTTACCGTTTGTAGGGGAAGTAATTTCGCCAGAGCTCGATCGGGTCAAAGAAGGCATGAAGCGTTTAGCGGTGCCCAAGGTCGGAGCTGTATTTGAAGAGCTGGGCTTCACTTATATGGGACCGGTGGATGGCCACAATATTGCCGAGCTGATTGCCACCTTTAAGTCGGCACATAAACACCAAGGCCCGGTACTGGTTCACGTTGCTACTACCAAAGGCAAAGGCTACGAAATTGCCGAAAAAGACCAGGTGGGATACCATGCTCAAACTCCCTTTAACCTAACTACTGGTAAAGCTATTCCTTCTAACAAACCCAAACCCCCCGGATATTCTAAGGTCTTTGCTCATACTTTAATTGGCTTGGCGCAGCACAACCCCAACATTGTAGCGATTACCGCTGCCATGGCAACGGGGACTGGTTTAGATAAGTTCCAAGCCAAACTGCCCAAGCAGTATGTAGATGTGGGTATCGCGGAGCAACATGCCATTACTTTGGCCGCAGGGCTGGCTACGGAAGGAATGCGTCCGGTGGCGGTAATTTACTCGACCTTCTTGCAGCGAGCTTTTGACCAAATCATCCATGATGTGTGCATTCAAAATCTGCCAGTATTTTTCTGTATGGATAGAGCGGGCATTGTTGGTGCTGATGGCCCCACCCACCAAGGAATGTATGACATTGCCTATCTCCGATTCATTCCAAACATAGTGGTGATGGCTCCCAAAGATGAGGGTGAGCTACAGCAGATGGTGGCTACTGGGGTAGCATATACCGATGGCCCGATCGCCATGCGCTATCCCCGTGGGGAAGGCTATGGTGTGCCGCTATTGGAAGAAGGCTGGGAAACTTTGCCGATCGGCAAAGGTGAGATTCTTCGCCAGGGTGATGATGTGCTAATGGTGGCCTATGGCTCGATGGTGCATCCAACTCTACAGGCGGCGCAGTTGCTGAGTGAGCATGGAATTGAGGCTACGGTGATCAATGCCCGGTTTGTGAAGCCGCTAGATACTGAGCTAATCTTGCCGCTGGTCGAAAAAATCAAGAAAGTGGTAACGATCGAAGAAGGCTGTCTTCAAGGCGGCTTTGGTTCGGCAGTGACCGAGGCAATTGTCGATGCCCGGATTATGGCGGAGATTGATCGGATTGGGGTGCCAGATTTACTAGTAGAACATGCTTCTCCAAATGAATCTCTGTCTAGCTTGGGTTTGACTAGTCCTCAGATTGCCGAGCGGGTTCGCACTACTTTCTTTGCAGAGAGTAATGCGAAAACTTTGAGTAGTGCTATTTAAGCTACTTCCAGTCTTTCCAGTTGTTATTGAAAATCGAAGTGCCAGGGAACACAGTGGGGTTATCTTGGCGTTCTAAGCGATTGCGCAGCTCTTGGAGCTGGGGATTTGCCCGAGGGAGATTTTCGACCAACTGATAGGGCAAGACCCCTTTTTCTAAGGCATAGGCGATCGTTGTACCTGCTGCCGCTCCGGCTGACCACTCAAAAGACTGCACCCGATAGGCAGCAGCGGCAATGTGGCTGGTGGCAATCCCTTTGCCCGCAACCAGCATGTTGTCGATCTTCTGAGGAATCATCGCTCTTAAGGGCACTTGAAACGGATAAGCTTGGCCTTCACCATTTCTACCACCCAGCCGCTCCAGGTTTGCTGGGGCTTCGGCAGGACTGCTCTGCATACAAGGATGGAAATCGATCGCATAGTGACCAATCCCCACCGTATCTGGATAGACCGTGGCGCGCTGGCGCTGCTTGAGTTCGATTTGGACTCCAGGATCTTGCAGGCGATCGATCACGCTACTGCCATCTGCTAATCTGGCTCCCAATAAACGACGCTCCTGATCAGTCAAGTTAGCAATTCGGTTTGGAGTCCACAGGTTATTGCGCGAAATATCGGTTTCAGTAATCAGAAACCCATTGCTATAACCAAAGCTAGGGCGACCAATAATTCGCCGACTTTCTCGGATGTAAGGATATTTAGATAAACCGTTGGCGGTGCCCATGGGAGAATCTAATCCTTGTAGATAACGCTGGTTAAGGTTCGGAGTTTTTTGCCAAGCTTCTTTGGCCAAAGGAGCACGGCTATCAGTAGTTCCGGCCACTAACCAATGGTAGAAACCTTGAGCAATTTCCTCGCCTTTTTGTAGGGTTTCTGGCCTCAGACCTCCTTGCCAACCACCCGGTTTGAGTTGACCACTAGCGGCTAGCTGTTCGTCATCCAAAATTAAATTATCTTGACTGCTACCAGGGCGGTAATCGTTACCCCAAGTCCAGTTTTGCATGGAGATATCACCCGGTGCTGGAGCAGTATAGCCAATGCCACCAAAGGTCATTTTTTGGCCTTCGCCCTTGCTCATGATCCGCCGGTAGCTGTAGACCAACCCAAAATCTGCCAAGCGTTTTAGCTCATAGCTATAGTAGGGGGCATATTGCTGATAAAACTTTGGTTCTACTTGCGGCTGAGGAGTTTCGGTAGTGGCCATGGCAAAAGGATAGGTGAAGCCCTGAGTACAGTATCGATCGCCTTTTTCATCGGGTGAAGAAGGTTCAGCCGCACTGCGGGGGTCGATACCTAGTTTGTGAGGAATACCAGCCAGGGCAATCAATTCGCCGGTTTCGGTAGCTTCTACTACATACCAGTCCGCCGGTTTAGCGGGCTTAGTCGGATCGATTTTGGCGGAACTGGGGGCAAAGCGGATAATTTCTTTCCGGAACCGAGGAGAATTTTTGTAAGTATAGGCATCGGTAATCGTCTGAGATAGCGGTGTGCTATTGATGGGGGCATTGCCGGGTTGAGAGGAATGCTGAATGGCGATCGCTGCTGCTACCTGTTGGCCCTGGCCTTTAGCTGTTACTTGCAGGTCTTTGATCACAGTGTTGGGATACCACTTGAGCTGTCCGCCGCCTTTGGCCGCTGCTTTTTTTAGCATCTCAGTCAAAATAAGGTGGCCATCTTTGGGTAAGAAGCAAGATTCACTCACCCAACATGCTCCTGGATTCAGTTTGCCATAGCGGTCTTTAATGCTCTGGCGCAGTTCTTTGTAGCCCCGAGGAAAAATTCCTTCTTTGCGTTGGGTAGGGCGTTCATCCAAAGCCGAAACCCCTTGGCTAGAAATTTGACCACCAACCCAGTCGGTAATATCGGTCATACACACTTCCTTGCCAGCCAATAGGGCTTCGTAAGCGGCAGCAGTACCACTAAACCCGCCGCCGACCACCAAAATATCGCAGGTGACAGTGGCCACATTTACTGGGGTAATGGCGAAGGTGGTTTGCTGGACAGCCAGAAAAGCTACGGTATTAGCAAGTAATAAAGCAGTTCGTTTCATTGGGTGCGATCGGGTAGATGGTTGTGGTCATTCTCCCATGAGAGATTCAATTTTTCAAAGGGAATGCTAGTGGGGCAAAAATGTTCCCTGATAAGTTGTGGAATAGTTTTTATGGCCGCAAAACAGACAGGGTAGGAATTTGGCGGTTTTGATTATTCGATCGCCATCCAGTGATCTGATAGACTGCTAAAAATTGCTCTGGGCGGGGCATAATCTAAGATATTTACCAACTTTTTATTGAGTTTCAAAAGGCATAGCGAACAATGAACGCAATTCGGATCTGGGCAGTGGGTGTCAACAGCTTTCGAGAAATCATTCGGGAGCGGATTCTGTATGCGATCGGCATCTTTGCCCTCATTATGGCGGCAGCTTGGCAAATCTTACCGGAAGTAGCCGGTAGTGCCCAAGGCAAAATGATGTTAGATCTGGGCTTAGCCGTCGCCCAAATACTGGGTACAGTCATCGCCGTTTTTGTCGGCTGTAACTTAATCAATAAAGAAATCGACCGTAAAACTATCCTGGCTCTCATTCCCAAACCAGTAAGCCGTGCAGAATTAATTATTGGCAAGCACTTCGGCCTCTCGGCGGTCATGGCCGTAATGGTAGTCGGAATGATGGCAATTTATTTAGGAATGCTGTCGATCGCCAAAGTTCCTTATCAGGCCACGCCTCTAATTATCTCAGGCTGTTTTTTGTTTCTAGAGCTAGTAGTGATGGTTTCGGTATCACTGATGTTTGGCTCTATGACCAGCCCGCTGTTGGCGACTTTAATGACCGCCCTGATTTGGTTTGCTGGCCATGGCACCCAGGGCATGGTGGAGCGCACCAATAGCGGTATTGCCGCCAGTTCGGCTCTGCGCAAGACCAGCGACATCATGTTTATGATCTTGCCCGACTTATCTCGGTTGGACTTAAAAAACTTGGCAGTTTATAATGACTTACCCGCTGCGGCTGTCCTTTGGGCTTCGGTGGGCTATGCGCTGCTCTTTACTGCCATCTTTTTGGGTATTACCATTGGGATATTCTCCCGTCGTCAGTTTTAGTCCTGACTCAAAGCCATGCAAGCTGCTACCAACGATAAGTTAGTTGCCTTACGCCAATTGATTGGTAATCTCGATCGAGGACTAGTAGCTTACTCTGGTGGCGTAGATAGCACGCTAGTTGCTAAAGTCACTTATGACTGCCTAGGTGAGAAATCCTTGGCAGTTACAGCAGCTTCGCCTTCTTTGCTACCAGAAGAACTAGAAGATGCCCAGCTTCAGGCGGCGGTAATTGGGATTACTCATCGGGTGGTAAGAACTAATGAGCTAGATAATCCTGAGTACCGGGCGAACCCAGTGAATCGCTGCTATTTTTGCAAAAGCGAGCTGCATGATACTCTCAAGCCCTTGGCGCAGCAGCTCGGCTATCCCTATGTTTTAGATGGTGTGAACGCTGATGACCTCCAAGACTATCGACCAGGTATTCAAGCTGCCCAGGAACGAGGTGCCCGATCGCCCTTAGCCGAACTAGGTATCACCAAAATAGAAGTCAGAGAAATCGCTAAACATTTGGGTTTAACGGTGTGGGACAAACCCGCCCAGCCTTGTTTGAGTTCGCGTTTTCCCTATGGCGAAGAGATTTCGATCGACAAGCTCCACCGAGTCGGCAGAGCCGAGATTTATCTGCGGAAGTTGGGCTACGAGCAGCTTAGGGTGAGATCGATCGGAGACACAGCACGTATTGAGTTACCCGCAGCATCGATCGGTCAATTTGCCAGCAATTCAGAGTTACCCTCGATCGTCAAAGCTCTACAGGAACTAGGCTTTGCTTTTGTCACTTTAGATCTAGAGGGCTTTGCCAGCGGCAAACTGAATCGAGTGCTGGCCTAGCAGGCATCAGATATAAAGCTATCCTGACAAGAAAAGGAGCCATTAATTCTCAAAAACAAAAAATCTTTTTTTCCTTCACCGGTTTCTGGTTACAATATTTTTCTAACTGCCGCACATCTACGATCCCTGTGGTAAGAAAATATAGATAATCAGCTAGCTAAGTTAATATAGGTAAATAAAATTTTATGACTAAAAAATCAGTAGCCAGTCTTTCTGCTGCCGACCTCACCGGCAAAAAAGTATTAGTCCGCGCTGACTTTAACGTGCCCACAGACGACAACGGCAAGATCACCGACGATACCCGTATTCGTGCCGCTCTGCCCACCATCAAAGATTTGACTGGCAAAGGCGCGATCGTGATTCTTTGCAGTCACTTTGGTCGTCCCAAAGGCGTAGACGAAAAGCTTCGGTTAACTCCTGTCTCCGATCGACTTTCTGAACTCTTAGGCCAAACCGTAGTCAAATGTAATGACTGTATCGGCGACGAAGTAGCTAGCAAAGTTGGCGCTATGACCAATGGTCAAGTTGCTTTATTAGAAAACGTCCGCTTCTACCCTGAAGAAGAAAAGAACGATCCAGAATTCGCCAAGAAACTGGCTTCGATCGCCGACCTCTATGTAAACGATGCTTTTGGTACTGCTCACCGCGCCCACGCTTCAACTGAAGGCGTAACCAAGTACCTAAAACCTTCTGTAGCGGGCTACTTGATCGAAAGCGAACTTAAATATTTGCAGGGTGCGATAGAGTCTCCTCAGCGACCTTTGGCAGCGATCGTGGGTGGCTCGAAGGTTTCTAGCAAGATTGGTGTCATTGAAACTTTGTTAGACAAATGCGACAAGCTGTTCTTGGGCGGCGGCATGATCTTTACTTTTTACAAAGCCCGTGGTTTAAGCGTGGGTAAATCTTTAGTAGAAGAAGATAAATTGGAATTAGCCCGCGCTTTGGAAGCCAAAGCAAAGGAAAAAGGCGTACAGCTTATTTTACCCACTGATGTAGTGGTAGCCGATAACTTTTCTCCTGATGCCAATGCTCAAACTGTAGATATCAACAATATTCCTGAAGGCTGGATGGGCTTAGATATTGGTCCTGATTCGATCAAGGCTTTTCAAGCAGCTTTAGCTGATTGTAAGTCGGTAATTTGGAATGGCCCCATGGGCGTGTTTGAGTTTCCTAAATTTGCGGCTGGTACCGAGGCGATCGCTCACACTTTGGCAGATATTTCGGCTACGGGCGCTATCACTATTATTGGTGGTGGTGACTCGGTAGCTGCGGTAGAACAAGTGGGCTTGGCTGACAAAATGAGCCATATTTCTACTGGTGGTGGTGCTTCCTTAGAGTTACTCGAAGGCAAAATCTTACCTGGAATTGCAGCTTTAGACGAAGCTTAGACTTGCAGATTATTTGATAAGAAGCCCCGGTTCAGCCGGGGTTTTCTGTTTCTTTGGTTACAGCTACAATCAAACCTTCTGCTACACACTAGCCTAAAGTCTTGGCTGCCCGCCGCTGATCTAGCCACTGTTGCAAAATGATTGCTGCTGCCCGCCGATCGACTTCTCCTTTATTGTCTCGGGGCGATCGACCACTGGCAATCATCATTTCTTCGGCAGCTACCGAAGTCAGGCGCTCATCGGCATACTCGATCGGGAGATTTAAAGTACGCCCCAAACGATTGGCAAACTTTTGGACTCGTTGGGCTTGCTTGCCCAATTCTCCATCTAGGGTATAGGGCAAACCCACCACTAACAGGGTGGCTTCGCGGCTAATCACTAACTCTCGTAACATTTCGACATCTTGTTCAAACGAGCTGCGCTCTAGGGTGAACAGACCAGTAGCAATCATTCCGGTGCCATCACAGCCTGCGACTCCTATTCTTTTACTGCCCACATCGAGGCCGATCGCCGAAATCTTGCTCATAAACCATTGCCAAAACCCTATCCCAATGTTAGCGTTAACCTTGGAGCTATAGGTTCCGATTGTCCTTTCAATATATTACGGAGGTGTTGCCCATGACAGATAGTAGTAATTCTCAGGGTTTTTCAACTGGAGCTAACCGGCTGTGTGCCGGGGCCGTTCTCTAAGACTCCGACAGGTCAATCTATTTAATCAATATTTTGCCTGCCATTGCCTGGGGTTCTCCCGGCAGTCAGGTTCCAGAGCGAAAACTCGCTAGACCGCTCTCATTTTTGACTTCAACCTTATGTTGGTCAAAAGTGGGAGCGGATAGTCTTTTATGGGTATATTTGCTGTAGCACATTCTTACAAAGCACATGTATATTCAATGTATCGCGTGATACAAGATGGCTTGTGGCATATTTGTAGAATAGGCTATCAAAAAATATCTCAAATACAGTCTTTCACCGGGAACAAAGGCTTTTGTCACCGGTCAAAATGCTTATAATGAGAGTGTGCTAAGTTTCAGTTAATCCTGATTAATTGGTACATTTCATCTGCTTGTAAAAGCACGAAAAAAAGTTTGCTTGAGGAGAACAATTCAACATGTCCCGTATTGCCCAAAGAATTCTGTTTGCACTGCCTGCTGCTTATGCAGCTAGCTTGCTAGTTTCCACTACTGCCTTTGCTGCACCTGTAGCTACCACCAAAACTGTCGATAGACTGACAGATATTACATCTGCGGCACCTCTTGTTGCCAAAAATGAAACTCTTAGTCCCGATGCAACTGAAGTTCAGCCTAGTGATTGGCAGTATACTGCACTTCAGGGTTTAGTTAATAAGTATGAATGTGACAGCAAAGCCTTTAGTGGTCAAGCGGTTTCGCGGGATGCTTTTGTTGACGGTCTTAAATCTTGCTTACAAAAAGTAGAGCCAGTTTTAGCGAAAAATGCTGACCAAGTGCCTTCCGAAGAGCTAGACACCCTACGTCGCCTTACTCAAGAGTTTCGCGCTGAGCTAAGCAACATTGATACTCGCATTGAAAAAGTTCAACAGCGCACTGCATTGGCTCAAACTAGCCAATTTTCAACCACCACTAAACTTAAAGGTGAAGTAATTGTTGGTTTGAATACAGTACTTTCTGGTGGTGCTCCTGGCAGCAACGCCACTGTTAGTAATCGCGCTCGTTTGTTACTGGAGAGTACTTTTACTGGCAAAGACAAGCTCTACACTCGTTTAAATGCTCAAAACAATGGAGCAGGCTACGGCACCCTGCGCAATGATGTCAATATCGGTGGTCTAAATGGTGGAATCCCCTCAGCCAATGGTAGTCAGACTAGCTTTGGTGGCAGTGTAAACAATTCTTTTAGTTTAGACTGGTTGGCTTATCAGTTCCCAGTGGGCAATGCCACTGTTTATGCTGGAGCTTTCAATGGTATTCACTCCGACTACGCTGAAACTCACAACCCTTACTTCCAAGATTTCACTGGTGGTAGTGGCGCGATTTCTTCTTTGGCTGAAGAAAACCCCATTTATAAAGTTGGTGGTGGTACTGGACTAGGTGTAACCATTCCGTTGAATGGTGCCAACACTGGTATTGGTCTAGACTCTATTAACCTCAGCTATTTTGGTGGTGCTTCCGGAGCCAATAGCCCTGCTGTTGGTGGTGGTATTTTTGGTGGTCGCAACTCCATCTTGGCTCAAGTTAACTTTAAGCCTTCCGAAAAATTTGACTTTGGCTTGGCCTACGTTAGTGCATACAATGCTGGCGGTGCTATTTATGACTTTGGTACTGGTGGAGCGGCAGTTGGTACTGGCTTAGCTGCTCAGAACAGCAATTCTTATGGAGCTTCTGCTTCTTACAAAGTAAATGATAATTTTTCTTTGAACGGCTACATAACTGCCACTTCTGCAACTGGAGCTGTAATTCCTGGAGCTACTGGGACTCCAGGCACACCGATCGGCAATGCTAGCATTCTTACCTATGGTGTTGGTGCAGCGTTCCCCAATATCGGCCAACCCGGTAACTTGTTAGGCTTCTTTGTAGGTCAGCCTCCTACTGTAACTAATAATTCAGCTAGTGCCGCTAGTGCTTACCACCTAGAAGGATTCTACAAATACAAGCTCAACGATAATTTGTCGATCACTCCTGGTTTGATCTACTTGACTAACCCTAGCCAATTGGGTAACAACAATACTGGTTCGTTGTTAGGTACTGTTCGTACAACTTTTACATTCTAAAAAATTAACTGTTTAGAGTGCAAGCGGCCAACTGGCCGCTTTTTTGTTGCCTAAATCTTAAGATTACTGCCGATCGGCCGTCATTTTGGGGGGATCGCGTTAACCTATAACAGCAAACAGCCAAAACTCAACTTACCCCAGATTTATATGACTCTACAAAGCTTTGGTGTCATCGGCCTCGCCGTTATGGGCGAAAATATTGCGTTAAACGTAGAGCGCAACGGCTACCCGATTTCTGTATATAACCGCAGTCCAGACAAAACCGAGAGCTTCATGAAGAACCGTGCTCCCGGCAAAAATGTCCATGCGGCATCTTCGATCGAAGACTTCGTCAGCAGCCTTGCCCAACCTCGCCTCATTTTGTTGATGGTGCAAGCTGGCGACCCGGTAGATAAAGTAATTCAACAACTCAAACCCCTACTAGCTAAAGGCGACACCATCATCGATGGTGGTAACTCGCTGTTTGGCGACACCGCTCGTCGCGCCACCGAACTAGAAAGTATCGGCTTGACCTTCATTGGCATGGGAGTCAGTGGTGGCGAAGAAGGCGCATTAAACGGCCCTAGCTTGATGCCGGGTGGAACCAAGGCTGCCTACGATAACCTAGAGCCAATCCTGAAGAAAATTGCTGCCCAAGTTGATGATGGTCCTTGCGTTACCTACATTGGGCCCGCTGGCGCTGGCCACTACGTGAAGATGGTCCACAATGGCATTGAGTACGGCGATATGCAGCTTATTGCTGAAGCCTACGATCTGCTGAAAAATGTTTTGGGTTTGAATCATCAAGAGCTGCGTCAGGTCTTTACCGATTGGAATAAAACCGCTGAGCTGAACTCTTTCTTAATCGAAATTACCGCTGATATTTTCCGCAAAATTGATCCCGAAACCCAGCAGCCTTTGGTGGAGCTGATTATGGATGCGGCTGACCAAAAAGGCACTGGTCGCTGGACTGTACAGAGCGCTCTGGAGCTGGGTGTAGCTATTCCTACAATTATTGCGGCAGTGAATGCCCGCATTATGTCGAGCTATAAAAATGAGCGGGTTGCAGCCTCCGAAATCTTGAGCGGACCAACCGAGAAGTTCACTGGCGATAAAGCTACTTTTATTAACCAGGTGCGGGATGCGCTTTACTGCTCGAAGATTTGTTCTTATGCCCAGGGGATGGCGCTACTTAGATCGGCTTCTCAGGCAGAGAAATATGATTTGAACCTGGGTGAAATTGCCCGCATTTGGAAAGGCGGCTGCATTATTCGCGCGGGCTTCTTAGATAGCATAAAAAAGGCTTTCGACCAAAATCCAGCTTTGCCTAACCTGCTGTTGGCTCCCGAGTTTAAGCAAACTATCCTCGATCGGCAGGGAGCTTGGCGAGAAGTGTTGATTCAAGCAGCTCGCTTAGGTATTGCTGTTCCAGCATTCAGTGCTTCCTTGGACTACTTCGATAGCTATCGCCGTGCCAACTTGCCACAGAATTTGACTCAGGCGCAGCGGGATTACTTTGGAGCCCATACTTATGAGCGTACCGATAAGCCTAATTCCTTCAGCACCACTGATCCGAAAGCTGCTCAGAAATTCCATACCGAGTGGCCTCAAGTTTAAATAATTAATTAGTTCGTCTATAAGACTTATGGCTTCAGCGATCGATGCTGAACAATCAACCCCTTCACCTTGGCTGAAGGGGTTTTTGACTGGGTTTTAATTGTTGAACAGGAAATTGCCATACAATGACGGAAGTAGTACTTATAAAACTTTACATTGTATGTTTAAATTTCTTTCTTTGGTCTTAGCTTGTTGCCTGTGGCTGTTTCCCGGTGATGCTTTTGCTGTACCGGCACCACCGTTATCTTTTAGCAACGCGGAGCTAGCACGGAAAGATTTTTCGGGTCAGAAGCTGCAAAAAGCGGAGTTTTCTAATGCCAACCTCGAAAGTACCAATTTTTCCGGTGCCGATATGATGGGGGTGGTGTTGAGTACTTCTTCGCTAGTAAACACCAATTTGCATGGTGCGAATCTTACTCAGGCGCTAATTGATCAGGTAAAGTTCAACGGCACTGATTTAAGCGATGCCATTTTGGTAGACAGCATTATGCTGCGATCGAGGTTCAAGAATGTGAATATTAAAGGCGCTGATTTTACTGGGGCTTTGCTGGGTAAAGAGCAGGTGTTGCAGCTTTGTAAGCAGGCCGATGGAGTGAATTCTAAGACAGGGGCTGATACGCGGGATTCTTTGGGTTGTTAGGAAGGATGATCGGTCAAGCTCAGCTCATCTAAATCTTTAGTCAAGTCGGTTACTTATCACAAAAATTTGCAAGCTCACTGTCCACCGGCAACTAACATTCCACTGGCAACTCCCATAACGTACAATGACGAAGTTCTTCAGCATCCGGGGTCATGGTTTTGCAGCGAGTAGGTATCATTGGCGGTGGTCAATTGGCGGGCATGATGGCTAGTGCGGCGGCCAGTTTAAATTTAAAAATTGTCATCCAGACCCCCAACTCCACCGACACCGCTGTGGCCTTGGCTGACCGCACCATTTTGGCCTCGATCGATGATTTGGCTGCCACCACTCAGCTTGCTCAGGAATGCGACTGGATTACCTTTGAGAACGAATTTGTGGATTTGGTTGCTCTCAGCAAAATTCCTGGTGCAATTTTCCGCCCACCCCTTAGTTCCCTCACACCGCTGCTAGATAAATATGATCAGCGCTGCTTTTTGCAAAAACTGGGCTTGCCGGTACCCAAGTTTTGCTTAAGTCATGCTCCTGCCGCTGCCGATTGGCAGTTTCCGTTAGTCTTTAAAGCTCGTCGCCATGGCTACGATGGCCAAGGGACTTTTATTGTGCGGGACGCGGCTACTTTAAAAACTTTACAACAGCAGTTTCCAGAGAGTGGCTTGATTGAAGAGTTTGTGCCTTTTACCTGTGAATTAGCCGTGATGGCCGCCCGATCAATCACTGGAGAAATTGCTGTTTACCCAGTCGTCGAAACTGTCCAAGTCAACCAAGTTTGCCAACGGGTCTACACTGCCGTAGAACTCAGTGCCACCACCCAAACCCAGATTACCGAGATTGCTCGCACTATTTTGAGAAATTTGGGTACGGTGGGAATTATGGGGATCGAATTTTTCTATACTGACGATGGTGCAGTATTGGTTAACGAGTTGGCTCCTCGTACTCATAACTCTGGCCATTTATCGATCGAAGCCTGTGCTACTTCCCAGTTTACCCAGCATTTAAGAGCCGTAGCAAGCATGTCTTTAGGAGATCCTAGTTTGACCTGTGGATCAGCAGTGATGGTGAATTTATTGGGTTATGAAGAATCTACATCAGACTATTTAGCCCAGCGTGACAGGATTTCTGAGATTCCAGGGACATATCTACATTGGTATCACAAACCATCAGTACGCCCTGGTCGCAAACTGGGTCATGTGACGGTGATTTTAGATACTGATGATCGGGCAAGATCGATCGCAGTAGCCGAACAAATTGAAGCAATTTGGTATCCCCGTCCATGAAAAAATTCAATTGGAAAACCCTGGCTAACTACTTGGTGTTAAGTGTGATCGCCCTCGTTACCTTGGCACCTTTACTATGGCTGAGCAGCACGGCCTTAAAGTCCAACAGCGAAAATGTCTTCCAATCACCGCCCCAATTTTTCCCCACATCTCTCACCCTAGATAACTTTGGCGAGGTGTTTCAGAGCAGTAACTTTGGCTTGGCCTTAATGAACAGCATGATTGTGGCGATCGCCAGCGTGGCTTGCAACTTGCTATTTTGCAGCTTGGCTGCTTATCCCTTGGCTCGTTTAAACTTTTGGGGTAAAAAAGCCATCTGGGCAGTAGTTCTATCGACCTTGATGATCCCGTTTCAGATTGTGATGATTCCGCTGTATATCATCGCGGTGCAGTTAGATTTAGTCAATAGCTATTTGGGTATTATCCTACCCAACATCGTTTCGGCCTTCGGTATTTATCTGCTGCGCCAAGCCTTTCGCGGTGTACCCCAAGAACTAGAAGAAGCCGCCCGCATCGATGGCTGCAACGATTTAGGAATTTGGTGGAATATTATGCTGCCAGCCATTCGTCCAGCGCTAATTACCCTGTCTATTTTTGTTTTTATTGGTGCCTGGAGTGATTTCTTGTGGCCGCTGATCGTAATTAAAGATGATCAATTTTATACTTTGCCCCTAGCAGTTTCTAAGCTCTCTAGCGGAGCCTTTGGTTCTAACTGGCGACTGGTGGCCGCCGGAGCGATTACTTCGATCATCCCAATATTAGTAATGTTTTTATTTGTGCAAAAATATATCGTACCCACTGATGTAGCAAGCGGAGTCAAAGGATAGCTCCTCTAACTCCGCTTTAAAATTACGCTGTTTTATTGTCTACAAATTGGGCGAACCATCTAAAACATCACCGTCTGTAATGGGTCTGATGGCATCAAGATTAGACACATCTTCCTGTGCAAAGCGTTCGCTTGACCCCATATCTTCTTCTTGCGAATAGGTATCAAAAGCATCTATTCTAGGCAGCGTTCTTTCCCAGAAGAAAGCCTCAGCCTGATAGCAATAGGCAATTAACATCAGCCACAACATCCATGTGTAATAGCGCAGGTTATAAGTCTCCATGCTGGAGATCACATCGGTCAGGTCAGTATTGGCGAAATGATTACTACAGCTACCACCCACTAAAATAGTAGGTGTGGGCATTCGACAAATTGTGGACTCGGCCACAGCCGCGATCGCCACAGTCCCACAGAAAGAAACTACTACAATCAGCATCGTAGAACAGGCAAACCACAAAGCCTGAGAAAAAGTCGTTTTGGCCGACCATATTGAGCGCACACCCCAGTAGATGCCAGCAACAATTGCCATGGGAAGTAACACATGTAGTGTTGTAACGAGGCCAGTAGCAGCGAGCCAACTAAACGGAAAATTCAACCAGCTAAACCAAGCAAAACCGGATAGTACTACTCGTACTATGGGCATGGCTAAAGGCAGTAGGCATAACGCTTTAAGCCAAAAAGCAGGCTTGGGAAATAGATGAAGTCGGGAACGAATTGGTAAAAGAGGGATGTTCATTACAGTCAGCGTAGATAGTCGAACTGGTGGTTTTAGCGTTCCCTGTTTTCGCTGGGAAAGCTTGCTGTGTGAGGGCAAAGCTTTCAATGAAACTTAGAAGATTAAAAATTCTGTACCTAGAGTAATTAATTTATAAGTCCACCTAAATTATACCCTGATTTTTCAGGCCAGGTCTATCTACCCGCAAGATTACTTACATTCCGCAACCTTTGACCTAGCGTAGGATATAGCTTCTTGTTTCGTAACAATTTCTCCACGTATCTGCCCAAGCTGAATTTCTGCTAACAGTTGCCCGATCGCTGGCGAGGGGGGCAGATTCAAGGCCGACATCAGTTCTTTGCCATTGACAATTATCACTGGATGTGATAAAGGATCTTGTAAGTCAAAATACCGATCAATCAGCGGTTTCAAAGTCGTCAAAGTTCTGCCAGCAGCAAGATTGAGCACTACGAACCCCGGAAAGTATTTGCCGGTAATTTGAAATAAACGAAAGACATCTACTACACTTGCAGGCCAAAGGATGGAGGCACTTTGTTGTAGTATATTAATCGCCATAATTTCGGCAACGCTAGCGGTCAGATTAGTTAATATTTCTTTACTAGGTAACGATCCCAACAGACCATAAAGCAAAGTGATATCGGCAATCGTAGTGGGTAAAGTTGGACGAAGGGGAATATTTAATTCTTGCCAAAGCTGCGGCACTTGGGATTCGATCAAACGCAGTGCAGCCGTAAGAGCTTGCAGCTCTGAAGCCAGAGTCTCTCTCTGAATTCCGGGCAACCAAACTTGGAGCAAGTCTACCGCTGCAATCACCACCCGAATATCATGGTGACTAACAGCTAAAAGATAGCGTAGTTCGGTCATTATTCGCTCGGCAGCCACCGTATTTAGACGTGGTGCAAGGCTCTGAATGGTGCGAGCAGTTTCTGATTCAATCTCAAACCCTAGCTGCGCCGCTTGTCGATAGCCCCGCAGTAATCGCAGGGGATCATCTGCTAAGTTTTGCGCCGAAACCATCCGCACTAGTTTGGCCTGTAGATCACCACGGCCATCTAAGGGATCAATTAAACGTTGCTCTATTAGGTGATAGGCGATCGCGTTCATTCGATAGTCCCGACGATGTAAATCGGCTGTTAAACTACCACCCATTTGCTGGGCAAAGTCTACCGTCATCCCATCAAATACTAGGCGGGCGATCGATCTTTCGGCATCGAGCATCACAAAGCCAGCTTGATAATCACGGCTAATATCGCGGGCTAACTCCACCGCATTTACCGGCACCACCAAATCGATATCGATAACTCCACGAGTTCTGCCCAAAAGAGCATCCCGCACAGCTCCCCCTACCACACAAGTCTCTGCGGGTAGTCTTTCTAGGCTAAAAGGCAAAGGATATTTCAAAATGCGACACATATAGTAGAAGAATTTGCTTATTAGTTTTTATTATACAAAGGTCATTTTTTCGGGGATAATCAGAGAATCAGTGCTGCGTGCGGCTCTGTAGCTCTCTAGTAACCGTTAATATGTCCGACCTGCCGTTTACTCTCGATCAGCTACGCATCCTCAAAGCCATCGCCGCCGAAGGCAGTTTTAAGCGTGCCGCCGACAGCCTATATGTATCACAGCCTGCGGTTAGTTTGCAGGTGCAAAATCTAGAACGCCAGTTAGATGTTCCATTATTTGATCGGGGTGGGCGCAGGGCGCAGTTAACCGAAGCAGGACATTTGCTATTAAATTATGGAGACAAGATTCTAACTCTTTGCCAAGAGACTTGTCGAGCGATCGAAGATTTACAAAACTTACAGGGCGGCACGCTAATCATTGGGGCTTCTCAGACTACTGGCACCTATCTATTACCTCGAATGATTGGCGCTTTTCGGGAAAAATATCCCGATGTCTCGGTACAACTCCACGTTCATTCCACCCGCCGGACAGCTTGGAGTGTGGCCAATGGCCAGGTGGATTTGGCAATTATTGGGGGCGAAGTACCGGCTGAACTGCATGATTCCCTAGATGTTGTTCCTTACGCCGAAGATGAGTTGGCGTTAATTGTCCCCAGCAGTTATCCGTTGGGCAAGCTGGGCAGCATTCCCAAAGAAGATATCTATAAGCTAAAGTTCATTTCCTTAGATTCTCAATCTACCATTCGCAAAGTAATCGATCAGGTTTTGACCCGCTGCGATATTGACCCCAAACGGTTAAAAATTGAGATGGAGCTAAACTCGATTGAAGCGATTAAAAATGCGGTGCAAGCTGGCCTGGGCGCAGCATTTGTCTCGCTTTCGGCGATCGAAAAAGAGCTGCAAATTGGCCTGATGTGCCGTGCCCAAATTGAAGGGCTAAAAATCCAGCGTACTCTATCGGCAATTGTTAACCCCAACCGCTATCGATCAAAGGCTGCTGATGCTTTTTGTAGCGAAATTTTGCCCCAGTTTACTTCTTATACTTGGAACAGTGAAACGATGAATGGCAAGAAAGGTCGTGGGGAGGTGGCTCCGACTTTTGTAGTTGAGAGTTGAAAGCTGGCTAAAATTTTAAGCCGAGTCCGATCGAGGTGGATAGTCCTCTGTCACCGTTAAAAGGTAGGGCAAGGCTGCCGGTAACGCTCAAACCTTCAAAATTGAGGTCGATTCCGGCCTGAGCAAAACCAGCAATTTGGTTACTAGCACCAGAGTAATAGGCTGCACCGAGACCTACAAATGGGCTAAAGGTCTTAGCTTCGTCATCAAGATTGATATTATAGTTTAGAGAAGTGCTGTATTTATTGCCATTGGAATCGCTGCTAGCAAAGCCTGCTACGGTACGCAAAGAAAAATGCTCGTTAAGAAAAGCACGATTTTCTAGGCTCCAGAGAGTGTTACCGTTCTCGAAAGTAACTGTAGGAGCAAACGAAGCTCCTTGACCTTGACCAAATTGAGCTGCGGCTGGTGTGGCTTGACAAATCAGAGTGCTGACTGACAGGCTGGCTGCCAAAAAAACGTTTTTCATACTGGAAAATTTCGGTAGATATTGTTACCAGAATGCCCATATTATCTTACTTGCTACCAAGGACTAATTTAAGGATTAATTTGTTGGCGCAGTCGTTTACGATCAACTTTTCCCTGGCTATTGCGAGGAATTTCTGCTAAAGCAAACCAGGCTTTGGGACGTTTAAAATCAGCTAGTCGATCAGCCACGGCTGTTTGTAAAACTAGTGGATCAATAGCTCCGACGTAACAGGCTACTACTCGATCGCCCCATTCCGCATCAGGTATCCCCAAAACACAAACATCTGTTATTAAACCAGTAGCCAAAATAGCTGCTTCTACTTGTTCTGGAAAAATCTTTTCACCACCGCTGATAATTTTTTGGCTTTCTCTACCAATAATCTGCAAATTACCCAATTCATCAAACTCACCCAGATCGTCAGTGAGCCAATATTGTTGAGGTTCTCTGAGGCTTGGATAATAGCCCAGCATTAGTGATCGAGATTTAATCTCGATGCGTCCACTGTTTAATTGGATATCTGGCTGGATCCGCAGACGAGCATGGGGTAAAGGTTGACCACAGCCCACCGCTCCGGCCAAAAAATCGGTGACAGGCAGAGCTGCCACCATCGCCGCTGTTTCGGTGGCTCCATAGCTGGGCGACAACGGAATTTGGGCAGCACGAGCTTCAGCTAATAAATTCGCGGCTGCCGGGGCACCACCAATAATCACTGTTTTAAAAGATCGCAGCCAGTCCGATCGACTGGGCAGCCAGCGCTGGAGCTGGGTTGGGACTAGAGAAATAAAAGAGTCTGGGGCTGCTTGGCTGGTGCTGAAATGGCCGTTGGTGATAATCGATCGCCATAGCTGCATCAAACCGCTGACATGATGCAGGGGTAATAAGCAATGAGAGTTGATTTTAGCTACACCATAAAACTCTTGAAATCCTTGCACTGCTGCGGAGAGAGTGGCCGGACTATGAACCACTAATTTTAGCTGTCCACTAGTGCCCCCGGTCGGAATCATGATGGTGCCCGGTTGCGACGTTCCTTGAGTAATCAAATCAATAAACTGCTGTTGTTCTACTTCACCCCAGCGCGGATCAGCGAGAAATACTGGAATTTCTAAACTCACTGCTGCTAAAAATTCAATGATAAATTGCTCGGTGTCTTTTGTTGAAATAATATGATGTGGCTGATTTTGAATTTGCTGTTTTTGGAGATTTAGTAAAGTTAAAATACTTGATCGCGGAGCGTTTCCGAAGGAAAATTGATTTTCTTTAATTAACCAATTTTGGATTTGTGAGTCTAATCTCATATCAAAAACTCCAACACTGCTTCAAGCCAAAGATCTAGCTGCTGAAAATGAATATTGTGACTGCAATCAGGCACAATAGTTAACTGGGTTTGCCGACAGATACTGGCAATTTGGTAGCCAATTTCGACGAATTTAATATCTTGTTCACCAGCTAATATTAGTAAAGGAATTATATTGGTTTTTAATAGTTCTCCTAGATATGGTTGTTGGCGTAAACCCGTGGTTTCTAAAGATCGAGCCAATGATAGTGGGTTATTGTTCGATCGACTAACAATTAATTCAGGGAAATTGGGATGAGTTTCAATACCAGTAAAAACTGGCTGCTGATACCATTTATGGATAAAAGCAGCAAAATCTAAGTCTGGCTGGCGCAATTTGCGGGCGATCGCCCGATCTTGCTGCTGGCGCTGTTCCCGCATCGGAGGATCTGACAGACCAAAACTGGCCGATTCTAAAATTACCTTTTGCCATCGATCGGGATAGTGTAAAGCCAGATAAAGCGCTAACCGACCACCCAAAGAATAGCCAAAAAGATAGCAGTTATCTGGGACGATGTTTAAAATTTGTTCGGCAGTGCTGACAAAATTATGCTCGACAATTTCCGTCTGACCATGACCGGGCAAATCTACACAAATACAGTGAAAGTGTTGAATAAGACGGGGAATCAGTGGGAGAAAATCGGCGCTGCTGCCCATGAAACCATGCAGCAGCAGCAGAGAAGGTAATGTTCGATCGCCCCACTGTTGGATGTACATGGCCTTAATTTACTGACTAATTAACCAACTCGCTGTTGAATTCATTTAAGCTGCGTTGTTCTAACTTCTTACCCGCTGGACGATCGGGGCGGTTAAAGACTTTGCGGAAAGCAATATCGATCGATTCAAAACTGCTATTGCCGCTTTCATTAAAAACAATTTTGCCGCTGCTATCAAAAATTACTGTTTGTGGCACTTTGCCGCTGTAATAATAGCCCGCTTCATTTTTTGCGTATTTGGCAGCAGTTAAACTATCTACCGATACTGGGATCAAATTTGCGGCTCGTCCATAGAAAGACTGCGCCTGAGAGACAATTCCCGCAAAGCGTTTGCAGTCTTTACTATCATCCAAATAAAACACCAGCATTGCTGGCTTTTGATCTTTTAATGAATCGGCTAAGTTAATGCGTGGTGGCACGAGGGAACCATTGCCAGCGTATAGCACATAAATATTGCCATCAAATCGATCGTCATCCATCGCTGCCCAAGCTGGCGCAGCAAAGATGGTTAAACACATCATCAAAAGACAGAATGTGCGTCCGAAGAATTGCCAAAAAGAATTGATCATAAGTGTGAATGGTGGGAAATAGATTGACTACTGATCGGTTTTTTTGACAGCTTCAATCATTTTGGAAAAATAGAAATTACCGGTGTTGAGGGCACGACGCTTAATTTCAAAGCCCTGTTCTTCGATCGCCTTAACGATCATTGCTTCGCGGTGTAAATAAGCGCGGGTCGCTTTGCTCGGGCCAGGGAAAAACTCGCCAATTTTTTTCAGCATACACAGCAAAGTAGTGTGGGGCGCAAAACTGACCACAAAGCGGCGATCGGCCATCGAGACCAAATGCTTGATCATATCCCCAGCTTTTTCTTCAGGATAATGAATCAACACATCTAAGCAAACCACGGTGTCATAATTGCCGCTCAGGCTTTCTAAATCACTGGTGGCAAAAGCAGGATTGTTGTTGTTACCAAACAGCTTGGCCGCCCGCTCTTTGCCTTCGCCTACCATCATTTCAGAAATATCACTGGCATTCACTATCGCGCCCATCTCGGCGAGAGGAATGCTCAGGCTGCCCACACCACAGCCCGCATCACAAACAGTCAAGCCTTCAATGTTGCCATCTTCTTTGAACCAGCCCAGCAAAGTATCTACAGTTTTTTGGTGGCCGGTGCGGATGCCGAGCTGTACTCGGTTTACTTCGCCATCACCATAGATCCGCTTCCATCGATCAAAGCCGGTGCCATTAAAGTATTCTTTGACTATGCTTTTGTCATCGATGGCATTCATAGGAGTTTTTCAAAATGTTTTCTCAGCAAAGTAAATCATACCAGCGCCTAAGCCTTCTGCATCAATCTCGATCGAGTAATCTGCTGAGTTTTAGGATCAACCTGCCAACGCAACAGGGTAGCCGCTTGACCAAGATAGTCGGAGGGTAGACCGATCGCCCGCCGTGGCGCGGTAGTCGCCAAAGTTATAGCCTGCTCCAAGTCACAGGCTCCCCAGCTCACTAAATTATCTACCCCAGTCAACAACGGCAGAGTTGTCCCGGCCAAAGTGCCATCGGGTAGGCGCGCGGTACCCGAACTGATTTCGATTTTGCGGTTATCCCAAGGATACAGGCCATCTGGTAAACCCAAAGGAGACAATGCATCGCTGACCAAAAAGGCATGATCACCAAACTTAGCGGCTCTTAAAAATACCTTGAGCATGGTGGGATGAACATGCTGACCATCGGCAATAAAACCAGATTGCACTCCGTGATAAGTCAAAGCTCCAGCCAGAAGACCGGGCTGACGATGGTGAAGGCTGGGCATGGCATTGAAGGCGTGAGTCACCATGGTGGCTCCTTCGTCGAAAGCGCGTTCGGCGATCGGCAAGCTAGCCACAGAATGACCGAGGCTCACTACGACTCCTTGACGACGCAAAAATGGCACCACTAAACCGCTGGGATCTAGTTCGGGTGCCAGGGTCATGATTTTGACGATCGAACCATAGTCACCAATTACTTTTTTGACGTTTTCTAAGGTCAAGGGCAGTAAATACTCTGCTGGGTGAGCGCCACGTTTTTCGGGGTTCAAGCAAGGGCCTTCTAGATGTGCTCCCAAAATTTGGGCAGTGCCGGTGGTCTGCTGCGCCATAAATTCGCTAATGACCTGGAGCGATCGCTGAAAGTTGTCGATCGAAGTGGTCACTAAGGTGGGCACAAAGCCATCTATGCCTTGTTTCCACAGCCAATCACAAATTTCGCGCAGTTTTTGATGATCGCCGCGATGTAAATCAGGAAAAGCTAAGCCCAAGGCTCCGTTAATTTGTAGATCGATCCCACCCAATGAGCACCAGTCTCCGGTTAGGTCAGTAACGGGGCAGTCTGCGGAGTTGGCCGCAATGACCGGGGCGATCGCTTGAATTTTGCCATCAACCACTAAAATCTGCTGGGTGCTGTTATGACCAGGTACTCGGGCGTTGATAATCTTGGCAGTGACTGGCATGGTGGCTACCTGGAAACTCGATTTCTCAAGACTATAGCTTGTTCTTGGGGTCGATCGCCAATTCCCTACATTAATAGTACAAATAACAGGCTAAAAATTTTTTGGTGTAATAGGGCACAAACTAATTAATGAATCAGAATTCCACCACCGAGTACCATGTCACCTTCATACCAAACAGCAGCTTGGCCAGGAGTAATGCCGAACTGCGGTTCGTCAAAAATGATGCGGGCTGAGCCATTATCTAAGGGAATCACAGTGGCTAAAGCCGCAGGCGATCGATAGCGCACTTGGACTTCTGCTCGAATGGGAGTGCTGGGTTGCTCGATCGACACCCAGTTAATGCGATCAACCATACATTCTGAGCTGTGGGTTTCGGCGCGGGAGCCAACCACCACCTGGTTTTTGCCAGGATCTAAAGCGACCACATACAGCGGATCTGGTGCCGCCAGACCAATTCCTCGCCGTTGCCCGATCGTGTAATTATGAATGCCGCGATGCTCACCTAGTACCTCACCTTGGCAATTCACAATCTTGCCCGGAGCTGGTTCTAGGTATTTTTCTAAAAAGGACTGCATCGAGCCGTGTTTTTCTACCAAGCACAAATCCATACTTTCGGGCTTTTGGGCGGTAGAAAGTCCCATTTTGTCGGCGATCGCCCTGGTCTCGGTCTTATGGGTCTCGCCCAATGGGAAGACCGTAGAAGCCAGCATAGGCTGAGTCAAAGTGTACAAAAAGTAGGACTGATCCTTAGTCAAATCCACCGCCCGCCGTAGACGATAGCGACCATTCGGACTGTCAGATACTTGATCAATCCGGGCGTAATGTCCTGTGGCAATAAAATCACTATCCCAAGTGGCTTTGGCGTAAGCCACCATCGGCCCAAACTTCACTTCGCTGTTGCACTGAGAACAAGGCAAAGGCGTGATGCCCGCTTGGTAGCCCTCCACCAGATAGTCCACAATGTATTTTTCAAAAGTTTCGCGGCTGTCTACAATGTAATGCTCGATGCCTAACTGCTCACAAATTTTGGCCGCATCAGTCATTCCTTCCGAACAGCACTGTCCCTTGCCCTTCATTAGCCACAGGGTCAGACCAATTACTTCATATCCTCGATCGCACAGCAGGGCGGCGGCTACAGAGCTATCTACGCCCCCCGATAAACCCACAACGATTTTTTTCATGTCTTTCAGACTTTAGTTTTCACTCTTACAGCATATCGTAAACCCAAAAGTTTCTAAGGCGCACCACATACATCTATTTTCTTGGATTAACAATACAAAATTCGATTAAAATACTCAGCAATTAGTATGTATTTTAGTTTAGGCTTGAGATAAATAAAATTCACTATCCGTAAATCGCCTTGATCAGATGGTAGTCGTAAAGAATATGAAAAAATTTAGGGGATCAGCAGCAATGTTTGCTACTGTCACTTGGAATTTTCTACAAAATAAATGGAGATAGCAAATGCACAAATTAATCACTCAAATTGGTTTACTCGCAACCACTGGCTCGATCGCCCTTTTATCCACGAGCTGTGGTGCAACTAAAATAATCCAATGCAATAGTGTCGTTAAAGTCACCAAAGATGCTGAAGTTTTGGCCAACGAATTCGCCACAGCAGCTAAAACTACCAATCCTAAACAAGTCAATCAGTTACTTGTTGACACCTCTGAAAAAATGCGCAAATACAGTAAAGAAATCCAAGACTTACCCATTCAAGATGAAACAATTAAGGGTTTTCAATCACGTATTGCCACATCTTACATAAATTATGGAAAAGCCTTAGATGGGATGTCTTCGGCGATTACAGCTAAAAATGAAGCTAGAGTGGATCAAGCTGCATCTGATTTACAGGCTTTGGCTACTAAGGAAAAAACTCTAACTGCTGAATTTGATAATTACTGTAAGTAGGCTAATATAATCGATCATGGTAGACATGGTCTACTGTGGTTACTTTAACTTTGTAGCTGCAACTAGTTGCGGATTGCCCCAGATGATTTGTTCGTGTTTATAAACAACCATGCCTAACTGTGCGCCTTTGGGCTTATAAACATGCTTGGGTGCCGTATAAACCACCGGCACCGCTGCACTTTGACGACTGCGACTATGGTAAGCCACCAAATTAGCGGTGTACTGCAAATCAGCTTCTTGAGCTACTTCCCCAGCCGGTAAACGCAGCAACCCGTGGCTGCCCGCAATTTCTTGGGCATGGAACCACAGGTCATAATCGGTCGCAGTTTTAAAAGTCAATAAATCATTTTGGCGATTGTTGCGCCCGATCAACACCTCAAAACCACTGGGACTAGTAAAACGATGGGGCAAAGTAGCAGATAAGGGTTTCGATCGATTAGCCGGAGCAGCCATATAACCACTTAAAATCAGCTCTTCTTTAATTTCAATCAAAGTCTCTAAATCACTGAGCTGTTGATAAACTTCGATCTGCCCCACGCTATTTTCCACTTGGGCTAAATAACTCAACTCGGCATCTACCGCTGCTAACAAAGGCACCACAATGGTCTGTGCCCGTTTGAGTTTTTGAAATTGCTTATATAAAGCCTGGGCATTTTGAATGCAGTTTTTTTCCGGCTGAAGGGCGATCGACACCTCCTCCCCAGTTTCAAAATCAGCCAAGGTAATCTTTTTCATTCCGGGCTGCCACAGATGCAAATAGGCCATTAGCAAATCAGCCTTACTGCGACTCAAATCGGCATCCACCGATTCTGCCAAGCGCGATCGAAAAGTCTGGGCTTTTACTTCTAACTTAGTAATCACCACCTTCAGCTTTTGTAAGAGCTGCTGGCGCACCGCCCCAAAGTTCGATCGCCCTAAAATTTGTTGAAAGTAACCATCAACTAACGCATTTACCGACTTAGCTGGTCGATCGCCCCAGCCCATCACACTATAGCCAGTCTCTGTCCATACCGGCTGCCAGCGATCGCCAGCCTCCACCCACTCCAGCCAACTCTGCCACTGCATAAATAATGATTGCCATTGCTTTGCCGATAAATCACTGGTCTGACTATCCACCGCTAACCCCGCAGCGATTAACAACCCACTGGTCAAAGCCGTACTCAAACCCCGATAGCTAGCAATCAACCGCTTAGTCGCCAATCCCGGCAGCAAATTCACTCGTTCTTGCCAATCTTCGATCGACTCACTCAATTTTGGAATCGCACTCAGCATTCCGGGTGGCAACTCGTATGGTTGCCCAGTTTGCACTGTCCGCACCGAAGACTGTTTACCACTGACCTGGTGAGCAGTAGCAATAATTAATCGATCTGCATCAGTAAGCGTAGCATTACTATACTTACCCATCACCTCCACAAACAAATGAAACTCGATCGGATCCCCCGGTCTACGGGCAAACTGTAAATCCATCACCCGCTCCCAAGGAGCCACAGGCTTGATCGCCACCAAAGCCAGACCACCAAGCTGCGATTTGAGCTGTTGACTAAAAGTAAAAGTATCAGGAATTTTTGGTGGTGCCTGAGTCATGGCAATCCGCGCAGCTTCTGAATGCCAAGAAATGCCCAGCCAGCCCCGACCGGCAAAATTGCGCAAGCCCAGAGCTACAGTATGTTTATCGAATTGGTAAACGGTCTCTAACCGAGAAGGAATCCAATCGATCGACAGCTCCTGGCAAGCTGCGGTGAGGGTGGTGAAGTCTACTTGTTGCATGGTAGTTGAAGATTCCTGAACTCGACTGAATCTTACGCAGACTTCAACTCATCTAACTTTGATAATACTTCCTTGCTGTGTACTGCCGGATTCACTCCGGTGAAAGCAGCTTTCAGCTCACCATCGGGCGCGATAATAAAAGTGTGGCGCATCGAAAAAATGCCTAACCAAGAACCATAAGACTTGCTCACCTTCCCGCCTTCGTCGGCCAACAGCGGAAACTTCAAACCTTCAGAATCACAAAACTTGGCGTGAGAGTCTACTGAGTCGGCGCTGACACCAATAATCTGGGCATTTCTGCTCGCATATTCCCCCATATCTTGCTGAAAACGCCGAGCTTCTAAAGTACAGCCCGAAGTGAAATCTTTAGGATAAAAATACAACACCACCCACTTGCCTTGATAATCTTGCAAAGATACTGTGCCATCGCCAGTGTTGGTTGGCAATGAAAAACTCGGAGCCGGGGAGTTTAGCGCTGGCATCTTGCCACCCAAGGCATAAGCTGCTGGCACAAAATTTGACCAGCTTAAAAAACTGAGAAGAACGGCAAAGACAGCCGAAAAAAAGTTGCGACGAGACAGCATGGAACTTGTTAGGAGTATGGACTTTCGTTAAGTTAACACAGGTTGCTCAATCTCCACAATTACCGGCGTATGATCGCTGGGCTGCTCCAGTTCACGCGGAGCTTTGTCGATCGTGCAGCCCGTCGCCCGATCGATCAACTCTGGACTCAAGTATAAATGGTCAATCCGCCAGCCCCGATTGCGGCTGTAGCCACCCTGACGATAATCCCACCAGCTATAGTGACCAGGCTCAGTCACAAAATGCCGAAACACGTCTTTTAACCCCAAATCTAGCACCGCAGACTTCAGCGCTGCCCGCTCAATTGGCGAATACATAATGTGGTCATCTTTCTTTTTGGTGTGAATATCGATCGCTTCCAATGCAATATTAAAATCACCGCAAACGCAGAGTGATTTATCAGACTGCGCCGTCAGATATTGCCGCAGCAACTCCAGCCAGCGCAGCTTGTAATGATATTTTTCACTGCCTACTTCGCTACCGTTGGGCACATACAAATTGATGATCGACACATCCCCAAGCTGACCAGAAATTACTCTTTTTTGCTCGTCCAAATCTCCCACTGGCTCAGCGCCTAAAATGCCAGCAAATCCCACCGAAACATTAGTGAGAGGCTGGCGACTAATGAGTGCTACACCGTTGTAAGATTTTTGGCCAGAAATGTATACCTCATAACCCAGATCAGTAAAAGCCGATCGGGGAAACTGTTCATCTGTTACCTTGGTTTCTTGGAGACAGAGCACATCTACTGGCTGACGTTGCAGCCAGTCAGTCACAATTCCGAGGCGAGTACGTACCGAATTGACGTTCCAGGTAGCGATTTGCATAAGCTGCTACTTACCACCAATAATAACGTTACGGAATTTCATGCTGCTACCCGGAGAATGGTTAATAGCAATCACTACCATCGTGCGCACGTTAGCCGGTGGAGCCGCAAAGGTCACAGATGCTTTGAGTGGAACACCAGGAATGAGCGAGTTTTCTGCATCATCACCATCTACACTACCAATTTTTACTTTGGTAGCTTTGTATTCATCTCCAGCTTTATCAATAAATCGGGTGCCAGCAATTTTAAAGGAGACCGTCAAATCTTCTTTCTTTTTGTTGATCAACAATAAGCGACAGACTACTGCATCTGCTTCTCGTTTGCAGGAGGTCAACTCATAGAGAATACCGCTGTCTCTCACCACCGTGTCACCGAGCACAACCTGTTCGGGTTCTGCTTTAGCTTCTGGCTTGGCGGGCTTTTTGGTTGTTTCTTTTTTGGGAGCAGCGTCAGCCGCAAGAATCACAACCCCTTGTAATAGTAGAGATCCGATTAAAAGTCCTTGAAAAAGTTTATTGTTCATTCACACCCTAGCAATGAATTAAGTAGACAGGTTGGAAAAGGTCTAGATCTCCACAAAAGAGATATCCCCCAAACATTATCTGCTAGAGTCGGTCAACCTGAACGGTGTTCCCCAAAAACTATTAAGCTGGCCAGCCGTTACTGTATGTAGTGATCAAAAATACAATCAATGCTCCTAAGCAAAGCAGCCCCTGCATCACCAATCCCACCACTGAACCAGCTACGATTCCTATCCCAGCTTTCAGTGATTTTTGCAGTCGATCAAGCGCCGATAAACTTTTATCACGCATTAGATACAGAATTTCGCCACCTACAGCACCGATAAACGGTCCAAAGAAAATGCCGATCAATGGCCCACCTACGGGCAAAGTAGGTAACATGCCAAAGAAGCCCAAACCTAAGCCAACCATGGCTCCGATTTGTCCCCAATGACTAGCTCCAGCTTTTTGGCCGCCCAGCACTCCGGCGAGGTATTCGATCACAAAGCACAGGGCAAAGACAATTATTGAAACAATTAGCGGCACGGTCACTTGTGGCCAGCCATAGATAAAGCCCGCAGCTACGACTGCTCCGACAATTAAGCTTGGCCCAGGAATGGCAGGAATGAATGCTCCGGCTACGCCCAGCAGCATCACGGCCAAGAGCAACCAGTAGGCTATGGTGGGCAGCCAGTGGGTTACGACGGTGGGAAATGACATGGTTAAAATTATTTTGACTGGAGTACCATGCCTATTATTATCTCGGTTTTTGGCACATTTCACGTTAGATTTAAAGAAGAAAGTGGGAATTAGCAAAAAATAATAATTATGCAATCTCTAAAACCAAACCGCTGTTAGTTGACATCAGCCACATCACTCTGCGGCTTACTCATGAAGATTTTGAGCAACTGCGTCAAGACAACCCAGAAATGAGACTTGAGTTGACAGCCAACGGAGAACTAATAGTCATAATACCAGCAGGATGAAAAGCTCCGAGCGGAATGAAGAATCAGTTATTTAAGTTAGTAACTTAAATCGCCAAGCTAAACTAGGCAATGTTGATTTTTGCTGAGAAAATAAATGCAAAATTTACGGAATATTGCAAGTTAAGCCCACTTTTTTAGTGAGTTTTTTAGTGAGCGCTGTGATTTAGATCTTGTCAGACAAATAATGTCTAAAATGCCTAGGCCAATCAGTATCTAGGTATTTTCATCATTCGATATTTCGGTAATTCTACTATGAATTTGCCTAACATATTGGGCATTATGGTAATAATCAGTATTTAGACCTGTGCTTTTATTTTTATGAAAGTGGAGCTTTAACTGCTGTTGATTAAAACCAAATGTGATCTACGCACTAGGTACGGTCAGGCTTTGATCGGAATATATCCAGTATCATCTTGGCCGTTCTACGGTGCTAATAGTTAATCACTCTCATGTATTACTCCTGATCGCTATGAAATCTTTTCTGTCATTCCTGCGCCAACTTGATTCTTCTAATGATGTACTCTGCGATCGAACAGCTTCTCAGTTATTTACAACTTTATTATTAAGTGGTGCTATTATTGGCAGTTCGATCGGACTAATAGCTCGCGGAGCCACTGCTGCACCGCTGAATAATACAGATATATATGTTAATTATTCAACTAATTCTAGTGCCATCAATCAGGTTAGAACTATCAGCCCCAGTGGGGTCTTATCCCCACTCTTATTCACGACAGGAGTGGCTAACACAGCGGCACTAGGACTTGATCCAGTTAACCTCCAATTGTATTATTCTGATCGAACACTAACTCCAAACAATTTAAGGCGTTATGACGGAACTAATCAATCAGGATCTCTTGGCACCTTTGCCGGTAGTAGTGGAAGTATTCCTATGGTCAGAATGGGATTTCGGGGAGGTGTTGGGTATGGCGTTGCTAACGACAATACAATGTACACTTTTACTACAGGTAGCCCTACTTCCACAATTAATTCATTAGGTCTGATGACTTTTCAGGGAACATCGCCATCAGGTTCCACGAGTAGTGGAGATATTGCTTTTGATGGCTATGGGTTTGGCTGGGCAATTTTTGGCAACTCATTGTATCGCATCAATCTAAATAGTGGAGTCCGACAAGCTATTCCAATCGGTCAAATTACTGTCGGAGGTGTTGCGCTGCCAGTTTCAAATGCAGCTGGCACTGGTGTAATTGTCGGGAGCATTGCCTTCGATGCAGCGGGTGATCTGTATATCGCTGGCATCGATGCAGTTGCTAATGTTTTCCAGGGAACCAATATTTATAGAGTGAATGTCAATGATGCTACGGCGGTACAGGTGGGGTCTACTCTTGCTGGGGGATTTATTACAGATATGGCAAGTGGCAGTCAACCGAACATTGCTCCTATTGTTACTGCCACTAAATCAGTTAGCCCCAACGGCTTAGCAAGACCTGGTGATACTCTAACCTATACGATCGAAGTTGAAAATACTGGTACTGCTCCAGCCGTAAACTTAGATTTCACCGACGTATTACCCGCTGCCACGACGTATGTAGCCAACAGTGCCACTCTCAATGGACTTCCTATTTCAGGAGCAACTTATCCTTTTGCCACTGTTACTAGAATCAATGGGCGTACTTCATCTGCTGGAGCATTGAAAGTGGGGTATTCTAACCGAGCAACTATTACTTTTAAAGTAACTATCAATACCACAAATGTGCCGACTAGTGTTACTAACCAAGGTACAATCGTATACCTTGATGGCCCTACTACCAACACCACTCCAGCAGCCACTACTATCAGCACGGTTAATGGCTATAAATCTGCAAAGCTTACTATTGATGCTGATGGTAGTGGCACTATTACACCCGGTGATACTGTCACTTGGACAATTTCTTACAAAAACTTCTCAGCAGTACCTGCCAACAATTTCCAAATTAATGATGAATTACCAAGTGGTGTGACGGTTTCTAGTACTGGTGGCCAAACAGTCGTTGTATCGGGGTCTGGTACTAGTGCAACCAAAAACATCGCATATACTGGAGTCAATACCAGCAATCTATTGGACACGGGCAGTATTCTGGCTCCAGGTGGAGTTGTTACAGTTAATATTCCTACTGTTGTCAACAGTGGATTTACCGGAGCACTAAATAACCAATCTAACGCTACTGGCTCTAGTATTACAGGAACTGGCTCCTCAAGCGATAATGTTGATAACACCAGTTCAGTCCCAGCCGGGATTACTGTCCCAGCAGGCAGCGTTGTGCAAGCCCAAACCACAAACATTGATCCAACTAGTGTAAACGTTGTTGCTGGCCGAGACTTTGGAGATGCACCCAGTAGCTATGGATCTGCCTCACATTCGATTGTTAGCGGTACATATTTAGGTGCAACAGTAACGGCAGAAGGCACAGACTATAATAGTGTTCAGGCTAATGGTGATACAGGTGATGATGGTATCACCAGCTTTCCTCCTTTGACTGCTGGAGCAACCAGCTACACCATCCCCGCTGCCAGTATCACCGCAACCGGAACGGGTACACTGCACGCCTGGATCGATTTCAATAAAAATGGTACGTTTGAGATCGGAGAATATACCAGCATTGCGATTACAAATAATACACCCGCTGGTTCTCTCGACTGGACAGGAATTACGGCTAGTGCCGGAAATACTTTCGCCCGTTTCCGCTTTACCAATGATGCCACAGTCACAGCAAGTACCCCCAATGGAATTGCTACCGACGGAGAAGTTGAAGATTATCAGGTATCGATCGGGGCTGCTGTCTTGGCTTGCGGAACTATTTATGGCTCTTACAACAATAGTGGAACTTTCAACAGTCTTAGAAGCTATAGTCCACCAGATGGAACTCCTGCAACACAGATTGCTACTTTGACAACTACAGGAGGCACTACAACTGCCGTTGCAGCACTCGCTGTTGATCCGCTACTGGATAGCAGCGGCAATCGGCGCGTTTATTATATGGAGAATACAGGGACTGGTGCCAAACTATTCTACTACAACGGTTCTAATATCACCGATACTGGCATAGCATTGACAGTCCCTTATTCTCCTATAAGCATCGTGCGCTCTGATGGCTCGGCTGGGTCTTTGACCAATTCATTCAACCGCATGGGTTTTGCACCAGATGGCACCTTGTACGTTGCCGATGGTCAAAAAACATTTTACCGCTTTAGCCCAAATCGTTCAGGCACAAGCGGCTTCCTCTCTGCTGCAAATACCATCACAGATAATCCCAATAATGATATTGGTAACTTTGGTCGTGCTCAAGTAGGTCAGTCGGGCGGTGGAGATATTGCCTTTGATAATGCTGGTCGCATGTATATTGTGACTTATGACTCCAATAACTCTAATGTCCCAACCGAATTCCGCCTTTTTCAAATCATTAATCCTCAGAGTTCGACCCCAACTGCTATACTACTCGGCAAAGCAGCATCCACAGACCCTGTAGCGGGCTTGGCTTTCCAAGCAAGTGACAACACACTTTATATGCAAGGCAGTGGTGGCAAGTCTTTTGGTTGGAATTTAGGTACAAACGTAGTTACATCTCTTCCTCTTACAACTCCTGGTTCCGCCGATTTAGGGAGTTGTACATATCCCGATTTGAACCCTACCGGTGCATTCATCAAAACAGTGGCTAACATTACTAATCCTGGGACTAACATCCTCAGCGCTAACGATATTTTAGAATATACGCTTAATGTCACTAATAATGGTAACTTGGTTGCTGGTAACACCACCCTCATAGATACTATCCCAACAGGCACCACTTATGTAGCAGGTTCTACTACACTTAATGGTATAGCTAAAGCTGATAACTCTGGTGCCATGCCTTACTCCAACACAGTTAATCCTAAGCTAATCAATAGCCCTGGTGAAGCTAGTGGAGTATTGACTACTGGTGCAGCTAGAAAAGCAACTGTTGTTTTTCGGGTTAAGGTAAATGCGGTAGGCACTAAAGTATGTAACCAATCAAACTTTTTTTATGATGGTAGCTTACCGGTTGGAATTGTTTCAGATGACCCTACTACTACAGCAGTAGCTGATGACCAAACGTGTACAGGTGTAAACAAAGCTAAATTACTGCTAGTAAAACGAATCACCGCGATTAAAAGAAACAACCAAACTGTACCAGAAAACTTTACAACTTTTGTGGATGACTCAAGCTCTGCGACTACAACTAGTGATGACAACCACTGTAACTGGCCAGGTTCTACTGGATCAGCAGGTGCTTGCACCAATACTTACACTGTAGGTAAAACATTTTTGCCTGATGTTCAAACTGGAGACGAGATTGAATATACGATTTATTACCTCAATGGAGGTGGCAACCCTGCCAAACAAGCCAAAATTTGTGATCAATTAGATGCCAATCTTACTTTTCAAACACAATTTGATAGCAGCAATGTGACTACTGTCGGTAAAGGTTTAGCTTTGGCAGCAGGAAATAGCTCTGTTCAGTATCTCACTAATACTGGAGTCGATACTGATAATGGCCAATTAACCACCCCATCTTTAGCTACTAGCTGCAATCTTGGAGCCAGAGTGGGCAGCAACTTATCTAATAAGGTGGTTGTTGTCGATGTCGGCACCACCACCTCTCCACTGATGAACTCCACTAGTGCTGGCACGCCAACTACTTCCTACGGATATATTCGTTTTAAAGCCAAAGTCAATTAACACAGATAGACTCTAGCATCATTAATAGTGCCAAAAAATATGCTAGAGAATATACTGACCTCGATCAATATTAATTTGGGTATATTGACTATATCAGAGTAGTTTCATTCACCCCATCTACCAATTCACCTAGCTCCTCCGTCACGCCGCTGCACCGATTATGTTGAAATCTCGCCCGATCGCCATCAAACATCTAGGTCAAAAAAGCGCCACCTCTAAGACACAATCTTGGGTCAAACTGGCGCTGATTTTCGGGCTAGCTGCCACCGGCAATGCACTATATGTATTACCACTCATTGCCGCATCTCCAGCAGGTGGAACAATAATCGATAACCAGGCCACTGGTACCTTTATTGATGGCGATGATTTGACCAACACCGAAGAAGGCGTAGTCTCTAACATTGTAACCCTCACCGTCGCTGAAGTAGCTGGCATCACGGTGGGAGCAGCTATTCCGGTAGATGCCCCCAGTAACGTAGCCGGTGCCGGACTTTATCAAAATGCTCCGGGCATTCATACTGGCGATGTAGTTTATTTCGATTTCACTATTACCAACGTTGGTAACGATCCCACCAAGTTTGTGATTCCTAGCACGGCAACTGTTACCGGTGGTGGTACAGTCGGTCAATTACAAATTATTGGCTATAACAGCTTAGTATTTGATGGTGTAGGTAGCAACCCCGCCCCCATAAATGTACCAGCAATTTTTACTGCTGCTACTAACAGCACTGGTGCTTTATTAAGCACCACAATCGGAGCTAACGGCGGCTCAGTAAATGCTGGTGGCACTATTAAGGTACGAGTACCAGTAACAATTACGGCTAATGCTGGCACAAATGTTACCGTGTTACTGGGTAACAGTCCCGAAGATGTAACTTCTAGTTCCAATCCCAAAGATCGACTCCAAAACCAGCCTTATCTTAACAACAGCAGCACCGATGTCTATACCTTAGACAATGCTGACCCTGCTGCGACTGGAACACCTTCTGGTAGTCAAGAAGTGGTTGGTTCCCCGGCTAACAGTACCCGCGAAGCCAGTGCGATCGGTTCGGCATTAGTCTTAGGTAACGATATTTCAGGCAACGTCTTTGAAGATATTAATTATGGTGGCGGTGCTGGCCGCACAAAGACTGCCTCTAATGGTGTCGGAATTGATGGAGCTACTGTCGAACTCTATGATAGCACTGGCAAATTTATTCGATCGACCACAACCACTGGCGGTGGCAACTACAATTTCCCTGGTGTACCAGTAGGTGATTTTTATGTCCGTACCGTCAACAACACCGTCAAATCTACTCGTTCTACCACCAACAGCGGATTATTACCAGTCCAAACCTTTATTACCGATGCGGGCGTAACAGCCAACACTGTCACAGATATCCTCAACAAAGTTGGGGGCGAAATGCCCAGCCAAGTTGATGCTGGCAAGGCTGGCACTGGTGCAATCTTTAATCCTAGTAGTGGCAAATTCACCACAGCAGGTGGCAATGCAGTAGCTGGCGAATATATCGAATCTTTGACCAAAGTAAAAGTAGCTAATCTGCCAGTCACCAATCTAGATTTTGGCTATAACTTTGATACGATCGTCAACACTAATAATGCTGGACAAGGCTCTCTCCGCCAGTTTATTTTAAACAGTAATAGTTTACCCAACACAAACCTCCAACAAGTGGGACAAACCAGTGGCAAAGAAGTCAGCATCTTTATGATTCCCAACGGCAGCAGCAATGCTGGTCAAAGAGCCGGTTTGGTCAATCAAGTTGCAGGCACCGCCAATAACAATGGAGCAGCAGTAATTACCCTGGCATCACCTCTAGATGCGGTAACTGATAGCAATACGACCATTAGTGGTTTTACCCAAACTACCAATATTGGTAACTCTAATTCTGGTCAGGTTGGTAGCGGTGTGGGCGTAGGAATTAGTAACCAAACAGTGACCAAGACCGATCGGCCAGAGATTGTCATTGATGGTCGCAATTTAACTGACTCAACCAATGCCGATCAATATGCCATTACCCTTAACGCCGATAATGCCATTCTAAAAGGCATTGCAGTCTACGGTACCAAAGGTAACTATGCTACTGCGGCGGGCGGTGATAGTGGAGCGGTCAGAGTCGGCAGCAGTACCGGTAGCAATGTCTCACCAGCAGGCGCGGCAATTATTGAACAGAACTTAATTGGGACTTTTGCTGACGGATCAGATCCTGGAGCCTCGTTACAAAATCAACGCTATGGCACAATCTGCTTTGCTTCCTGCGAAGTCAAGAATAACTTCATTGCCTACAACGGCTATGGCACACTCTTATATGGTGCTGGTGCCAATGGTTCTAAAATTACTGGTAACGAATACCAAGCCAATGGCCCTAACACCGCTCCTGGCAGCGGTCAAAAATCAGCCGAAGGTGATAGTGTTGCTCTATGGAGCACTTCTAATGCCACTGTAGAAGGCAACCTAATTGCCAATACTCGCGGGGTGAGCAGTAACACTTTAGATAGTGGCAAGGGCATTGAATTAGTTAGCACCCTCGCTGCTTCTACGAGTGGTAACTCGATCAAAAACAACACGATCGATGGTTCTTCTACTGCCGGGATTGGCTTATATAACAACGCTTCCGATAACACCATCTTCCGTAACATCATCAAAAACACCAATCCAGTAAGCAGCACACCATACGCTGGAGCAGGAATTTTACTAAGCGCTAGCAGCAGCGTCTTACCAGCAACCACTACAATTGCTCCGATCCATAACACCATCTCCGAAAACAGCATTTATGGCAACGCGGGCTTAGGAATTGACATTGATCCTCGGAGCTGGCTATTGGGTAACGGTGTTACCGCCAACAATGGTGCTACCGACCCAGCTATTCCTAATATTGGCACTGACTACCCAGTGATTACTTCTTCTCGGGTTAACGGTGGCGCTCTGACCGTGAAAGGCTTTATCGGCAATCAACCCAATGGTAGCACTACCTTTGCTGCCAATAAGTTAGAATTTTTTGTTGCTGACAATACCCCAGCCAATCAAAATGGCGAAGTATTGTTAGGTGACGGCAAAAACAAAGCCCACGGTGAGGGCCGCACTTATATTGGTAGCTGTAACGCCAGTACCACTGGATTATTTAATTGCAGCTTTCCTAGCAATATTACCAATGCGATCGGCATTACTGCCACCGCCACCGATAGTAGTGGCAACACCTCAGAGTTTAGCAGCGTAGCGCTGAACAACCCCAATGTGTTACTAGTAAAACGTATTACTAATATCAATGGTTCTACTGCTACCCTCAATGGTCAAAATCTATCTAGCTACTATGATGAACCAAACAATCCTTATGATGACAATGTTCTATCAGTACCAGCAATTTCTCCCCCAGATACTGACCAATGGCCAAACCCAGCAACTTTCTTAGTTGGTGGTACCGATGGAGGCAATGTGCGACCAGGTGACATGCTGGAATACACAATTTATTTCTTATCAAATGGTGATAGTGCCGCCAACAACGTGAGTATTTGTGACTTAATTCCAGAAAAACAAACTTTTGTACCTTCGATCGCCATGTGGTCAGGAATATTACCGATTATGACCCCGGCTGCTGGCAGTGCAGGTGGCGATCGGGGAATTGTCGCCCAGGTTAATGACCAAATTAAATCTTACACTAATCTCAATGATGGAGATACTGCCCGCTACTATCCACCGGGAAGTATCTTACCTAATGCTTGTCGGCCATCACCGACTACTGCGATTCCTATCAATACTAATGGTGCAGTGGTGGTCGATCTGGGTACGATAGTAAACCCCGTTAACGCCACCCTGAACGATAAACCCTACGGCTTCATGCGTTTCCGCACCCGAGTTAATTAATAAAAAGCTGGCGATCCGTTCTTAGGGAACATTAATTGAACTCTACCAATGCGAAAGCCAGCTTTATTTTACGCTTATCAAAAATGTTATTTCTATGAAATGATTGGGTAAGCTAAAGTGGTTAATATAGACTAAGATGGAGAGCTATTTGTGGAGCGTAATTCACGATATTTAATAATCGCTCGCTCAATTGGCGTTGTAACCACTTTATACCTATTTTTAGTTGCAGGACTGGCCAAAAGAGTATTAGCCTTACCAACCCCGACTACCCCCAGTCCGCTCATCCCATCTCGTATTATTGCTAATCCAGGCTTTGAACAACCAGTGGTCAGTGGCATAGGAGTCGCCATCACCGAAGGCTATGGAAATACACCCCCAACAGTTTGGCAAACTACAGAAGATACCTCTCCTTACGCCAACAGTTTGGAATATTGGAATGGAACAAACAATGGACAGAGTCCAAGTAATCATAGTGGCCAGCATGTCGAATTAAATGCCGCCAGCAATTCTGCCATATACCAAGATATCTGCGTTTTGAAAGATGAGACAGTTAATTGGAGCCTACTTCATGCTGTACGCAAGGCATCAGTTGCCAATGATATCAATATTATGCGAGTCACGGTATCTGATCCGACTCTATGGACTGGCAAAACTCCTCCCAGTACACTGTTATATAGCAGTCCTGATCTCGCAACTTCTTTTAATGAAGGTTGGCAGCAAAAAACTGGTGCTTATACTCATAGTCAAACTAGTGCTCGGTTACGCTTTGCCTTCAATGCAATTCAAGGATCCGTAGTAGGCACTACTAGAAATATTTCCTATGGAAATTTTTTGGACGATGTGACATTAAGTCTCCCACCAGTGATCGACTTTTTACCAACAGATGTGACTAATAAAGTCAACTTATCTACTACAATAGAGGGGGATGGTGGTAGCCCTTACTATCTCAGTCTTCGATTAAATGGTCGGTTGAAATCTGCGGCAACAGTAACAATTACACTTACTGGACTTATGACATCCAGAAACTTTACGGTCGGAACCCCCTTGCAAGGTGCTGCAACGGCAAGTGGTCTTAGTGCTAGCAAAAGTGGTTCTAACATTACACTTACCCTACCAATAGGAGATTATGACCCCAACAATACCAGTAAATATATTCATATCCCGATCGATTTTGGGGATTTAGCTTATCAACCCAATGATAATGTAGGTTTTTCGCTCACAAATGCTACCGGAGGTGGTAGTGGAACTATTTTAATTGGCTCCAGTGCGTGTGAAACTGCTCGCACAAGTGTACCGGTAGTTGTACAAGAAGATGATATTCGTCAAATCAAAGGTCGCATTTTTGAGGATATCAACTATGGTGGCGGTGCCGGCCGTAGCTTTAGTAGCGGCACTCCTGTTGCCAACGCTCGCGTTGAACTATACGATACTGGCGGAAATTTTGTTGCCAGTAGTAACACTGATAACAATGGTGCATATCAATTCAACAATCTACCTACTAGTGTTACCTATTATGTTAGAATTGCAAACAGTACAATCGCCTCCAATCGTTTATTAAATACTCCTACGGCTGGTCTATTACCTATCCAAACCTTTCGGAGCGATGCAACTACTGGTGCATCTGTAGGTGATGCAAATAGAGTAGGAGGTGAAAAACCCAGCGTTGCAGATGCAGTCAGTGGTAGTAGTGGCACTATTATGAGTTCTACCGGATTATTTAGTGGCAACTTGACCGGTCAAGCTCAGTCGATTGCCGCAGTAGCTTCTGGGACAAACAATGTCAGCAACCTAGACTTCGGCTACAACTTTGATACAATTGTTAATACTAACGATACTGGCCAAGGCTCTCTGCGACAATTTATCGCTAACAGCAATGCTCTGAATAATAATAATTTGGCACAAGTCGGTCAACTGAGCGGCAAAGAAGTTTCCATCTTCATGATTCCCCTCCCCAGTGGTTCACCGCCAGGTGGTCTAAGGTCTGGCGTTGTAAATCAGTTGACTGCTGGTCGAGCATTGATTAGTTTAGCTTCACCTCTTACCATTAGTGATACAGATACCTCGATCGATGGTCGTACCCAAACAACTAATGTAGGCAATAGTAATAGTTTAACTCTCGGCAGCGGAGGCGTAGTCGGAGTAGACAACCTGTCTCTAGTCCAACTAAATGCTCCTGAAGTAGAACTCATTAATAGTGGCAGTGTCATTCATGGCATCATCGTTAATGGGGCAAATGTCACCATCCAAAGCATTGCCATTCATGGTTTTGGCACAGTTGGCAATAACCAAGGCGATATTTTACTCCAAGCTGCAAATCCGTTAGTCACTCAAAATGTGATCGGCTTTACAGCTAATAGTTTCACAGCACCCACTGCCAATCAATCCCAATCTGGCATTGTAATCAACGGCTCTACCAACACCACTATTACTAACAATATTATTGGCTTCACCAATGAACGCGGTATCTTAGGAGGCCGAACACCTGTTGATCTCTCGGGTTTAGTCATTCGCGAAAACGAAATCAAGCGGCCTGGAAACCTGAGTGGAACTATTGGTCAACATAGCGCGATCGAACTTTTCCCTAACACTATTGGAAACATCTCGATCACTCGCAATCTGTTAACCGATTCTCAAGCCGATTCTGGTATTGCGATTCGACCTGCTATCAGTGGCACCAGCAGCAATTTCTTGGTACAAAATAATTCTATTCTGCGGAATGGAGCTGGTAATGTCAGCGGCTTCGGGATTTTACTCCAAGCTATTGGCACCAGCGATTTGCAAGGAATTAAAATCGACAAGAACATCTTAAATCAAAACCGCCGAGGCATTGATTCGCAGCAAACGGCTGTAACTATTTCAGGAAACACAGTAAGTAATTCTTTGGGTGGTTATGGAGTAGCGATCGAAGCAGGCAAGCAAAAAAACAAAATAACCCAAAACTCCATCTTCGGTAACGTCGGTGTAGGCATCGATCTCGGCAATACTGCCAATGGCATTACCCCAAACAATGGCACCTTATCTACCGCGAGCAATCAGGATTTAGATTACCCCCTAATTACTTCGGCCACCTTGAGTGGCGGCACACTCACAGCCAAAGGCTATGTGGGCAATGATCCGGCTGGCAATACAGCATTTGGCAACCTCACTCTAGAATTTTTTATTGCTGACAATACTCCCGCCGATCAAAATGGCGAAGTGGTTCTCGGAGATACCAGATCTAAGCCTCACGGAGAAGGCAAAACCTATATTGGCTCATGTACTACTGATGCCAACGGCATTTTTGGTAACACCACTAATCCCTGTATTTTTAGCAATGCTGGCACCCTCGGCTTAGCCGCCGCTACCAATATTACTGCCACGGCTACCAATAGCAATGACAGCACCTCAGAATTCGGCGCTAGCCCCAGCAGCCGTGCCAACTTAATTTTAGTGAAGCGAATCACCGCCATTGCTTCATCTAACGGATTAACCACATATAACAGCTATATCCATGAATCTGGATCTACTAAGGATAATGATCCAGGCTGGCCTACTAACTATCTATTAGGAGAGATTAATCCTGGCCAAGTACGTCCGGGTGATGAAATTGAATACGCTATTTACTACCTTAACGCTGGCGAAAACCGCATAGGCCAAACTAAAGTCTGTGATGCCTTGAACAAAAATCTGGATTTTGTCTTGAATTTCAATAGCTCTAATGTGGGTAAAGGCATTTTGCTCAGCCCCAGTGGTAGTACCAGCACATATCTTACCAATACAATTGGGGACGATCGAGGAGAATACTCTAACACCAGCCCCACCGACTGCAACTTGGTCAGCAATACCACCGCCAATCAATCAACCAACACTGTAGTCGTAAATGCTGCCAATAGCAGCAATCCAATTTTGGGCGGAGCTTATGGCTCTATTAAGTTCAAGGTGAAAGTAAAATCCTAAGATGTGATGGCTCCGCAACCTGCACCATTTGCACAAGATCAGGGTCACAGCAAATAAATGTGCGATCAGCCACACTTTGATTAATAATGATGTTGATTACCTGGCGATTTTAACCCCACTGCCGGGAATCTTACATTTAAGAGTTATGTCAGCAATACTCTCACCAACCGAAATTTGGGTGATTCAGAGACTTTAGTTGCCGAAAAAGCTCAGTAAGCCAAATGAGGTAATACTCCAAAAATGACAAATCTCAATCCGATGGAAACAGTCGAATTAATCTTAGTTCCTGTGGTACTCATTGCTATAGTCAATCTCATCGCTCCCTTCCTTTTACAGATACACTAAGCATCTGGCTAAAGTTCCATCACCGGAAATGCAGCCATATCTGTATCTACAAATAGATCTCAGCCGCCAACACTCTCCACGGTTACTCTATAGTCAGAGCAAATCTTTTTATACAGAGAATCAACTATAGTCAAAGCAAATCTTTCAACAAGTCTATCAAGTAGGAACCTTATAAAGACCAGTAGCCCGTGGCTCTAAAATCTTCTTGCCGGTACCGCCTTCAAAAGCTACTGCCACCGAAACTTTGCCTTCAGAGCCAAAAACGTGAGTAATGTTGCCCATACCAAATTTGGGATGTAGCACCCGATCGCCCACCGTCCATTTTTCAGTAGCTGGCGTATTCTTTGGCATCGCATTGGGAGCAATATGTCTAAACTGCTTGCGCTTTTGGTTGCTCTCCAATAACTCCGGTGGCAACTCACCCAAAAACTGTGAGGGAATCGCCCGTTCACGGTTGCCATAGAGTCGCCGCTCTAAGGCATAAGAAATATACAGAACTTCCTGAGCGCGAGTGATCCCCACATAGCACAGGCGACGCTCTTCTTCTAACGAAGCTGCGTCATTGAGCGATCGATAGTTTGGAAACAAACCTTCCTCCAAACCAACTAAAAACACCACCGGAAACTCCAGACCCTTAGATGAATGCAGCGTCATCATCGAAATCGCATTACTTTCATCGAGCTTGTCCAAGTCAGAGCTAAGCGCCGCATTTGCCAAGAAATTCTCCAAGCTTGGTTCCTCGGTTTCTTCCTGAAACTGGGTCGCAGCGTTGACTAATTCCTGGACGTTTTGCAGCCGCTCAGTAGCCTCATCATTACCCTGATCAATCAACTCCTGACTATAGCCAGAATCATTTAAGACTCCAGCTAAAACAGTGCTCACAGACTCAGTTTGCGCCGCTTCTCGCCATTTATTAATAATTTCTACAAACTGCAAAACACCTTTATAAGAACGCCCTGCCAAAGTCTTTACCGAAGTCTCGTCGTTCACAATTTCCCACAGAGGCACCCCCATTTGCTGAGCCGCATTTTGCAAGTTATCGATCGTCGCCTGACCCACTCCCCGCCGAGGCGTATTAATTACCCGCAGCATACTCACCGTATCTTCAGGGTTATTCAGCACCCGTAAATAAGCCACTACGTCTTTAATTTCTCGCCGATCGTAAAAACGCAGCCCACCCACAATTTTGTAGGGAATCCCCGCCCGCACAAAAGCATCCTCGATCGGCCTCGACTGAGCATTAGTCCGATACAACACCGCAAAGCTACCATAGGCAATCTCGGAGTTCTCCCGGATCTGCTCTTCGACTTTATTCAAAACAAAATCAGCCTCTGCTAACTCATTGTCAGCCTGATACAGAAAAATCGGTTCACCCGCCGATCGAGTGGCTTTCAAGATTTTATCAATCCGTTGGGTGTTGTTTTGAATCAACTCATTAGCCGCACTCAAGATGTTTTCGGTCGATCGATAATTCTCCTCTAGCTTAACCATGGTATTGGTGTTTTCATCGGGTAAACTATCCCCAAAATCCGTCTGAAAATTCATCAGAATGGTGAAGTCTGCCATGCGGAAAGAGTAAATAGACTGATCGGCATCGCCCACTACAAAGGTCGATCGATCTTCCCAGGCATCAAATAATTTGCTATCAATACCATTTGTAGTCAAAAGCTGAATTAACTGGTACTGAGTACGGTTGGTATCTTGATATTCATCCACCAAAATATGCCGGAATTTTTGGTGCCAGTAATTTAACAGTTCAGCGTTCTGCTGAAATAACCGCACCGGCACCAGCAACATATCATCAAAATCCAGCGCGTTGTTCTGACTCAAAAATTCCTGGTAAGCATCATAGACCTCCGCAATCACTCGTCCTCGGTAATCTTTATTTTCAGCCGCATATTCCGCTGGAGAAAGACTCAGATTTTTAGCGTTACTAATGGCATAGCGCACTGCGCGCGGCTCAAATTTCTTATCATCTAGGTTCATCATTTTGGTGACAATCTGCTTAATTGCCCCTTGGCAATCACTATCATCAAAAATCGAAAAATTTCGCTGCCACTTCCGGCCTTTTTCGTCAGTATATTTATCAATATCGAAGCGCAAGATTCGACCCAACAAACTATGAAAAGTCCCCACCCACATCCGTTTGATATAGGTCTTGTAAATATGAGACTTAATTTTGGTCTGCTCTACCGGTGCTAAAGCGCTTAGTGGCTTCTGGAATTTCTCTAGGGCATACTGCTGAGCAAACAAAACTTCCACTCGCTCCTTCATTTCTTTGGCAGCTTTGTTGGTAAAGGTCACAGCCAAAATATGTTCTGGGTCAACCCGATGCTTCAAAATTAGGTTGGCAATCCGATAGGTGAGAGCGCGGGTTTTACCCGATCCAGCCCCGGCCACGACCAGCAAGGCTCCACAATAATGCTCGACAGCTTGACGCTGAGAGGCGTTGAGGATAGCGAGAAAGTCGTTTTGAGTCATGGGATCGGCAGCAGCAGAGGATTCTTAAGTATAGTTGAACTTCTGAGACTTTGATACCAATAGTGTGGAGGCTCTAGAATCATTGATCCTTGCTTATGAAGCCAGTGGAGAATCTTTACCAGAACCTAACGCTCTTGCTGCATAATTAAGTTTCGATCGCCTTTGGCGCTATCGGCAATCACCCAACAAGTCAGTTACACAACTTCATCCAGTCGTTTATGATGGGAATGGGGATCAGTGTCCTTGTCCTGTATTTGGAGTTTTGCCGTGTTACTAACAAAAGGTTTTGAGATCGAAGTGTATACCGGCACTCCCGATGGTGACATTGTGGGCATGGCCAACAAAATTACTGCCGATTTAGATGGCTACATGACCGAGCCAGATAGCCGCAACGTAGAGTATGCCACTGACCCTTTTAGAGACTACGATCGACTCCTCTGTGCCCTGCTCCAGCCTCGTCGCAAACTGCGGGAATACCTGAACAAAAACGGCGGCTACACCCTAATTCCTGGCAGTACCCTATCTTTGGGTGGCCACAACGAATTCCAGCGCTCTGACCCCAGCCATCCTTACCATACCTTCATTGAACAGACCTACGGCACCAAGGTAGTTACCGCCAGCGTCCATATCAATGTAGGTATTGCCGACCCAGAGATGCTGATCAAAGCCTGTCGGCTAGTACGGTTGGAGGCTCCTTTGTACTTGGCACTCAGCGCCGCTTCGCCTTTCCTTGACGGTGTACCTACTGGTTATCATTCCACTCGCTGGGGCATGTTTCCCAAAACTCCCGCTCATGTGCCGCTATTCACCAATCACCAGCACTTTATTGATTGGACAGAAGAACAGCTTAAGTTGGGGACGATGCAAAACGTTCGTCATCTCTGGTCTTCGGTACGTCCAAACGGCGATCGCCGACCCTATGATATCAACCGTTTAGAATTGCGCATCTGTGACCTAATCACCGATCCTGTGACTCTATTGGCCGTCACCGCTTTATTAGAAGCCCGCATTTGGCAGCTCATGGAAAATCCTGACCTCGACCCATTGGTCAGCAGCAAGTTCACGCCAGAAGAACTGGTGGCTATTAGTGATGCCAATGAGGCCGCAGTGGCTAAAAATAGCTTGGGGGCAACTTTGCAGCATTGGCAAGATGGCCGATCGATTACTGCATCTGATTGGATTGAAGAACTGTATGTGGGGGCGGGGGCGATCGCTAAGGAAAGAGGTTTTAAATGCTTCTTAACTCCCTTACAAAAAATTCTGAACCGAGGTAACACTGCCCAACAGTGGCTCATGGAATATGCCGTCAACCAAGATGGTCGGTCAGTCATTAAGCAAGCCATCCAAGATATGGAAACACAGGAAGTTGATTTGGCTGAGAAACTTTGTCAGCCAGTAAGTTAGATTTGTTTTTAGTGTAGTGCCCCGCACCATAGTCACCGAAAAAGCCGATACTTACATCTCGCCTTCAGGAAGTGGCCGGAACCTAAGCAGTCGCAGCCATCCAGACCAACATCCCCAACAGTCGATCGAGGGGATCTAGCCCATAGTCTTGCAAATCCACATCGATTATCTGTCCTTCTAGCTGCATTAGTCGCCATTGCGTACCACTGGTGACAACACCAAAAATGCGATCAAGTGCCTTTCCTTTGTTTTGATTAAACCGCTGAGCAGCCAGCATCTCTGCCATACACTGTGGTAAACCTATCTTCAGATCGGCTTTTTTGGCTTCTACCAAAACAATGATTGGTGCTTCCAGCACCAACTGTTCCGGAGAGCGGCTAATCACAAAATCACAAACTCCATTGAGTCCGCTGGCTGCATCCACATTCATTTCCTCGCCAGAGAACACACTTACTTGCTTTGCTAGCTGTCGTCGCACCTCTAACAAAACAGGATTGATGATTACCTCAGACCGGGCTTTTTCCGTACCCACGGCGATCGCCCAGGGCAGATCCTCCAGCACAGCCAAGAGCTTGACACTCGGTGCAACCAGCGGTATGTCTTTTGGCACAAAGCAGAAATCCTCACGGATCGTGATGCCAAAGTCTTCTTTAATTTGACTGACCGTGAAACTACTGTAAGGCATAACCTGAGCAAAAAGCTTGTTGCTTTATTGTAGGCTAATGATGCCAGTACTGCTGGGCAACTTTGGGGAAATTTGTGTTTGCTCACCATTTCTACTAATCAAATTCGGATCTCTTCCCAAAATTCGCCCAAAGAATGGCGCGGTCGTAGCTATGAATAGAGCAAATCCATCTTGCACTGCGAGATCTAAGTACCAAAAAATATGTAATAAGCCAGAGTAGGATTGGCAGTGCCCACATCACTAGCTCTCAGCACATTCTAGGCTGCAAATATTTATATCTACGGACAGTAGTACAATAACTGAAAATCAAAGAGCATTCGGATGATCAGTTATCTCAAGGGTTCGATCGAACTATTCCAAAAGATTAGCCCCACTAAAACCATCGTGATTATTGAAGTGCAAGGAGTTGGCTACGAAGTACAAGTCCCCTCCAGCATCAACATGGTGATGGGCAGCACCGTGCAACTATTTATCCATCAACAGTTCCGAGAAGATCAGGTTTCGCTATATGGTTTTAGTTCTACTGCTGAGCGAGACTTGTTTCGTCAATTAATTTCGGTAAGTGGCGTAGGTGCCAGTATTGGCATTGCGCTGATTGAACATTTGGGCATTACAGAATTGGTGCAGGCGATCGTCTTAGGTAGCACCAAGATTTTGTCCAAGACTCCTGGTATTGGCACCAAAACAGCGGAGCGCTTGAGCGTGGAGCTGAAGAGCAAGCTGAAACAGTGGCAAGATGTGGCAGATTTGGATTCGATCGAACTAGATGAAAATATGGACACCAAGCTGCAATCGGAAGTAGAAATGACCTTGTTGGCTCTGGGCTACGATGATATTGAAATCCGTCAGGCGCTGCAAATGATTGGGCGCGATGAGGCGCTATCAGCCACCAAGGACGTGGAGAAATGGTTACGGTTTGCGATCGCCAAACTATCCAATTAGTAATAGTTCAACAAAAAACATCACCGAATCCCGAAAGCTTCGCTACTTGTCACCAAGAAGACAAGTCAATTTACCTAAGTTTTCAGCGAATCGATCAAACCATTCAAAGTCTCACTAGGTCGCATTGCAGCAGTGATTTTAGCCTGATCTGGATGATAGTAACCACCGATATCTATAACTTGACCCTGTGCTAAATTCAATTCTGCAACAATAGTTTCTTCCTGACTACTCAAAGCCTCCGCCAGTTTTGTAAACTTAGCTTTTAGTTCTAAACTCTGATCCTGCTTGGCCAAAGCCTGCGCCCAATAAAGTGCCACATAGAAATGACTACCACGATTATCTAATTCCTGGACTTTGGCCGAAGGCGATTTCCCTTGGTCTAAATATTGACAGCTAGCCTGATCCAGAGCAGTCGCCAAAAGCAAAGCATCTGCATTATTGGTCTTTTGACCCACATCCTCTAAAGCCACTGCCAAAGCCAAAAATTCACCCAAAGAATCCCAGCGCAAGTGGCCTTCAGCTATAAACTGCTGCACATGCTTAGGAGCCGAACCACCAGCGCCCGTTTCAAATAAACCACCGCCAGCTAATAGAGGGACGATCGAGAGCATCTTGGAACTCGTACCCAACTCTAAAATCGGGAATAAATCTGTCAAATAATCTCGCAGCACATTCCCCGTCACCGAAATTACATTCTTGCCATCTCTAATCTGCTCACAGGTAAACCGCATCGCCGCCACTGGCGAGAGAATTTGAATATCTAGATCAGCGTCGTGATTTTTGAGATACTCATTGACCTTGATAATTAAATTAGCATCATGCGCCCGGTTGGCATCCAACCAAAAAATCGTGGGGCAACCAGTAGCTTTTGCCCGGTTCACGGCTAGCTTCACCCAATCTTGAATCGGTAGATCTCTGGTCTGACACATTCGCCAAATATCACCCTTAGCAACTTGGTGTTCTAACAGCGTCTCCCCTGCCTCATTCACTACTCTGACGGTGCCATCCAGCGGAATTTCAAAGGTTTTATCATGAGAACCATATTCCTCAGCCTTTTGTGCCATCAAGCCCACATTGGCTACATTACCCATTGTAGTTACATCAAAAGCGCCATTTTCCTGACAGAATTTAATGCACTCTTGATAAATAGTGGCGTAACAGCGATCAGGAATCATCGCCTTAGTATCATGAGCCTGTCCATCGGCTCCCCACATTTGTCCTGAAGTGCGAATCGCTGCGGCCATCGAGGCATCGATAATTACATCGCTGGGCACATGGAGGTTAGTAATTCCTTTATCAGAATTGACCATTGCTAGTGGTGGCTGCTGATTATAAGTTGCTTGGATATCAGCTTCGATCGCCTCTTTTTCTGCCGCTGGTAAAGATTGAATTTTGGCATATACATCACCCATTCCATTTTTGGGATTCACGCTCAGCTTGGCAAAGGTGTCAGCATATTTGCTAAATACCTCTTGGTAATAAACAGTAACCGCATGACCAAATAAAATCGGGTCAGAGACTTTCATCATGGTTGCTTTCACATGCAGCGACAGCAAAATATCTTCATCTTTAGCCGCCTTAATTTCCTTCTCATAAAAAGCCCGCAGAGCAGCAGCACTCATCACTGTCGCATCAATAATTTCTCCCGCAGTCACTGCTGTCTGCTCTTTCAACACCATCACGGCTCCATCGGCGACTAGCTCAATTTTTACTATCTCGGCCCTGGGGACTACCTTAGACTGCTCACTACCATAAAAATCTCCGCTGTCCATGTGGGCAACGTGAGATTTAGAATCTTTTGCCCAGGCACCAACGCGGTGGGGATTCTTTTGAGCGTATTGTTTGACGGCTGCGGCTACTCGTCGATCGGAGTTTCCTTCTCGTAACACTGGGTTCACTGCGCTGCCCAGAATCTTGGCATACCTGAGCTTAATCGCTTTCTCGGCTTCATCTTGGGGTTCTGCTGGATAGTTGGGAATATTGTAGCCCTGCCCCTGTAATTCTTGAATTGCGGCTGTAAGTTGGGGCAGGGAAGCGCTGATGTTAGGCAGTTTGATAATGTTAGCTTCTGGGGTCTGGGCTAGTTCGCCAAGGAGTGCCAGGGCATCGGGCTGCTGTTGCTCGGTGGTTAAACCTTCCGGGAAGCTGGCGATGATCCGCCCAGCCAGGGAGATATCGCTGGTTTCGATCAACACTTTAGCTGCCTGGGTAAATGCCTGGACGATCGGCAAAAACGAGTAGGTGGCTAGAGCTGGCGCTTCGTCGGTGAGAGTGTAAACGATTTTGGAGGTTTGAGCAGTCATGGATCTTCTGGGGGCTGGGTCGAGGTGTATCCAACAGTTGATAAATTTAACACGATCAACTGCCCTAGATTTGGTGCCAAGCTAACTATTTGAGAGTTCAATGAGATTGCCCAACAGACATAAATTGTTTTTTGAAGTCTTTGATACAGCAGAGACAAAAACAATTGTGAAGCAACGCCCCATTCGCTAAAATTAAACCCGAGCATATAGACAGCATCTAACACACAGGATTTATGGAATTACGCGCAGTACTAATGGCAGGCGGATCAGGAACGCGCTTGCGTCCGCTCACCTGCGAATTGCCAAAACCTATGGTGCCGGTGTTGAATCGCCCGATCGCCGAGCATATTATTGGCTTGCTAAAACAGCACGGTATCGAAGAAATCATTATTACCCTGCATTACCAGCCAGAGGCCATCCAGCAATATTTCCGGGATGGTCAAGACTGGGATGTGTCGATTCACTACTCGATCGAAGAAGAACAGGCTCTGGGGACTGCTGGTTCGATTAAGTATGTGGGGGAATTGTTAGACCGGACTTTTTTGGTCATCAGCGGTGATAGTATTACTGATTTTGATTTGAGTGCGGCGATCGCCTTTCATCGAGCCAAAAAAGCCCAAGTAACCATGGTGCTAACTTCGGTACCCAACCCCGCAGATTTTGGGGTAGTCATTGCCGACCAAAATGGCAAGGTGCAGAAATTCTTAGAAAAACCCACGGCGGGCGAAGTTTTTTCAGACACTGTTAACACTGGCATTTATATCTTTGAACCCGAAGTGCTGCAACATATTCCACCAGATCAAGAGTTTGACGTAGCTCAAGATTTGCTGCCGCTGCTGCTAGCCCAAAAAGCTGCTATTTATGGGTATGTAGCCGATGGATACTGGTGTGATGTGGGTCAACTAGATACCTATCGCCAGGTGCAGTACGATGCGCTCGATCGGTTGCCCAGCATATTGCCCATTTCGGAACAAATCAAACCGGGCATTTGGGTGGGTCACGATACCACTATTGACCCTACCGCAACTATTGCTAGCCCAGCAGTAATCGGCAATAACTGCCGGATTGGAGCCAGGGTGAATATTACGGCTGGGACGGTGATTGGTCACAACGTGACGATCGGTGCCGATGCCAACTTGAAGCGTCCATTGGTTTGGAATGGTGCCGTGATTGGCGAAGAAGCCCAGTTGCGCGGCTGTATAGTTGGTCGCGGTGTGAGAGTGGGACAGCGGGCACAGTTGTTAGAAGGAGCAGTAGTTGGCTCGATGTCACGGGTGGGAGAAGAATCTCAGATAAACAGCAATGTGCGGGTCTGGCCGAATAAAGAAATTGAACCACTGGCGACTGTCACCCTCAACTTAATTTGGGGCGATGTGGCGCGACGAAATCTATTTTCCCAGCGGGGGGTGCAGGGTTTAGCGAATATTGACATCACTCCAGAGTTTGCAGTCAAACTAGGGGCAGCATATGGTTCCACCCTAAAAATGGGGATGCAGGTTACGGTTTCTCGTGACCAGCGTAGTATTTCGCGGATGGTGGCTCGGTCTCTGGAAGCCGGGTTGATGTCGGTAGGAATTAATGTTCAGGATCTGGATGCTACGGCGATTCCGGTATCACGGCTGATTATTCCAACTCTCTCGGTATCTGGTGGTTTGCATGTTCGTTTGCATCCCGATCGGCCTGGGTATTTGTTAATTGAGTTTTTCGACGATCGAGGCATCAATATCTCCAAAGCCCAAGAGAAAAAGATCGAGTCGGCTTATTTTAAGGAAGATTTACGTCGATCGAGTATTTCGGAAATCGGCAAGATCAGCCATATTCAAGGAATTGAGCTATATAACAGCGCTTTCCAGCGCCATCTGAACCTGCATTCAATTCGAGGCACTGGGCGAGTAGTTATTGACTATGCTTACGCGGTTTCGGGAGCCGTGTTGCCCCTGTTACTATCTAAATTTGGTGTGGATGCGGTGGTGCTAAATGCCAGCCTCAGTCAGACTGCTCCCAACAGCTCCGAGCGAGAAGCTTTGCTCAACCAGCTTGGGCGGGTGGTGGAAGCCCTGATGGCTACTTTTGGAGTACAGGTTTCGGCTCATGGTGAGCAGTTAACTTTAGTGGATGAATCTGGCTATATTATTCGGGATGAAATGATGACGGCATTGATGGTGCATCTTTCTCTAAAGGCTCATCCAGGGGGGACGATAGTGGTGCCAGTACAGGCCAGTAGTGCGGTGGATGAGTTGGTTCGTCGTCATGGTGGTGGAATTAAACGAACCAAGTCCAACCCTACAGATTTAATGGAGGCTTGTCAGAAGTTACCCCATGTAGTTTTGGGTGGCAGTGGCGATATGGGCTTTATTTTTCCGGAGCTGCACGCCGGTTTTGATGCGATGTTTTGTGTGGCGAAGCTGATTGAAATGCTGGCCAGAGAAAATCGCCCTTTGAGTAAAATTCGTCAGCAGTTGCCACGAGTTTTTCATTTGCTACATAGTGTGCGATGCCCGTGGGGGGTCAAGGGTGGCTTGATGCGTCACATGTTAGAAATGCACCAAAGTGAGAAGTTAGATACTGAGGATGGGGTGAAAATCTATAGTTCTCATAATGATAACTGGGTGCTGATTTTGCCCGATGCGGGTGAGCCATTTGTCCATATTTATGTAAATAGCGACGATCGGGAGTGGGCGGAAAGTAATCTGTTGGCCTACCAACAGCAGGTAGAAGACTATGTTAATCAATATCAATCTGAGATTCTTGATTTCTAGAAATTAGCCCAAAGCTACTTGATTCATTTCTTCGGGAGTGAGGTTGTTGTGGATGACCTGGCCATCTCGGAACCAAACGATGCGACGGGTTTGGCGGGCTACTTCAGGTTCGTGTGTGACCATGACGATCGTGATACCGCTGTCGTTTAGCTCGGTGAAGATATTCATCACTTCTTGGGTGGTTTTAGAATCTAGGGCACCGGTGGGTTCATCGGCGAGGAGCACTACTGGTTTACCGACGATCGCCCGAGCAATGGCTACCCGCTGTTGTTGTCCACCAGAGAGCTGGTTGGGGCGGTTGTTGCGGCGATTGGTTAATCCTACTTGCTCTAGGGCTTCGGCTGCGCGATCCTGGCGTTCTTTCGCCGGGACTCCAGCATAGATCAGCGGCAGCATCACGTTCTCTAAGGCGGTGGACTGTTGGAGTAAATGGAATTGCTGAAAAACGAAGCCTAGTTTGCGGTTGCGCATTTGAGCCAGATTGTCATCAGGGAGGGTAGAGACATCTAGTTCGTCTAAGTAATATCTGCCGCTGGTGGGTCGATCGAGGCAGCCAATAATGTTCATAGCAGAGGATTTACCAGATCCAGATGGTCCCATGATCGAGCAATATTCTCCTTCTTCGATCGTCAGATTGACCATATCTAAAGCCTTGACTAGGGTATCGGCCATGCCATAGCTTTTGCAGACTTCTTCCATGCGGATGATCACTGGCTTAGTGAAGCTGTCTTTTACTAGTGGAGCGGAGGATGTAATAAGCATGATAATAAGGATGTGTGCTAAGGTTACGCAGTTTGCTCATAGACCTATGGGGAAGCTACTTCTGCAAAGTTGCAGATGATCAGATCCAAATCTAAACGCTTCTTAGAGCCACGATCGGGTCTAAGCTAGCCGCTCGTTTTGCTGGCACGACCCCAAAGAACAGTCCGATCGCCCCCGAAACCGTCACCGCCATAATGACCGAAGCCGGAGCCACCGAAGCAGGCAGCGGCGAAAACACCGCCACCAACACCACTCCACCAATCCCAATCAAAGTTCCGACCACTCCACCGGCTGCGGATAGAATTACCGACTCAATAATAAACTGTATCAAAATATCTCCTTGGGTCGCCCCGATCGCCTTGCGCAGACCAATTTCTTGAGTTCGCTCTGTCACCGACACCAGCATAATATTCATTACCCCAATGCCGCCGACTAATAGCGAAATACCCGCGATCGCCCCCAGTAACAGCGTCAAACCACCGGTAATAGTTCCCACAATTTGTAGTGCATCTTTTTGGTTGCGCACTGTAAAATCATCGTCATTCACTATTTTGTGCCGACGACGTAGCAAATTAGTAATCTGAAACTCCGCCGCACTCAAACTATCAGCATCCTTGGCCGAAACCGAAATAAAAGACACCTCTTGGCCAAAGGGTGAATTTCGTCCGACAATGCGCCGACTAGCGGTAGATAATGGCATATAGGCAATATCATCCTGGTTACTACCAAAAGACGAACCCTTAGCTACCATGATCCCAACTACTTCAAAGCTAATATTTTTTACCCGAATTTTTTGGCCGATCGCCTCCCGGCCTTCAAATAATTTCTCGGCTAAATCAGGGCCTAACACCACTACTAAATTGGCATTTTTAGAGTCGTTGTCATTAATAAATCGCCCCTTAGCAATTTCAAAACTGCGCACGGTCAAGAAACTCGGAGTAGTACCAACCACCTGGGAAGTACTATTTTTATTGTCGTATGTAATCGCCTGACTGGACTGTAACTGAGCAGCCACATCAGCCACACTGGGCACCTGGCGCTTAATGGCCTGAGCATCGGCGCTGACCAAAGTACGAGGTAAGCCCAAGCGGTTTTGTTGACTATTTGGTCCACCGGCCAAAATGAAGAGAGTATTTGGTCCTAGAGATTTAAACTGATCTTCGGCCAGCTTTTGGGTGCCTTGACCAATGCCCACCATGGCAATTACCGAGGCATTGCCAATAATAATACCCAGCATTGTGAGACCACTGCGCAGCTTGTTAGCAATCAGCGTAGTGGTGGCCATTTTGAGGCTTTCCCCAAAATCTACACCCTTGCGAGCTTGAGCGTTACCCATGATGGCTATTTCTCCTTATCTTTGTTGAGTTTGAATCCCTTAGGAGTGTCGATAAACACTCGATCGCCAGACTTAATGCCATTCAGAATCTGGGTTTTATCTTTGACGCTAAAGCCAACTTCTACTTCCTTAAACTCCGGCTGATTATCTTTGCCCGGTATTAGTACCCCATCTTTACCTTTATTTCGCACAATTGCTACCGTCGGCACCATTAGGGCAGCCGGAGCGCTCTTGCCGACAAAAGAGACGTTAGCATTCATCCCCGACCTGAGCTTTTGCTCTCGATCAGCATCGATAGTCACTCGTACCTCAAAAGAAGTCACGTTTTGCTCCACCACTGCCTCGGGAGCTACTATGCGCACCGTCCCCTGAAACTTAGTATCAGGATAAGAATCCGCCGCAATTTCTACTTTTTGACCCACGTTAACTTTACCAATATCTACTTCTGGCACCTTAGCTTTAACTTCTAAATCTCTAGCGATCGCTACCACCGAAGTTGAAGTAGCCTGACCTTCTTTTGAGGCCGTGGTAGTAGGAGTCACAAACGCTCCTACACTGGCATAGCGCTGAGTAATAATTCCATCAAAAGGGGCAATAATCACCGTTTCTTGGATCTGAACCTGAGCCGCATTCAACCGCGCCCGCGCCGTATCCACCGCTGCGGTAAGCTGATCTACATCTTCTCGGCGAGAGCCATTTTTAGCTTGTTCTAAGGATGACTGAGCTTGGCGCACATCTGCTTCGGCCTTGGTGACATCTTCTGATCGACTGCCGGCCTGCTGCTGTTGCAAGTTTTGTTCTACTTCTGCCACCGCCGCTAGCCGCTGGGCAATTTCTTGCCGAGAGTTGTTTTTGACCTGCTGGAGCCTTTGCTGAGCCTCAGTATAAGTCGCGGTAGTGGTTTGATAGTCGGCCACGACTTCATCGAGGCGATCCTGAGCAATAGCCCCTTGATTAGCCAACTTTTGAAAGCGTCCTAGTTTAAGCTTGGCCAAATTTTGGCGCGCTGCTGCTGAGGCAATTTGTGATTCGGCCTGTTGAATTTGTTGGGGAGCGATCGATTGAGATAAAGCCAAATTAGACTTCACCTGATCGAGCTTGGCCCGCACTTGGGCAATTTCTTGGGGGCGATTGCCATTTTTGGTGCGAGCAAAAGTAGCCTGCGCCGCATCTAACCTAGATTGTGCCTGCGAAATTTCTTCTGGCCGACTGCCATTTCTGCTTTTAGCTAAATTGGCCTGAGCTTGACGCAGGTTAGCTTGGGCTTCGGCGATCTGTGCCCGCACATCGGCATTTTCCATTTGGGCAATCTGTTGACCCTGGCGAACAATATCTCCTTGCTCTACAAAAATTGCGGCTACTCGCCCCGAATTTTTGGGGCTAAGATTCACTGTTTGCCCTGGTAACACCGAACCACTAGCGGCAATTTTGAGGGTGACATCTTGGGCTTCAGCTATCACCGTCAACTTTTGCAAATCCACATCACTATTCGATCGAAAATTAGTGAAGGCGTATGCACCAATGCCTGCGATTCCAATAACGGCAGCACCAATCCCAGCCACCAATGGCCACCGACGCTTTGAAGCTAAAACGGGCAAATTTTCCATGAGATATGCAGAAACTGAAAATTTAGGGGATCGATGTATTTGTAGACTAAAAACCTGAGAAATAGCTCCCTTGTTTGGAGTATCGGGTAGACCGCGAATGGCTCAAAATATTTTTTGAGGAATGTGCTGATCAGGGATCATTTCTGTAATTTTGGCTGACACGTTAAGTGTTCAGTCATTAATCTTAACATTCCCATCTTGCTCCGTACCATGATCAAACAGCTTTGCGGACAACTACCCGAGTTTCGCTGGCCAATGCTAAAATTTTCCCAGGGGAACAGTGTCTACTAATATTGCTGTCTTCTCTCCAAATACCTCTACCAACATAAACATCGTGGTTCTCCGACAATTGGTTAAATATACCGCCGTGATGCTGGCTTTGTTAAGCTGTGGGGTTGTCGCTCCGGCTAGCTCTCAAGTGATTCTTCCCTATGTTTCACAGCAAAATCAAAAAGACTTTGCCAGAGAAGCTGCTCGCCTCTACGAAAGCGCCTTACGACTTTCCCAGTTTCAGCTCTATGAGCAGGCTATTCCACGGGCGGTTTTGGCCAACCAGCTCGCTCCCGAACGATCGGATATTTTGCTGCTTTTGGGCACTTTGTATCTGCAAAACCAAAAGTCTGACAAAAGTATCGAAACTCTCAAAAAAGCTCAGGCTCTCGCGCCCAAAGATGCCAATGTCTTACTGTCTTTAGGCAGCGCTTTTTTTCAGAAAGGTTCTTATCCCCAAGCGATCGAACAACTGCAAGCCGGTTTGAAAATTAACCCTACCAGCGTACCAGGGTTATTTGACTTAGGCAATGCTTACTATCGCAGTAAGCGCTATCCAGAGGCCATTACCACCTACGAGAAATCGGTACAGCAGAAAAAAGACTTCTGGCCAGCGCTGAACAACATTGGCTTGATTAGCTACGAGACGAACAACTTACCCAATGCCGTCAAATATTGGCAGCAGGCTATTTCGATCGAAAAGAAAGCCGCCGAACCCCAATTGGCCTTAGCTGTTGCACTTTATCAGCAGGGCAAACAAGAGGAAGCTTTCAAGTTAGGTGAAACAGCGCTGCGCAATGATAGCCGCTATGCCAGCATTGATTATCTTAAAGAAAATCTTTGGGGCGACAAACTAGTCACCCACACCCAAGGATTTCTGAAGACCCCGCGCATCAAAGCAGTGTTAACTTTGGGTTCACCAGAAAAATAACAGAAAAAATAGCCCTAGAAAATACTCACGAAATATTTAAAAACACCCAGTTTTGTAACCTCTGATACCGTAATCAGATACAACTGGGTCTTTTTTAACGCTCAGTTTTTTTAGTTACAAATACCTTACTTTCCGCAACAATTTGTTGCCCACAAGAACGAACCGGGCACCTTAGAATAGACAAGTTGGCCGCGACTGGCCTTAATAGCAATACTTAGAACTATTTTTCGAGGTTCTTATGACCAAAGATTTCAGCCTAGAAGAACGCATTGAACAAATGAAAGAAGAGACTGTAGAAGTCTGTTCTCTACAGGGAAAAGACTCCAATGCTTGCGCAGTCCGACTCGAAATCTTAGAAGAAATGCGAGCGGCCATTCACCACCGTAACCTGCGGCTAGCACGAGAATCACTGAGACAGTTTTGTTTAGACCATTACTGCTCTCTTTAGACTTTGGCTGTTTTAGACTGCCACACTAACTTACCAGTGCGATCGACATAGCCCAACCGTTTATCGATCAGCACCGCTGCTAAATTTTCACTAAAAGAAAAGGCGGAGTCGAAGCGGGCAGGAATCACCATTAGACCAGCGGTGTTGATGTAACCAAACTTGTTACCCAGCTTTACTGCCGCTAATCCAGACTGGAACTCCGAGACGCTATCGTATTCTGCGGGCACCAGCATTTTGCCATTGCCATCAATAAAGCCATACTTGTTGCCCACTTTTACCGGAGCCAGTCCTTCTACAAAAGCATAGCCTTCGGTATATTGAGGACGCAGAACGATTTGGCCTTTCCGGTTCATGTAGCCGGTTTTGCCATCGATCGCAATTTTGGCCAAACCATTGCCACCAAAGGTATAAGGGATTCTGACTTTTGCTTCAGGGAACTTGTTAACTAAGTGGTCAGGTGGAATTTTCACCTCTCCCTGCTTATTGATATAGCTGACTTCGCCTTCTCCCACCACCAGCGCCATACCGGTTTTAAAGGGGTGAGCAAATTTAAACTTAGCCGGAATTTTGATTGCGCCAGTAGTGTCGATATAACCGTATTTTTTACCGACCCGCACGACCGCTAAGCCATCAGAAAAAGAAGTGGCATCTGTAAAACCGCTGCCATCAATTATCATTTTACCAGTGCGATCGATGTAAGCATATTTACCATCTTTTTGTACCAGAGCCAAACCGTTCTCAAATTCACTGGCTCGATCAAAGGTGGGAGCAATCGCGATTTTGCCACCTAGACCCAAATATCCATACTTACGACCCACCTTAACTCTTCCTAATCCTTCCCGAAAAACGAAAGTACCATCAAAAACTGGAGTGATGATCATGACTCCAGAAGTGTTGATGTAACCATATTTGTTATCTGCTGAAGCGGGGAACAACAGATTATCATACTGAGTAGCCGGGTTCCGTTCAGAAGTGAACAGTGGCTTTCCAGCCGTCGCCAAGTCTGTCTGGTTAGCGGGAGCAGCAACAGCCGGATTGATGCTCAGAGATACGGCTAGAATTGCAAGAGGAAGTTGTTTGAAGTTCATTTCTGGGTAAGGATTTCGCTAAGCACTTAGCCTAATTTAACTGAGGGCGGTGATTTCGCCAAGCTACAATTGTCTGAATTTTGGATTTGTCAATGATCTTAAGTACAAGAAGCCTGACAGCCAAAAAAGTTTCTGGGCTTCCTGTATCGTGGAATCAGTATTTGGACAAATGGTAGGCAGAATTTATATGAAAACAGCATGGGTATTTCCGGGACAGGGTTCGCAGGCGATCGGGATGATCGCAGACCTGGCAGAGATCGCGGCGGCAAAGCTTGCCACTGCTCAAGAAATTTTGGGTTGGTCGGTATTAGAAATATGTGAAGCACCAGAGCTGCAAGATACTCGCTATACCCAGCCCTGTCTCTATGTAATTGAAAGTATTTTGGTAGATTTGCTGAAACAACAAGGGCAACAGCCCACGATTGTTGCTGGTCACAGCCTGGGCGAATATGTGGCACTATATGCTGCTGGGGTATTTGACTTTGCCACCGGCTTGAAATTGGTGAAAAAACGCGGTGAATTGATGTCCCAAGCGGCTGGTGGCAAAATGGTGGCGCTGATTGGCTTCGATCGAGCAGAACTAATTACAGCAATTCAAAATACCGCCGATGTGGTGCTAGCTAACGATAATAGCGCTGCCCAGGTAGTGATATCTGGTTCTCCGACGGGCGTAGATACTTTGGTCGGCAATATTAAAGCTAAGCGCGCTTTGCCCTTAAAAGTATCTGGAGCATTTCATTCTCACCTGATGGCCGATGCCGCTACCGAATTCGCTCAAGTATTAGAAACCAGCATATTTGCTGATGCACAAATACCTGTTTTATCAAACGTAGAGCCAACTGCTGTTACAGATGCTGCCATCTTAAAAGAGCGGCTGTCTCGACAAATGACAGGATCGGTGCGTTGGCTAGAAATTTGTCAGGAATTAACAAGCTTGGGGATCGATCAGGCAATGGAAATTGGACCGGGCAAAGTATTAACTGGTCTGATTGGCCGCACCTGCCCAGAAATGACCACAGTAAATATTTCTAGTAATGCTGATGTAAGCATTTATACAAATTAAGAAAAATGTCAATTTTGTTAATCAGTGTATTCACCAGTTTTTTTGGGGGTTAAGTATTGGTTAACACTAACCATGAAAAAGACTACAGGCAAAGGCAGCAATTTCTGGCTGAGAGAAACCATGCCATTTGCCTTTTATTGTATGCTGTCGATGATTTCGACAGTCGTATATTTCGACTGGCACCAATAAGCTGCCAATCTTAAACTGTACGCGATATTCCCAATATTTCTGAGCGCTGCGCTGCATATTTTGAATACAGACTAATTCACTGTTAACACTGCGACAAGGTGCTGCCCAAACCGGTAGTGGTTGAGCAAAAACTAGTGAGAGAGTCAAGATCCAACAAACAAAACAGCGCACTTCGTAATCCTAGGAGTTAATCTTCAACCGGTTAAAGCTTATTCATCATCATCTTTGCTGATCGCTTCTAAGTAAATGTGCTTGTAGCCGAGCTTGATTTTAAATTCATCACCTTGCTTTAAGCCCATTTTTTTGGTGTATGCGGCACCAATTACAATTTGCCCATTTTGGTGAACAGTTACTTCATAAGTAGCATCACGACCGCGACCATCTTTAGAAGATTCTGGTCCCACTGGTACACCATTGGCCTTAAGGACAGCATCATAAAAGTCAGTCAGATTAACTCGAACTTGTCCGCTCTTAGAGACGCTGTAATACCCACATTGTTTGGCTGTTTCCCGACGGGAAAAATTAGATAATTCTTTCACCTTAGCAAGCAAGACTCTTCCGGCTAGTGCTGTAGGATTTGATTCCTTCATGTTCATTTTACATCCTAATTTTTCAGATCAACAGAGGGTTTTCGAAAACTTAAATTGCCCCTTCTAAATATAGATCTAAATTTGGGAAATTCATAGAATTCATCAAAAATATGATTTTGCTGCAACTTTGCGAAATTTTATCGGCAAAAAAGCGGGTATTTACTGATGTAGCAACAAAAGTTTCAGAATCATCGCCAATCTATGATAAAAGGTTTCCCAGTAAAGATTTTATAACACTACAACCCAAACTATAAGCGTGCCATAATCTGCTCAATGCGACGGTGCTCGTGCTTAACCTGTTGGACAAGTTGGGAATTATTAGGATCGGCTTTTAAAGCTTTTTTAAGATAGATCCGGGCTTTGTCTAATTGATCTCGATCGATTAGGTGCTGGCCAAAAAAGTAATAGACAATTCCCTGCCACTGTTTGACATCCTGATCAGATTCCATTCGTTGAGCTAAACCATCTACTAAGGCGATCGTTTTCACAAATTCTCGATTACGAAGTAATTCTTGTAATTTTTGGTAGGTTTGCCACTTCAAATCGGCATCATGACGAGAAAGGGTGGGGCTGGGTTTGGCTACAGGAGATTTTTCTGGGGTTCTTTTGGGTACTCGCACAGCAGATATTTGGTATTCCAAAGGACGCTCGGAAGTTTCTAGTAATAGCTGATAAGCCTGATTGAGAGTAACAAATCGATCGTGAGCCTTGAGGTCTTCGGGGTTAACATCTGGGTGCATCACTCGCGCCAGCTTGCGATAGGCACCACGAATCTCGTCCGAGGTAGCTCCGGGCTGTAAATTAAAAAGCTGATAGCATTGTTCCAAATTCATCGAAAGGCGGATGCAAGATCAGGATGTTTATGATCATCCAATATTACCAAGTATGCCCAATCTTGCCCCAACAAGGAAGCAACTCCTAAAATTTTGCTAGTAAAAGGATGCTGACGTAACTGGGTATACGGTGAATTTTGGGTGGGAAATTTCGGGTGAGAACCATTTAACACCAACGATTGTAGGGTGGGCACTGCCCACCATTTAGCAGCTAATTTTAAATATAGCTTCTTATTTATGAACTGCCGCCGCTGGTGGCAGCTCATCATCTAAGTTATCAAGATCGAGATCATCGAGATCAATGTCAATAATTTTGCCCGTGTCTGCTGTAGCTGGAGAACTGACTGGCACTGCTGGCCAGTTGTCGTCTTCCCACACATCAATAATTTCTTCATCTATCGGTGGACGAGCGGGCACTCGTTTACTATCACGCGAAATATCGCTCCAAGTATCATCTGCTTCCACTTCTCGGTAAGCCACCACTTCTGCCTTCAATGGCGGTGGAGCCGGTGGGATATCTTGCCATTTATCGTCTTCCCAAGTAGTTTCTTCGATCGGCTCAGGCATTCTAATGGGCATTCTGGCTGGTGGTCGCTCTGCTCGCATGGGTGGCGGAGCTACTGGTGTCCCAGCAGGCAGTTGGTTTTCGGGACGGACTACGGTGGGGCGATAGTCGGCGTATTCATCTTCCCAAGGAGCTTTGCCTAGACCAATTCGTTCTAAAAAGCCCACGGAGAGCTGGTCGAGGCGTTCTTCTGTGCCTTCGATTACGATTAATTTATTGGGGCCGTTAGCGACTACTTCGTCGATCGATAACTCATAAGTACTAATAACTTGGTCAGGAATCAGCGGTAGACCGATCGAGGCAATAATAATCGAGGTTAAACGGCCATCTTCGCAGCTAAACCGAAAGCCTCGCACTTTGCCTAGGGCATAATTGCTTTCGGTAACAACTTCACAGTTTACGAGGCTGGTGTAGGCTTCTGGATCTATATCTTCAATCACATCATCGGTATCCACCAAAATGCTGTCACCCAGTTTGCGAATGCTGCTTAACAGCATATAGCGAGCCAAATTACCAGGAACTGCCACAATGTTGTCGCGCAAACCCAGGGCTACTACTTCACGGCTATCAATATCTACTAGGACTTCTTTAACTACGCCCAGAGACTTCGCAGTATCGATCGTAATAACTTGAGTATTAATTAAATCTGAGCGTTGGCGAATTAGTTCGGAAGACATTTTAGTTCGGAAAGCTGGGTTAATTTGAAAAATGGGGTTTATAGTACAATCCCATAAATTCTAGACAGGAGATTTTAGATCGATACCGAGAACTTGGGTATAAGCCCCCCGAGCTTGGGTGACACCAATAGTCCGATCGGCGGCCTCAATCATCGGGCGACGCAGACTCACCACAATAAATTGGGCTTGATCGGCTTGCTTTCTAATCATTTTAGCTAATCGTTCGACATTTGCTCCATCTAGGAACATGTCTACTTCGTCGAAGGCATAAAAAGGCGAGGGGCGATAGCGTTGCAGGGCGAAGATAAAGCTCAGAGCCGTGAGAGATTTTTCACCCCCAGACATGGAGGTCAACCGCTGAACGGGCTTGCCTTTGGGGTGAGCTACCAAGTTCAGACCACCGTTGAAAGGATCTTGAGGATCTTCTAGTTGCAGGAAGCCATCACCATCGGAAAGTTCGGCGAAAATATTTTGAAAGTTGAGGTTGACCGCATCAAAAGCTTCTTTAAAAGCTTGGAGCCGCAGGGTGGTGAAGTTCTCGATCCGCAGTAACAGCTCGTTGGTTTCGGCGGCCAAGGTATCCAGCTTTTGGTTGAGTTCTTCTAAACGAGCATTGGCCTCTTCGTAAGCTTGGAGTGCCAGCATGTTGACTGGCTCCATGGCTTCCATGCGTTTTTTGATGGATTTGATTTGGTTTTGCAGGGTAAAGAGAGCTTCGGGGTCGATCGGCTGCTCCGCAGGCACCAGTTCGGTTTCGGGGGGTAGCTCTGCCCGTTGGGTTTGAATGGCGATACCCAGATCAACCAAGGATTGCCGCTGTTGGACCTGCTGTTCTTGGAGCTTTTGCAGCTCCCACTGGCGCTCTTGCTGACGGGTTTGCAGTTGGCGCTGGGCTTGTTCGGCTAAGTCACGCTTGGTTTTTTCGGTTCCCAGATGCTGTTCGAGCTGGGCTAAGGTGGCTTGGGTGGTGGTAATTTCTTGGTCGATCGATGCCAAATCTTGCTGCAACTTGAGAGTTTGGACTTGTTGCTGATCGGCGAGAGTTTGATACTCCAGATAGCGGCGCTCTAACTCAGCGATTTTTTCGCGGCCAAGGATATTCTTTTGTTCGATTTCGGTCAGCTTGCTCTGAGCTGTTACTAACTCCCGATCCTTCTGCTGAAGATCTACTTCCTGCTGACGAATTGCCGATTGGATGGTTTGCCATTCACTATGAATACCGCTAGCTTCTAGTTCTGCCAATTCTTTGCGCAGGTCAGCCAACTCTTGTCCTTGGTCACTGCCTTGGCTGACTGATTTCAATGAAGTGGTGGTTTGAGCTAGTTCTTGTTGAGCTGCTTGCTGCTGACTTTGCAGGTTTTCTTGTTGTTGAGTGAGTTGAGCAATTTCTTGGGTCAGCCGATCGAATTCTATTTGGCTAATGCGCTGTTGCTGGCGAATTTCGGCGAGTTGAGCACTGGCTTGGCGCAGGTTGATACTGTCTTTTTCGATCGATTCTCTACCTAGCTGTAGGATGTTTTCGATCGCCTTTAAACGCTCGCGCAGATGGGCAATTTCGGCAGATTCGCTGGATTCGCCGGTACCAAACTGCAAGGTGGCTTTCTGGTTGATGTTACCGCCAGTCATGGCACCGCTAGATTCTAGTAATTCTCCGGCTAGGGTAACAATCCGCTGTTTGCCAACAAAAGCACGGGCTTGCTGTAGATCCCGAAAGACCACGGTGCTGCCAAACACATAGTTAAAAATCTTGTCGTACCTGTCATCGAAGCCCACCAAGTTCACCGCATAGTCAATGAATCCAGCGGCACTCATCAGACTGTTGTTTTCAGAAATCCTTTGGGCGTTGATTTTGTTTAGGGGTAAGAAAGTAGCCCGCCCTGCCCGCTTTTGTTTGAGGATTTCGATCGCCTCAGCAGCTACTCGATCATCGGTGACTACCAAGTTACCCATCCGGCCACCGGCGGCGATCGACAGGGCTAACTGATATTGACCATCCACAACACCGAGCTGCGCGACTAATCCATGTACTCCAGACAGCTTGGCATCTTTAATGACCTTGGTGGCAAAAGTCCCTTGGACTTCTTGCTCCATCTGAGATTGAGCTTCGAGTTTATCGAGTTGACGCTCTTTGTCTCGCTGCTCTTGCTGAAGCCGCGACTGGGTTTCTTGTTGGGTTTGGAGGTTTTGTTCTAAAGCCTTACAGCGACTTTCTAAGTCAGCCATTTCGACTAAGAACCCAGTTAGCTTCTGCGATAACCGAGGGTGCTCGGCCTGTTTCTCTGCCAAAACTGGCCTCAGCTCTGCCAGGGTTTGCTGTTGTTCGGCCACCCGACTGCCAAGCTGCTTCTGGCGCTCGTTTAGCTCTGCTTGGGAAGTTTGCTGCTTACCAGTAGATTCTAAGAGAGCTTCGATCTGTTTGGCTAGCTGAGTTTGCTGTTGTACCGCATAGCTAGAGCTAGAAGCTAAGGAGTTAGATTTCTCTTTGGTGATTTCTAATAAATTGCGAGCGGCATCCCGTTTTTGAGTAAGGGTTTTGAGTTCTTGCTGTTGCAGCCGATCGATCTCGTTGCAAACTGCCTGAAATTCTTTTTGCTGCTGTGCCAAATGCTCGCGGTTTTGAGTTTGACTAGCTAGGTTACTCTGTACAGCAGTTTTCAACTCTTCTTGCTGCTGAGTCAAACGACGTTTTTCGGCTTGATGATTGGCCAAAATTCCTTGGGTAGCCACAAGCTGTTCTTCGCCCATGGCTTTGACTTGCTGGTTCAAAGCTTCCAACTTGGTCGCCCCAGCTTCTAGCTCGGTCTGCATCGCCACCAAGCTGGCCTGCATTTCGGTGGCGTGAATCTCGCTGGTTTGAATATCGGCCTGCATCTTAATCTGCTGTTGCAGTAATGACTGCCATCTGAGAATTGCTTCTTGCAGAGTGATATCTTGCAGCTCATTACGCAGCTTTTGATATTTTTCCGCCTTTAACCGATCTTGAGATAACCGCTCTCTTTGAGCATTTAATTCAGTCACCACAATATGACAGCGATCGGTTTTTTCACCTACTTCATTTAGGGTCGATTTAGTATGGACAATCTTGCGATCGAACGCCGCCACACCCGCCATTTCGTCAATAATTTCGCGGCGCTCCCGCGAGTTCATCGAAATAATACTGGTGACATCCCCTTGCAGCACAACGTTATAGCCTTCGGGGTTAATCCGCAGCACGTTCAGCTTTTCGTGGAGTTCGCCCAAAGTCGAAGGCTCACCATTTATATAGTAATTAGAGGTGTATCCACCCTGGGCATTCACTCGCAGCCGACGGGTCACAGACCAATCGGGCTGCTGTTCGGAGCCTTCTTCAGTCAGGTCAAAGGTCACAGTGACAATCGTTTCTCTGGTGCCCTTGCTGCCATTGTTATGGTTCACCAAATCGGGCAGTCGATCGGCGCGCATCCCCTTAGAGCTAGATAATCCTAAGCAAAACAGCAGCGCGTCTAAAATATTCGATTTGCCAGAGCCATTTGGCCCCGATACCACGGTAAAACCGGGCAAAATCGGCACCGCCGTGGTGCCGCCAAAAGATTTAAAATGAGCTAGTTCGACGCGCTTGATGTGCATGTTCGATCGCAGGGCAGATAAGTTTCAGAGCGACGTTAATTGATTTTTCGATATTTCGAGCAGTGATTTTCACCAGCCCCGCCAAGTCACCCTAAAAAATGTCTCCATAGCCATCAAATTAAAATTTTCAGCGAAATGTACGATATATCGATACTCAGCAATTGAGTGATAATCTAGCACAAGGACACTACCAGAATGCTGAAAGACCGCGTTTTTTTCACACAAAGTTTTGTATCTTTCTTTAAAAGATTTTGAGGATCGGCAGATATGGCGAGGATTTTTATAGCAGCCACCTATGGCGGCATCGAGATGGGCGGACAAGAACCAAACTCTGCGCTGAGCGCCACCACCGAAGCCCCCGAGATGTTACTGCTGAGAGATTTGGCCGTGGCCGAGCTACGCGGGCGCAACTTTGAAGTAATTTCGGTGCCAGATTTTGAGCGAGTTCAACAGACCATCGACTGGATCGATCGGCGCGCCCACACCAACGATGTAGCCCTAGGAATTCATGCCGATGCCTATGCTCAAGCCGGAGTTCATGGAGCCAGCGTTTTTTATATCAGCAAAAACGGCGAACGCAAAAGCCACGCCCAGATGATGCTGATGGCTTTTTGCTGCAGGCTCAACGACATGCCCAATTTAGGAGTTAAACCTGACAGCGCCAGTGCATTAGGCAGCCTCGCCTTCTGTCGGCGACTAGGCATTCCCTCCTTGTTAATGGAAGTTGGCCTAAACATCCCAACCCAAGACCGCCCAGCCCAGCAACAATACCGCCGCGAAGTAGCCTTGGGAATCGCCGATGCTCTAGCTGCCTGGAACCGGGATATGGCCGGTGGTTCTAGCAAAGCCCCCGATTACCTGCCGATCGAACTTCAAGTAAACGGTGAACCCTATCCCGAGCAAGGGGTTTTGATCAATGGCAACGTCTACATTCCCATTGACTTAGCCGATCGACTCAGCGCCAACGTAGCCGGAAATCCTTTGGTGCGCCGAATTCGTTACCGAGGGGTGGTTTACATCAAGTCGATCGAACTGCGCGATTTCCATATTTCAGTTAATCCCGGTTTAGGTAGAACCTTCCAAATCCGCTCTCAGATGCCGGTCACTCTAGACGAAATGGAACGCATTGTTGGTCAAGGCCAAACCACCCCGGAGCAGCTCCAAGCTTTTTTAGCCGCCAATAATCAGGCAGTGCCCGCCGAACTGGCCGATCTACCCCAGCTCTATTTTGATGAATGTTCGATCGAAGGCATCAATTGGGATATGGCTTTTGTCCAAATGTGTATGGAAACTAGGTTTCTCCATTTCAGCGAAGCATTACCGGCCAGTAAAAACAACTTCGCCAGCTTAGGCGGCAGCGATGCCGACTGGGCACATTTTGCTACTCCCCAATCGGGAGTGCGCGCCCATGTGCAGCAGCTTAAAGCCTATGCCAGCACCGCAGACTTACAGCAAGGTCTCACATCTCCCCGCTTTTTTACAGTTCGTCGAGGTGTAGCTCCTACTGTGCGCCAATTGGCCACTCGCTGGTCTACCGATGGCAGCTATGCACCCAAGCTCTTGGCTACGATGCGCCGGATGTACGAGTTTGTTAATTTATTTTAGGGATTGTGGTCAATTTCGGTAGATTGGGGAATGACATCGATCGCTCTTTGGTGATACAATAGCAAAGCCCAATTTGTAATATATAGGGTATATACACATCAGGAGTAAGGATGACCCAAGTAGTATTAGGTGAAAACGAAGGTATCGATTCGGCATTACGCCGTTTCAAGCGTCAGGTATCGAAGGCAGGTATTTTGGCAGACGTAAAGAAAAATCGTCATTTTGAAACTCCCCAGGAAAAGCGCAAGCGCAAAGCTGTCGCTGCTCGCCGCAAGAAGCGCTTCCGTTAATCTCGATCAGAGCTTGCGCTCAAACAATACCCGGCCACCTTTCGCGTAGGTAGCCGGGATGTTTTATGGGTAACTTAAGCTTTATCAAACTTCAAAGTCACACTATGCTGCCAAGTCTCGCCCGGTGCTAACTGGATCAAATCATTGCCAGTATTCATTGCATTCCGCAAGCCAGTCCAAGGCTCCAAGCAATAAAAGTCTTTTCCTGGCACCGCCCAAAACACCACATGGCCATTGGCATAGTTCCAGCTAGTGGTTAACTTATCACCATTCGCCTCAGTCACACTGGCATTAGGACGACTCAGATTACTCAGCGCCACATCAATTTCACCACCCCCAAAATCAAAGCTGCCGCTAAAAGGCTGCGGTTCGCCAGTCTTCTCTTGAAAATGAGTGCTAGGAATATCCACCTTTAACCCTGGCTTATCGGTAGCCGCAAAATATGGGTGATAGCCGATCGAAAATGGCATCATGCCATTAGACCCTTTATTAGTCACCCGCTGTAAAATCTCTAGCTGATCGCCAGTAAAAATATATTCTAGCTCCACCAAAAACTCAACCGGATAAACCGCCAAAGTATCCGCTGTACTAGTCAAAGCCACCGTCAAACTAGCCTGATCAGCAGTAGTTCTTTGACTCACTACTGCCCAAGGCAAATCCCGCGCAAAACCATGCTGCTTGAGTTTGTACTGTTGATCACCAGCCGTAAAAGTATCCTCAGGCAAATTGCCACAAATCGGAAATAATACCGGGATGCCACCCCGTACACTGAGCTGTGGGTCAGTAAAGCGCTCCTTGTCCATATAGAACAGCTCTTTACCATCAATGACCCAGCTAGTCACAATACCGCCGCGCTCGGGCACGACTTGCAGGCAATGATTCTTTTGGTCATTGGTGAGATTATAAGTGAGATATAGATCCTGAGCGGAGTTGATTGTAAACATAGTAGAGTTTTGGGGAGTTTTGGTGAATGAAGTTTTCCGAATCTGACGCAGAACGAGTAAAATTGAAATAGCCAGTGGATTTTTGCAAATAGATTTTTACAAAATTTTCCAAAGACCATATATATAGTGTAGGAGCAGTCAACCATGCTACACCGCAAGATCTCGCAATTGTGTTGCAATGGTCATGAGGTATCTATTTTTCTGCGCGACCAACAACGCTGGATCGAACGCGCGCGGATAATTGAGCTAGAAGGCGACCTAGTCACCATCAAGTACGAAAACGAAGAAGATGACGAAATCAGCTCTTGGGAAGAAATGATCCGCCTCGAAAGCATCGGCTCAGTTTCGCGCAAGCTCTCTTCGGTACGGCGCAACGGCGGCGAAATTACAGTCACCGATGAATGTCCAGAACACGAGCAGATTCAGCAGCATCTGCCAGAAGAGTGATTTTCTGGGAAGAATAATACTTACGGGCAACTAAGTTGCCCTGTTCCCGTCTGGGAACCATAGCAGCAGTCATAATCGTTGCTGTGTTAACATGTCATAATGTTAAGATGTCTTAAGGCTTCAGTTCTTTATATCGGTGTGATATCCAGATGAATGTATTACTGCTTTATCCCCTCTTTCCTAAGAGCTTTTGGTCTTTTGAGAAGATGTTAGACCTAATCGATCGCAAGGTCATGTTACCGCCTTTGGGCTTGGTGACCGTTGCGGCGATTTTGCCCCAAGAATGGAATTTCAAGCTGGTCGATCGCAATGTGCGCGATGTGACCGAAGAAGAGTGGGATTGGGCAGATACAGTAATCATGTCGGCCATGATTGTCCAAAAAGAAGACATGTTGGCGATGATCAAAGAATCCAAGCGGCGCGGCAAGCTGGTAGGCGTGGGCGGTCCCTATCCCACCGCTCTTTCTGGCGAAGTAGCAGAAGCGGACTACTTGATTTTGGATGAAGGGGAAATGACCCTGCCGATGTTTGTAGAAGCTGTAAAAAATGGCGAAAAATCTGGTGTTTTCCGCGCGAAGAACGGCGAACGGCCAGATGTAACCACCACGCCAGTACCACGCTTCGACCTGCTGCAACTAGATGCCTATGGGGAAATGTCGGTGCAGTTCTCCCGGGGCTGTCCTTTCCAATGTGAATTCTGTGACATTATTGTGCTGTACGGACGTAAGCCTCGTACCAAAAATCCGGAGCAGATTTTGGCCGAGCTGCAATGTCTATACGACTTGGGCTGGCGACGGAGTATTTTCATGGTGGATGACAACTTCATTGGCAACAAGCGCAATGTGAAGCTGTTTTTGAAACAGCTCCAACCTTGGATGGCAGAGCATGGTTTCCCCTTCTCATTCTCGACAGAAGCCTCAGTGGATTTGGCCAACGACCAAGAAATGCTAGATATGATGGTAGCTTGTAACTTCGGAGCGGTTTTCTTAGGAATTGAAACCCCCGATGAAGAAAGTTTGGCCATGACCCAGAAATTTCAAAATACCCGAGACTCTTTGAGTGAATCGGTAGAAACGATCGCCAAGTCTGGTATTCGGGTAATGGCTGGTTTCATCATTGGCTTCGATGGCGAAAAAGCCGGTGCCGGTCAACGGATTGTGAATTTCGTCGAAAAGACCGCAATTCCAACCGCTCTTTTCAGCATGTTGCAAGCTCTGCCAGATACAGCACTCTGGCATCGGTTGATTAAAGAAAATCGCCTGCGCAGTCAGGCGGTAGAAACGGCTGGCTCCCAGACTTCGTTGATGAACTACATTCCCACTCGACCCCTCGAAGACATTGCGCGTGAGTACGTAGAGGCTTTCTGGGATTTGTATGAGCCCTCGAAATTCTTGGGCAGAACCTATCGTCACTTCTTAATGCTGGGCGAAGCTACATATCCCAAAAAAGAGAACTCTACCAAGCAGAAAGTGGAATGGGTGACTATTCGCGCTCTCTTTACCATCTGCTGGCGGCAGGGTCTAGTCCGCAACACCCGCTGGCAATTCTGGAACTGTTTGATCAAAATGGCGATCAAGAATCCTGGTGGTTTAAGCAGCTATCTTTCTACCTGTGCATTGGCCGAACACTTTATTGATTACCGAATTATTGTACGTCGGGAGATCGAAGCACAGTTAGCCGATTTCTTGGCTCTAGAAGCTGAGGCTAAGTTAAACCCAGTAGTTCTGAATGAAGCAGAACCTGCCAAGGAAGAAGCTGTAGCTTAGACCTCCATTGCTAGACCTACCACATAATAAAATATGTGGTAGTGGGGAGATGTTACCTCTAAGAGAAATCCACTTAGCCATAGAGTATTTAGGCATTAAGTATGTCGATTGCACTTTTGCCCATCTCCACCATCAGTCCCGAAGAGTATTTGGCTTTAGAGGTAGAGTCAGAAACTCGCAGTGAATACCGCAATGGAGAAATTGTACCAATGACTGGTGGTACTCCTGCCCATAATAAGTTAGCTAGTGCTTTAAATGCGCTGCTGTGGTTTGCTTTGCGCGACCAGCCATTGAGTTTGTTTATGACTGATCAGCGGCTGTGGATTCCATCTGCTAATATTCATACTTACCCAGATATCATGGTTACTAGAGATCCTTTAGTGTTTCAGGTTGGTCGGCGCGATACGGTGATGAATCCGGTGTTTGTGGCTGAGGTGTTATCTGATTCAACGAAAGCTTATGACCGCACTGATAAGTTTGCAGCTTATAGGTCGATCGAATGCTTCAAGGAGTATTTATTAATCGATCAAGCTAAAGTTAGCATAGAACACTATGTAAAACAGGCTGAAAACCAATGGCTATTTGCCAGTTACGATCGCCTAGATGTTCAGTTGGTTTTGACCTCACTGGGGGCACAAGTTTCTTTAGCTGACTTGTACAGCACTGTAGATTTCAAATAAAGTCAGAATAAATTTATTTCCAATTATCCTGGTATTTTAACTACATACTAGTATCTGGCTAAGCCGGAATCCCAAATAATTCGCCGTTACCAGCAATCACTTGGCCGATCGAATACCCCACAACACCCTGACGCTTAAACCACTCTAATGCCGACACAGCCTCGGAACCGGGCACAATCACTACATAACCAATGCCCATATTAAAAGTATGGTACATATCCCGCTCCGTTACCTGACCTTGGCTAGCCAACCACTGGAAAGCCCCAGGCACCGGCCAACTTGATCGATCGACCTGCACCGCTAAACCTCTGGTCAAATTATTGGGCAAACAGCGCGGCAAATTCTCTGGCAAACCGCCACCAGTAATATGTGCCATTCCCCGAATTGGTAAATTTGCCCGCTGCGCTGCCAAAATCGTCTGCACATAAATTTGGGTTGGAGCTAAACACACCTCACCCACTGTCAGACCCCCCAGCTCTGCGGGGCGATCGTCCCAGTTCGCTCCTACGGTTTCAACAATCTTGCGCACCAGACTGAAACCATTGCTATGCAGACCACTGCTGGCCAAGCCGATCGCCACATCACCCACGGCAATTTGTGAACCATTAATCATTTGATCTTTTTCTACCACCCCCACCGTAAAACCAGCCAAATCGTATTCTCCGGGCTGATAGAAACCGGGCATTTCGGCAGTTTCGCCCCCCAACAAAGCGCAGCCTGCTTGTACACAGCCTTCTGTTACCCCTTTGACCACCTGCACCAAAGCCGCTGGCTCTAGTTTCCCGGTCGCCAAATAATCTAAAAAGTACAGTGGCTCTGCACCACAGGTCAAAATATCGTTTACACACATTGCTACTAAGTCAACGCCGATCGAATCATGGCGCTGTAGAGCCTGAGCAATTTTTAGCTTGGTACCCACCCCATCTGTTCCCGAAACCAACACCGGTTTCCGGTAGCCTGCGGGCAACTCAAAACAGCCACTAAAGCCACCAAATCCACCTAAAACTTCTGGGCGATGAGTGCTTTCGACCAAACCACGAATTTGCTGGACAAACGATCGGCCTGCTACTACATCTACGCCTGCTGATTGGTAGTCCATACAATGTCTCGACTTTTAGCTGAATTTTATGCGCTCAGATCTTACCGCAAAACCAGCCAGACAAAGGATCGAACTCTGGGTCGTCATTACAGTCACAGCTTCATTACTGATGTATTTTGAGAAGCTGTTGACGTTGCTGCAACAGTAAGCCAATTGCACGTAGGTCTTTTTCTCTTTCCAGAAGCGTTACGCGAACGATGCTTTAGGAGTAGTGTTTGAGTCAAATTGCGTTTCCAATTTGTCATGGAAGTCGCTTTAGTAGATTTTGCATTATGTTAAGATAGGTAAACAGATTCAGCAGAGGCATCTTAATTAACGCGAAGGCATGAGAGTTTCGCTAAAACTTGCTTCCGAATTTCGATTTTGCACTAGGATGGAGAAAGCAACCCAAGAGCTTGAATCAGGAAATTGCCGTTATGACTCACCCTACCCTTAGCCGCGAAGAAATCTCCCAGCTTGGCAAGGAAATATATCAACAGCGCATCCGTGACCACATTGAAACGGCAGAAAATATCGGTAAAATCATTGCCATCGATCTTGACACTGGTGAATACGAAGTTGACCAAGATCTACTTGCAGCATGTCATCGTTTACAAGAAAGACAGCCTAATGCGGTTACTTGGGCTGAGCGCATTGGTTATGATGCCGTCTACGCAATCGGCGGGACATTGCTTAGAACAACATTATGATAAATGGGACGGTTGTTGGACTTCAAGCACGGATGGCTATTATCTTCTACCCTCCAGATCGTGCAGAAATAGAAATTGAGTGCGTCGTGGATACCGGATTTGAAGGATTCTTAACCTTGCCGCCTACCGTAGTCGCAAAGCTTAAGTTACCTTATATCGCACCAATTGATGCGAATTTAGCTGATAACTCTCGCATTGTAACCAATGTTCATCAAGGCACAATTTTTTGGAATGGAGTGGAGCGGGTGATTCCAATTTTAGCAATGGGTCGCCGTCCTCTAATTGGAACAGCACTTTTAGTAGATCTTCATCTTGGGATTGATTTTTGTGAGGGAGGAACAGTATTGGTAGACGACATCATGTGAGAAGTATCTATCGCCGCTCAGCTAAGCCGTTAGCTAGCTTAGTTTTGTATTGGTGCTTACCGGTAATTCTGCCAATATCTAGCAGGATGGGTTTGTGTTCGATCAATTGCATAACTCTGATTCTCCACAGGTTTTCAGTTGACAGGTAATGTGGTACTGTGGCAAAAACTAAAATCTGTCTAAATATTAATAAAATATCCGATGAAATATAAAATTTACGCAGCCAGTTTGGCAGCTCTTACCATCATTAGCACTCAGTTATCACCAGCTAGCTCCGAACCAGTCACCCCAGTTATTAATCCACTGCCCCGATCGACCCCCACACCCAGCCCTTCAGTCAAAATCACTCCCACACCTCGCCCTTCGGCAACAGTCACCCCAGCTCCTTCCACAATCATTACGCCTGCTCCCAGTACTCCCCAGCCCAGCACTCCCAGCGACACAACAAAGATTCCCCCCAAAGAAACTATCCTATTTACCCAAACTGGCGAAGCCTCGTGGTATGGCAGTGAAGGTGGTCCACTTACAGCGACCGGGGAACGATATAATCCACAAGGAATGACGGCAGCTCATCGCACCATTGCCTTTGGCAGCAAAGTTCGAGTCACTAACCTCCGCAGTGGTAGAAGTGCTATTGTGACCATCAACGACCGTGGCCCTTACGCTGGAGGAAGAATTATTGATTTATCCGCAGCCGCCGCTGAAGCCGTTGGAATCAAAGGCAGTGGTGTTGGCAAAGTCCGCATCGACGTGCTTAGCTATGGCTCAAACAAACGCAAAAGCCGTCGTTGATCCAATTTAGTTAAATCCAGCAGTTAATCTATCAAGTTCAATCAATTTTTTATTATGTTTCATAAACGTCTACTTATCGCTCTCACCACCGTCATTACGAGCACCACTTTTGCCCCGATCGGCGCATCAGCCGAATCTGGCATTGCCTCTTTTTATAGCAGTGGCGGTGGTTATACTGCTGCTCACAAAACCCTGCCTTTTGGTTCCAGAGTAAGAGTTACCAATTCCCGGAATGGTCGATCGGTCGTAGTCGTGATCAATGATCGCGGCCCTTTCATTCGGGGCAGAATTATTGACCTATCACCAGCCGCAGCCAGAGCGATCGGCATTAGCGGCGTTGGAAACGTGAATATTCAAGTAATCGGTAAAGGTTCCTACAAGCGCAGTTCACACCGCTAGAAATCATGGAAACTTGGCAAACAGCGCTGCCTTTTACCGATATTATCTATCAGAAAATCGGCGGCATCGCTAAAATCACCATTAATCGTCCCGAAAAACGCAACGCTTTTCGTCCTCAAACCGTGAACGAAATGTACACAGCATTTTGTGATGCCCGGGAGGATCCCCAAATTGGCGTGGTTTTGCTGACCGGGGCTGGCCCCCATACTGATGGCAAATACGCTTTCTGCTCTGGGGGCGACCAATCGGTGCGCACTCACGGCGGCTATGCCGACGCTGCTGGAGTGCCCCGGCTGAACGTTTTGGATTTGCAGCGTTTAATTCGATCGATGCCTAAGGTGGTGATTGCTTTGGTAGCCGGTTATGCGATCGGGGGTGGCCATGTTTTACATTTGGTTTGTGATCTGTCGATCGCTGCCGATAATGCCATCTTTGGCCAAACTGGCCCAAAGGTCGGCAGCTTTGATGGGGGTTTTGGAGCCAGCTACTTAGCCCGTGTTGTAGGCCAAAAAAAAGCGCGCGAGATTTGGTTTCTCTGTCGCCAATATGATGCTGCTGCGGCTTTAGCTATGGGTTTAGTAAATGCAGTAGTGCCAGTAGCCGAACTCGAAACCACTGGAATTACTTGGGCTGAAGAAATTTTAGCGAAAAGTCCTTTGGCGATTCGCTGTTTAAAATCGGCATTTAACGCCGACTGTGACGGCCAAGCAGGCTTACAAGAATTGGCTGGCAATGCCACCATGCTTTATTACATGACAGAAGAAGGTGCTGAAGGTAAGCAGGCTTTCTTAGATAAAAGAGAGCCAGATTTTAGCGAATATCCTTGGCTACCCTAGGGAAACTTAACTTATTTTTTGCATTGTTTTGTTTTGTTACTGACACAAAAAAATCCCGTCTTCGGAAAGACGGGATTTTTTACTGATTAATTAGTTATGGTTTGAGACTGAAGCTGATCGTTTTACAGGTAAAAATTGCTCTTCGGCCACAACAGGGATCAGGACGTGTTCGGCAGGTAAATCTTCTAAGGTCTTCCAAGATGGCACGAAAGCCGGAAGCGCCAATTGACAAGTGGACCAAGCGCCACTCACTGGCACACTGAACTGTTCACAAATACCACCTCGGTGCCCATTGGGCTGGTAGAATCGACAGTTGCGACAAACAGCATTAGAGGTTTCGCTGGTGTTTTTAGTCTGCATCATGATCTTTTGGGGAACCGGGGGTTTACGTGGTCTTTGGAACCACTTCTATATTCTGCAACATTCATCAGCGGGGATCATATCTCTGTAAGGGTTATGACACCTTTGTTCAAGCTGGGATCAGGGCTTTTTTTTGTTTAGATTGTCTTCACATTTGGTTTACGAGTAGACACATTTCGTGATGTGGCTACGTTGAATTGTAAAGTTGTGTAAGCTAAGTTGCTCACGACCGTAACTGATCCCGTTGCAAGTCTAGGCCATCAGCTTTTGAACAATCGGCTAATCCGAGACTTTGTTGGCCAAAATAATCAAGTTTTCTCACAAAAAACCTCGATGATCCCCACCAAATACGTTAGGGCAAACTCACCGCAATTATCATGCCCAATATTTATCCATAAGTTACTGTTTCACATCAGGGTAAAAATACTCAGAGCCATAGGATAAATTTGGTTCGGTAAGTACGAAATAAAATTCTCGAATAAAAACAGCGGCCAATGGCTTCTTAAAGCTGGGCATTAAAAGCGGCTGTTATTAGATTAGAAATACTACAAGCCGCTCGATCGCCAATACTAAGTAAAAGATCAAAATACTTGCATCCCCGCAATTCCGTTTTAAAATGGGGTCAGCAGACCTCCACCGTTGTATCAAGGACAGATCATCATGGGACTACTCGATCGAATTAGCAGACTAATGCGCGCCAACGTCAATGACATGGTTAGTAAGGCTGAAGACCCAGAGAAAATTCTGGAGCAAGCTGTAATGGATATGCAGGAAGACTTGGTGCAACTGCGTCAAGCAGTCGCCGGGGCGATCGCTACTCAGAAACGCTCTGAGCAGCAATATAACAAATCTGTACAAGATGAAGCCTCTTGGCAACAAAAAGCGCAATTAGCGCTTTCTAAGGGCGATGAAGCCTTGGCGAAAGAAGCACTAGTACGCAAAAGAACCTACACCGACACTGCCGCTGCCCTCAAAGGCCAGCTAGATAGTCAAGTGGGTCAAATTGAAGGACTGAAGCGCAACTTAATTCAGCTAGAGAGCAAAATCTCCGAAGCCAAAACCAAAAAAGACATGCTCAAGTCTCGCTCGGCGGCTGCTAAAGCCCAAGAGCAGCTTCAGGGTGCTGTGGGTAAAATTGGCAACAATGGCTCCATGGCTGCCTTTGAGCGGATGGAAGAAAAAGTCTTGCAGCAGGAAGCGCGCTCTCAAGCCGTGGCTGAGCTGGCTGGCTCTGATTTAGAAAGTAAATTTGCTCAGCTTTCGGCTGGTGCAGGTGTAGACGACGAATTAGAAATGATGAAGCAGCAAATGTTAGGCAGTGCCCCCACTCCCCAAGCCTCACTTCCTGGCACCGCTACTCCCACCGCTCAGCCTGCTGATCCAGAGATTGAAGCGCTGCGCAAGAAGATCGACAACTTGTAGGTTGTGTGAATGGTATCAAGAATCCCCGATCGAACCAAGATCGATTGGGAGATTTTTGCTGGTAAAATAAAATTTTTAGGGAGAAAACTGCATGGGCGCACAGATCATCAGTGATGAACAGTTCACAACCGAAGTAATCAGCCAAACCCAGCCAGTAGTGGTGTATTTTTGGGCAGACTGGTGCGGCCCATGTAAATTGGTATCACCTTCGATCGATTGGGTATCGCAAAACTATACAGATCGGCTCAAAGTGGTCAAACTGCCCGTAGATGGCAACCCAGAATCGGTAAAAACTTATGCTGTGGAAGGAGTACCAGCAATTCGCTTGTTTCAAGATGGCCAACTAATTCACTCTTGGGAAGGAGCTATTACTAAAGCAAAATTGACTGAGATGATTGATCGACATTTTTTTGCACCAGCTTAAAATTTTGTAGTCTGGAGCTGGGGAACATTTTAAAGCCCTAGGCCAAGAGACAGCAATATGTGTCTCCGATTAAGGATTCTTAGCTCCCTAATAGATTCCTTCGTTCATTTCCATCGCCAGCAGCGGTACACTGATCACCAGAGTTGATCAAAAAACATGTCATTTATTTCCCGGCTGATCTTGCGATTGTCCCGTACCTGGACAATCTGGTTGAGTCTATTGAGCTTAGTAACAGCGCTGCTATTTGCCCAGCCTTCGGTAGCGAAGCTTGCTTCTGGCGAAGTTTTGGTGCCGCTGGCCAGTAGTGATCTAATATCTTTGGCCAAAGCCAAGCCTAAGTTCTTTATTTGTCCCAAGGGCATGAGCCGTGATGCGGTGGCCATTAGCGAAAATTACCAAATTAATCTGTGCTCCAAAACCACCACCGAAGTTTCTAATAGCGCGGTGAGCAATGCTAAAAAACGTCGGCAACAGAATTTGCCTGTGAGCACCAACGATGATGTCATCGCCACCGCCGAAATATCGGTGGTAGCCATGCGCAACATCAAAACCCAAAAGCAGTTCAATTTGCCGGTCAAAACGAAAGATGACATCATCTATACAGCTCAGGGTAAAGCTTATAGCTACCAATTTGATTTTGCCAAGCAGACTCTCACCATTAGATCTGCTGCCGGCAAAAAAAACGTCGAGAAAATCTTGAGTTCAGATTAATTTACTTTTGGTGAAAAATACTATAATCAAAGCACCCTCTTTTGCTGCCCCTATGTTTGTTACCGATAGACCGCCCAGCAACATTCCCACCGATTTAGTGGCAGCAATTCAGACCCTAAAACAAGAGCTGAACGCCGTGATTTTGGCGCACTACTATCAAGAAGCCGCCATCCAAGACATCGCCGACTTTATCGGTGACTCTTTAGAACTCTCTCGCCGCGCTGCCAGCACGACTGCCGATGTGATTTTGTTTGCGGGGGTGCATTTTATGGCCGAAACCGCCAAGATTCTTAACCCCCACAAACTCGTCTTACTGCCAGATCTTGAAGCCGGTTGTTCGTTGGCCGATAGCTGCCCACCAGATAAATTTGCCGCATTTAAAGCCCAGCACCCCAACCACATTGTCATTTCTTATATCAATTGCAGCGCTGAAATCAAAGCTCTCAGCGATATTATCTGCACCAGCTCCAATGCCGTCAAAATTGTCCAGCAAATTCCGGCTGATCAAGGGATTATTTTTGCACCCGATCGCAACCTCGGTCGCTACGTCGCCCAACAAGCCCAGCGGCAATTAGTGTTATGGCAAGGCAGTTGCATTGTGCATGAAACCTTCTCTGAGAAAAAACTTGTACAGCTCAAAATGCAGCACCCAAACGCCGCTGTCATTGCTCACCCAGAATGTGAAGAACCAGTGCTGCATCACGCCGACTTTATCGGCTCTACTAGTGCCCTGCTCAAATTTAGCAAAAACGACGATCGGCAGAGCTTTATTGTGGTGACTGAACCCGGCATTATTCATCAAATGCAGCAGGCCAGCCCCAGCAAAGAATTCATCCCCGCCCCGCCCGATGCCAACAACTGCAACTGCAATGAGTGCCCATACATGCGCTTAAACACCCTAGAAAAAATTTATCTGGCGCTGCGCGATCGTACCCCCGAGATCCAGATGCCAGAACATTTGCAGCAGGCTGCCCGCAAACCTTTAGAGCGCATGTTGGCAATGAGCTAATGACCGATTTTTTAAATTTGCAATGGCAAGGGCAACTGCACGAAGCGATCACTGCCATCACTACCACCGCAGATAGTTGGGCTGCTAGCTCCGCTGCGGGGGAAGTAGTTTGCTGGCAAAATGAGCGGCTTGTCTATTACCAAGCGGCTGGAGACTATTCGATCGACTGTCTCCAATATTCCTCCGATGGCCAATATTTAGCGGCGGCAGGCCAAGCTGGCAACGTTAAAATTTGGTGTGAGGGCGAACTGTGGCAAACCATTACCGCCCAGCGAGCATGGATCGATCAATTAGCTTGGCATCCATTACAGCCGATTTTGGCAGTCGCCATCGGTAAACAAGTGCAAATTTGGCAAGTAGCCAATCAAGAATTATTAGTGACCCTGCCCTTTGATCGATCGACAGTTTGCAATCTCTGTTGGAAATTTGATGGCTCCCAGATCGCCGTAGCAGGCTATGGCGGCGTAGCTGTGTGGAATTGGGATGATTGGCAGCAGTGCGAAATGCTGGTAGTAGACACTAGCGTCCATCAAGTGGCTTGGTCAGATGATGGCCAATTTTTGGCGGCAGCCACCATCGATCGGCAGTTGGTATTTGCTACCAGCCAAGAACTAGAACGCCCCTGGATCATTGCCGATCTGCCCGCCAAAATTCGTCAACTGCAATGGTTGAGGGGTGAATCTACCTTAGCGATCGTGAGCAACCAAGAGCTAGTCTGTTGGCAATATGCCGACGACAATTGGCATCCTCAAGCAACCGAACTCCATGCCCCACCGACGATCAGCATCGCCCCACATCCTCAACTGCCTCTTCTTGCGGCTATGGTAACAATGGGTCAAGACACTAATAATCCAGAAAATGTGATTTTAATTCAAGATACTGATTTAGCAATCTTAGACAAAGCTACAACAGAACACACCGCATCAGGCCAAGCTCTACTTCAATGGAGCAAAGCTGGAACATACTTGGCACTGGGCTGCAAAAGTGGTCAAATTAGCTGGTGGTCAGTGCAGTTGTAATTTAGCAAAATAATTAAGTATGGAAAATGTAGTAATTTTGACATTCAAAATCTGAGTCATAGGGACTCTTGAGGTGTATAATCCAGCTAAAGAGTTTGTGATCGGGAGCAATGTTCAATGGTGATGAGAATTTGGTCTATCAAAAACCCTCTGCTCAGCGGGGTGCTCTTGGCATCCGCTCTTTCCCAAGCAGCAGGAGCCGCAGAATTACCACCTAGTCAACCGCTCTCTACTCCAGGAATTCCTACTCCAGATCAAGCGGTGCGCAGGATGGCAACAAATGTTGTCCTAGACTCCAGGTCAGCCGCAGCTTTATCTAACAGTGCTAAGCCTACCGCTGCTATTGGTGCCGATCGCCTTACTCCGAGTAGCTCAATCTCATCATTACCCCTGACATCAGGACTTCCCAATCCGTCTCGGGTGTTAAGCAGTTGTCCAACTAACGTTTGCGGATTAGTGGCAACTCAACCTCCGGTTATTCTGGGGACTGTTTCGCCATCGGGTATTAGCAAAAACGAGCAGAACAAGTTCGCAGGTTTTAACCCCAGCACCCCCAAAACTGTACTGAAAACAGAGGTTGTACAACCACAAACTCTCACTCCTAACGACCAGATTATCAGTGCAGCCAAGAGTTCCTTAAGTACTGAGCCAGGATTGAGCAAAGATGTAGCTTTTGGTCAGCCAGCGGCCAAAGCTGAAAAGACTGAAAGTAAGCTGAATGCGTTAACCAATCAACCAGATATTGCTCCAACAATCGCTAAAGTTACTACTCCTGAAAAAGTGATCGGGTTTGGCAATGTCCATAGCCAAATAACCTCTTTCACCGGAAAATTAGTGGCCAACTCCTGGAAACTGATCACTGTTTTGCCTAAGCCTCAACTGGATTCTTCTTTACTAAACATTGGCAGCAACAGCTCTTTTCAACAAAATGATACATTGTCCTTTAGCCCCCGCCTCACCTTGGGAACTGCTGTGGAGCCAGTTTTTCCGACGAAAGCAAGTGGCTCTTTGAGCGCTTCACCATTGTTCACTTCTCAACAGCCTGTTGCTAAGCCGGCGGTGATTCAGTGGAATCAATCTAGCTTATTGGCTAGACCTTGGAATACGGGCAATTCTAAGCTAGATAAATTAAATACTTACAAAGGGTTTTCTAACCTCAACCGCTTCGAGACATCGGCCAAGCCTTTCAACATCATGACTTTTTTGGCCACGGTAAATACCTCAACTTTGTCGTCCAATAAGTTTGGTATTCAAAATTACTAGACAGCGGATGATCAAGGTTAGTTCAGAAAATCACTGAGTTTCCTCCCAGGAGGTTAACCACCGAAAAGTTTGAAAACTATGCTGAAGAGCAAAGCAGCAACTAAACCAAAACTAACAATCACGATCGCCAGCAACACCACAATAAATATCACCAGCAGTTTATCAGACTTGGCGCGAAATTCTGGCTCAGCCAGATGGGCATCGAGCAGTTTCAGGTTACGCATATTGGCCTTAGAAACCACATCAAACAGGTCGCCTACAACAGGCACTGTCCCTACAAAAGCATCAATCACAATGTTTCCTACCATCTGCAACAAGGTGGTAGCAGGAAGTCCTAAGAGGGCGGCTTCCACCACGATATAAGCCGACATCAACATTGTCACAGTATCACCACCGCCAGGAATCAGACCAATAATAGGGTCTAGACCAATCCGTTTGTTGGTGCCAGGAATCAGGATGGCTTCATCTAGGAGCTTAGCAAGTTGCCGCACGCGCTGCACGCGTTTTTGCTGAGCGGGTTTGAGGGCGATGATCTCGGACATAATCAATAAGAGCAGAATATCGAAATCCTACCATGCCAGCCACACCATACAATTCACAAATCTGGCCACCTAATCTAGCAACAGTGGACAACGGAATCGAGTAGGATGTACTGACGACTTCTTGAAAATCAGCGTTTCATACCAGTGCAGATTCCGACCTTTGCCGAAGCCCACCATGAATCGATTCTAGCTCTGGGTCAATACACCGATGCTGAACTGATCCAGAACCACATTCAAGAGCCAGAAAAAGCTCAATACTTTATTGCTTTTTTCTGCCGATATAGCTCGATCGTCTACAGCATTATTCAGCATGTAGCAGGCGACCAAGTTCAGATTGACTATACTTTTGCCCTGGCTTGGCAAAAAGTGTTCGATCGACTGCAAGAACTAGACGATCAGCAAATTCCAAAAATAGTCTGGCAGCAGTGGGTAGTAAATGTAGCTGGAGAATTAGTTGGCCCGCAAAAACTACCGGCATCTGACGAAATTACTTACCGACTGAGCGAAGTTTCTCCACCTTTGCGCTGCTACACAAACCGATCGTTAGAACTCATTCAGCCCCTGTTGCGATTGGTCTTTATCATGGGCAATCAGCAGTGGTCAGCTCAGCAAATTTCGGCGGCATTGCAAGCTGAGGGCGAAGATTTGGCTGAAATGGATGTGCCCTTATATTTAGCTGAAGCCCAAAAGTCTTTCGAGAAAACTTTACCGATCGATTTGTTAGAGATTTATGGGGTGGGTTAATTGCCTGTTAACTCCAGTCAACCGTATCTAAAAATACGGTTGACCGGCGCATCAATGATCTGCGCTAGTAACAATACGGTGGCAATACCGGGTTATCATAGCTCTAGTCTTCCTCTTTAACGATGCCCACTATGGGAACTGCCACTAGAAAGCGCAAGAAAAAGACTTTCATCCCGCGCCTGCTGGTACTTGGTCTACTTGGCGCTACGGCTTCTGCATCTATTTTTTCTTACATCAAAAATTTTTGGAGCGATGGCGCAGGTATTGTAGGAACGTTAGATTCTCCAGTACTCAAGTTGGCCTCGTTGCAGCCAGTGGAGCGCGCCAATACTCTAACTGACATTGTAGTACAAGGCGGCGACAAAGCCAATGTTAGTCGGGCTAAATATGTATTGGCTACTGATTTGATCCAGCAAGACCAAGGTAGTAAAGCTCTACGTTATTTAGATAAGCTAGAAAAAGACTACTCTTTGCTTGCTCCTTACATTTTATGGAAACGCGCCCTAGCTTTTGACTTGATTGGCGATCGAGCAGCGGTAGAGCGAAGTTTAACCGAACTAGTGACCAAACATCCCGACTCTCCGGTTTCGGTAGAAGCCCTCGAAAGACTGGGCAAAAAAGACCCCAACATGTGGGACAAGGCCCTGCAAAAATTCCCGCATCATCCCCGCACGTTGGCTGTGTTGCAGAATATGATGGAGCGCACTCCCCGCAATACCGAATTGATGTTTACTTATTTGCGCAGCGGTGGCACTCGCTTTAATAAGGGCGTAGAATTGGCTGACAAACTGAGTACTGAGTATATGCCGTCACTCAAGCCAGATGACTGGCGACTGATTGCTGAAGCCTATCTGCAAAATAATTTGCTCGATCGGGCAACTTTACCCCTCAGCCGATCGCCAGTTACTCCAGAAAACCTTTTGCTTATGGCTCAAAATGCCCGTGCCAACCGCAATGTGCCCCTAGCTAAAACCACTTATCAACAGCTCATTAGCAAATTCAGAGATGCCCCAGAAGTTGATCGGGCATTGATTGAATTAGCGGAGATGTCGCTGAACGATAATGAGGCGATTAATTACTTGGATAAACTGGGCAAAAAAGATAATCCAGAACTATCGCCCGCAGCGCTGTTTCGCAAATCTAAACTCCTAGAAAAAAGCGGCGGCAAAGTCCAATCTCAAGAAATTTCTGCCGCAATCATCCAGCGTTTTCCTAAATCCGAAGCAGCCGCCGGAATTCGTTGGGAGCAAGCCCGCAGCGCTGCAACTCAACAGGACTTAACCAAAGCTTGGTCATTGGCTAAATCGATCGTAGTAGATAGCCCCGACAATCGTTACAGTGCCAGAGCCGCTTTTTGGATTGGCAAATGGGCACAGCAGATGGGACGCGCAGAAGAAGCTAAACAGGCTTTTACTTACACCATTGTTAAATACACCCAGTCTTACTATGCTTGGCGAGCAGCAGGCAGCTTGGGTTGGGATGTGGGGGATTTCAAAAGTCTGCGCACTAGCGAAGTTAAATTAGAAAAACCAGAAGCTAATTTACCCTTACCAGTGGGTTCTAACACCCTCAAAGAGCTATATCAAATCGGTGCCTACCGCGATGCTTGGGCTTTATGGCAAAATGAGTTTCCCGATAAAGATAAATATTCTGTCTCTGAACAATTTGCTGAGGGCTTACTGCTACGGGGGCTTGGTCGCCATCAATTGGCTCTCGCCCGAGTTTCGCAGCTAGAAAAACGCGATAGCCCTGAAGAGAAAGAACAGCATCAGAAGGCGCGCCAGTCTGCAAACTATTGGCACGCTTTGTATCCATTGGCCTACAATGAGCCGATCATGGCGGCAGCTCAGAAACTAAAAATTTCGCCGCTGCTGGTGCTGAGCATTGTGCGTCAAGAATCGAAGTTTGACCCCGAAACTCGATCGTCGGTGGGCGCTCTAGGTTTAATGCAGGTCATGCCCGCCACGGCTGCCTTTATTACCCCTAAAATGGAGATGCCTAACTACAACTTAATTGTGCCTCAGGACAATATCAAAATTGGTAGCTGGTATTTGGCACACATGCACGATGAAGTAAAAAATGATTCTTTGTTGGCAGCAGCTTCTTACAATGCTGGACCAGGGAATGTCAGTAAGTGGGTGAAAAAAATCGGCTTTAACAATCCGGACGAATTTGTCGAAGATATTCCTTTTGATGAAACCCAAGGATATGTGCGCAATGTGTTGGGTAATTACTGGAATTACCTCCGCATCTACAATCCAGCGATTTCAGAGAAAGTCAAAAATCTGCTCAGTGCAACAAAAGCTTGATAGCCACTAAAACATGCGACCAATTGCTATTCGAATTTTCCATTGGGTAAACCTCATTGTTTTGTGGGGTTTAATTGGCAGCGGCTTACAAATTTATAACGCCAACCCGGTATTTGGTGGTCGCCAAGGCTGGCATATTCCTGGTGCATTTTTGCTGGGGGGCTGGCTCGGTGGTGCCCGCAACTGGCACTTTACCCTGATGTGGTTTTTTGGATTAAATTTGTTGGCCTACGGACTATACATTTTGTTTAGTCGCCGTTGGCAACATTACTTTGTGCAGCAAAAAGACATTAAAGCCCTCGCCCAGAGCCAAAATCTGCAACGTCGTCAGTTTGCTTGGCATCGCATTGTCTATACGATCGCCATTCCACTGCTGCTGTTATCGCTAATTAGTGGTATTTCGATGTACCAGCCCTCCCAGTTTCATTGGCTTGCCCGCAGCTTTGGCAGTTGGCAAAACCTGAGAACGATCCATTTCTTAGCCGTACCCGTGCTAATTTCATTAGTGATCGTTCATGGCACCATCGCTAGTAATATCGGCAACGGTGTATTGCTGCGATCGATGTTTGCAATCAAATCTACCTCCAATTCATGAGTACCGAAGACAAAAAATTTACCCGTCGCCAAATCTTACGCTGGGTAGGCGGCGGACTACTGTTTAATGCAACTGGCACTGTTTTGTATGACCCGATCGGCAGACTCATCCGACCAGTGAATGATCGACTGGGTGAAGCAATGTTGTCCCAGCGACTGATTCCAGAAATAGATCTGGGCGACCATGTAGATCTCGGCAAGCTGATTGTCAATAGTTTCGACGGCACTCCCAAAATCGACCTGGCTAATTTTCGCTTACAGGTCACGGGTCAGGTCAACAAACCTCTGAATCTTTCTATGGAAGATATTCGCCGGTTGCCCTATGAATCGCAAATCACCCAGCATGTCTGCGTCGAAGGCTGGGCGGCGATCGTTCAGTGGGGTGGCGTGAAGTTATCAGACATTCTGCAAGTAGCTGGAGTGAAATCCACTGCCCGCTATGTGTACTTTACTTCGGCAGATGGCTACTACGAAAGCTGGGATTTGGCTTCGGCACAGCATCCCCAAACGCTGTTGGCCTATCAAAAAAATGATGCGCCACTACCGCCCGAAAACGGTGCGCCCCTGCGTCTGGCTTCTCCAATTAAATTAGGTTACAAGCTGAGCAAGTGGGTGACAGCCGTGACCGTCACCGACAAGTTAATGACCAAACGCGGCTACTGGGAAGACCAAGGTTATGATTGGTTCGCCAGCATCTAGGCGGCTAACAATATATTTAATTTGCCAGTGGCATCTAAAGCATGAATATCGTCGCAGCCACCAATATGGGCATCGTTGATAAAAATTTGGGGCAAAGAGCGGCGGCCATTTGATCGATCGGCCATTTTGTTACGGGCGGCATCATCGCCATCGATCGCGTATTCGGTATAGTTTACGCCTTTGTCATCAAGCAGTCCTTTTGCTCGAATACAAAAAGGGCAAGTTTTCCAGGTGTAAATTTCGACATTGGCCATAGCTCAGACTCCAAAAGGTTGCAGTTCAATTCTACGATTGTTTCTAAATGCTAAGCAATATCTGCTGGAAGTTGGGCAAACTAAAGATATCATTCCATGGCTTTGTCAAAGGGTTGTTGGTAGGATGCGTCTGTTTACTCTAGACGATCACGTTATTCCGATATGAAAGCTGCTAGACTTGCTCTAGGCATAGTTTTCCAACTTTTAAAGCTACCCCGACTACCACTCTTTTTTCATGTACAGTGCGATAGATCCGCGACCTGCCAGACAACCTGCCACGCAAGGGTCTGAGGTAACCTCAGACCAAACGTGTACGCAGGTTGCGCCAAAGGCGATCGACCAGTTTCAAGTGCAATTTTGGGGTGTGCGCGGCAGTATTGCTTGTCCTGGCAAGGACACAGTGCGCTATGGCGGCAACACACCCTGTGTAGAAATGCGGGTGGGTAAAGAACGCTTGATTTTTGATGCAGGCACTGGCATTCGACTTTTGGGTGAGAGCATGGTGAGAGAAAGCCGTCAAGACAATACTGGACATATTTTTTTCAGTCATTCCCACTGGGATCACATTCAGGGTTTTCCCTTTTTTGCGCCAGCTTTTGTGGTAGGTAATCGCTTTGATATTTATGGTGGCCTGACTCCCAATGGCATCAGCATTAAAGAGCGCTTAAATACTCAAATGATGGATCCCAATTTTCCGGTGCCGCTGAAAATTATGGGTGCCGAAATGTATTTTCATAATTTAGCAATGGACGAAGTAGTACGCATTGGGGACGTGAGTGTGACTTCTACACCTTTGAATCATCCTGGTGGTGCTACAGGGTATCGAGTGGATTATTATGGCCGATCGGCAGCCTATGTCACTGATACCGAGCATCGCATTGGAGAACTAGATGCCAATATCTTGCAGTTTATTGAGGGAGTTGATCTATTTATTTATGACTGCACGTATACCGACGAAGAATACATCAGCTCTAACAATAGCAAGGTTGGCTGGGGACACTCTACTTGGCAAGAAGGAGTACGCTTAGCACAGGCGGCTGGGGTAAAAGATTTAGTGATCTTTCATCATGACCCCAGCCATGATGATTTGTTTATGGATGAAATTGCCCGATCGGCCAAAAAATTATTTACCAGGGCGATCGTGGCTCAAGAAGGCAAAATCTGCGATTTATTGGCAAACTAAAGAGATGAGATGTTCCCCTAAATACTACGCACCCGCTGTGGCCTTGGCACAGGGACAGCTTCTTTGCCCAGCCGATCGGTCAAAGTAACTTCATCTTGGTAGTGGCGAGGAGTGCTCAGCAATAATTGCCATGCCTCTGCAAATGAGATGAGGTTATAAGATTCTGGATAATGGGTTTGTAGTAACTCTTGCACCAGCGGGTAGTAATCGGAATTAATGCTGGGAAATAGATGATGTTCTGTGTGGTAAGAAAAATTAAAGTGTAACAAGTCAAAAATCTTGGGCATTTTCAAAGACACACTGTTCACTAAAGGATCATTCACATCTGTCATCGGGCAGAGGAAATGATTGGTATAAATATAGAACATTACTCCGGCGTAACCAATGCTCAAAGGCAAGATATAAGACAGTAAGATCGCTAAAACATTAAATTTGAGGAAAGCTAAAATCCCGATGTGAACTAAGGCGATCGCCACAAGTTCTAATCCAATTTTCCATCTTTTAGTAGTATTTACAACTACAGAAGCAGGCACATAAGTAACTTCAGCATTATTGAAGATTAAAATCGAAGTAATGTGACGGAATGTATGCACCAACCAAGAAGTAGCCATGCCCAAAATCAACAAAGCCCAATTAACTCCAGAAGAAGGCACAAACAAGTTTTGAATCCATTTGCCCCAGGTGTTGTTTTGTTGAATTAAATAGCTGCGATCGGGGTCGCCAATGGCGTTGGTTTCGGTGTGGTGCTTGTGGTTATGAACGGCTTTCCACAGAGTTGGTGGCATCCAGAGCATAGCTAAAGCTAAAAAACCAGAGAGGTAGCGCAGGCGGGGTTGCCTGATGGTGCTGCCGTGCATCGAGTCATGGGCAGCAAATAGGCAAATGATAATACTGTTGCCCATAATGAGGCTGAGGGGCAAATATAGCCAGAGCCAGATGATTGACCATCGATCGAGGTCGCGGGCGATCGTCCAGCCCATGATCAAAATCAGCAGGTTAACGGCAAGAATGAACAGTTTATGGCTGTTCGGTTGAAAGGCTGACGCGGGTAGAAGCGGACGCAGCACTTTCAGGTATTCGGTTTGACTGATCATTGTTATTGATGAGAATATTATTAATGACAATGGGTTTTTGGATACATGCTGAAACCATCGTCAGATAAAATTTCCAGCAAGATGCTGGGAATACGGCCAGAGCGATTGTTTAGATAGGCTGCAATAGCAACCCATTATCTATTCTAAAGCTTTTTGCTCTGGTCAAATAAAATTATTTTAAGTAGTATTTAGTTTCAATTGTATTTTGCTAACTTCTGACACAGACTAAAGCACCGTCAAACTTCGCTAATTCAGCAGCTTTATCTTCAGCTTTGGTATCCACCAAATAAACTTTGCCTTCTTTCCAGAAAATCGATTTATCTTTGAGTCCACCGCTAATAAACCGATAGGCGGTTCCGCCAAATTTGTAAGTTCCATCTGCCAAAGTGCCAGAATTAGAAGTAGCTCCGTAAGTTTGGTTACTTCTGACTGCCACGATCGTGATTGGCCCTTTGGATAGACAGTTGAAAATTATTGATTTCAGGGGGCAGCTTTTGGGGGCAGCAAAGACCGAGGTACCCGTGCTGATTGTCAAAAGGCAACTCAGCAGTATTGTTGTAGTTTTTTTCATGTTCACTTGTGCTCTATTCCATACCCATATCATACTTACTCAACTTCGACCATCCACTTGAGAATTCCTAAAATTCGCTCCACTGGATCGAGGGGATATTCGGTCACATCGATTGTTAAAACTTGCCCGGTGAGCTTCAGAAATTGCCACATGGTGCCAGTGGTCACGCTGCCATAGATAGATGGTGTTTCGCGCTCGTTGGTTTGATTAAATTTTTGGGCGGCAATCATTTCTGCCGCACATTGACCCCAACCCGCATTTAACTCTCCTCTTTTAGCTTCAATGATAATGATAGCTGGAGCTTCGATATTTACTTCAGAAGCGGAGCGAGTCAGCAGAAAATCACACACGCCATTGAGTCCTGACTCTAGATCAACACTAAAATCTGCACCAGAAAAAAAGCTCACCTTGCGATCGAGGAGTTCCCGAAATTCAAATAGTAGTGGGGCAATAATCAACTCAGACCGCACTTTTTTAGTTCCTAATGTCACAGCCAAAGGAGCTGATTTGGCAAGAAGGGTAGTTAGCCATTCTCCAGGAATAATTATTGGTACATCTTGGAAGAAAGGCTCTATGAGTACCTCAATGTGAAATTGCCGTTTGACTTGAGCAATTGTGAAGCTGCTGTAGGGCATAAAATGATTGAACCAAGTTTTGATTGCTTTAGAGTAGAATTTTATTACATATTAAGTAGTTTTAGCTCATCAGAGTCTCTCGATAATGCTACTAAATATTCAGAACATCAATCTTAAGTCCAGCTCGAATGATGGATTCACCCTAGCATCATGCGTAAATCAAATTGCGATTCGATAGTGACTGAGCAAAGATAATTGTCAGCAGCGCGAACGAGTTGTAAGCATTAAGGGAAAAGTTTTTTGGTTGAGCTATTGAGTTAACCAAGTTGTCAGCTCGTCCAAGCTATTAAGGTCAAATAGAGCATCACTTAAAGCTTCTAGCCGATCGATGCCTAGAGCGCTGATCTGAGTTTGCAGGTCGATCGGCAAGACTCCAAGCTTGCGGCTTAATTGCCTAGACATTGTTGCGACCATTCCTTGGGCAACGCCTTGAGCACGTCCCGTGGCTAAGCCCTCAGCTAAAATGTCTTGATAAATTACAGATTCTTGCATGACATCGCTCCGGATTAATCTTTGAATGACTTCTTTGTCTAATGTTAACCCAGCCATGACACTGGTAACAGCCAGCAGGTTACTTTGTTCGCTTCTGGGGAGTGCTTCGATGCGGGAAACAACTTCACTCAAAATGACTTCTGGTTGCTGGGTGTCACTTAGAACGGCGTAGGGCCATAGCCCCGGTGCTTTTAATAACTCTGCTGCTGGGACTTCCCAGATGCGGATTACTTCAAATTCGTGGTGGAGTTTGCCTGCTTGAAAGGTGGTTTTGTAGACTTCGGTGGAGGTGGTGGGACGTAGATAGATGATGATCTGGCGCATGTCTTTGCCTGGAAATTTGCGGTATCCGCGCAGGCGATAGTCGGCGGTGCGGAAACCAATTTTGGGGTCGGGCTGGGTTTGGAACTCGACGTGTAGGATCATGTCACTGGAGTTCAGCAGGATCATGCTGTCAGCGCGGATGGGTTCGATCGACAGTTCACTGGGTTTGAGGGTGGTGAAGGTGATTGGTCGGCCAATAAGCCAAGTGGCGAAGTCTTCGGGGTATTGCTCGATCTGGAATTTGGAGACACTATCAAACATGCGTTGTTATTGGGAGTAGTCTAGATGGCACTACAATACGTCATAAATGGTGTAGATTGTATTTTTATGCTCACTGGGTTAGCTAAGAGGAAGGAGAGGGAAAATGGTTGTGCCTAAAGTGATTGATAGTGAGGCTGAATATGAACGCGCTTTGGCGTTCACGTAGTGTCTGCTCAGCAGAATCGCTGAACGGTTGACTTTTAACAAGCAAAAAACGCCTGAAGAGAGAGCGATTTACCGATTACTCGTTGTGTTGATTGAAGCCTATGAAGCTGAACATTATGCTTTAGCGGTTTCTAAGCCTCATGAAATATTGCAACACATTATGGAAGCTAGTGGCACCACCCGATCAGATTTAGTAGGCAAATTAGGTTCGATCGAACTCATATCAGCAATCATTGAGGGTACTGAATTGATCGCCCCAGTGCAAGCGACTGTGTTGGGCAACCTCTTTAAAGTATCCCCCAATTTATTCTTGGGTATATCGATGTAGTTATTTCATGGTATTAAGTTTGTTGCTGCATGGTTGATCGATCGCTGCAACCCTGACCTGGGCGACTGTGTACGCAGTGTTTACCTGGCAGAATCGATCGACTGCTCAAGAGGATAGGCGATCGAGATTCCGTTGAGCAATTGCCATCGAATGCTCGTCGCCAAACTCCGTAAAGATTTCTAGGGTAGTCTGCAAACAAGCCCGCGCCTCTGCAAGGTTTCCCTCAGATTCTGCTAACAATCCCAATTGACCGTAGGCGCTGGCTTGATTATAGCGATCATTGAATTCGATGAAGATTTGCAGAGCTTGTTGATAGTAGTTGCGAGCCTGTTTAAACTCCCGCAGTTCTTGGGCAACTATGCCTAACTGTTGATAGGAGACAGCTTGGGCATAGCGATCATTGAATCCGACATAGACTTGCAGAGCTTGTAGATAGTAGTTGCGGGCTTGTTCAAACTCCCGCAGTTCTTGGGCAACTCTGCCTAACTGTTGATAGGAGACAGCTTGGGTATAGCGATCATTGAATTCGACGAAGATTTGCAGAGCTTGTTGATAGTAGTTGCGGGCTTGTTCAAACTCCCGCAGCTCTTGGGCAACTCTGCCTAACTGTTGATAGGTGCTAGCTTGAGCATAGCGATCATTGAATTCAACTTTGATTTGCAAAGCTTGTTGATAGTAGTTGCGGGCTTGTTTAAACTCCCGCAGTCCTTGGGCAACTATGCCTAACTGGTGATAGGTGCTAGCTTGAGCATAGCGATCATTGAATTCGACTTTGATTTGCAGAGCTTGTTGATAGTAGTTGTGGGCTTGTTTAAACTCCCGCAGTCCTTGGGCAACTATGCCTAACTGGTGATAGATGCCGGCTTGGGCATAGCGATCATTGAATTCGATATCGATTTCTAGAGCTTGTAGATAGTAGTTGCGGGCTTGTTCAAACTCTCGCAGTTCTTCGGCAACTCTGCCTAACTGGTGATAGGATGTCGCAATCCAAAGTCGTCGTTGTTTCTCAGATTCAATGAATACAATTTCATAGCTTTTCAATGCTTGTTGATATAAATTCTTTGCTGAATTGTATTCCTTAAGTCCCAAAAAGCCACTGGCAAGTCGATGGAAAGCAAATGGAATCTGACAACCTAAATCACTATGTAGGAATTCTTGAGGGTATTTTTTTAAGTGCTCACAAACTTGACCAGCAATTTCCAAAGTTGCTGGGTAATTCTGAGTTCTCTCAAAATAGTCTGTCAGGCAGAACAAGATACTAACGCTTTCTTGTCGCTCCAAACAAATCTGCAACGCACCATACAAGTTCTCATACTCTGATTCGCAGAAGAAAATCCCTCGCTGTCGCTCTTGTGCATCCTTAGAATCCATCAACTGGTTGTAAACACCTGCCAAACCCTGATAGTGATTCTTAAATCCGTCGCGCAGTGATTCACGAATTATTTCATCCTGCTGCGCTAACTTTGTCTTCAAGAAATAGGGGAACACAGGCTGAATCGATAGCAATTGTGGATCTTCTTCAGACCTTGGTGATAATAATCCCCAATTGATCGCCTCCTGCACCGCCCCATCCAACTGCTCAAAGGGATAATCCTGAAACGGCTCCAGCTTCTGCAACTCCTCAGCATAATTCCCTAAAAATCCTCGATCGATAAACCCACTAAAAGGAGCCAAACACAGCAACAGCTTCTGGGCTTCCGCCGACAAATTGCTATGGGAATACTCCACACACTTCAAAATACTCTCCGTCTTATCCCCCTCCTTATCAAGTCCCACATCCGCAGCATCCAACCCCGCCAACACCTCCCCCACCGTCTGCCGCGCCAAATTCCCCAACACCACCTCGATCGCCAACGGATACCCCGCCAACAACCCCATCAACCGCTCAAACCCCTTATCCGCCAAAATCCCCCGCCGCTTCGCCCCATCAACCACCTGCCGCTCCAACACCAACTTCGCCAACTGCGATCGCGCCTCCCCATCCAACCCCCGCAACTCATAACGACACCCCTGATACACCGACTTCAGCCACTCCTCCCGTCCCCGTGAACCCAACACCACCAGCGTCTTGCCCCCCACAACCCGCGCCAAAAACTCCCGAATCTGAGTTTGCTCCTCGATCGGCAAAGTATTCTGAATTGCCAACGCCTGCCCCGTCACCGACTCCAAATTATCCAACATCAACCCAAACCGCTTACTCCGCAGCACCTGCACCAGCTCCCCCAACTTCGCTTCCAACTTCATCGCCTGAAACTGCCGCAACTCCGCATCACGAAAGATATTATTTGAAATCTCAAACACCATCTGTTCCAACGTCCAAGCCTTCGTGTCATAGCCAAAATAAAACACCCCTGCCACAAAATTTGTCTGTTTCCACCACTCCCGCAAATACAGCAGCAGCGTCGTCTTCCCTGTCCCACCCATGCCTTGGAGTAGCACAACGCCCTGCCGCAACAGCGCCTTCTCCAACTTCAAAATATCCAAATCTCGACCCACAAACCCATAGGTCGCCCCTGCAAAACGATATTCCGTCGCCTGTCGCCCGTAATAATCCTCCCGCTCCGCAAAAGTCATCTCCCGCAGCCGCAAATTCACCGCCTGATTGCCATACACCACCGGCAACAACCAATCCTCCAAATCAACCCGCTGATTGAAATACACCCGGCGCACCTTGTTATCAAACAACTCTCGTCGTCCCGATCGAATCGCCATCGGTAACGCCTTTCCCGCAAACAATTCGCCATAAACCTTTCCCATCAACAGCTTGGCAGCATCAACAGTAACGCTATAGCCCATGGCCACAACCATTTGCATTCCCGCATCCATCAATCGTGCGCCCAAACTAGTTTCGCGATCGTCAATGGGAGTGCTCGATCGCTCCTGGTCATTTGGCAGCGCAATACCATTCACCCCTGCCTGTTTCCCAGACTGGCAAGCATTCAAAATACAGACTGGAATCCCCCGACCTTGCAACCGTTGCGCCATTTCGTCCGCAGTCACCGGGACAGCATCACCTGCTTCCTCACCCTCAAAAAACAAAAACGCCTTCACCCCAGCATAGGGCTGTAGATTAGATAACCCATAGCCACGTTGGAAAGTGTACTGATTCAACCCGCGCTCATACTTCTGAAAATGCTCATAGGTCATCAATCCACCATGCAAATCAAAATGCACCACATGATAAAAACCCTCGGGCTTCGCTTCTAAATGGCGCACAAAAGCCTCATAGGTTCCCGGACGCACCAACTCCACATTCACCCGCAGCTCAGCATCCCGAATCGCCTCCACCAGCGGACGCGAAATCGTGCGATAGCCAACATCCTTTTCTTCATGGGGGCGCGCCGTCACGATCAACAAATTCAGCACCGGCGATTCTTGCACTTGCGCTGCATTCACCGCACCGAGCCTCCTGCGTTGCCGCACCATCACACAATCGACCGCCAACGGACGCGCAAAATCATGATCCCACAGCGCTTCCCAATGCAAACCCTGAAACTCCGGATCGCCCGTAATCACAATCTGTAACTCACTCAGCGACCCGTTTACCTTTTGATAGGCACCATAGGCTCTTCCGGTAAATACTTGCTCAAACAAATTCTCACCGTAGGTTCTCACGCTGCCCGCCGCTCGTTTGGCGATCGTCTCATCCGTAAAAGGTATCTTGATCCATTCCTCAAAGTACCATTCCAGCGATTGCTCCTCTACCTCAGTAAAGGGATCGCACAGGGTAACATCAAACTCTGACCCGGCGATCGACACAATCGCACTCATTCCCGTCGTTTGGCGAATTTCGATCGTCTGCATAGTCACTTCAAAGATGGCGGCTTGTCTCAGCTTAACCTGATGATCTAGAATTGTGCAGAAATAGACCTCAGTTTTAAGCAAATCTTTGAAATTCAGCCATGGCCACCTTTCCCACCCCTGAAGAAATTAACCAATTTCGCCAATCCACCGCAGCCGATCAATCCACCTTGCAGCTTCTAGCACAAACCCAATAGTCTACACCCCAAAAGTCTTAGTCCATCTCACCTTGCAGATCACGAAGTTGCTCCATGGACAACTTAGTAGCATCAGCAATGATTTCTAGGGAGATATTTTTTCGCAGGAGGTTGAGGGCGATCGTCTGTTTTTGTCTGTGTTCACCTTCTGCTCTCCCCCTGGCTTCACCTCTGGCTTCCCCTTCGGCTTCCCCTTCGGCTTTAGCCATTCTTTCAATACTGGATAGGTAGGCCATTTGTCTTTCTCCTTCGTAAAGCTTTAAGTCTTCTCTGAATGCGGATTCTAGCTCTGGTGGTAAAGCCAAAACCCAATCCGTAAAACGAAACAAGTCAATTACTTCCTGGCGACTGTAGCCCCGCTCGTAGAGCATAGTGGTAAGTAGAAACTTTTGCTTTCTACGACGGTCTTGACTGGCTTTACCTTTGGTCGCTTGAGCGGCTAGGTGAGCCTGTACCACCACGGCAAAGGGGTTGTTGCTACTGGCAAGTTCCTCTTTTCGCTTCTTATAGTCTAGCAACTTTGCGATAGCAAAAGAGAAGTCTGTGCGGGATGCCAGTCCTGCCATGGTGAAGGTTTGAGGTCGCCACTTAGTGTCGGTGTCACCAAGAATAACGAAGCTGTCTACAGTGCGGCGGAATTTGTCAAAGAGGCGGATGGCATAGATGAAGATGCGTTCAGCAAAGTTTTCTTCTTTTTGGTTCTGCACCTCAATATGCAAAAGTATCCAGCGCTCATGGCCATCAAGGAGATAGACTTTGACAAGTTTATCGACAATTCGCTTACCGGTTTCGGCTTCGCGGGTGATTTGTTGAAGTTCGGCATCAAGAAATTCAAAGCCTTTGCTCCAGTCAATTGCAGCATGAGCGTCAGGAAAGAAAAAAGCCATAAAGGGACGAAAGTAGCCTTCGAGAATCTGTTTCCAAGGGGGATCGAGGATAGTAGACATAAGCTATAGTGCCCTCGAACCATTCATTTGCCAATCAAAAAAGCTGCACATTCTACATGAGCAGTCTGGGGGAAAAAGTCTACCGGCTGAATGCCCTGTAACTCAAAACGCCCAGAATCAATCAACAGCTTTAAATCTCGTGCCAAAGTAGCCGGTTTACAGCTAATATACGCCAACTGTTGGGGTGGTCTGCCAATCAGATTTTCTAACACCAGTCGATCGCAGCCTTGACGCGGCGGATCTAGCAGCACAATATCAGGACGCTGCTCCAAATCTGTCATCAGCTCACCACAGTCTCCAGACTCAAACAAAGCATTGGCAATACCGTTAATACTGGCATTTCCCTTAGCCTGCTGCACCGAAGCCTCATGTACCTCAATGCCCAGCACCTGACGTACCTTACTAGCCAACGGCAACGAAAAAGTTCCAATGCCACAATAGGCATCTAGGAGAAATTCTTGGCCGGTGAATTGCAGTCGATCGAGGAGCACCTTCAACATCACCTCAGCCTGCTCGGTATACACCTGAAAGAAAGTATCTGCTCCCAACCGCCACTGCAAGTCAGCAAATTCTTCGGTCACATAGTCTCGACCAGCAATAATCCGGGTTTCTTCACCAAACACCACATTGTTCTGGTTCGGCTGAGTATTCAAACATACTCCCACTACTCCAGGATACTGGTTCAACCATTCCTGGGCTTTTTCTGGCAACGAGTTGGGCATTTGGCCGCCACTGGCCACCAAGGTAATCAAAATCTCCCCAGTCCGCCTGCCAATTCGCATTGAAAGATGTCGGAGCTGTGCCACGTTAGTTAATCTTTCCGGGTCGTAAACTAACCATTCCTGATCGACGATATCTTGCTTGATGCCCACCAATAAAGGATTTAAACGCTGGTCTTGAATTGGGCATTGATTGAGATTGACAATTTTGTGGCTGCCTTTTTGGTAATAGCCTGCTTTGACTTGGCCAGTAGCACCCACACCCAAGGGATAAGTCACCTTATTGCGGTAGCCTAAATCTGACTCTGCGCCAATAATTGGCAGTACGAGAGCTGGATCGATGCCCCCAATACGGCGCATGGTTTGCTGGACTTGGTTTTGTTTGGCGGCGAGTTGGGCTGCGTAGCTGATATGTTGGAGCTGACAACCACCGCATTTGTCGGCTACGATACATTGAGGTCGGATGCGATCAGCAGAAGAAATCACCAAATTCTGCAATTGCCCGTAACCATAATTTTTCTTGATTCGCACCAACCGCACATCTGCCCAGTCTCCGATCGCGGTATCGGGCACAAACACCACATGGGAATCTACCCGCCCCACGCCTTCGCCGACATCGTTGATATCAGTAATTTCTAGCGTCAGCAAGGCTCCCTGCTGCCAATTATTCGGGGATTCTTCAGATGTCATAATATTTTGGCTGGCAGCAGCAATAGAAAGTAGAGATGTAGATTCTACTCCAAAATCAGCGTTGTAGCTTGATTAATTGAATTGCTTGAGTACAGCATTGCAACTTATGTTAACTTCTGTTAACTGACTCCGTCGCCCAACCTGCCGGATGCTGATCAATGAGGTAAACTGCTAAGAGATCTTAAGAATAAGTTTATATATCTAAAACTATGAGCGTAGTTAGCCAGGTTATTCTCAAAGCCGACGACGAATTGCGTTACCCCAGCAGCGGCGAGCTAAAAAATATTCAAGAATTTTTAAAAACTGGTGAACAGCGCTTGCGGATTGCAAACCTGTTAGCTGAAAGCGAAAAGAAAATTGTTGAGCAAGCCAGCAAAGAGCTGTGGAAGCTTCACCCCGACTATATCGCTCCCGGCGGCAACTCCTATCAAACCAAACAGCGTGCTCAATGCTTGCGCGACTATGGCTGGTATCTACGCCTCGTCACCTACGGAGTTTTGGCTGGTGACAAAGACCCGATCGAAAACATCGGCATTGTGGGAGTCAAAGAAATGTACAACTCCCTAGGCGTACCAGTTCCTGGCATGGTCGATTCGATCGCCTGCCTTAAGGATGCCTCACTGAAGATATTGAGTAGCGAAGATGCTGCTGCTACCGCACCTTACTTCGACTACATCATTCAGGCTATGTCTTGAGATATTTGGGGATTTTCTCCCACACTCATCAAAATACCCTCGCCCCAAAAATGCGGGGTATTTTAGTAGATACTGGTATCGGTGAATTTCCAGAGGCTGTGAATGTCCCCCCAGAAATCTTCCTGGCAGCGATCGCCTCTATGGATGTCTATCTCGATTGTGGTGTTAATCTATGGCACCTTCGGTTGGATTGGATCTTCTTCTTGGCAGTTACAGCCCAGTCGCTTTATTATTTTGTGCCTTACCAGTATCCTGATTGATCTAATCGCCGTCTCACCTTATCGGTTGTTAGAGATTTTGTTTGCAGGCATTTTTGGCGCAAATATTCGCTCTTTACTAATTGTGATGGCCTGCGCCACCTTACTGGTTGTCGTGTTTACCTGGTTGCCGATCGTCTACTATGCCACCCTAATGTTGGCTGCCAGCTTATTAATGACCATGGATTTGGCCGGTGAGGGCTGGGGGCGTTGGCAAAGCTTTATGGGCTTGATGGTTTGCCAGATCATCGGTTTGGGGATAGGTTTTGGTAGTAATATCGACTGGGTAAGAACCATGAAGTATCTACAGAGCCTTCCCCATTCATGAATCATTATCGACGCGAAAGTCTAGCTGTGGCGCAGCGTATTCTGATTGAACTATTGCGACGACGACGCAGTCTAATTTTGTGGACGATTTTTCCGCTGTCTTTGTTGGCCATCAATACCATGGTGATCAGCGATCGATTGCAATTACCTGTCGGTGAAACCCTTAGTCTAGTCGCCCCCTCGGTGTTAGTAGGAGCAGCATTGTTTTTTAGCTGCCTGGGTGGTACTGTCGCCACGATCGTCGCTGAGCGCGAACAGTTGACCCTCAAACGGCTATTTTTATCGCCTCTCAGCGGCATCTCTTATTTTTCGGGGATTTTTATTGCTCACAGCTTTATTGGCTTTGGCCAGGTATTGCTAGTCTATTTAGGAGTAATACTCTGGGGTGGCAAGTTCTCAGGAAATGTTTTTTTGGGCGCAGCAATTATCTTGCTGACGATCGTTTCTTATGTAGCTATGGGCTTTATTCTGAGTACCCAACTAGCCCGCCGCACCGAAGATGTAAATTCTATTGTCGCCGCCTTTGGCATTCCCCTGCTCATCTTGGGTGGAGCATTTTTTCCCACTCAATTTTTTCCTAAAGCATTACTGCAACTTGCTGAGTTTAATCCCGTCTATCATATGAATGAAGCTTTGGTCGGAGTCGGAAAAAACGGTGATTCTTTGGAGAAAATCGCCAAGCATTTCAGCTTTATGTGTGGCTTTGCGGCCTTTACATCTACCTTGGCTTGGTTGGCTTATAACCGGATGCTCGATCGGGAAAAAAGATTGTAATGCTAGAAATTCAGCATCTTTGCAAAGCTTACGGCAAGCGCCAGGTACTCAACAACCTCTGCCTGCAAATTCCCCCCGGAGAAGTTTATGGTCTAATCGGCTCCAACGGAGCTGGCAAAACCACCACCATCAACATTCTCTGTAATTTGTTGCAGTTTGATAGCGGCAAGGTCGAAATTGCGGGCTGCAAAATTTCGGCAGAAACCAAAAAATTAATTGGCGTAGTGCCTCAAGAAAACTTGATGTACAAGAACTTGACCTGTGCCGAAAACCTGAATTTCTTTGCCCGCATTTATGGTCTACCAGGAGCAGAACGTAAGCAGCGAGTGCGGGAATGTTTGGTTTTGGTGAATTTACTCGATCGGGCTAACTCCGTAGTCGAAAACCTTAGCGGTGGAATGCAGCGCCGCCTGAGTATGGCCTTGGCTTTAGTCCATCATCCCAAGTTAGTGATCTTAGATGAACCCACCACTGGTCTGGATGTAGAAGCCCGCTACGAGATCTGGGAACTGATTCGCAATCTGCAACAGCAGCAAATCACTGTACTCTTAACCACTCATTTGTTAGAAGAAGCCGAAAGGCTCTGTCAGCGCATCGGCATTCTTAAAAACGGCCACCTGATCGCCGAAGGCAGTATCGATCAGCTCAGCACCGTGATGCCGGGGCAAGAAGTATTAATTATTAAGACAGAGCAGGAAGATCTGGCGATCGAGCTAGCTGAGCAAGAGGGCTGGTATCCTCGCCGCTACAGTAATGACTTAGCTTTTTGGCTACCCAAACATTATGAACTGCCAGAAATTCTGGCGGTGTTTACTGGGGTGCAGATGGACGCAATTTCTCGCCAGCCAGTAAGGTTGGAGCATATTTACTTAGAATTGACGGCACAGCACCGCACGCTGCTGTAGATTAAAACTTTTCCAAATTCACCAACTGAAAGCCCATTTGGCACTCGTAAGCAGGGGGCTGATCTAAAGGTGTGCGATCGCGGACTAATTTGCCACAGCCCAGTCTTTCTTGCTGCCAGCGTGGCTCGCCCTGGCTGCTCGCCCACAAACAGCCCAGACAGATAGATTGGGGGCTTAAAATCTGTCGATCGGTCAATATCACTAACATCCTGCGCCCTCTTTGAAGGTCTACTTTCTATATTAAACTTTTCTAATTTCTGCGGCCAGATCAAAATTATGTAATTACTAAATGCAAAAAACTGTGCAATGCTGACCATAAATAGGTAGAATCTATCCACAATTCTGGAGAGCTGGCAGTCATGAGTGAGAGTACATTGTTCGATAAAGTTTGGGATTTACATAACGTGGGCACTCTGCCCTCTGGTCAAACTCAGCTTTTTATTGGACTCCACCTCGTACACGAAGTGACCAGTCCCCAAGCTTTTGCTATGTTGCACGAACGCAACTTAAAGGTGATGTATCCCGATCGCACTGTGGCCACTGTTGATCATATTGTGCCCACCGAAAACCAGGCGCGACCTTTTGCTGATGTTTTGGCCGAAGAAATGATTCAGCACCTAGAGCGCAACACCAAAGAACACAATATTCGTTTTTACAACGTTGGTTCTGGCAGCCAGGGCATTGTGCATGTGATTGCTCCAGAACAGGGCTTAACCCAACCAGGAATGACGATCGCCTGTGGTGACAGCCATACTTCTACCCATGGTGCCTTTGGCGCAATTTCTTTTGGGATTGGCACTAGCCAAGTGCGAGATGTATTGGCTTCCCAGACTTTGGCTTTGAGTAAGCTCAAGGTACGCCGGGTAGAAGTTAACGGCAAATTATTTCCGGGAGTCTATGCCAAAGACGTAGCACTGCACATTATTCGTAAACTAGGTGTAAACGGCGGCGTGGGTTATGCCTACGAATTTGCTGGCACCACTTTTGACAAAATGAATATGGAAGAACGGATGACCGTTTGCAACATGTCGATCGAAGGCGGTGCTCGGTGCGGTTATGTGAACCCCGACCAAGTGACCTATGACTATTTGGCTGGTCGTGACTTTGCCCCCAAAGGTCAACAGTGGGATGAAGCGGTGCAATGGTGGAACAGTCTACGCAGTGATGCTCAGGCTGTCTATGATGACGTGGTGGTGTTTGATGCTGCCGATATTGCGCCTACGGTTACTTGGGGCATTACTCCGGGTCAGGGGATTTCGATCAGCGAAAATATTCCGATGCTCGATGCTATTCCGGATGCGGAAAAAGAGACGGCCAAGGAAGCCTATCAATATATGGACTTGCAACCCGGCCAGTCTTTGGTGGGTACTAAGGTGGATGTGTGTTTTGTGGGAAGCTGCACCAATGGTCGCATCAGTGACCTGCGCGAAGCCGCCAGAGTAGCAGCAGGCAGACACGTAGTCGCTGGCATCAAAGCTTTCATCGTGCCCGGTTCCGAGCGGGTGAAAGTACAGGCCGAAGCCGAAGGACTAGACAAAATCTTCACGGAAGCGGGCTTTGAATGGCGAGAAGCGGGCTGTTCGATGTGTCTGGCGATGAACCCAGATAAACTAGTCGATCGGCAAATTAGTGCTTCTTCTTCAAATCGCAACTTTAAAGGTCGCCAAGGCTCATCTTCTGGTCGCACTCTGTTGATGTCACCAGCAATGGTGGTAGCAGCGGCTGTCACTGGTACCGTGACTGATGTGCGAACTCTATTGAACTAAAATACTCGCCCTCTCCCAAGCTTGGGAGAGGGAGCAAGAAACTACGTTGAGTGCTCCGCCGATCCGGCTCCCCTTCTCCCAAGTTTGGGAGAAGGGGCTGGGGGATGAGGGCAAGTGCAATATTTCTGCTATTTTCTCCCGCCTCAAACTTCTACCCTAATAAATCTCAAAACATTATGGACAGCAAAGTAACTAAGATTTCTGGCACCGCAATTCCGGTAGTTGGTAATGATATTGATACCGATCGGATCATTCCTGCTCGCTACTTAAAAGCTGTCACCTTCGATGGCTTAGGTGAACATGTATTTGCCGACGATCGATCGCAATTACAAGGTCAACACCCTTTTGATGCGGCAAGCTATCAGGGAGCCAAAGTATTGTTGGTAAACAGCAATTTTGGCTGTGGCTCCAGTCGCGAACATGCTCCCCAGGCGATCGTTAAATGGGGCATTCAAATGATTGTTGGCGAAAGTTTTTCTGAGATATTTTTTGGTAACTGTGTAATGCTGGGTATTCCCTGTGTGACGGTTAGTGCAGCTACTGCTAACAGGCTGCAATCAGTGGTGCAAGCAAATCCTCAAGTTGCAGTAACTGTTGATCTGGTTGAGCAGCAAGTATCTGCTGGTGATTTTGTGGATGCGATCAGTCTTAATGAAGGTGCGCGTCAACAGTTTATTGCGGGTACCTGGGATGCCTGTGGGCAGTTGGTAGCCAACGGTGCCAAGATTCAAGAGACAGCCGATCGGCTGCCATACTTAAAGTTTGCTTAATGCAAAAGTAGAAATCCCAAGAATTAAACTATTTCAGAAAACGCCAAGAGGGTTGGGGTGAAATTGTTTTTTGCTAATCGATAGTATAACTAAGCTGCCATGATTCAATCAAAATGATTGGTTGTAATTGATTGATAGGTGCCAGCCTGATTCTTGTCCAGTGCGGCGGCGTTGATCGATCGCCGTCAACGGCATCCCGTAATCTAGTTTTGCTAGGAAATTGTTGCCGCCTTGGTAACGCAATCCCAACCCTGCTGAAGCAATGGTGTCGATATTACCCCTGATCACACCAGACTGCTGGCTCACTGCGCCAAAGTCCACAAAAGGCACAAGCTGTAGCAAGTTTTCGCTATTGGGCGAGGTGAATATAGGGATGCGCACTTCAGCGCTGGCGACTAAGCCGTTATCACCCAACAATAAATCTTGGCGATAGCCCCGCACGGTATCGGCTCCCCCTACCCCTATTTGTTCAAGAGCGACGAGAGGGCGATCGGCTACTTGACCTTCTAACTTAACCAGTAAAAGTGTATTAAGAGCCAAGTTATGCACGTACTGGGTTTGACCCCGCCAAGCCACAAAGCTACCATGAGGCGGTTGATTCTGTTGGCCGGTACCCAGACCGACACTGAGCTGCGATCGAGCGGCAAAGACCTGTTGGGTATCGCGCACCGTATAGTCTTGGAAAAACCGGGCGGCAGTAATACTAGTTGTACCCTGATCATCGGCTCCCGGAGTTGGGTAGCCTACTGGTGAACCCAGTAATCCAGCTAAATAGCTGGTGTTCGTTTCTTTGTAATCAGCGGTCAGCCCCAAGGCCAGTTCTTGGGTGGTGGTGCGCAGTATAGGCTGCCGGTAGCTCAGCGCCAGATTCCAAGAAGCACCGTTGATATCGAGCTGGTCGAAGGGATCTTCTACTACGCGGCTGGTGGCAGAGCCATATTGAAGTTTTATTGTGCCGTTATTAGGATTGAGAGGCCGGGTATAGCTAGCCTCGAAGGCTGAGCTGCCCTCGCTGCGGCCATAGGTGGCGTTGAGGCTATCGCCGCTGCCGGTGAGGTTGCTGCGGGCGATCGAGGCAGTGGCCTGGATTTCGCCGACGCTGGGGGTGCGGTTGTTGGCTACGGTCAGGCTGGCTTGCCAGGTGGGGTTCTCGGTGACTTTGACAATGATGCGACTGCTGCTAGGGTCACGACCAGCGGTCAGTTCGGTGTTGAGAGTTTTTAGTAAGGGATCTTGCTGAAGCAGGCGCAGGCTTTCGAGTAATCGATCGAACTTGAGGGGGTTTTGTGCGCCGAGAGCTATGCGGCTGCGGATATAGTTGGGGTCTAACTGCTGGGTACCAGTCACTACAATGTCTTCGATGCGGCCTTCTACTACTTGAATGCGGACAGTGGCGTTTTGGGCGCTGAAGGTTTGGTTGTTAGGAATGTATGCTCCAGAGCTGATATAGCCTTGGTCTCGGTAGTGCTTGGTAATTGCTTCAGCGACTTGGAGCAATTCGTTGAAGCTTAGATTTTTATTAGTGTAGGGGGCGGTGATACGGGCTAGTTCGGCAGGGCTAAATACGGTGTTGCCGACTACTTCAAACTTTTTGATGAGAATGGTGTCGCTGGATGTGCTGGGGGTGCTATTTAGGTTAGGAGTAGTTGGTGTAGGCAGCAGGTCTGGGGGATCTGGTAAGAGGGGTTGAGGTGTAAGGGGTTTGGGGTTGGGCGATCGCTGGAAATCGTTGGGGAGGTTGGGGAGGTTGGGAACGGTTTGAGCTAGGGCAACTTGGGGGTACAGCCCATAGCTGCTGATTAGGAGCGTGGGCAGAAAAGCTGAGTAGACAGAAGAATTTGACACGATCGACTGTTTTGAGATATTTGATATGTGGCTAGACAGCACTTCGATCTGTCACAGATATTAGCTTTGCTTTGATAGCTTACCATTTTAGTAGTGCAAAGATACAAAGCCGTTGCTGGACGCAGATAAATAACTCTATGAACACTCTATTGTTCTTGCTTCTACCGGAGAACAAAGACCTGCATCATCACAGGTTGCAAACAGATATTCACCGTTAGCGCTAACCTGAAATAAAAAACTATCTGCATTGTAGTTTGACTGTTTCATTCCAGTGGATGCATTTACGGGATTGGAGCCAAGAATCAGTAGTCCATGAATCGAGTTTCGCATTTCCATAGATTGTTTTACGTATTCGGTACGACTCTGATCGCTATTGAAAAAAGCAGTGACCATCACGCCACTGTAACCACTAAAAACCAACACACTGCTATGGATGGTTCCAAAAGAACTGTAGTTCAGCGCCCAACAACCTTGCGGCAGGTTTGATTGAGCAAGATATTTTGACTGACTATTGAGTAGCTTCGATTTCCCATCATTTGGGGATTTCGCTGGATAGTTTGGGTCAGCAGCAAAAACTTGATGACTAAAGCTGACGACAGAAGAAATTATCATTAGAGCAGGCAAAGCTATTAATGATAGTTGATTAGCCATGATTAATTCTCCTTAATATGTTTAAAATAGCAATAGGATTCAATGACTTTTCTATAGTTAAGCCTGAAGTATTAGGTTGGACAAGTTTTTGCTTCAGTTGACATTTCGCCAAACTCTAACATGCCCTTCAGCATTATCTCCCCCAGTAAACAGAGTTTTTCCATCTGGACTTAGGGCGATCGAGTTCAGACGACCAGTAGAGATTTCTTGTAGTAGTCGCCCATCACTTAATCGCCAAACTTGAGTATTGCTATTACGGCCTGCTGAAATGATGAAGTTGTTATTGGAGACAATTCGCTCAGCACCCTCTGGATGACCAGAGACAATTGTATATAGTAGTTTGCCATCACTGAAGCGCCAAACTTTAATACTTTTATCTTTGCTACCGCTAACAATATTTTGCCCATCAGGTGAAACCACCAGCGATTCAATCTTATCTTGATGGCCAGTGTTAATAGTTCGCAAGAGTTGGCCGTCATTTAATCGCCATACTCTAATTTTCTTGTCAGTACTGGCAGCAATAATATTTTTCCCGTCAGGAGAAATAGTTAAAGAAACTATGAAGCTTTGATATCTAGGAATCGTTCTAAGGAGTTGCCCATCGCTCACTCGCCAAACATTGATTTCGTATGATTCGTTGCTGATGATGGTTTTCCCATCAGAAGAGATAGCAATATTACTATGATTACTGCTTTCTCCGATTGGGAGCAGATCCCTATTGTGGCGAGGGATCACTCGCAACAACTTCCTATCATCTAGTCGTAAGATACGAATGGATTCATTCGTGCCATAGGCAAGTATTTGACCATTGTCAGAGGTTTCCAGCTCCCCGTAAAAATCTCCGAAGACAACATTTTTGCCACTACGATCTGTTAACTGATCTGGATAAGTCAATTTTCCATCTACGACTCTCCATGTGAGTATTCCTCTAGGAGTAGTCACATATATCATCGGTATCCATCCATTGGGTTTGCTGAAAGCAATGGCACGAGTTTCGGCATCGACATCAAGAGCCGAGTCACTTAATCTGAAATTGGGATAGGGAGAATTGGCTACCACTGATGGCTGAGCAACTTTAGCACGAGAAAACTGTTGCAGTGATTGAACAATGGGAGCATTGCAAGCGATCGCACCAAAAATTACTGCTGGTAAAATGCTTCTTGTATAAAATCTCATATTTAAAATACTCCTGGCAAAGGGCAAAAAACTTGGAAAATTTGATAAAAATTAATTCTGTTCAGTGGATGCACCATATTCAGGAATCTATAGTGTTAGAAGTACACCATGACGCACTTCTAACACCACAATTTAAAAGCGATAGCTAGCCCTGACTCCAAAATCAAAGTTGCTCCCAGCAGGTTGAAGAAAATCGCTGATATTACTGCTAAAGCCAGCAATAGAACCGCTGCCATTTACACTGCGAGAGAGACTGTAGTTAATATTAGCCCCAATGCCGAAGTTGTCAGAAATACCATAGTCTACGCCAGCAACTAAGCCAATTTTGGTTTCATTGATATTCAGGTTAGAACCCGGAACATCGGTACCGCCATAGGTGGCTTTACCCGAAGCCGAAGCAAAAGAAATTTTGGGGCCAATGTAGGCAGTAGAACGACCTTGCCGATCGAGAGGAAAATCGTAAGTAGCTGCCAGACCAAAAGATGTGCCGCTGAGGTTACTGCCAATGAATCCAGATTGAAGAGTAGTGCCAGCCGGGATAATGGTGTTGGCAGGAACAGCAGTTCCGGCTTTGACCACGGTTCCGGCTGGGATAGTGAGGCCAGCAAAGTTAGTTCCAGCCGGGATTACAGTCCCTGCTGGAATTACTGTTCCGGCTTGGAATGTTGTACCATTAATAGTTATTGTTGACGGCACCGTAAAAGCCGTTGGAATCGTTAACGGTACTTGTAAAATTCCATTGCTGCCGCTGGAGGGAATAGCCGGTAATACGTAGTCAGTTCTGGTAGTGAAGGCAAAGGGAGGAGCTAAAGGTACTGAGCTAGTAAAAGTCTTACTTTCGACGGTGGTACCACCACCAAACATGATTTCAGGACGGAGGGAAAAATTCTCAGAAACGCCTAGTTTACCTTGAATGCCAAAGTTGGTGCTGTTGCCAAAGCTGACTCCTAAACCCACGTCATTTCTTTGTGCTTGAGCGTTAGCAGCGGTAGGCAATAAGCCCAGGGCTGCGCTACCCAGCAATAGGGCAATTGTTATAATCCCAGAAGCTGCTGGGCGTTGGGTCGATTCTGCTTTGCAGGTACTGTGTGAACGAACAAATTTAAACTGCATATTTTTACCACGAGTGCTATGGAACTGCTATGTTATTTCAGCTAGATTCCAGATGCTTAATGGCACTGGCTAACTGGTTGCTGGTAGCATAGATGCTCTACTAATGGGCAGTCACGATCGTTTCTTGCACAAAAGCACGGAGAAAAGTGCAAAGTTTTGGCTAAGGTGCCGATACGATGCGAGTTGGTGAGCAGGATGGTAGGTGATCGGGCGTTGGGCTGTCAGCAGTGGCCAGTAATTTTACGCGACCGGTTCGATCGATCTGCCAGCCAGTAGCTGGAGCCGGTAAGCTGGCAATTGCTGGGGCTGGAGGGGCAGCCACCGCCCGAGGATCTTGCCATACCACATCGGTTTGCAGTGAATCGCTGGCTTTGCTGGGATGGCCACCGCGACCGGTGACGGTCAGGGAGCTATCTAAGGACGGGCTACAGGTGCGATCTATCTGTTTGCTGGAATCTACGGGGGCAGTAGGTAACTGCTCGTTTTTCTTAGCGGGATCAACACCAGGGCTATTAATGGCGATCGTGCCACTCTGACCAAATTCCGAGCTAGCTGTAATATCACTATTTTTGGTCTCCCGGGGCTGGGGCTGAATACCAAAGATCCCTTGAACATTGGCTACTACGTTCCCACCTCGCCCGCTAATAGCACTAGCACTAATATCACTATTTTCTTTAGGAATAGCAACCAGAATTTGTGTAAACAATCGCACATTACCTCCATTACTATCTGCGTCCTGTGAGCTTAAGCCAGCAGCAGTAATGAAACCACCCCTACGCAGCAATATTATTTTCGTCGGATTATTTAAACTACCAACTTCTATATTTCCGCCGTTACTAGCAATGGAAGCAGCCAGAATTGTTGCTTTGTTATCTAAAATTAAACGTTTGGCATTTACCACTACATTGCCAGCCTTACTAGCTCGTCCTCCTTGATCGCTACTACCGACAACAATAGCAGTTCCAGCACCTGTAAGAAGTACATCTTGTGTACTTTTTACCCGTACCGATCCAGCTCTGCCAAAACCATCAGAAATCGTAACTAATCTTCCTCCATCAGCAATGTGTAACTCAGATGATGTTATGTCAATGTCACCACCATTACCAGTTGCACGGAGGCCAACACCGTTAAAAATGCCACTGGATAACCCACTTTGATCGCTGCCCATGATCTTAACCGGGCCAGTAGTCCTCAATGTTATATTTCCGCCATCCCCTATCGCTGCCGGAAGAATGGCTCCCGATGCAAAAACGACTGCTCCCTGAGTAATAGTTGTCAACCTTCCCCCATTGATTAACAAGAGAGAGCCACCAGCGACTACATCAATGTTGCCCCCACGTCCTGAACCTCCTGTCGAATTTGATATGAAAGTTCCTGCGCTCGTGGAAGTAGTATTCCCAACAAAAACGTCTCCACTGGTGATGATTGTGATATTACCAGAATTGCCTTGACTAAAAGATTGCGCAATGATAGCTGCGTTATCGCGGACATCTAACGAGCCAGCATTGATAACCACATTTCCAGCCCGACCCACAGTACCGGGGTTAATGGAGCTGGTGATGCCGGTAGTACCAGTGTTGCGGGAACCTCGAAGCTCGATCGCTCCAGTAATATTGAGGGTGATGTCTCCGGCATTTTTGGTATTAATAGCAAAGGTGGCCGGTAGACCTAATGTGCCTGCGTTAGTATCAGTGCGAATTACTGAACCATCTAATACAACAAGCTTAGCTGCTGATATCTGTAACTGACCACTACTCCCTGCTGCTTCAGATAGTGAATTAGAGAGAATACTTGAGCCTCCGTTTAAATTAATGTCACCACCTATCTTTAATGAAACATTACTAGCATTTGCTGAACCAAAAGTCGAAGAGCCAATTATAGACTTGTTATTCAGACTCAGATCGCCGCCAGTAACACTAACATCACCCATTGAACCCGATGTTCCTACTTCACTTGAAGTTATAACTTGACTAGCATTATTCAACACAATGGAATTTGCTTGGATATTAACATCGCCAGCACGGCCTGTAGATTGAGATTCCAACACACTATTGATTTCTGATTGATTATCTAAAACCAAAGATCTCGTTTGAATATTGATATTACTGGCGTTACCCGACTTTCCTGACAGGATGACGCTACCAATAGAAGAAGTCGATCGAAGATTGACATTATCGGCCTTGATAGTTACTGCTGAGTTGGATAGAGCCGGACTATTAGATGTGTTAACAACACTGCCGATCAAAGAATTATCCAAGTCAAGATTTCCGGCAGAAACTGTAACGTTACCACCCAGACTACGGATGCGAGAATCGTTGTTCAAAGTAATATCAGCCATAGTGGCAGAGAGAGGATAGGTTAGTTGATCTGGCTGTCCACCACCAACACTAATGCCGACTGAACCACTACTCGACAAGCCTCCCAAAGCAATATCTCCTTGAGGCACAGTGATAAAACCATAGTTAGATTGAATGTTCCCACCAACCAGCCCGACAAAAGCATTGGCGTTGTCATTACGCAATACGCCATAGTTCTGAATAGCGCCATTGTTTCCGGCAAAATTGAAGCGATCGGCATTAAACAACGCACCGGGTTGCACAGCTAACAAAGGCTGATCCCCCGATCGATCCGCCGCAAAAGTAAATCGATTACCATCATTCACCAAGTCCACACTATTAGCTGTACTCACCAAAAACTTCGGCCCTACAGCCAAAGCCACCTTGGGGCCAAACACCACCCCTTGAGGATTGATCAGTAAAAAGTTTGCCCCTTTGGTATCGAGCTGACCATTCACATCTGAGGCCACATTGCCCGTCACTCGTAAAATGAGCGATCGATCTGCCGGATTGGCAAAGGTAACTGACCCACCAGTAGGCACCGAAAAATCTTGAAAACTATGCAGCCGATGACCACCCCGCTCTACGCCCCCAGTCACTGCAAACTGCTGTCCACTGCTGGTGATTTGAGTGCCTAAACTGTTATCGGCGATCGGCACTCGCCCCGAAGGCTGATAAGTCTGCGCCTGCACAGCAGCCATCGACACAACCAATGTTCCGGCTGCTGTTGTTGTACTCACCAAAGCCGCAGTTAAAAACAAAGAAGAGCGATACATTGTGCTAGATAATTATAGTTTCACAACATTCTAGCTTGTATTATTCACTATATTTTGCTCTCGAAAAAATAGCGGAAAAAGTTAGGCTCGAATGACAGTGATCGATCGCTTATTTTCAGTCTGCACAACCTGCGGACCCAATCGCTCCTCGATCATCAGCGCATTCAACCTGTGATCAAAAACAAACAACTCTCTTGGAAGCTAGTCGCGATAGACTAATAGGAAATCCTTGCCAACTTAGGCTTGCCATGTTTCTCTCAACTTTTCCGACTCCCATAATTGCTGCTGCAACACCTGCCACCTCACTACCCAAAGCCCAGCAGCTCAACCAACAAGGAGTCAATTATTTAGCCCAAGGCCAAGCGGCTCAAGCTCTAGCGGCTTGGCAACAAGCCTACCAATTATATCGGCAAGCCCAAGACCCTCAAGGCATGATCGGTACCCAAATCAATCAAGCTCAAGCTCTACAATCTCTCGGATACTACCGTCAAGCCCTAGACCTCCTCAACACCCTCCAGCCCCGCACCCTTACTGATAAAGCTCTACAAGCCCAAGGGCTACTTAGTAGTGGCAACTTGCTGCGCTCTTTACGTCAGTTCGATCGAGCTACTGCCGCCCTCATTCAAGCCCGCTACCTAACTCAAAACGACACCGCCTTACTAACTCTCCATGAACGCATCCGCCTAAGCCTCGCCCACACCTATGCTCAAAAATCAGATGTCGCCAACAATTCCCCTAGTATCAGTAATACCGATATTGCTATCAATGAATACCGCAATATCATAAACACTGCCACCGATCCTCTCATTAAAGCCCAAGCTCAGATTCATCTCTATCGCCTCGCGCCCCCCAGTGCTCAAAACACCCCAACCCTAATTAGCGAAATTCGTAGCCAGCTCGATCGGCTCCCCGCTAGCCGTGCCGTCCTCTATGCCTACATCAACCTTGCTCAAGCCACCCAGGCTAGATATCCCCAGAGCTTCACCGATAAATCTCTGCTCACTGCCACCGCTGACCTACTCACTACCGCCCACCGCCGCGCTACTGCCCTCGGCGATCGCCGCAGCCAAATCCAGGCTCTTGGCAGTCTGGGCAATCTCTATCAAAAAACTGGTCAGTATCCAGCAGCCCAAAAACTAACCATCCAAGCTATCACCCTCGCCGAAGGCTTACCAGCCCCAGATTTGGCCTATCAACTACAATGGCAACTAGGCAAAATTCTCACCACTACCCAAAACCGCCAGCCAGCGATCGCTGCTTATCAGCAAGCCCTTACCCACCTCCAGCAACTGCGCAACGACCTCAGCGGTAGCGACAGCGACATCCAATTTTCCTTTCGCGAAAGCGTCGAACCTGTTTACCGGGAAATGGTGAGCCTTCTGCTACCAGCCGATGGCAGCGCTACACCCAACCAGCTCACCGCCGCTCAAGAGGCGATCGAATCTCTCCAGACCGCTGAAGTCCAGAACCTGTTGCGTCAGGGTTGTCTAGATGTCTATCCTGTATCCCTCCAGCAGAGAGATATCACCGCAACAGTAATTTATCCAATCATTCTCCCCGATCGACTCGTAACCATCACCGCCTATCCCAATCCCAGCTCCAAACCAAACCTCACCTATTACACCACGTCTCTCAAAGCTGAACAGGTGAAAGAAATTGTTGATACTCTCCAAGCCCAAATTACCAACGCCGAAGCCAGCCCCACCGATATTCAAGCCACCTCCCGCCAGCTCTACCAAGCTCTTATCGCTCCGCTACGACCCACTTTAGACAAAAAAAAGATTTCTACTCTCGTGTTTGTACTAGATGGAGCTTTACGAAAGCTGCCCATTGCTGTGCTGCATGATGGTAGTCGCTACCTCTTTGAAGACTATAATTTAGCTTTAGCCCCCAGCTTAAGCCTAGTACCTCCCGCCAGTAAGGAATCACTCAACTACCACGTCTTTTTGGGTGGTCTGAGCAAAGCTAGCCCAAAGTTTCCAGCTTTTCCGCCGCTCCCCAACGTGGCTACCGAGCTACAAGCCATTAGCCATCTGCTGCCCACCCAAATACTGTTGGATGAGCAATTTAATCAACAACGCACTACAAACATCCTCAAGACAGGTGTTGCTCCGATCGTCCATTTAGCCACCCATGGGGAGTTTTCCTCTGATCCTGATAAAACTTTTTTGTTAGCTTGGGATACCAAGCTTAAGCTAGCCGATTTTGATCCATTACTGCGTCGGCGCAATCAGCAATCGGGCATTGAGCTATTAGTACTCAGTGCTTGTAGCACAGCCACCGGAGACGATCGAGCCACCTTGGGCTTAGCAGGCATGGCGATTCGCGCCCGCACTCGCAGTACCCTAGCTTCTCTCTGGCAGGTAGATGATCAGGCCACCGAAGAGTTAATGACGGCTTTTTACCAAGGATGGATCAAACAAAAATACAGTAAGGCCGAAGCTTTACGGCTGGCTCAAAAACAGCTATTACAAAAAAATTATCCCCCTTATAAGTGGGCGGCTTTTGTACTGGTGGGTAATTGGCAATAGTCAACAAGGAGTGGAAGCCGTCAAGTCAAATTTAATGTGGAACTATCCAGAAATCGGCAGAACTAGGGAGCTATGGAAATAATGTGCTGATGCTTTTGACTATCACGCCCTTTGCACTTTAGATTTGAATTGGCGAATTGAGTTTGAGGATGTAGGATAGAATTGGGGTATGGACAACAGAAGAAGCATCCGGCTTTAATTTTAAGAGAACTGCCAAAATATGGCGATTTGCTGATTTGTGGCATCAGTACACAACTCCAGCAATGCATTCATGATTTTGATGAAATAATCTTAAAATGCTTACCGATCACTCTGGGTTAATCAGCTACTTCAGTGATAAGAATAACCTGATGCTACATACATATGTTATGCAATGCCTTTTAATCGTCTAGCAATCCTTGCTCTCTTGCCCGCTTGAGAGTCAGGACTCGTAGATTCACTGCTTCTTCACCTTTACCATAGACCTCTAGTACATCTTGGAGCCTAGTCCAATAGTGACGCACAGCCCGTTCCGTGACATGAAGTTGCTCACTAATCGCTCGGTCTTGCAGACCCAAAGCGCCCAACTGTAGAGTTTTTAGCCATTCCGGCTTAAGTTCTAGCCCCCGTCGAATATCTTTGGTAAAGGTCAAGCCATCGGCAGCATACTGTAAACGCTGTTTGATTTCTGTGGCGGGCAGGCTTTTGGCGGCAATGGTAAACCCGCCCTGATGGTTATCGATATATTGTTTCAGTTGTACCAATACTTGCAGATTGCTACTGCACACCATCAGATTCATTTCTGGATAATCATTCATCACCTGCCGTAACAGCTCCAATCCATTACTCGATCGAGCTATCTCTTTATCTGCCTGGGGCAAAGATAAATCTACGCCCATCAACTGCCACTGCCTATCTACCAGTGCCTGTTGAGCCGCCTGCACATTGCCCACACTAGTAATAGTAGATTCTGGAAACTGCTCTTGAGCTAACTGGCCAATGCTATTGAGCATCACAGGATGGTCATCCACCAGCAAAATGTTCATGGTATTATTACTGGTGCTCTGATGATTGCAGTCATTAACTCTACATCCTCGGTTTCTGTATCAGGCTTATTGAATTTAACCGATGCTGATTCAAAAATTAGCGATCGCCAAGCCGCCTCAATTTGGGGATTTTTTGGTGTCCGACGACGAGCATTGAGCAAATCGGTCAATAGGTCATACCAAATTCCTCGATCGGCATACTTCACCATTCGATCGAAAGAAGCAGTCATGGCTGCCAACTGCGGATCGCTCACCTTATGCACCAAGCCCGACAAGGGTGGAGCTGCTTGCTGCTCAAAAGTCCACTTATACCAGCCATCTTGCAGTGGTGTGCCCCGATAGACAACAGGTAATAAGCCCGATCCTGTGGCTTGTACAGATATTTTTTCTGACCGCCAAGGCTGACGTGATTGATCCAGCGGAGTCAGAGTAAGTTGATAGGTTTGAGTTGACTGGGCGTTGATATAAAACCACAAAGTGGGCTGGGGGTTGATCGTGGTGCCCACCACCCGCTCGTTAATACGAGGAACCAAAGCCACTGCCTCTGAGCCACCACGCGATCCACCAATCCGAGTACGAGGCCGTCGCACACCATAGTGCGATCCATTGATCTCGGATTGCTGCTGTTGAGTAAGGGAATTGATTTGCCAGTGCATCTTTTGCCCATTTTGCTCACTGGCTGCGGTGGCAGAATAGGGTGTTAGTTGAGCTATTAGGAACAGGCTAATTAGCCAAAGTTTCGCCATGGTCAGATTATTGGTTCAACAGTTTGCCCTTATCCTAACATTCCAAAAAGTAAAATACAGCACCATTCACTTCTCTACATCTTTACCGAAAACACCGTGACAGAGATCCCCCGCATATCGGAAACTAACAGAATGTTGCTGCCAAAATTTCATTATGTCTGTGCTATCTTCATTCCGCTTACCCCGTTTCGCCAAACTTTTTAGTGCTTATGGATTGTTACCCTTGCTGTTGTGGTGGGGGCTGCGGGAACAAGGGATAGTGCAGTACTTAGAAGGCTACGTCTTCGATCGCCTCCTAGAAGCCCGACCCACAGAAAAACAAGACGATCGCCTAGTAATCATCACTGTGGATGACGAGGATCTGCAACAGGAGCAAGATCCTAACCAAGTATCCGATGGCCATCTCGCTCTGGTGATCAATAAACTGGTGGCCGCTAAGGCTGGGGCTGTAGGAGTAGATATCGATCGACGTACCGCCAGCTCAGCCATCAATCCTTCCTTGAAAGCAGCTTATCAACAGCAGTCAGTGATTGGCGTGAGCGATACGATGGAACCCAGCGATACCTTTACCCCCGGTCTGCCTCGCGATCGAACAGGCTTTGTCAATTATTTATCCGATCAAGATAGCTTGGTGCGCAGAGCCAGTCTGGGATTTTTTCCACATCACCAGCCACCCCAATATTCCCTGGCCTTGCAGCTCGCTCGGCTATATCTGCAACCTCAAAAACGTTCTATCCAGCTCACCCCAACAACGCTACAGCTTGGTAAACAGCAGTTAGCACCGCTGCCACAGCGCCAAGATTTTTTCGAGATTCCGATCAATTATCGGAACCATTCTTCTAAAACTGACTTTGCCACTATTGGCTGGCAAAAGGCGATCGATAGCTCCCCAGAAGCATTGAAACAGCAGATGCAGGGCAAAGTAGTGTTAATAGGCTATGCAACTCCTATTAAGCATGATCTTGTGAACACTAGCTTGCAGATTGGTCGGCTGGACGAGATTCCCGGTACGTTATATGGTGTGGAGTATCATGCCCATATTGTTAGTCAACTACTAGCCACAGCCCTTGGTGAACGTCCCTCCATCCAACGCTTGCCCTTGTGGGGTGAGGGACTGTGGATCTTAATTTGCACCCTGGGGAGTGGCTTACTTCTAACCCTCTTACAAGGGCGCACCTCTTTACCAGTGCTGATCATGTCTATGGCTGTGGCTCTGACGGCTTTGGGCGGAATTGTTTATAGCTTATTTCTGGCGGGGTGGTGGCTGCCGCTAGTCGCCACCGGAATTGTGTTGCCTCTCACCCTCTTTCCGGTGCTATTACTCTCCTTTCATCGTGAGCGTCTGGCTACTGCTTGGATCCAGCAACGCCAACAGACCATTAATGAAACTTTTGATGCCATCCATAACGGCCCATTACAAGAACTGAGCTTGCTGCAACGACAACTGCAATCTAGCCAGCTTTCTTCTGAAGGAGTTGGTCAAGCCCTCGATCGGCTCGATCGCCAAATTCGTCACATTGGCGCATCGCTACAGATAGACCACGGTACGTCGAGTCATAATGTATTGGTGTTAGGTAATGGTCAGCAGCTATCCCTCGATATCTCCTTGCCGGAGCTGCTACAGCTAGTCGCCGAGTATATTTTGCACAGTCCCCGCTGTCCGATCCTTGCTGACCTCAAGATAAAGGTAATAGACTTTCAAGATCTACCGACTGCTCACTGGTTAACCACACAGCACAAACGCCAAATTGGTCAATTTCTGGAAGAAGCCCTCAACAATGTTGGTAAACATGGACAACAGGTGACAAGGATAGCGCTATTGGGACAAGTGGAAGCGAATAACTATTGTTTGAGCATCGAAAATAATGGCCAAGGGATGATGACTAAGCGGATCGGCTCAGGAACACAGCAGGCTCAGCGGTTAGCAATCGACTTAAAAGGTCAATTTCAGCGCCATGCCACATCCCAAGGGGTGATCTGTTCACTGCGATGGCCGTTGCGTTGAAAAACTTTTGGCCGTAGATTTTTAACTACCGATCGGCAGCATAATAACTACATTTGTCCCCTTACCCAACTCACTGTTAATCGATAACTCTCCCTGATGTCGTTGGACGATCGACTGCACAATAGAAAGCCCCAAGCCCGAACCACCGCTGCGCTCGCCACTTCGCACCGGATTCACTCGATAAAATCGATTCAGCAACCGAGGCAAATCGCTTGCTCCAATGCCCATCCCTTGATCTTGCACCACTATCTGGATATTGGGCGCGTTATGAGCCAAAAAAATCGCAATCTTAGGCGCGGGTTGCTGATTGGTAGGAGTATATTGAATAGCATTATCAATCAAGTTAGTGAACAATCGTGCCAACTGATTCCAATCACCATTGACATTAAACTCTGGGGCATCAGCAATCTCTAATTGCAGTTGAATGCCCCGTGCCTGTGCCGCCAACTTTTGCTCCTCAGTTACTTCCATTAACAAAGCATCGATCGGCACTATTTCAAAAGCCATTGGGGCATCGCCACTGTCTTGACGAGCTAAAAATAACAAATCATCCACCAACTTACCCAAACGACGAGTCAATCGTTCAATTACCTGCAACTGCTGCTTTTGAGCGATCGGCATTTGCATTTCGGTGGCCAAGGCTACCTGTACATTGGTCTGAATCGTCGCCAACGGGTTGCGCAACTCATGAGAAGCATCCGCCGTAAACTGCTTAAGCTGCTGATAAGAGGCTTTGATTGGTTCGATCGCCAGCCCCGATAAAAACCAACCCACCCCAGCCACTACTCCGATCGTCGCTGTAGTCGCAGCCAACAAATCTAAAAACAAATCTTGAATTGGCTTCGTAACTTCAAACCAAGGATGACTTACTCGCAGCCAACCCAACACCTGACCATGAAATCTAATGGGCCGCACAATCTGACGTAGTAAATGCTGCGGATCAAGCATGACCGTTGCCCCGCTGGTATCTTGGCGCAGAGACAAACTAGGGGGATCTGCCCAGGTAGACCAGAGTAACTTGCTATGTAGATCAAACAGTTCTAGATCAATATGGTCATCTTCTAGGTCGGCAGCCTTATTGTGAAAACTCTCTGCCACGTCAATCTGGCCCAAATTATCAATGGCGATCGATCGCATTACTACTTCCACAATGTGGTCGAGAGTATCATCAATTCTTTCAATCAACGTCCCCCGCACATAAAAGAAAACCCCGCTAGCAAACAGTACCAGCACTATCGCAGTGACGATCGAGTACCATAAAGCTAATTTACGACGAGTAGTCTGAAACAAAATTTAAAGATGAAATAAAATTTCAACCGCAAAATAAAATTCTATTTGGTGATAGAAGTCGCTAGAATAAACCTAGCCTCGTGATTCTACCACTGGTCTTCAGCAATGAGCTACTGCCTAAATCCTAGCTGCCAAAAGCCTGAAAATCCGCCACAGACTAGAGTTTGTCTGGTCTGTGGCGCTGCGCTGCTGCTAAAAGATCGCTATCGTGCTAGTCGCTTTCTAGATTCTGGCGGCATGAGCCGCGCTTACTTAGCTGTGGATGAAGACACGCCGTCTCGGCAGGTCTGTGTAATCAAACAATTTTTCCCGGCTCCTCATGTGGCCACTAATCCCAAGTCTTTTGGTAAGTCGCTAGAGCTATTTCAACGAGAAGCCAAGCAGCTCGATAAGCTGGGTCGTGAATCTCAAAATATCCCTAAATTACTAGCTTTTCTAGAGCAAGATCAAAAGCTGTACCTGGTGCAGGAATATATCGACGGCCAAAACTTGCTGAAAGAAATGTCGGCTAATGGCCCCTACAGTGAAACCCACATTCGCCAGTTTTTGCAAAAGATTTTGCCGGTGTTGCAGTTCGTCCATGGTCAAAACATCATACATCGCGATATCAAACCAGAAAACGTAATGCACCGCCAGAATGGTCAATTAGTACTGATTGATTTTGGCCTTTCTAAACAGTTGACCGACAATGTGAGCGTTCGAGGCACCACTGGCGGCACTATGGGCTACGCCCCACCAGAACAAATCCGCAGCGGACAGGCTTTTCCTGCTACCGATATTTTTGCTTTGGGTGCAACTTGTATTCACTTGCTCACGGGCGTAACCCCCGATAACCTCTACGATTTTCAACAAAATCGCTGGATCTGGCGTGATTTGTTAGCCAAAAATCAGCGCTATGTGAGCGATAATCTAGCAGAAATTTTCGACAAAATGCTGGAGGCGCGGGTAGAAAAACGCTACCAGTCGGCTCACGCAGTGATCGAAGATCTGGCTAATCCGCTCACTCGATCGATGCAAATCGAGCGAAAGAAGCGTCTACTGTTGGCTGGAGTTATGGTGCCGCTATTTGCCACCTTGGGTGCGGGGTTGGTTTTTATGGATCGGATCAAGTGTTCAATGGGCATCGAGACTTCTTTTTGCTTGGTCGATCGCGGGCCACGAAAGATTAATGGGATTGAATATTTTCCCTTTGCTCCGGCTGCCGATAGCAGCGGGAAATCAGCAGAATTTAACATGGCAATTCTAACCGAAGAGTTTCGCTGGCATCCCGGCTCTTCTACCGAGGTGAGTTTAGTAGATGCTCAACCAAAGCCCCTGCGCGATTTGAAGACCTTTTTAGAAAACAAAGGCATTGTCAAAATCATGGAAAATCCCAATCAAATCATTGCGATCGGAATGTCTTCTTGTGAAGGTTCTCAAAAAGAAGAAGAAAGCCGTGCTATGGAACGGGCTAAAACCATTCAGCAAGATTTGGGGCGAACCATTTTTGCGGTCAAAGACTACCCTATTCTCAATCTTGGTCAATATCGCAGAGACACTTGCAGTCGTAGCGCTAAAGATAATTCCTTCCAGCGCAGCGTTATTTTGATGGGTATTCGCCGCGAATCTACAGGAGTAGTCCTCAACCAAGCTTTATACAACCGCCTCAAACATATCAGCAAAGACTTTAAATTAGAAGACTATTCTTTGGGCAGTCCCGAAAATCTCAAACTTTGGACTAGTAATCCACCTTTATCAATCACCGAAAAACTCGGAAACAAAACATCTTCCCAGACTAAAAACTAGTGAAAGCCGTTGGGGCTGGTGGAGGCATCTGGTAAACTTAAAGAGCTGAATTTTGGTCGATCATATATGAGTTTACCGATCCCGGTAGTTGTCAATGGTGCCGCTGGCAAAATGGGCCTAGAAGTAATTAAGGCCGTTGCCCAAGCCACCGACATGGTGTTGTTTGGAGCGATCGATCGCAACCCCAAGATCCAAGGCGAAGATATTGGTCTTTTGGCAGGCTGCGGCGAATTAGAAATTCCGGTAGTAAACGATCTACAAGCAACCCTGGCCATGGCTTCTCAAGAAAAGCAGCAGGCTGTGATGGTAGATTTTACTCATCCAGATGGGGTTTATGAAAATGTGCGGTCGGCGATCGCCTATGGGGTGCGCCCAGTAGTGGGAACCACTGGACTCAGTGAAAAACAGATGGCCGAACTAGCCAAGTTTGCCGACAAAGCTAGCACCGGCTGCCTGATTATTCCCAATTTCTCGATCGGGGTAGTGCTAATGCAGCAGGCTGCCATCCAGGCCGCTAAGTATTTTGAAAATGTGGAAATTATTGAGCTACACCACAACCAAAAGGCTGATGCCCCCAGTGGCACGGCGATACAAACTGCTCAGTTACTAGGAGAATTAGGTCAAACTTTCAATCCGCCACTAGTCACTGAAACCGAGAAAATTACTGGAGCCAGAGGCGCAATAGCTAACGAAAACATTCGGATTCATAGCGTGCGCCTGCCCGGTTTTATTGCCCACCAAGAGATTCTGTTTGGTGCCGCTGGTCAAATCTATACTTTGCGCCATGACACTATGGATCGAGCCTGCTATATGCCCGGTGTATTGCTGTCGATCCGCAAAATTTTGGAGTTGAAGTCTTTAATCTATGGCCTAGAGAAAATCCTTTAGCCTGCTGATTTCTAGGCAGGAAAACCTGCTAATTAAAATTTAATTAGCAGGAAAATTTCCAATGAGTAAATTGAATGCTTAAGCTTTTTAATTGCTCAACTTTTGACGGTCATCAACGATTCAGTCAATTGCACCTTGTAGTATAAGCCTCAGTTCATATTACAGGTTAACAAACCTACCAAAATTCAGTATTTTCTGGATAATGCTGAAAAACAGGGCAGGCAGCAAAGATTAAACCTTTGGCGATCGAATTTGGCACTAAGCAACTAAAACTCTAATATTTTCTTGTAGAGCAGGCTCTATCTTCTGCCAGTTCCTAGCAATATTAAAGTTCATGTTTATGCTAGAAACTTCTATTAGTGATTCATCTATTACATAGGTCTTATCTTCTTTTAACCAAGTTAGAACCTCAGATAAATGCCAAATTGATGGTGTACCTTCGTAAACAGGCAAAGGAGATCTAGGCTTATTATTTAGAATAAGATTTCTAGCATTTTGGCGAGTACATCCAATAATTTCAGCTATATCAGTCAAACCAACAAAATCTGGAGATGCTTCAACTAAGATTGCAGTTGGAATAACTTTTTTCACATTAGTTATTGCACTAGAAATAGCTTCAAATGCTGATTGTGCTTCACGAATGAAGTCTAAGGCAATAGATCCTTGCCTTCCAATTCCGATCAAAGCGTCATCACATCCGCTTTCATACAACTGCTCAATATAACTGCTTGGATCAGTTTGAGAATCATGAAAATTGAATTTTAGAGTGAAACTATATTCTTTCATGTTTATTATTCCTCTTCAGAGAGATTCTTTATATTGCTGCTGGTTGTACAGTTGTCAACAACTTTTTTGATTTGCTTTGCATGATTCCCTGGATTTTTAGGAGTACTCCAAATACTAGATATGCAAAATATTCCACCTCTACATGCTTTGTCATTATAAGGGCAGTAAATTTTACCCCAACAATGACTTCCACCAACATCAACCCTCCAACCATTTTTCTCGGCATACTCCAACGCATCCTCAATGTCTGGGTGTGGATGAGATCGTCTTGACATAACAGCCTCAACATTATTTGACTAGTTTAACTAGCAAGCATTGTCACTCGACAATAAGTATTAGCAATCGTACCTCTGAGATCAGATGATTGTCAAGTGACAACCAAAATATTCTTGAAAGCTTGCTATATGCCCGGTGTACTACTCTCAATCCGCCAAATTCTCGTTCTGAAGTCTTTAATCTAAGTCTTTAGAGAAAAAGATCTGCTAACTAAAACCTTAAAAATTAGGCTGCGAGTTTTTCCTTGTCCAGTCTTCTTTTGCGGGCGTAGAGCTGAATACTAATCGCAAAAGCGATCGCCATTGCCACCACTACATAGCCAGTAGCATCACGGGGAATATCGTTTTTGAAGATAGCCAACATTACAATCACTACCAAGAAAAACGTCGGAAACTCATTAAACCAGCGAAACTGTTGGGCGCTCAACGGTGTTTCACCAGCTTCCAGCTTTTTCATAATAATCTGACAGTAAAAATGATAGCCCACGATTACCAATACCAAACCCATCTTTACATGTAGCCACCGCTCCTTCAATAGCGCCGGAGATTTATACAACATCCCCGCTGCCATTGCCAAAGTCAACACCATCGCTGGATTCATAATGATCTTCATGAGCCGTTGCTCCATGATCACATATTGCTTTTTCAAAATGTCTCGCACATTTTCGGGCTGTTCATTTGCTTCGATGTGATAGACAAACAGACGCGGCAAATAAAAAAGTCCGGCAAACCAAGCTACCAACCCCACAATATGAAACGATTTAAACCACAAATAAGCCATGACAACCTCAGCAATGAACAGCAGTAACGCACCACAAATCTTATCATGCCAAATTAAGCCGCAGCAAGCCAGGATCTGAGCCAGGATTGTATCGATTTCGCAAGAATTCCCAATGATCGCCAAATCAGAAACTACAATTTGGAAGTCTGGTTCCAGTCTATTTCACCTGGAGGTATCATGTCTAAAACTTTTGCCCTGACTGCTATTTCTGTATTACTAGTTAGCTCATTACCCGCTGTTCACGCTGCGGATCTAGCTCGAAAGATTCCAGCCAAAATTGTTTCCCCGGCTCAACAGGTTGTGGAAACCCGCAGTCCAGAAGAAATTCTGCGTAGTGCTATGCAGAAGTACGAAGGCAAAGACCTCACAGGTGCCTTAGCCGACTTTGATGAATTCATTAAGCTGAAGCCCAATGACGCGATCGCCTATGCCAGTCGAGGTAGTGTGAAGGATGATTTGGGCAATCCCCAAGGTGCTTTAGCCGACTATGACAAAGCTTTAAGCCTCGATCGCCGCGATTACAGCACCTATTTCAATCGCGGTATCACTTACGCCCGCTTAGGACAATATCCACAAGCCATCGCAGATTTTAAGACTACTATTGAGTTGAACGCCAACTACGCCACCGCCCATCGTAATTTGGGGATGATCAAATATCTTAGTGCCGCCAACAAGGCCGAAAAAGAATCTGGACTGGCGGATGTGCGTAAGTCGGTAGAGTTATTTAGAAAGCAGGGTGAAAATGCTCAGGCCGCAGAATCTGATGGCATTGTGAAACAGATGCAGCAAGACCTCAACAACACAACTTCCGTTAATTAAAAAATGAAACCATCTTCCATAATTGTTCCGATCTTTGGTGTTACCTCTGCCCTTTGTGGAGTTTTAGCAGGTGGAGTTTTAACAGTCAATGCCCAGCAACTTACCGGGCAGCAAGTAGCAAAAATTGCTAAACAGTGTACGGTACGCATTGAAAGTGCTGACTCCCCAGGGTCTGGGGTAATTATAGGTAAAAAAGGTGATACGTATACTGTCTTGACCGCAGCTCATGTGCTGAAAGACCGCAGTGAGAAGTATCGACTTACTCTCCCAGATGGCAGTAGTCAAAACATTAGCAATATTAAAACCTTTCCTGGCCAAGTTGATTTGGCGGTGGGTGAATTTACTAGTACACAAAACTACTCAGTTTCTAAGCTGGTAAAAGATTCCAGTGAAGTTGGAGAGGGTTCTACTGTCTATGTATCAGGTTTTCCGACGACGGCGACAATCGATTTAGCAGTCTTTAATTTCACCGAGGGCAAAGTCACCGCTAACAGTAGTAAGCCGCTGCAAGATGGCTATTCTCTGGTCTATAGCAATAATACTCTGCCCGGTCATAGTGGTGGCCCGGTGTGGAACGATCGAGGCGAACTGGTGGCTATTCATGGCAAAGGCGATGTAGATACTAAGCTCAGCACCTCCGAAATTAATCCCAATATTCGGTTCAAGACCGGGTTTAATTTGGGTATTACTGTCAACACTTTTACGAAGTCAGCCGCATCTGCTGGTATAAATGGCTTCGCCTCGGCGACAGTTGCTGCTAAAGCGACCCCAGTAGATGATTTATTGGTCAGTGGTTTAGCTAAGTTGACCAATGGCAAGTATGCCGAGTCGATCGGAGACTTTGATCAGGCAATTCAAGCTAGCCCCCAGCGATCGACGGCCTATTTGTATCGCGGTACGGCGAGAAGTCTATTGACCAACTCTAAAGCTCTGGAAAGCATCACAACTCGCCTAGAAACCGAAGAAAAAGCCAAAAAGCGGTTTATCTCTGAATATCAGCTAGCACTGAGTGACTTTCAACGAGCTTATAAGTTATCGCCTAAGTCTACTTGGGCTTTAGAAGGAGCTGCTAATACTCAAAATGATCTGGGTAACTATGCTCAAGCCATTAAAATTTTGGATGTGGCCATCGTTACCAAGCCAACAGATAATGCTTATGCCCTCAGAGCTACTGCTCGCAGCAAAACTGCTGATTTGGCCGGGGCTTTAGCCGATTACAGTGCTGCTATTAAACTCGCCCCATATTCTGCGGTCTACTATGGAGGGCGATCGGGCATTTATGCTGAGCAGAAAAACTATCCGGCTGCTCTGGCTGATTTGAATAAAGCCTTACAGATCAATCCTAAAAATCTTGCTTACTATATGAGTAGAGCTTCAGCGCGATCGAAGGCCAAGCAAGGGGCTGGTGCAATTCAAGACTACACTCAGGCCATCAAGCTCAATCAAAACCCAGCTTTGCGCGGTCTTTTACTTTCAGCCAGGGGCACAGAATATTTGGGTCAAGATAACTACGAAGCGGCTGTTGCAGACTTTAGTACTGTTTTGCAAGCTAACCCCCGTGATACGACGGCGCTATATTTTCGGGCTAATGCTTATAACTTTTTACAAAAATACCCCAAAGCACTTGTTGATTTGAACACACTTATTCAAGTTGATCCCAATTTTGTGGATGCCTATTTTTTGCGTGGCGTTGTTTATATAGATACCAATCAACCACAATTAGCTCTAAACAATTTGAATAAAAGTTTTACGCTAATTCAAGCCGACCCCAACAAAAAATACATCTTGCCCCGGCTGTATGGCAATCGCAGCGGGGCTTATTATTTACTTAAAAATCCAGCAAAAGCCTTAGCTGATGCCAACCAAGCGATCGAGCTAGACCCTCAATCGGGTAGAGCGCTGTATTACCGGGGATTGGTCAAAGCCGATCGAGGTGATATTGCCAGTGCCTTAAGCGATCTAGAAGCTGCCGCTGCGATCTTTAAAGAAGCCAAGAGTGTTAGATATCAACAGACGATCGCCAAGATTAGGCAGCTTCGAGCGCGTTAGCTATTTTGCTGCTGTAACTCAGGGCGTTCTTCTGGCAAAATTGCGCCTTCTACGGGGCAAACCTGTAGACAAATTCCGCAGTCTATACAGGTAGCAAAATCAATCCAGTACCAGTCGGTGCCGATCGAGTTTTTGCCTGGGCCTTCATGAATACAGGCTACCGGACAAGCACTGACACAGTCGGCTACGCCTTCGCAGGTATTGGTGACGATCGAATGTGGCATGAGAGTTCTTAAAATTACGCAACAATCAATTCTAGCAAAACTCGGTTCTAAGAGCAGCAACGATTTTTGGCAGTTCTAGAACTTGCTGCTGCGAAGGAACCAGGCTGCACCACTAACCGATGCTGTAAACACCACTATTGCGGTCTGCTTCCAATTCATAAAAACTCAAGCCCTAAATGAGCTGGAGATTTCTTGCAGCTCTTGATCAGTTAAATCTCGCCAACGACCCGGTGCTAAATCAGCTAATTGAATAGAGCCGATTGCCACCCGCACTAACCGCAAAGTCGGGAAACTTACCGCAGCCGTCATTCGCCGCACTTGCCGATTCTTGCCCTCAGTCAACACCAACTCCAGCCAAGCCGTGGGAATATTTTGGCGTTGGCGAATCGGCGGATCTCGATCGGGCAAATTTGGCTCTGTTTCTAACAATCTGGCCTGAGCCGGACGAGTACGATAATCTTTCACCATCACCCCAGTCCGCAGTTGCATCATGGCTTGTTCATCAGGAATCCGTTCTACCTGTGCCCAATAAGTACGAGGATGCTGAAACTTCGGATCTGTGAGGCGATGCTGCAACACTCCGTCATCGGTCAACAGCAGCAAACCCTCGCTATCAGCATCCAACCGACCAGCCGCATAGACCCCCGGCACATCGATATAGTCTCTCAGGGTTTGGTGATTGCCTTCGGGGCTGAACTGACTAAGCACCCCATAGGGTTTATAGAAAATCAGATAGCGCATCAGCTAATTGCTGTCTTCAGCTCGCGGCAGAATTGTTCGATCGAGTCCACTCCTTCGGCAGCGAGCTTTTTCACCATGGCACTGCCCACAATCACTCCATCGGCACCCAGTTCTTTAATTTGCTTGGCCTGCACTGGGTCAGAGATGCCAAAGCCCACGGCGATCGGCTTGTCGGTCAAACTGCGCAGTTGATTTAGTATTCCAGCTACGTTGCTACCCATGCCCTCGCGCATCCCAGTTACACCAGTAACGCTGACTAGATAAACAAAACCCTGGGCGCTGTTGGCGATCGCTTTCATCCGATCGACTGGGCTGGTCGGAGCCACCAACATAATCACTTCGATGCCCATCAGGCTGGCCGGCTCCAGTAAAGTGGCAGATTCTTCTAGAGGCAGATCGGGTACTACCAAGCCCTTGACTCCTGCCGCCACAATCCGCCGCAGGAATTCTGAGATGCCCAAATTCAAAATAGGGTTGTAGTAAGTAAATAAAATAACTGGCGCTTTGATCTCGGGGCTGACCTTGGCGACTACTGCCAATACGTCGGCTAGTTTAACTCCTGACTGCAACGCCCGCGTCGCAGCGGCTTGAATCACTGGACCATCGGCCAAGGGATCAGAATAGGGTACGCCCAGCTCAATAATGTCGGCACCTGCTCGATCGAGGGCTATCAATGCCTGGGCTGTGGTCGCTAAATCTGGGTCTCCGGCAGTAATAAAAGGAATCAAAGCGCATTGGTGGCGATCGCGCAGAGACTGAAAGCAGCTAGAAACCGAGGTCATGGCAGTGGACAAGGGAGGGCAAAATCAACATACTATGCTCTCGTAATTCTTGGCAAGCTGGTCGCTCAAAGTGCTAAAAGTTCGGTCTGCTTAGCATCAGGCCAGCCTCTTACCTCCAGGATATCTTCAAATTTAACAAAACTTAATACTTTCATGGCATAATCTGGAAGAGCAAAGTATCTAGAGCTAAACCTTCGCCCATGAGCGACCAAGAACCAGAAAATTTAGAAGTCCTGGAATCTGCGCCTGCCGAACAGGCCGCTCCAGTTAAGGTGGATACCTCACTAGTCGATTGCTTTGAGTGTCGTTCTTGTGGTTATACCTACGAACCCGCCAAGGGTGATCCAAAAAGTGGCATCGCCGCTAGCACTGCCTTTGATGACATTAGTATTGTGTGGCGTTGTCCAGTCTGTAGCGCCAAAAAATCGGCATTTAACAATATCGGCCCCAAATATACCGCTTCTGGCTTCAAAGAAAATCTGGGCTACGGTTTGGGTGTAAACACCATGACCCCCAGCCAAAAAAACGTGCTAATTTTTACAGTTTTAGCCTTGGGTGTAGTGTTCTTCCTCAGCTTATACACTCTCAATTAATGAGCTGTTCGCTAAAAATTTCTAAAATTACTTTTAATATGACTTCTCTCAAACAATATTTCAAACAAATTGTCATGCTGCTAGTCGTAGCACTGCTCTGTGTCTCATGTGTCAAAACACCGTCTATGAGCAACAGCCCTTGGCGATCGCTGCAATTACCGACAGAATCTAACCTCCAAGACTTGGCCTTTAGCGATAAGCAGCATGGTTGGGTAGTGGGCAGCGATGCCACCCTGCTAGAAACCACCGATGGTGGCACCACCTGGGAAAACCGCAAGCTGGAACTGGGCAACCAAAAGTATCGATTCAATTCCATTAGCTTCAAGGGCGATGAAGGCTGGATTATTGGTGAACCAACTTTAATGTTGCACACCACCGATGCCGGTAAAAATTGGTCTAACTTACCTCTAAGTTCTAAATTACCTGGAGCCCCCAGCACAATTGTGGCTTTGGGTAAAAACAGCGCCGAAATGACCACCAATGTTGGTGCCATTTATCGCACCGAAGATGGCGGTAAAAATTGGAAGTCTTTGGTTAACGATGCAGTGGGTTTGTTTAGAACCATTAATCGATCGGTTGATGGCAAATACGTGGCAGTATCTGCCAAAGGTAACTTCTACTCAGTCTGGAAGCCCGGGAATGAATCGTGGGAACCCCACAACCGCAACAGCTCTCGCCGGGTTTCTACCATGGGCTTTACCCGCGATGGTAGCGGTCTATGGATGCTGGCACGGGGTGGTCAGTTACAGTTCAGTGACGATACTGGGGCTGAAGAATGGAAAGAAGCAGAGTTTCCAGGCAAAAAAGACAACATTGGTCTATTAGACTTGGCTTACCGCACTCCTGAAGAAATCTGGGTTTCCGGCGGCAGCAGCGACTTGATGCGCAGTCTTGATGGCGGCAAAACTTGGGAAAAAGACTACGCCATCCAAAGCGTACCTTCCAACTTGTACAAGATTTTGTTCTTATCTCAAGATCAGGGCTTCATCATTGGTCAACGCGGTATTTTACTGAAGTACGATGCTAGTGCCGCAGTTGCAGCGGCCTAGAAGTCGTTTCCGGAATTTCAACAGCTAGCCTGTAGTTTAGGCTATACCCGCAAACAACTATAACTTACCCGTCATCAAGTCTATCAAATAGCTCAACCCAGCTAATTAACTCTACTCCTAAAAAATTAAGTGGCTTATTGAATTCTAAATAAATTCGGTAAGCCATTTTGCATAAGTCCCAAAAAATTATTAAACAAGGGAACATTTCAGAAATGTCGTGCATCACAATGTATTACTAATCAGGCGCAAGATAGCAGACTAGATGATTGTTGCTTTGCACATTTTGAATCGCTTAACTTAATTGACATCACATTTTGGGGAATTATATGTCTTTACACAAAATTTCGCTGGCTCTTACTTCTGCAATCTTTTTAACTGCTGGCGCTCCGGCTTTTGGTCAAAGTAATGGTAACTCGGTTGTTCATAATAACGTGGTAAATAGCCTAGGTAGCAGCACTCCCATTACAGTGAATCGTGAATCTCATAGCATAATTAATAACCCTGGCATTGGCAATGTGCATGTTGACAATAATTTAGTGCTGAGCGGAAGCTGTGGTAAATCGACTGTCAATAACAACGTTAGCCATCAAGGTTCGATCGGTGCCAGCACTAATGTAGTTGTAGATGTTTGCATACCCGATGCCAACGGTAATTTACCTAGTGATCGCCAAAATCGCAGAAGATAAAATATTTAGTAAAACTTATTTTAGATAGGCTAGATAGCTCGGAGTATTTTAAACTTTGGAGCTGTTTGGCTTTTATTTTATACCAGAATAAAAGCCAAACAAGTATTTTAGATTGGATTGGGCGTAGCCTGTATGCTGCGACTATGTTGCTTTTTTAGGGTGAAAATGATATTTTTGGTCAATTATATTGCGATTAATCACTAGCGAACCTATGAAAAAACCACATATCTGTCTATTGGCATCAGCCGGACTACTGCTTGCTATAAGCCCAGTGAATGCCCAGAGCACTACTAATAACCAGCCTACAACGGTGGGTAGTAACTCTAGCAATAACTTAATTGATAACCGTCCGGTACAGAATGCCAATGCCAATACTGGTAACTCTAACAGCATCAATATTCCCAACATTTATCCGTTGCAAAACAGTCTCACAGCACCAGTAAACACCGAAAATGACTTTGGACTCAACGCTTCGGTTGGGATCAATACTCTAGATAGCTCCAACGTTACGGTTTACCTGGGTTTTGTTTTTCAACCCGGTCGGACAGATGATCATAATCATCGGATGGCCAGATTGCGCAAAGAAACTGAAGTGTTAGAAACTAATAAAAAGCTTGCTCAGACCCAGCTTTCTTTGTTGGAACAACAGATTGCCGAAACAAAATTCCGTTTGCAGCAAGCTCAGCAAGCCGCTACACCAACGGCACCTCGTAATTATGCACCGCCTGTAGGTCGCTAAAGCTTAGGGTAACTAAAAAAGAGCCGAGTTCAACTGAGAACTCGGCTCTTTTTGTCAGTATCTAACTTTCGGACGACTAGCTCATCTTTTCAAAAGAGCTAACGGCCAGCACTGGGCCGATCGCTGCTGCTGTCATTACTTGGTCATCGATCGCCCCACTGACTGTCACTTTCAAACCGGCTTGGCGCAGGTCTTTGGGGCAAGAAAGTAACTCATAGGTTTTACCATCTTCACCAACCAAAGCCCAGACTCCCATGCCGATATCTTTCTTTTCGACCATTCCGGTTACGGTAATCATGCCTGTGCCTCCGCTTTAGCGGCCTTGGCGGCAAACCTAGCCAAGACGAAACAGAGAGCAGCATTCACACCAAGGAAGATTTGAGGCAACAAGCCATCGCCCAGCATCCACACATGGGGTTCGTACACCATATTTACGGCTAAGCAGGCGGAGGTGCCCAAGAGCAGGCCGATCGCGAAGCGTTTACCGGTTTCATTGCTCCACAGTAAGGCAAGCAACGTAGCGGGTATCAGCACGCTGGCAAACAAGGGATTCAAAATGTTGTTTCCAGCGATCGCATTGCCCATTTCGGCTACCGAACTACCCATCATCCGGAAAGGAGCTTGGGGTAAATCAAACATATAAAAGCCGCGCATGAAAAACAGACCGCTGCTGCCGGTGATCAAGCCAGTAGCCAAAGAAACCGATGGGAACAGATAGCGCACCAAGAAGGCAAACATGTAGGAACCCACCACCATTAAGATTTTAGGTAACAGTGCTACGGCACCACCATCGAACCAGAAGCGCAGATTGAGGTAGCCGTTTTCGTGCAGCCATCTAAAGAAATCGTTGAAGGAAATCTGACCACGGGCAGCCATCAAGACAGCAGCCGAGGCATCTAGTTGGCCAGCACCATAGTGATTCAATGGATCTTCAGCGATTTTGCGCACCGATTCTTGCAGCACCTGCTGCACAACATCAGGATCTTTGACTCCCGCAGACATGATCATGGCAGCTACGCCAGCGACGTGGGGCGAAGCCATACTGGTGCCCTGTAAGCCAATTACTTGGGGCGCACCACCATCAGGATCAATGGTTTCTTGCCAGACCCGGCTGCCGTGGCCACCACCCGGAGCAGCGATATCTACGCCAGCACCAAAGTTAGAAAACTCAGCTTTTTCGCCTTTGGCATCAAAGGCTGCAACACCAATTACATGGTTGTAGCGAGCAGGATAAGAGGCAGAGCTTTGGTTCTCGTTACCAGCCGCCGCTACGATTACTACTCCTTTAGCATAGGCGTAGTCGATCGCCTCTTTCATCAAGGCACTTTCGCCGCCGCCGCCCAAGCTCATGTTAATGATGTTGGCACCTTTATCGGCAGCAAACTTAATAGACTCGGCAATATCGGAGACTGTACCGCCACCAGCAGCCGAAAGCACCTTCAGCGGCATAATCTTGGCCTGGTAAGCTACGCCTGCTACCCCGATCGAGTTGTTGGTCGATTGAGCAACCGAACCGGCGACGTGGGTACCGTGACCGTTATCGTCATCGGCATCGACTTTATTATTAATAAAATCGTAGCCCGCCACAAATTCAGTCTTGTCCATATCGGTGGTTTTGGTCACGCCAGTATCGATCACTGCCACGGTGATACCAGCGCCTTTGTTGGTTTCCCAGGCTTGCTCAGCATTAATATTGTGCAGATGCCACTGCTTGTTATACAAAGGATCGTTAGGAGCACTAGCAGTTGGCAGATATTCTGGCTCGTTGATATCTTGGCCTGGAGCTGGGTCGTTGAGACCATAGATATAGTTGGGTTCGATCGACTCCACATCCTTTAACAGTTCTGGATCTTGGCTCTTGATCTTATCCAAGATGGCCTTGTTGCCCTTAAATATGTACAGATGATCGGATTCAGAGAACTTACTGTTGAGTTTTGGTGCCAAGCCAAACTTGCTTTGCAACTGTTGGAGCTGGGATTCAATCTCCCCCTTAGGCAAGTCTTCGCGAAAATCTACGGCGATCGAGTCGAACTCGCCTTTGGTGGCCAAGCCCTGGAAGTTATAGAGGGCAAAGCCAATTCCAGTGACAAACAGGCAGCAAAGCAATAAAAATCTGCGCATGGCTACTATGGATGGATTACAATTTCTTTCTTTATACCAGGATAGCCTAGGAATTGGTAATCGTCCGCTCCAGAAAATCCTGAACCTTAAAGTAGTCAAAAATGAATCAATATTTTGCCACCGTTGCCAGAGGCTTAGAGACTCTAGCTGCCCAAGAATTAACCGAATTAGGCGCACAGTTTACCGAGATTGGTTTCTGTGGGGTGTTTTTTCAGGGAAATATCGAGCTGCTCTACAAGGTTAACCTGTGGGCGCGCTTGCCTTTTCGGATTTTGTTTGAGCTAACTCAGTTTCCTTGCGCCGATGGGGATGATTTGTTTGAGGGCTTGCAGCAAATTGATTGGTCGCAGTATCTCACCCCAGAGTTAACTTTGGCGGTCACTGTGACCGGCAAAACCGAGAAGCTGAACCACAGCCATTTCACCGCTGTCCAAGCCAAACGAGCGATTGTTGATCAGCAGCAAAAACAATTTGGCGCTCGATCGGACATCGATACCGATAACCCGGCGGTGCGGGTGAATGTCCATATTCACCAAGAAGTCTGTACGGTCAGTTTAGATAGCTCTGGCAACAGTTTGCACCGCCGGGGATATCGTGCGGCGGTGGGTGATGCGCCTTTGAAGGAATCTTTGGCTGCGGCCTTGATTAAAATTTCTGGCTGGCAGCCCAATGTGGCTTTCTTTGATCCGCTCTGTGGCTCTGGTACTTTACCGATGGAGGCAACGATGGCCGGCTTGAATATTGCGCCAGGAATTTTTCGGGAGCAGTTTGGTTTTGAATCTTGGCCAAGTTTTGATGAGCCGTTGTTCGATAAGTTATTTAAGGCCGCTGAGGCCAGTGAGATTGGGGAGTTGACGGTGCCGATCGTGGCCAGCGATCACAATTGGGCGGTGGTGGAGCAGGCCAAGTCTAATGCGGTGAGCTGTGGGATCGATCGACATATTAAGTTTGCTCAACGGGAGTTGGCTGACGTAGAAGCACCGGCAGATTCAGGTATTTTGATGTGCAATCCGCCCTATGGTGTGAGATTAGGACGCAATGAAGATCTGGGGGATTTTTATCGGCTTTTAGGCGATGTGTTGAAGCAGCGGTTTAGGGGCTGGAATGCTTATGTGTTGAGTGGTAATAAGGAGTTGGCAAAGTCGATCGGGCTGCGATCGGCGGCGCGCACGGCGGTCTACAATGGCACGATTCCCTGTCAGCTTATGAAGTACGAAATGTACTAACGATAGATCTAGAACGAGCATTGAGTTGTCATGGGTTCACTAGCTATCTTCCGCAATCCAAAGGGCAAGTTTTTGACGAATCGGTGAAGGAAAACGGTAACAGCACAATCTGTCCTGCTTGTTTCATTGCCAATGTTCCTTGAGATCATCGAGAGTGTAAAGCACTGGTTCTTCTTCCATTCCACGCATCGCCTGAATCATGGACATTTTGCTAAATTCGGCATTTGTCCAGTCCTCTTCCACACTCTTGTGATCACTTAATGGCGTACTGCGTGATGTTAGAAACTCGATGAAATCGAACACCTCAGACTGCTTATCTGGAGGTAAAGCCTGCACTTTTTCAAGAAATTGCGCTGGATTCATAGACTTGCCCTTAATTGCAACACTCCTCCTGCATTTTACCCTGAACTGAGGGAACTGTTTCTGGCTCAGATCGATAAACTTCTTTATCAGTTTAGTAGTATCAACCCCAGCAAATGAAGTTGTAGTTCGGTCATAGGTTCATTGCTTCTGGAATAAATTGTCAAATTTCAAACTTTCCGCTTCCACATTCATAATCTGGCGTTGCTGATTTAATGTATGAATTAGAGACAGTCCTACTGTCATATCAGCGTTTAGCCGACTTGATACCATCGATCGCCGCCCTGGTTTTTCGCCATTCTCACACTTAGTTTGCAAAACTTAACAGTTCTCTTGACTCTTCAAGGAACTTGCGCGAAACTTACAGGGGAGTACTTACACCTACGAGCAAGGACTTTTGTGGCGATTTATCCCGTCAGATTTTAAGTCCCAGCTCTTGAGTCAGATTCTTCCCAACCTTTCACCGCAACTGGTATAGCCCATGACCATGGAAACCTTGGAATTCGTAATCTACCCAGATGGACGAGTGCAAGAAACCGTTACGGGCATCGTTGGCAGTTCTTGCACCAAGGTGACAGCCGAAATTGAAGCAGTCCTCGGTCGGGTAGTTGCCCACCAGCCTACCGCAGAGTTCTTTGAACAAGAAAATACTCAGGCTGTTACAGACACCAATACCAATTTCACTACTTGGTAGCCCATCACCACCCTCTTCTCTCCCCAAAAATCTTATGTCTCACTTTAGCAACATCAAAACTCAAATTCGCAAAGTGGAATTCTTAGCCGCAGCCCTCAGCGACTTAGGCGTTGAATGGAAAAGTGGTCCGCAGCAGGTGCGCGGGTATCAGGGAAAAAGCCTCACGGCAGATGTGGTGATCACCCAAGACAATGGCTATGACGTAGGCTTCAGCCACAATGGTCAAGAATATGAGTTAGTTGCAGACCTCCAGTTCTGGCAGCAAAATTGGTCGGTAGATAGATTTTTGAGTCAAATTACTCAACGCTATGCCTACCACGCAGTCAAAGAATCAGCAGCCCAACAGGGCTTCCAAGTGGCCGAAGAACACAATCAGCAAGACGGCTCTGTGCGATTAGTCGTACAGCGTTGGTCAGCTTAGTGAGCGGTAACGCCCCAAACAATTCACCAGAGTTAGGCGGTGGGCTTAGAGATATAAGTGATAGATCGGGTTTTGAGCCAGAGCTGGGTGGCATAGTGCGTCAGCAGGGAGTCTATGTAGACGAACTAACCTGCATTGGCTGCAAATTCTGTGCTCATGTTGCCCGCAACACCTTTTATATTGAGCCAGAAAACGGTCGATCGAGAGTAGTGCGCCAAGATGGCGACTCCGAAGATACTGTACAAGAAGCGATCGATACCTGTCCAGTCAACTGTATTCAGTGGGTAGATTACACTGAGTTGAAAAAACTGGAAGCCGAGCGCGAGTTTCAAGAAATCCCTGTGGCTGGGTTTTTAGTAGACCGGGCAGCCTTGGCTGTCAAAGTGCGTAAGAAAAAAGCAGCCATCAAAAAAGCCCAACAGCAGCCGCCCCAATAGACTCCCTTAATGAGCTGCTATAATGGCAGGTCGATGTTCGGGGGTCTTGGGATGATTACCATTGCCAGCTTTTATAAATTTATTGCGATCAGCAACTGCCCAGAATTACAAATGCAGTTGCAGAGCTACTGCGAAGCCCACGAAATCAAGGGCACCATCTTAATTGCCACCGAAGGTATTAATGGCTCGATCTGTGGCAGCCATGAGACTGTCAATGCTGCTTTAGCCTTTTTGCGCCAAGACCTGCGCTTTGCAGATCTCAGCCATAAATCTGCCACCTGCACCGGCAAACCACCTTTTTCTAAGCTGAAAATTAAAATCAAAGCTGAGATTGTTACTCTTCGCGAACCATTAGCCAATCCCAGTCGGCAAGTAGGCACTTACGTAGCGCCGCAAGACTGGAATGCTCTTATCCAAAACCCTGATGTCTTAGTGCTTGATACACGTAATGCCTACGAAGTAGAGATTGGTACATTTAAAGGGTCGATCGATCCCCATACCGATGCCTTCACCGATTTCCCTGAGTATGTGCGTCAAAATCTTAACCCCACCGAACATCTTAAAGTAGCGATGTTTTGTACCGGCGGTATTCGCTGTGAGAAAGCTACTTCTTTACTGCTTGCAGAAGGTTTTTTGGAGGTCTATCACCTAGAAGGTGGCATTTTAAACTATCTAGAACAAGTCCCAGCAGCCGAAAGCCAGTGGCAAGGTGACTGTTTTGTGTTCGACGAACGAGTCGCTGTCACTCATAATTTGGAATCAGGAAACTATCGCATGTGCTATGACTGCGGTTTACCAATTCCTACTTTAGATGCTGAGAAAATTCCTTGTCCTCACTGTGGCTCTACTCGATTAGTTTCATCAAGTTGCTCAGCCAACTAATTTAGGTTGTAGCGTTGCTGTAGTAATGATAATCTTCGCTCCATTTCAGTACTGCTAAACCCTAAATCTCTTAATAGCTCCAGTCGCGGTAATGCAGTCTGGCCAGTATAAAAAGACGAAAATGATTCTAGTCTTTCTAATTCTTCTAGTGCAGCCGCAAAGTACCAGTTTCCATCGAAGTTAGGGCAAACTGCATCAAATCGATTGCCGGTAATAAAAAATGGTTTACTGATATCTATTTCAGCACCATTAAAAATATTATGAACAATCACCCTCAGAGCCTGAACTGCGATCGATCTAGCTCCGAAATCTATTGCTATTCTAGCCAAACTAGCTAGCAGTGAATAAGAAGTTTTTTGATTGCACAAAGTTGACATACCGGATAAACTGGCTTGCAATGCAGTGAAACGCTCATTATTACTAACCTGCGTATCACAACTAAAAGAATAATAAGCTAATAGTTGTTTTAGATCAGTATTATCATTGTCAGACATCGTCTGTTCCCATAGATTGCTAAGTTCTAAGCCATAGGGGAGTTTTGCGATTGTCTGCTGCCAATTATATTTATCTTTGGTTTTTATTTGATCTGATATTTGTGATATTAGTTCTTGGTTAGGCTGAGATGAATAGTGATCAGTATCTAATAGATAGCCCCGCTCGCTTAACTTTTGGGCACGATCAGGCTTGCAACAGAATAAGTTCAGTAAATATCCATCTATTGACTCTGGATCAAAAGGAACTAGCAAATTCAATCCTGGAATTAATCGATAGGATTTGTATCCCATATCAGCAAAGCTCTGTATCAGTTCTAAATGTACATCAATATCTACTTTGATTTCATATTGAACCAACGGTGATAGCTCAGAAAAAAAGTGCTGACCACCTTGTAATATATTAGTTTCTTCACCTTCTGCATCAATCTTAACAAATTCAATTTCTTGCCAATCATAATGATCCATGCAAATATCTAATGTTACTAGAGGTACAGTTTCAGTAGCCTCTGATGATGTATCTCCATGAACTAACGAATTTAATTCAGAGTTAATATTCAAAGATAGCTTAGCCTCACCACAAACACTTGACAAAGCACTTTGCTCTAGCACAATGTGCTGAAAACCATTAGCTTTAATTCCATCCGCCAGAAAACTTGCGGTATTAGAAGCAGGTTCAAAAGACCAAATACTGCCAGTATCTCCAACTGTTTTGGCCATTGATAATGTGTAAACTCCGTAATTAGCACCAATATCAATGATTTTTTGACCAGGTTGTAGCAAACGACGTAGAAATTTTATTTCGTCTTCAAACCAATCTTCTTGCTCCTGCAACACATAGGGGGTGATCAGATCCAGTGAATTGGGAACAACGATTTGTACATCATCATGGAAACGAAGGGTGATTGAAGAAGTCATAGTAAAAGATTGGTGACAAAGATTGGTGACACGGAAAACATTTCTAATTACAATATTCCCACGCTGTACCTCCAAATTGAAAATCGGTATATTTTGTCATACTTTGGACAAAAGATTTGATAAGCTGCTAGTCATTAATTGCGTTGGCAATAGATTGTCTATTGTTGCCCGGTTATCACAATCCATCAAAATCCTAGAATTAATTCTAGGCAACAAATTTTCCCATTGAATATTGTGTAAATCTTCAATCAAAGAAATGCCTAACTCTTCTGTGATATCTAAGTCTTCCTCCATCATAATATTCATTGCAATGCCTGACAAAAGCATTTGAGCATCTTCAGTTGAAATATTGGTGGTATCAATTAAAAGAGTTGTGTTCTGAGCATTTGGCTGACTCGCTAATGTTTGAATAACCTGTTGTAACTCATAACCTACTGAGTCCTCAGATTGATTCCAATCAGGGAAAACCATTAGATTCATATCTCTTAGTTTTAAGCTTTCATTTTGGGCATTTTCAGCATATTGATCGAACAAAGTAATAAACAATTCACCAATTTTTGCCGAGTAAGATCGACTATCCAGAAAGCTGGGATTGTTCTGCATTTTTGTTTGGACTTCAATACTTTTTTGTTGACGCAGTTCTAGACTATTACCCAGGTTAATTGCCAATTGAATATATGATTCTTCACTAGTGGCCACTAAGTCCGCAATACCCAATGATTGGATCATTGCCGCACCCATCGCTGATCGGAAGCAATTACCTTGTCTGGCAATGACTGGTAAACCAACTTGTAATGGTTCAATTAAAGAAGTTGTACCTGCAAATGGATAGGAATCCAGATAAATATCTGCGATTTGGTAATAGGCTTTGACATCAGCTCTATTTGGTACCGGCTGTGGATCTAAAATAATTAGCTGATCTGCTGACAGCCCATATTCTGTAAATATGTGAATCAAATTGTCCTCAAATGGTTTTTTATGGTAGCTTTTTGACCAGTTGGGACCGTAGGGTAAAAGCATCAATACAGCATTAGGCACCTGAGCGATGATTTTTGCCCAAGTATGAAATAGCTCAGGGACTATTTTAAATAGATTGGCACCAGATGTGAAAACAACTACTTTTGGTGAAATATTTAGGCTCGATCGATCTACCTCAATCTGTGCAACAACCTCATCGTTACCATAGCTAAAGCAGTGTGCAGTTCCAGATATTTGCAATAACTTTTCTTGATACTGTGATTGGGCATCTTGCTCGGGATCGGTCAGAGTTCCAGAGATAAAGTAGTCCATGTTTTTGAGGCCAGTGGTGGCGATCGACCCACCGCTAGTGACTTGGATTCTGGCTAAACGATGACTAGCTAACAAACACATCTGATTGGTAATAGCCGTAACATTCGCCCCAAAGAATAAAATATCCAGATCATCTTCTCGAATAGAATTTATTTGACCTTCAAAATCAGCAGGTAACAATTTGGCATGATTAACACAGCTTCGACAATATTCTGCTAGTGATCCTTCTGATTCTCTGATGGTGTACAAAAACACCTCAAAATCTCTACTGAGATATTCATAGAAAGGTAAAGTTGCAAAAGTTTCGGCAGATGGAGTATTTTGATAGATAAGAATCCCTAATTTGATTTTCTTTTTGATCAATGGAAGATATTGAAACTCATATTCCAATTCGTGCCCATTAACTCTTAAGAAAAGCTCAATTATTTCTGCTCGTTTGACGTAAAGCTCTCTGAGGTTGTGGTCGTTAATATTAGTAGGAATAAAATTAACAATTTGAGCAAAGGTGTCAGCTACTTGATGCCAGTAAGGATGATCAGGATGGCTGAGTATAGCATTATATAAATAATCGATCCATTTACACATGTAAATGTAATAACTTTCTGATTCTCCTATCTGATAAAAAACAACAGATTCTGGAAATAGATATTTTAAATAATCTAAAAGTAACCAATCTGGAATTTCAGACAAATCGCATGGCAATTCCATCTGATCAGCCCGATAATAAAGCATTGCAGCAAGTAATGATTGAATTGACTTCGGCTGTCTTAATCCTTGAGAAATATTTGCTATCAAATTACTAGTAAAAAATTGCTCTTCTTCCGTTTGTACTTGAAATTTCAAGCTATCAAAAGATGATATTATTTTATGTGATTTGCCCAGCATTCCTTGGTATTCATTCATTAACTGGCCGTCTAAAACACTAAGGAATTCTTTCGCGACCTTGGTGCGAACTTGAGATAATTCTGATATTTGTTCTGACAATAATGCGTATTTATAAAATGCATTTTGTCTTGCAATATTAGGATATCTTCTGTCACTGTAGATAAGATTAAAGAATTTCTGATGGTCTGAGATTATCAATTTTTTGTTAGCAATATTTCGATTAGTTTGTTGATTTTCATGAATTCTAAAATGGGATAAATATTTGTTGACAAACCCAACTTTACATCTGCTAATTATTCTCAACCACATTTCGAGATCTACCAACTGGCAAAGATCATTATTAAATAATCCTACTTTATCAAAAATATCTTTTTTGATGAGGACAGTAGTTGGCTCACCAATTTTGTTGGTTGAATAGTCAAATAAGTGATGATCTGTTAATAATTCTTGGCCTGATTGAATTGATTTTAAATTCGACCATCCTTTGTGTATGTCTTTTGCTCCATGATGTTCTATAAACTTTTTGTTGTAGTAGTTATCTTCATCACAAACAAAAAGGGTTCTAGGAGAAAAAACCAATCCAATTTCTTGATCTTGCTCTGCCAAAGCAACCATTTCTGAGATTGCATCTGGTTCTAACAAGTCATCTTGGAACAAAAATTTTACATATTTTCCTTTAGCTTGAGAAATACAGAAATTCCAGTTTTGAGACAACCCATATTTTTCATGCTCAAAAGCCAAGAAATTCAATTCAGATTCTGCCATTAAAGACTTAGCAATTTTAACAGTTTGATCTCCAGAGTTATCATCTGATAAAATCACTTCTAAGTTAGGGTAAGTCTGACTCAAAACAGTAGATAAAGTTTCTTTAATAAACTTCTCACCATTATAAGTTGGTATACAAACACTTACCAATGGATAGTTGATTAGCGTTGGCCTAGGTATTGAAGCCTCAACTATCAATAAGGAATCAGACCTAGTCTCCCGATTCAAAAGTTCTGAAGTAACACTTTCTCCCCACTTGGCAGTATTAATAGTGATAAAGCCTGCTTCAACAAGCTTGCAATTCAATTCTTCCAAATCATACAACCATTTGTGATCCCACCATCGAAAAGAAATATTGATCATTTCTGCACGAGTTCGAACAAATTGATAATCTGGCCAAGTCAACCAATCTTGATTTTGCCAGTTTTCAGATTGATATTTTTCGACAATGTTTTCTAGGCTAGGCATTGCTACTCTTAAAATACCACCTACTTGAAGAACTCTCTGACACTCTTTCAAGAATGACAGGCCTTCTTCTGAAGTTAAATGTTCTAAAACATTTTCATTGTATATTAAACCACAAGATCCATTCTCAAAAGGAAGACCATTTCTTACATCCCAAATTAAATCAATGTCTGGATTACCTCCCTCGATGTCTATGTTTATCCAGCCATCAAAAATGTTTTGACCACAACCAACATGTAGTTTATAAGGTGTTTCTTTATCTGAGAAATCAAGAAATCTCCGGCGTTTTTCTAATAGATTTCGTGCATCTGAATTAGAAAGTTGTTTTGAGTAGCATTTAATAGATACATCAACAATATCTTGGTATCTCTTGTTGTTTTTATGAGAAAAATATTCTTTGATACTGTTAAGCATTCTAATTGTTTCTGTTAGCTGATAATCTTTATTTTTACTCGACCATACTCCTTTATCATGGATTCTATATACTGACATTACTTCATCTATATATCCAATTTTTCCATGCTCAGCAAGGAGTATAGATAAAGTCCAATCTCCCATACCCTGCATGAAATACCACTCAGGAAATTCGTTGACTACTTTATTTCGGTACATTACGGAAGGAGTTGGAATGAAGTTGAGAAGTAATAGATTTTCAATAGTGGATACCGCTGCTTGATTATTTAAAAAAACTTCAGGTTCTCGCGTAATATTTCCCCAGACATGCAATGTATTAGTAAAACAGATAGTGAAATCTATATTTTTGTCTAGGAAGTTTACTTGCTTTTGTAACTTATCTGGAGAAATCCAGTAATCATCACCTTCTAGTATTGCAATATATTCTCCCTGACATGCTTTGTATGTGCTGATGAAGTTTGGCAACATTCCCAGATTCAACTCTGGTAACAATAGATTGATTTTGTCTGGATATTGTTTTTTGTAGTCAATAACAATCTGTCTAGTTTGATCGGTTGAGCAGTCTTCACCAATGACAATTTCGTATTCGAAATCAACCTTTTGAGCCAAGATGCTTTCGATCGCCTGGACAATATACTCTTCATGATTATATGCAATCATTAATATACTAACTTTCATTTTGTTCTCCTGATAAGCTTTGATTATTTTAACTAGTTGTAAATAAAAGATTTTTCTGTTGTATCTTGAAAATAAGATCTGTTTTCTCTGACAAATTCAATCACTTGGCAAATCTTGCTGATATCTAATAAGCTCACTGCTGTTCCAGTAGGCAATGACATAACTTTTGTTGAAAGCTGATCTGTTTCTGGCAACAATGTTTTATTATGAGGGAAATAAGAATGATAAGGTTCCATTCTATGACAGCCTGGATAGAAGTACCGTCTAGCCATTATGTTTTCGGCAACTAATATTTCAATTAGCTTATCTCTACTGATGCCGAATACTTCCTTGTCAATTTCTAATACAATATATTGGTAATTATTGGCTTCTGTCTCGTTATAATTGGTAATCTTTATTCCATTAATACGGCTTAATTCTTTCTGATATTGTTTGTAGTTTTGATAGTTAATTTCAATAAAATCTTTCATACTATCTAATCCAGTTAGACCCATCGCTGCAGATATTTCGTGCATTTTACCATTCGTGCCAATGTAAACTACGTTATCATTACCGGCAAAACCAAAATTCTTCATTAAACGGATTTTAGCTGCTAAATCATCATTGTTTGTGACGATTGCACCACCCTCAAATGAATTCAAAAATTTGGTTGCATGGAAACTAAAGACTTCAGCATCACCAAAACTGCCAATCATCTGTCCATCATGAGAACAACCAAAAGCATGAGAAGCATCGAACATCAATTTTAAGTTGTGATCTTGAGCAATTTTACTTAAAGCCTCTATGTTACAAGCACGACCCCATAAGTGAACACCTAAAATACCTGTGGTGCGAGGGGTAATCATCTGCTCAATCTTCAGAGGATCGATATTGTGAGTGCTAGACTCTACATCGCAAAATACTGGGGTAATTTCTTGCCATTGTAGAGCGTGAGCAGTGGCAATAAATGTAAAAGCGGGCATAATCACTTCGCCTTTTAGTTCAGTCGCTCGAATAGCTATTTCCAGGGCTACAGTAGCATTGCAGGTGGCAATACAGTGTTTTGTACCTACTAATTCAGCAATCCGTTGCTCAAATTCCTGAACGTAAATTCCATTATTTGTCAACCATCTTCGATCAAGAATATCATTAATTCTTTCTAGAAGACGATTTCGATCGCCAATATTTGGGCGACCCACATGAAGCTTGTCTTTAAATACTGGCGTACCACCGAAGGTATCTAGATTTTTATGCCCTTTTAAGCTATCACCCTCTTGCTCGAAATTACTAATATGTTCTTGCTTAATGCTATTCATATGTCACCCCTAACTGTTCTTTCACATAGGATACCCATAATGTCTCCATAACCTGACTGCCAGACATATCTCTGAAAAGCCAAGCTAGGAAGGGGTATAGCAGGGAATCACTTGGGCTGTTTCCTGGTAAGCGCATAAGTCAACAATGCCATAGATCGCCTAAGATGATCTCGCTGACTCTCTAAAATTTTAAAATGCCGATCAAAACCTGGTTTCCCCTTGCTATTTACTACGAAGACCTCGCCGATGCCCCCGACCACCGAGAAGCCCTGCTGGCTACAGTTCTAGAACTAGAAAAAACTGGCGCAGAGCGAATAGCTTACCCCGAGATGGCTTGGACAGGCGATTTGCACGGAGTCCAGCAAATTCATCAAGATCCGCGCTTTGCTTGGATTGTGAGCGAAGTGCAAATGCACACCAATATTTATTTGCAAGAATTGGGGATCGATCGAAGTCAAGTAGATCTATACATTCAGCGGGGGTGGCCGATCGTCTCTCGTCCCCGCCAATCAGTCGGCGCACACAGTCACAATACCGCCCACATTAGCGCCGTTTACTACATCGCCATCCCTGCATCAGAGACCATCGATCCAGGCAGCCTGGTATTTATCGACACCGCCAGAGTCAACGAAGTCTGTCCCGGCTTAGGCAGCGAAAACACTGCAATCATTGACGAAGACAACTATTTGAATCAACTACAAGTATCGTATCCACCAGCAGAAGGAAGGTTGATGTTGTTCCCAGCAATGCAGCGACATGAAGTAACTACAAACGAGACGGAAGAACTACGAATATCGCTCTCTTTTGATATTGTAATCACCGCAGCCGCCGGAGCACCTGCTGGTGCCTATGAGTTTTTGACACCGCCACCTCAGCAATGGCAAAAGTTTTAGATTTATTCAGGCTTTCGCATCACTGGCAACAGCCATCTCATAGACAGCCAAAGTCTGAGTGGCCAAGTGTGGCCAATAGAAACGCTGACTGAGTTCTGAATAAGCATTATCAGTCAGCCATTTAGAATAGCTGGGATTACGCAATACCTCTAAAATTCCCCAAGCCAAAGAATCCGGGTTATTCTTCCAAGTTACAATCCCGGTTTGAGAATGACGCACCACCTCCGGCAAACCACCAGCATCGGAAACCACCACCGGCACATGAGAAGCAAAACTTTCTAAAGCCACAATGCCGAAAGGCTCATATAGACTAGGAAACACCGCACAATCTGCCACTGTCTGAAACTTATCCAAATCTTGGTCAGACATAAAGCCTGTAAAGTAGCATTTTTCACCAATTCCTAAATCTGTGGCCTTGCGTTTCAGCGCCTCAATGTTGCCATCACCTTTCCCAATAAACACTAGCTTCACAGCACCTTCCATTTCCCACAGGACAATCGAAGCCGCATCCAGCAGCAGAAAGATCCCTTTCTCTGGGGTCATTCGCCCCACATAGTAAATGATTTTTTCATGATCGGCTGCGTAAGTGCGACGGAGCTGCCAAAAATCGAAGTTTTGCGGGCGCTGCTTTTTCTCGGGGTTAATGCCATTGTAAATAATATGGCTATGAGTTCGCCCCAGCACCTCATGCACCTCTTCTCGCATATAGTTACTGCATACAATTACCTCAGTTGATCGATCGGTCAACTGGCGCTCTTGATTGAAAATTTCGGTGCTATCATCACCACGAATCCCGTTATGGCGACCAAACTCAGTAGCATGAATAGTAGATACCAACGGTAAACCGGTCTTACTCTGAAGGGCGATCGCTGCTGCCGCCACCAGCCAATCATGGGCATGGATCAAATCAAAAGAGGTCTTAGCCAACAACTGATGGCAGTATTCCAACAGATTGCGATTGAGATCCCGTACCCAAGGCAAGAAAGGATCGGGTACCCCAGGATCATCCACTCGATGCACATGAATACCGCCGACTACTTTATGCTGCGGCTCTGTCCCAAAAGCTACCGTCACCACATGTACCTCATGCCCCATCCGCACAATCTCAGGATACAACTCCGCACAATGTCGTGCAATGCCACCCACCAAGCGCGGGGGAAATTCCCAAGTTAGTACTAGAATTTTCATGGAGCTTAGTCTGGATTTTAGTCAGTAAAGAGCGCAGCAGTGGTCTGAGAAGAGATGTTATTCGGTAAAATTCCCCAGCATCGATAAGTAATCAGGATAGATTTGGCTAATCTGATTATGAATACCGTTCAACACAATGCAAGATAACAGTTGCAAAGGTGAGTTTTTCCCTTAGTATTCAAATAGGGTTGGCACGACCCCAGCTTATCTTGCTTGAAGCATTGCCTACTGCGCACAGCAGATTGCTTCGTGAATCGCTTGATAGAGCAGTGCCACCACCATACTTCATTATCAATGCATTACTGCATTTTGAAATGGTGGGATTTTGGAGAATAAATTTTCGCAATTTTTTAGAGAGGGATTGAAACATGGCAACCTATAAGGTCACATTAATCAGTGAAGCTGAAGGGCTGAATCAAACTATTGAAGTGGCTGATGACACCTATATTTTAGACGCTGCCGAAGAGCAAGGTCTTGACCTACCATACTCTTGTCGTGCTGGAGCTTGCTCCACTTGCGCAGGCAAAATCACCAGCGGTGATATTGACCAATCTGATCAGTCTTTCTTAGACGACGATCAAATTGAAGCTGGTTTCGTGTTGACCTGTGTGGCTTATCCTAAGTCTGACTGTACAATCGAAACACATCAAGAAGAACAGTTGTATTAATTTTCAACGCCGAATGGTAAAGTTGTGTGGAGTCTAGATACTGATTCCACACAACTTTTTGTATACTTGTGTTTTGTTGGGTTTACTAACAGCCCGCCCACTCACCGTCTGCGCCACCAATGTCCGACCAAAACCCTGAATCTATCCGTCATCGCCAACAACTCTTGATTCGCCAGCTCGCCGATGCGATCGAGCAGGTCTGGGGTAATTTTTTAGATCTATCGCCATATTATTTACCGGCAGATTTGGGCTATGTAGAAGGCAAGCTAGAAGGCGAAAAGTTGATTATCGAAAATCGCTGTTACCAGACCCCTCAATTTCGCAAGCTGCATCTGGAGTTGGCTCAAGTCGGCAGCAACTTAGATATTTTGCACTGTGTGATGTTTCCACGACCAGAATACGCCCTGCCTATGTTTGGGGCAGATATCGTGGGTGGTAAAAATGGCATTAGTGCCGCGATCGCCGACCTCTCACCACTTAATGAACAGCGGGTACTTCCAGATACCTACAGTCAGGCTTTAGCTGCATTGCCCCAACGAGAATTTAGTCAACCCCGCGATTTACCAGACTGGGCAGATATTTTTTCAGATTTTTGCTTTTTTGTCCGCCCCGGCAACCCCCAAGAAGAAGCCTGGTTTTTGGAAAGAGTTACTGGGTTCTTGACGGTACATTGTCAGTTGGCAGTACAGGCACAGCCAGTAAATGCCCAGGAAAAAGCCGAGATTGTGGCAGCGCAGGACTATTACTGTGATAAACAACAGCAGAACGATAAAACTCGGCGGGTTTTGGAGAAAGCTTTTGGCAATGAGTGGGCTGAACGATATATGACCACGGTATTATTTGATTCGCCAGAGGCAAATATTGAACCAGCAGCTCTAATTTAAGCTGGGGGTTTATTGGTCATCCATCGCCACCACTGAGCTGTTGACTGCAACCCAGTTAATTGCTTGAGTTCGGGAGCACCCCGATCGGTCATATCGCACACCGAGGCCAAAGCCGCATATTGCAGCCCCAAAAAACTATCCACCGGAGCATAGCCATTGCCCGCAGTGGTAATACCAGAGCCGTAGACTCGTCCGGTGCCATTGCTTAGTTGATCGATCGCAAAATCTTCGCCTACATTAAACTGACCACGCAGATTCAGCGCTACCTGATATTGCTGGACCAAATCAGCCAAGAGCTGACTATCCATCACCGAACCAGCTAAGCCAGTAGCATCAATAATATAGTCAGCAGCAACCGGCATAGATTCACCCTGAAGCATCACCGCCAATCTTGGCGGATTGGGAGTCACTACTTGAACCTGACCAATAATTTGCTGATACCAGCCTTTACTAATGCCACCCACCAACATCTTTTGCCAATCGCGCCGTTGGGGAATAGTAGCTCCCTCCCAGCCGAAGTAAAACTGCTGCTGTTGCTCGGTGGTGGCCGCTGCTAGCCGCATCTTATATGAGCCGCCCCAACAGGCTTTTGGCCACTCAAAAGCTTGGATTTGGTAATTCAAATTCACCGATCGCTGAGCCACTCCAGTACTTCGATCGCCGTCAACCGCCTGGGGCCAAAGATGAATCACTTTAATTTGCTGTTGAGGATGATTCCGCCGCACTCGATAAATGCGTTGTAATACCCGACAAGCAATGGTACCAGCCCCCCGCAATAGCACCGTACCCCCTCGATTACCCAACTGCTCATAGATATGATCGTGGGGTTCGTAAGCGTTGACTACTAGCTGAAAATCTTTAGTGCGCTGGCGGTATTCTTGTAAGTCAGGCAGAAACTCTACGGCAGGATAACCAGTGGCTAGATGTAGGTAACGAGTCACCAAAATGGCCTGGCTGTCACCCTGGCTATATAGCAAAGCATAACGACCATCGGTAGTCTGGCGAATAGTTTGCACCATGGCATAGCGCAGCATTCTTTGCCAGCCAATCCGGGCAGCCTCTCGATCGACTGCCTGCAACACCTGCTCATCCACTGGGCCATAGGAATTTTCTAGCATTGGCTCTGCCAAGAGCTGCCACAAAATTTGCAGTCCCGGCACAAACTGGCCACGCCCCAGCTTGCGCAGTGCTTCGCGCACACCGTAGCCCGGAAAACCCCAAATATTGTCAGGACAACCATCAGACGGAGAACGCAAGCGCTCTCTATCTCCTTTAGCACAAGCGAAGCTATCAGAGACATGGGCATTGAGGCAAAGCTGACGATAGCGGCCATGAACTGATTTCTCTGGGCTAAGCACAGCGATATTCGTGGCTTTCACCCCCGCAATCCGCAACAGATCAACCCAAGCAAAACTGCCAAAACCGCCTCCAACCGTGCCATATTCTACGGTTTCTACCTTAAGACCAGTGGCATGGATGTCATCAATGCTGATCTGCTGCTGGTGAAAAATTTGGGGCAAAAAAGCATTTTGTTGATTGCCACCCGGTCTAGTGATATACGGGTCAGGAACATTAGTGACTGGATTAAACAGAATTTTGGAGCTATTGGCAGCTTCGCCTACTTCTAATATGGTCAAAACATAGCTGCCAACACCCAGCCGATCGCCAGCTTTTAAAGATCCTCGGAGCTGCTTAACACCATTGATTTCAATACCATTGCTGCTCTGTTGATCGGCAGCTAGCAATAGGCCATTTTCTTCATCTAACAACACATGAAAGCGCGAAATCTGCCCATCATTGAGCTGAATCCGCGATACCCGTCGCTCGGCAATTGTGCTGGGCAACTGCGAAAACTCTCGCCCGATCGCGATCGGAGTGTTGAGTACCGGGCTGCGACGCTCTCCGGTAGCTGGATCTTTCCAGGTAATACTAATTTGCATGAGTTCTTAAACACCAACATCACACCGCCATCGGTAAGTATACCTTACAGATCTGGGACGTTAGTAGCATTCACCCTACCGTGAAAACTCCGGAGACTTGCGACTTGCGCTGGGTACCGTGGGTAGACCGTCCACATCAGTAACTGGCTGAAATAGCATTTTAGAGCTGTTAGTTGCTGCTCCCACATTAGTAACAGTTATGACGTAACTGGCTACACTGAGCTGATCACCTGGATTTAGATAACCTCGCAACTGCTTATTGCCATTAATTTCAATGCCATTGCTGCTGTTGTGATCGATCGCCGCCAACAAGCCATTTTCTTCGTCTAGAAACAAATGGATCCGCGAAACTTCGCCGTCATCTAAGCGAATCCGTGATACCCGCTTTCCACCAATGCGGCGAGGCAACTGCGAAAAATCGCGCCCAATAGCGATCGGAGTACTCAGTACCGGGGTACGAATCTCACCGGTAACAGGATCTTGCCAAGTCAGACTAATTTCCATGATTTTAAGGAACTAATTATTGCCGGTACGTATTGATTAGCTGCAACCCATCTTACAGGATATCTTTTCTTTTTTGTAGCCATGCAGTGATGGGTAAATAGACACTGGTATGCGCCAAAAGTACCAAAGGTTTGCTCTAAATAATTCCAGTCAGAAAAGGATAGCTGTGAAATCGGAAATAATCATCTACTGAAGTACATAAAAAAAGCGCCCCATGTTGGGCGCTTCAGCGTAAATTACAGCTTCACTTCAATGTCTACCCCAGCCGGTAAATCTAGTTTCATCAAGGCATCGATCGTCTTAGAAGAAGGTTGATATATATCAATAATCCGCCGATGGGTGCGGGTTTCAAAATGCTCACGGGAGTCTTTGTCTACGTGAGGCGATCGTAGGACGCAGAAAATTTTGCGTCTAGTAGGCAAAGGAATCGGACCCACAGCAGTAGCATCGGTGCGACTAGCAGTCTCGACGATCTTGTCACATGAGGTATCTAAAAGGCGACGATCAAAAGCTTTGAGACGGATGCGGATTTTTTGCTGGGTAACAGTAGCCATAATATTTTTTGTTGTTGAGGTACAGGAAAATAAACAAAGAGAGAAAAAGACAGAGGTGAGCGCACTCACCCCTGTCTGGGTTGATCGGTTGATCTACTTAAGGATTTTGGAAACTACGCCAGATCCGATAGTTCTACCACCTTCACGAATCGCAAAGCGCATACCTTGCTCGATCGCTACTGGGCAAATTAGTTCTACAGTCATCTTAACCCGATCTCCAGGCATTACCATTTCGGCAGCGGAGCCATCATCAGCAGTAAATGCTTTGATGTCGCCAGTTACGTCGGTTGTACGAACGTAAAACTGCGGGCGATAGCCAGGGAAGAACGGAGTCTTACGACCACCTTCTTTATCGGTCAATACGTATACTTCACCTTCAAACTGAGTGTGAGGCTTGATGGTGCCGGGCTTAGCAATTACCATGCCGCGCTCAATGTCAGTTTTTTGAATACCGCGCATTAGCACACCAGCATTGTCTCCAGCCATCCCTTGATCCAGGGATTTCTTGAACATTTCGATCCCGGTGATGGTGGTTTTACGGACATCTTTCAGGCCGATAATTTCTACTTCATCCTGAACCTTCACGATGCCGCGTTCGATTCTACCGGTGGCTACAGTACCACGACCAGTAATCGAGAACACGTCCTCAATTGCCATCAAGAAAGGCTTATCAACTTCCCGCTCGGGGGTAGGAATAAAACTATCTACAGCAGCCATCAAGTCATAGATTTTATCTACCCACTCGTTTTCGCCTTTTTGGGTCTTGGGGTTAATAGCCATTTGCTCTAGAGCTTTCAGGGCTGAACCAGCAATGATCGGAATATTGTCGCCGTCAAAGTCGTAAGAAGTCAGCAATTCACGGACTTCCATTTCTACAAGTTCTAGCAACTCATCGTCATCTACCATGTCTTTTTTGTTCAAAAAGATTACTAGGTTAGGTACGCCTACTTGCTTCGCTAACAAGATGTGCTCCCGGGTTTGGGGCATTGGGCCATCGGCAGCCGATACCACCAATATGCCACCATCCATTTGGGCTGCACCGGTGATCATGTTCTTCACATAGTCAGCATGTCCAGGACAATCTACGTGAGCGTAGTGACGATCATTGGTTTCATACTCTACGTGGGCGGTGTTGATGGTAATACCACGCGCCTTTTCTTCTGGAGCCGCGTCGATTTCATCATACTTGCGACCCAGTGCCTGACCATTTGCGGCCAGGGACATAGTGATTGCAGCAGTCAAGGTGGTTTTGCCATGGTCTACGTGACCGATGGTACCAATGTTGACGTGCGGTTTGTTCCGTTCAAATTTAGCGCGTGCCATGTAACTAGTTCCTTATATTCCTCTGGTTGATATTAGCAGCCAAAGGGTCTTATGCAGACTCTTTGGCTGGATTCGGCTGTTTATCTACCGCCTTTGCTCTTGGCGACGATAGTTTCAGCAACGTTGCGGGGGACTTCCTCGTAGTGACTAAACTCCATCGAGAAAACACCGCGACCTTGGGTGTTGGAGCGGATTGTTGTGGCATAGCCAAACATTTCTGCTAGGGGCACCTTGGCCATGACTTTGGCAATGCCTTGACCGGAGTCTTGGCCTTCCACCTGACCACGCCTGGAGTTGAGATCGCCGATGACGTTACCAATGTAGTCTTCGGGTACTTCTACTTCCACTTTCATGCTGGGTTCCAGCAAGACCGGGTTGGCTTTCAGCACGGCATCTTTGATGGCGATCGAACTGGCAATTTTGAAGGCCATTTCGTTAGAGTCTACATCGTGGTAAGAGCCATCTACCAGTGTGACCTTGAGATCAATCACTGGGTAGCCCGCCATAATGCCCGACTCACAGCTCTCACGGATCCCTTGCTCAATCGGGTTGATGTATTGCTTAGGCACCGAACCACCGACGATCTTGGAGACAAACTCTAGACCGCTACCGGGATCGCCAGGAGTGACTTCGATTACTACGTGACCATAGTTGCCGTTACCACCACTCTGTTTGATGTACTTGCCTTCCATTTTGACCGGCTTGCGGATGGTTTCACGATAAGCCACCTGAGGCGCGCCAATATTCGCTTCTACCTTAAACTCCCGCAGCATCCGATCTACCAAGATTTCCAGGTGTAGCTCACCCATCCCCGCAATTACAGTTTGGTTGGTTTCAGGGTCGGTATGTACCCGGAAAGTAGGGTCTTCTTCCGATAGAGATTGCAGAGCTTTGGATAGCTTCTCCATATCTCCCTTGGTTTTAGGCTCTACAGCCAAGGAGATCACTGGTTCTGGAATAAACAGCGATTCCAGAATTACTGGACTGTTTTCATCACAGAGAGTGTCACCAGTAAAGGTGTCTTTTAGACCCAATACCGCTCCTAAGTCACCAGCCCGCAGTTCATCAACTTCTTGCCGATCATCTGCTTTAAGAATAATCAGGCGGGATACCCGTTCTCTCTTATTCTTAGCAGAGTTCAGTACATAAGTGCCGGTCTTGATCACACCCGAGTATACCCGGATGAAGGTCAAGCGACCAAACTTGTCAGACATAATCTTGAAGGCCAAAGCGGCGAATGGCTCGTTGTCGTCAGCATGACGCTCTACTTCGTTTTCGCCTTCTGGAGCATCAGGAACGATGCCTTTAATAGGTGGAACTTCGGTGGGGGCTGGCAGATAATCAATTACACCATCAAGCAACTGTTGTACGCCCTTGTTCTTGAAGGCCGAACCACAGAACATGGGAACGATCGCCCCAGTGACAGTGCCTTTACGCAAGGCTAACTTAATTTCGTCTTGAGACAGATCACCACCTTCAAGGTACTTTCCCATTAACTCATCGGTAGTTTCGGCGGCTGCTTCAACTAGCTTCAGGCGAAATTCGGCGGCTTTCTCGGCCAAGTCAGCCGGGATATCAACTTCTTCGATATCTTTGCCGATATCATCTTTGTGGATGAATGCCCGCATGGTCACTAAGTCCACTACGCCTTGGAAACCAGCTTCGGCACCGATGGGAATCTGAACTGGGACAGCATTAGATTTAAGCCGATCGCAGACCTGCTCATAGACTTTGTAGAAGTTCGCACCAGTGCGATCCATCTTATTTACAAATACAATCCGGGGCACGCTGTAGCGATTGGCTTGCCGCCATACCGTCTCCGATTGAGGCTGCACACCGCCCACCGAGCAAAATACCGCAATTACCCCATCAAGTACCCGCATAGAGCGCTCTACCTCAATGGTAAAGTCTACGTGTCCGGGAGTATCAATGATGTTAATCTTGTGATCTTTCCAGCTAGTACTGATTGCAGCAGCGGTAATAGTGATTCCGCGCTCTTTCTCTTGCTCCATCCAATCGGTGGTAGCATTACCATCGTGCACTTCACCAATTTTATGAACTACGCCAGAGTAATAAAGAATGCGCTCGGTAGTGGTGGTTTTACCCGCGTCGATGTGGGCTGCAATCCCGATGTTGCGTATTTTTTCAAACGGGACGGTGCGTGGCACAGTTACCTCCTGAGGTGTTGATGTCCTTAGTAATACTCATACACTTACGATTGTATACTTTTTAGAAAATTTCGGTCGCCCGCAACGCTCTAAACTCCTGCAGGCGCAAAAATATGTGGATGCAGTCGAGGACAAACCTCGACTGAGCAAAGCTCTAGTAACGATAGTGAGCAAATGCCTTGTTGGCATCGGCCATCCGGTGAACTTCTTCCCGCTTGCGAATCGCGCTGCCAGTTTCGTTTGCCGCGTCCATCAGCTCGTTGGCCAATTTAATCGACATGCTTTTGCCAGCTCTCGAGCGAGAATAGTTGATCAACCAGCGCATTGCCAAGGCGGTGCCTCGATCGGGTCGCACTTCCATAGGCACTTGATAAGTAGCCCCGCCGACTCGCCGACCCTTGACTTCTACCAAGGGGGTGGTGTTACGCACGGCTTTTTCAAAAGTCTCTAGTGGCTCGGTGCCAGTGCGCTCTTCGATCAACTTCATTGCGTCATACACAATGTTTAAGGCGATCGACTTTTTGCCGCTGTACATGATTCTTCGAACCATCATGCTAACTAGGCGGCTGTTATAGACAGAGTCTGGGGGGACGGGTCTTTTGGGGACTGTGGTACGACGAGACATAAAAAATTACGATCGATAGGGCTGAAGAAGGTTAAATGGCTCCCTAGCGAACAGGTTGGGGGCAATCCGCTGGAAATATTGGAGTTGTGAAATAGCAAAACATTGACGGTGCCCTCAGCATGGGCATTCCATTCAAATTCTACTTGGCAGCAACTTTAGGTCTCTTAGCTCCATACTTGGAGCGACCTTGCTTACGATCCTTCACTCCGGAAGTATCTAAGGTGCCACGGATAATGTGATATCTCACACCAGGTAAATCTTTTACCCGTCCGCCGCGAATCATGACAACCGAGTGCTCTTGTAGGTTGTGGCCGATCCCAGGAATATAAGCCGTAACTTCAAAACCAGAAGTTAGGCGCACCCGAGCTACTTTGCGCAGGGCAGAGTTAGGCTTTTTGGGAGTGGTGGTATATACACGAGTACATACGCCACGGCGCTGTGGGCACTGCTTTAATGCCGGAGACTTAGTTTTGACTACATAGTCTTCGCGGGCTTTGCGAATGAGCTGTTGAATGGTTGGCATAAGTTACAAAATTGACAGCTCCAAGGGAGTTTCCAACTGTGGACAAATTACCAAAGTAGCAGACTGTGTGCGATCATGTCAAATTTCGATCAATAGTTTCTGGCCAATCTCCAAAATTTATCGGGTTGCTGAAGAATCGCCAATTCAAATCTAGAGTGGAACATATTACTGTCTGTAACAGTCATCACCACAAACATGTGTGCCAAATCATGTCAGGGATACTTATCTCCAAACAACTTACTCCAAAGGACAATCAAAATATGTCTATTACTTTTTCTAAATTGCAACTAATTGCTGTTGGCTGCCTTTCAGCCACAGCACTAGTTGGAGCTGTGAATGTTCCGATGGCTAGCGCTGATTACGGATATGGTGGTGAATCCCATGCTCAAAAAGACCGCGATTATCGGAACCAAGAGTATCGCGAACCTCGAATCTGTAAAGATCTGCGCGAAAAGATTCAAGATGCTCGGGAGGATGAGGAGTATCGCAAAGTTAAATGGTTAGAAAGACAATATGCCGAAAACGACTGCAATCGCACTGGCTATCACCAAAGATAGATCTAACCGCACTTCACAGAGCTAAACAGAAACCCTAAAACCTCTCCCATAAGTAGTTTTAGGGTTTTTTGCGATTTAAATTCCCTGCCAATACTCCTTAACCCTTACCCTTAGCGGTGTGTAATGCTACCAATCGGCCTAGAGCCGCCAGAGAGGATCATAATCGCGGTAGAATCATCATGCTCCAGCTTTACATTTCTTTATGTCTGACACTCTAGCCATCTACGAAGGCAAAGCCAAGATCCTTTACCCTACCGAGGATCCGGACGTGTTGCTAACCTACTTTAAGGATGATGCCACCGCGTTCAACGCCCAAAAGAAGGGCACGATCGTCGACAAAGGAATCATCAATTGCGAGATTACCACCCACTTATTTAAGCTGATTGCCAAAAAAGGCATTCCCACCCACTATATTAATAGCCCTAGCCCCCGAGAAATGCGGGTGAAAGCAGTCCAAATCATTCCTTTAGAAGTGGTAGTACGTAACATTGCCGCTGGCAGCCTCTGCAAACAGACCAGACTAGCAATCGGCACCGTATTGCCCCAGCCTCTGGTAGAATTTTACTACAAAGACGATGCCATGGGCGACCCCTTGTTGACCCTCGATCGCCTCTATCTCATCAATGCGGCCACAGCAGCGGAGGTAGCCGAGTTACAGAATAAGGCTTTGGAAATTGATCGGATTCTCACTGATTTCTTTAGTCAATGCGGCATCATCCTAGTTGATTTCAAACTAGAGTTTGGCATCGACAAATTTGGTCAAATCTTATTGGCCGACGAAATCAGCCCCGATAGCTGCCGTCTGTGGCTAGCCGACGAAAGCGATCCCGTCAAGCGCATACTTGATAAAGATCGCTTCCGCCAAGATCTCGGCCAGGTAGAAAATGCCTACCAGCAAGTGCTCGATCGGGTGCGCAGCAACAGTTAATTACTAAATAGCCCCAAGTTGGAATCAGGTTGAAATCTTCAAGATTCACCTACTTTTCAGCTATTCCGCCCAAGCCAAAGCCCCCGGTGGTGCGTAATGATATCAGCTATATCGATGCTCCACCGGAACACTCTCAAGACTTAGCAGTCTTGTAACCAAGTTCATGTCCGCGTCAGGTGTATCGAAGTAATGAAATTCTACTCAAAACTAATTCTTGTGCCCATGCTTGCAACAGTAGGTAACGTCAATTCCGCCATGGCATCCCCTAGCAACTCTGCCGGGCTAGAAGCTGCCGCCACTCGGCTAGACCTCGCGTCTGTTGCAAATAGCGCCACAAATCTTCAACCTGACGCTAGTGCCACAGGATTCAATTTAACAGTGCCCAAACTAGAAGGCTCAGCTATTTTGGCTAAGCGCAGCACTGCCAAGAAAAAGCCCCAAGTACCAGCTAAGCCACCTACTCGGATTCCATCTTCAATCGAGAAACCAGCAGATTTCACGACCCCACCTGCTGAATCATCTTCAACTTCCAGCAAACGGGTGTTGGTGACAGCGATCGATGTGCAGTCCACCACTGGAACAATTTCTCCCGAACTGAAAGCTCAGGTCTTAGGAGTCATTACTAGCAAAGTTGGCCAGCCTACCACTAGTGAACAACTACAGCAGGATGTCAACGCTATTCAGGCTCTGGGCGCTTTCCAAGAGGTTCGTACCCAACCCCAACAAAATGCTCAAGGAGTCAAACTAACTTACTTGGTCACTCCCTTTGGCAATGTCAGCAAAGTCGTCATCAAAACGCTGCCAGAAGGTACTTCGACTGCATTGACCCAGGCTGATACCGATAAAATTTTTGGCAACATTTATGGCCAGAGCTTAAATGCCGCTGCCCTGCAAGAAGATATCAAAGCCCTCAACAAGTTCTATAAACAAGAAGGCTATGATTTAGCACAAGTTATCAAAATCGAGAACATCGGTGCCGACGGGGTGCTCAACATCATTGTGGCTGAAGGCATAATTGAAGACCTCCAGGTTCGCTTCTTGAACAAAGAACGGAAGCCAGTAGACGATAAAGGTCAACCAGTCAGAGGTGCCACCCGGGACTTTATCATTACCCGAGAAATTGCTTCCAAGCCTGGTCAGGTTTTTAATAGCAAAAGAATTCAACAAGATCTGCGGCGGATTTTTGCCCTCGGTCTGTTTGAGGACTTAGGACTTACCCTCGCACCAGGAACTACCGATCCAGCCAAAGCAGTAGTTCAAATCAATGTAATTGAACGAAAGAGCGGCTCGATTACTGCCGGGGGTGGGGTCAGCTCATCGAGCGGACTCTTTGGTTCGGTTAGCTACCAAGAGCAAAACTTAGGTGGCAATGGCCAAAAACTGGGCGGTGAAGTCCAAATCGGTACCAGAGAAACCCTGTTTGACATTAACTTGACTGATCCTTGGATTGCGGGCGACCCCAGCCGCACCTCCTATAACCTCAATGTGTTTCAACGGAAATCTACTTCGCTGATCTTTGATGGTGGGCCAAACCGGGCTTATGTAGCAGGGACTTTTGATGTGCCGCGAGTAGTCCGATCGGGTGGAGGAATTACCTTTACTCGCCCACTGGATGGCAATCCTTATTCCGATAGCCCTTGGCGAGCTTCGGCAGGTGTACAATATCAAAAAATTTCGCTGCAAGATGCTATTGGTAATGGCGCTGTCTTAGATACGGCTGGTAAACCGCTGACGGCTAGTGGTACTGGTCAAGACGACTTACTAACGTTACAGCTTGGTATTAGCCAAGACTTACGCAATAACTTCGCCGAGCCAACGCAGGGTTCACTCCTGAAATTGGGCTTAGATCAAGCAGTACCAATTGGCTCCGGCAATATTTCTCTGACCAGAGTTCGTGGTAGCTATACCCAATACGTACCGGTGAGCTTGGTTAACTTTGATAAAGGTGCTCAAGCATTTGTATTCAACGTCCAAGGCGGTACTATCTTGGGCAACGCCCCACCATACGAAGCCTTCAGCTTAGGTGGAACTACTTCGGTACGCGGCTACGACGATGGTGCAGTGGGTTCTGGTAAGAGCTATTTACAAGCCAGTGCCGAATATCGCTTCCCGATCATCTCAATATTTGGTGGTACTATTTTTGCGGACTATGGTACCGACTTAGGTACTGGCAATCAGGTATTAGGCGATCCGGCTGGTACCCGAGGCAAGCCAGGAAATGGCTTGGGTTACGGAGCTGGTGTGCGGATCAACTCCCCACTGGGTGCGCTGCGCTTAGACTTTGGCTTAAATAGCTTAGGTGATAGCCGCATTCAATTTGGTATTGGTGAAAGATTCTAACTTTTTGGATCATCGGCGGTTAAGTCCCCTGTCTCACCGATCGGGGACTTTGATAGCTTGCCTACATCTAGGTTGCTAGCCTCACTAGTTTTTGGCTCATCTTCTGCTACTGGATGGGCTATTTGCATCTGACGTTTTTTTGCCGCCACAGCATTTCGCCACTTTACGGTAAAAGTCAACAGTGCCACTATCCCGATCGCCACTGTCCAGATCGCCATTTGACCGGTTCCCTGCATGTGCATAGCCACCATATCGGCCACCAAGGTAACTCCCCATAAAATAATTGCTGAATGGCTCTGTGATAAACCCCAAGACAACAGCCTATGATGCAGATGGTCTTTACCGGGCGTACTCAGGGGGTTTTTACCAGCCATTACTCGCCGCACAATTACTTGAGTAGTGTCTACCACGGGCACCAGTAGAAACATGGCCGTCGGCACCAGCGAAAAAATAGTGGTGACTTTCACGCTGCCCAAAATGCTGGTAGCCGCCAAAACATAGCCCAAAAAGTAAGCCCCAGCATCGCCCATAATAATTCTTGAGGGATGGTAATTGTGCCTTAAAAAGCCCAAAGATGAACCGGAGACTGCCGACAAAATGAGAGTAGCAGCCGCGCGATCTTTAAACTGTGCGGAAGCCGCTAACAGACTCATGCCGGTAATAAAGCTAATGCCTCCGGCCAAGCCATCCATGCCATCCATTAAGTTCACGGCGTTGGTAATGCCCACAATCCAAAAAACCGTAGCCAAGACCGAGAGGGTGCCATCGATCGGGGTGCCCAAAGTAACTTTGATGGTGATGCCCACCACCACCAGCAGCAGCGATACCAAAATTTGTACTACCAACCGAAACAGGGGCGGCAGACCAAACTGATCGTCAATAAACCCCACCAACACTAAAATTGAAGACCCTAGCAAAATTGCTAGAATCTGTACCAACACGTTATCCCACACCATGGGACTGAGACAGGCCGCCAAAATCAAAGCAGCGATCACCCCGGTATAAATAGCTAAGCCCCCGGCATTGGGCAATGGCTCGCGATTCAAACGGCGCTGATTGGGTTGATCGGCCCAACCTACTTTCATCGAAAAAGAGCGCAGTTTGGGAATAAACCGATGCGTTACCCCCCACCCCAAAATAAACGTCAAAACTACCGACAGCCAGCCGGTCCCCCGGGGATCACTGATGCCGATCGATCTCATGTAGTCGAAGATAATATCCATGTTGCTAGTGTTTTTCGGGTAGAGCCACGTGATCTGACAAATGATCTGAACAGTTATCTGGGCAATGATGGGCAGGTTGATCTTCAGAATCAGCCGGATACTGGAGAGCGCAGTTTTTACAGACTCCGAAAAATTCTAGGGTGTGATAATAAATCCGAAACTGATGATTGGCCTGAAATTCGGCTTCTAGTTGATGTACCGGACATTCCAAAATCGGAATAGATTCTTGGCAGTGCAAGCAGGTTAAGTGGTGACGATCTTCTTGCACCGAGCCATACAAAGATTCACCGCTAGCCAAAGTCCGCACCTGCACTACCCCAGCTAGTTTCAGGGCATCAAGAGCGCGATAGACCGTGGCTAAGCCTACGCCCTGACTGCGATTGCGCAATTCTACATAAATGTCTTGCGCCGATGCCGATCGCTGCATTTGTTTTAAGAGTTGCAGAATGCGGTCTTGGCTGCGGGTAAGTACCACTTTCATGAGCAGCGAATGCTGGGAGATGAAGATTTCCGGCTAGTTTGCAGCCATGGCGTTATATTATCAGAAAGCTGACTTAAAACCCTGTGCTTTGCTGCCGGGAATAAGCCCTTTTCTTCTACTCAGAAGAGTGTTAAATGAGGTCTGGCGGCAGATTTTTATCTTCAGAATTTTATCCAATATGGCTCAAACTTATCATGCTCGAATTTATGTTACTCTGCGCCCTTCGGTGTTAGACCCTGCGGGAGCAGCGGTGCAAGCGGGCATCACACAAATGGGCTTTGCCGGAATTAGCGATGTGCGCATTGGCAAGTATGTAGAAATGTCGGTGGTGGCGATCGATGAAGCCACTGCCACTAGCGAGATAGATAAAATTTGTGATCAGCTATTGGCTAATCCGGTGATCGAAAATTACCGGATCGAGCTGTTGAAATCAACGCCCTCTGCAAAAGTGGGTGTGTAAAAATGGCAAATATGGCAAACGTGAAGTTTGGGGTGGTGGTTTTCCCTGGGTCTAACTGCGATCGAGATGTGGCCTACGTGACTCGGGATGTGTTGCAGATGCCCACCCGGATGGTTTGGCACCAAGAAACCAATATTGATGACCTAGATGTGGTGGTGTTACCCGGAGGCTTTAGTTACGGAGATTATCTACGCTGTGGAGCGATCGCGCGGTTTTCACCGATCGTCCAGGCAATTGTGGATCATGCGGCCAAAGGTAAATATGTGTTGGGTATCTGCAATGGCTTTCAGGTATTGACCGAAATTGGTTTGTTGCCGGGAGCTTTGGTGCGCAACCGAGATTTGCACTTTATTTGCGATCGGGTACCACTCAAAATCCATCAAAATATTGCACCTTGGACGAGTAGCTACGTTGATAGTGAAATTACCCTGCCGATCGCCCATGGGGAGGGCTGCTATTTTGCCGAAGCTGATACTTTGGCTCAGCTAGAAGACAAGCAGCATGTGCTGTTTAAGTATGCGGGTGAAAATCCCAATGGTTCTTTGCAGTCGATCGCGGGTGTTTGCAATGAGCAGAAAAACGTATTGGGGATGATGCCCCATCCAGAGCGAGCCGCTGACCAAGCATTAGGCAGCACTGACGGCCTAGGTATTTTTCAAAGCTTGGTGACAGCCTGCGCCAGCTAAGCTATCCAAATACACCAAAAAAGAGCCAGGAAATATCCTGGCTCTTTTTTAGATTAGCTGAATATTAGCCGCGACCGCGAGGTTTAGTTCTGGGTCTACGTGGCTCAGGAGCTTGAGGCGCATCTGGTGTAACTGGTGCAGTAGGCGCGATCGCACAGCTACAGCCATTAGTACCACCGGCAATAACCACAAAGTCATTGAAGTCGTCATCATTTCTTTCGGCTCCAGTAACCTGCTTACCGATAGCTTGGTCATCCCAATTGAGCTTGACTCCTTGAGAGGCAAGACCTTCAAAGCCTTTATCAAACTTGGCTTGCTGGCGGCTGTTAGGGTTTCTTAGATTGTTGGAATACACCAAAGAAGCTACCCTACCAGTACCAGTTCTGGACTCTAAATAGAGAGTGTAAGGAGTATTGGCCTTAAAGGTAAAGGTGTTTTTGGGCTGACTAACAGCATTGCCAGGAGTGCCCAAAAAGTCGGTTGCCTTGTTGACAGCACGCTCGCTACTGTCAGAAGGCTTGTCTTCCTTAATCAGAGGAGTTTTTTCGCCGCTGTTTAAGTCCATTACACCGAAGGTTGCCAAAAAAGATCCATGAGATTCTAAGAACTCAAAGTCGATCGCGGTGTCAGTGTCAAAGGTAATTGCATTGCCATCGAACTCGTCAGCAGCGAAGGCTGCTGGGGCAGCCAAACCTAGCAGAGCAGCACTGGCTAAACCAGCGCCCAAAATAGATTTAAATTTGTTTGCCATTGTTTTAATTTTTTCAGGGTTTAGAGAGTGATACTACCAAGTACGGCCGACTTGAGCGCCATTTACGGCAGCACCCAATTTATCAGAGCCGGGATTCTTCACTGATTCCAAGAAAGCAGCGGCATCAGCCTGCGCCTTTGCTAAATTTGCTTCCAATTGAGCACGCTCTTGTGCTCCACCGTCACCGGCTGGTTTAGCACAGCCACAGTCTTGACTAGCACGAGCAAAATACCTGGGGCCAGAAGGTCCTGGTGCTGCAGGTGGGGTAAAAGAATTCAAGGCGTTTTGAGCCGCAGCCAACTGTTGCTGTAAAGACTGCGCTTGACTAAGAGTACTGGAGTTAAATCCAGCGCTGCCAGCTCCCCCAGGAAAACCTAGTCCAGGAATGCTACTGTTGTTGTTGTTGAACCCCGAAATGCCAGAGTTATTTGTACCAGTAATGCCAGAGTTATTGCTTTGAGCATAAGCTGGAGCAGCTAAGCAGGCTGTAGCGAGAACAACAGCAGCGACCAAGCTATCACGTAATTTCATAATTATTTTCCTGCAATTTTTTACTTCTTGATCAACCTAGAACTTAAAGGCTGTTCCTACGCCTAATACAAACCTTGCGCTTTGGCCAGTAATACCCGAGATATCACGGAAAGCCGGGGTAAGAACCAGTGGAAACGCATCGCCGAAAGGAGTGATTGAAAGACCAGCAGCTAGATCTTGGCCAGTCCACTCTACAATCGCGCTCACTGGCTTAGCCAAACGAAACGCAGCCGAACCAAAAGCGTTTACACCACCAGCATTTAGATTGGTACTGGTAGTGGAATATGGTAAGAACTGGCCACCGCCAACACCGGCAGAAAGAGAAATTCTGCTCAAAAAGCTATCCACTTCTTCGGTGGTGCGAATAACCTGAGTCGCAACAGCATAGTAAGAGTTGTTAGGAACGTCAGAAACTACGCCAGTATTGCCCAAGTTGACGCTAGCAAAACGGTTCCAGCCCAAGGCTATACCGCTATCACCGAAGCGCTTATGTAACTTAGCGTTAAATCCACCACTGCCAAATCCTCTGCTAGAACCAAAGCTTTCTAGGGTGTAAGAAAGCTCTAAACCCAACGCATCGGTGGCATCAAATAAGCCTAAGCCTACTCCTAACTCTCCATCGGAGGTGTTGGTGCCACGAGTTCTAGATTGATAGCTGCCCGACAAAAAGCCCACACCACCATCAGCACCGAAGCCGACTGGGTTATTGATGCTCATTGCTGGAGACAAACCAAAGCCTTGAGAACCAGGTGCCGCAGTGGGAAACTTCTGACTGTTTAGTTCTCCAAGCTGTCTATCTAAATCTGTAGTAGTTTGAGAACTTTGAGACAACAGGTTAGTGTTTTCGGCTTTGACTGGTTGCAGTTGAGTGCCAGATGGAGCAGCTTTAAGGGCAGGTAACTGTTTAATTCTTTTCTTGCTTGGCTTGCCTGCTAGCTTAGTAGTAACAAAAGGGCTTTCAAGGTTATTTGAAGGTGCTACTGACTCTAACGGCGCTACTGGTTGACTAACAGTACCAAAAAGATCTGCTGCGGCTACTTTTTGGGCAGGAGCAAAGCTTTCTGCACTGGCAAAAGGATCAGACAAGTTAGCAGTGCTGTCTAGAGAACCATTTGCCTTGCTGTCAGCCAGATTAGTGGATGGATTGGCAACTACATCAAAATTGCCTGCCGCCTGACTGGGCATTTCTGCAACTATGGGCAAAAAGCAAGCTAGGCTTACCGACCACAATAATCGTTTCATACTTGAATACTCCCTGTTTTGAGGAACCTAATCGATTTAAACTGTGTAATCTAATTCATACATAAGCGTACACCAACAATAATTATGCTTCAGATCAAGAAGGTTTGTAGTACTATCGGGTATGCCAATATATAAAGTTCTTTACAAGCGAAAATTATTGGCTCATTATATTGTTTGCGAAGGTTTAAATCAATAGCTTTAACAAAATTTGTTAAGACTTAATAGATCTTGACCATGAGTTGAACTGACTGTACACACAGTGATACCGACTTATACTCTTCTATTTTTGTTCCATTAGCTGCTAGGTGGTACCAAAAATATTTACTTGACACCATGACACAATCTTCATACAAAAATCCAATGGTTCATGCGACATCACCTGCCCACAATTCACGGCCTAGCCTACCAATCCAGATTGCGATCGTGGGCGATGTTCATGGTGAATGGAGCAATCTAGATAACGATTTGTTATGTCAACTAGATCTAGATTTGGTATTGTTTGTTGGAGACTTGGGTAACGAAGATGTGACAGTAGCCGCTCAAATAGCTAAGTTAGAACTACCAAAAGCAGTGATTTTGGGGAATCACGATGCTTGGTTTACGGCCAGTCCTTGGGGGCAAAGCAAATGCCCTTACGATCGAACCATAGAAGATCGGGTGCAGCAGCAGTTGGACATTTTAGGAATTCACCATGTGGGCTACGGTCAGCTAGATTTCCCGGAGTTGAATTTGAGTGTGGTGGGCAGCAGACCTTTTAGTTGGGGCGGCAGAGACTGGCGCAACAAAAATTTCTATCAAGAGCGTTTTGGGGTAGGTGGTTTTACAGAATCGATCGAGCGTATCACTACCGCAGCGGCTCAGACATCTACCGATCGACTGATTTTTATTGGCCACAATGGCCCCACAGGTTTGGGAGATCAACCCGAAGATATCTGTGGCCGCGATTGGGAGACAGCGGGGGGCGACTACGGCGATCCAGATTTTGCAGCAGCATTGGCGGTAGTTAAGGACAAAGGAAAAAGTATTCCGCTGGTGGCTTTTGGTCATATGCACCATCGACTGCGTCATACTCAGGAGCGACTGCGCACTGCTTATCGACAGGTGGATGATACTTTGTATTTAAATGCGGCACGTTGTCCTCGGATAGTGGAGATGGAGGGCAAGGCTTTACGCAATTTTTCGGTGGTGACTTTGCGGGGCGATCAGGCAATCATGGCTGGTTTGATTTGGGTAGATACTCAAGGACAGATTTGCAGCGAAGAGCCATATTTGTTGTGCTAAAATGGACTCCCGACCTGGAGAGGTGGCAGAGTGGTCGATCGCGTCCGACTTGAAATCGGATGAAGTGAAAGCTTCCGAGAGTTCGAATCTCTCCTTCTCCGTATAACAAAGTAATGGTGGCTGAGAAAAATCTCAGCCACCATTCTTTTTTGAGCAATGCCCACCAACTAAAATTCAGGAGAACTAGTGATAGCGCCAAGTAGTAGTGCCTTTTTTGTCGATCAGCTCAATACCCTTAGCTTCTAACTCTTTGCGAATCCGATCGGCCTCCGCAAAATTCTTATCCTGACGAGCTTTATTGCGCTGGGCTACCAAAGCATCAATTTCATCGTCAGATTGATCTGGAGATTGCTCGATCGATTCGCCAGTCTTTACCTCTAATCCCAGCACATTCGCCAAGACAGAGAGTTCTTGCCACTGTTGAAATAACACCCCAGATTCCACCGTCAGCTCAGCACCATGATTCAGGTTATTTGCCTGTTTGCCCAAGCCCTTGGCCAATTCAAACAGCACAGCCAAACCGCCAGCAAAGTTGAAGTCTTCATCTACCGCCATACAGAACTTTTGGAAGCTGGTGCTTTGTGCATCAGCAGTAACTGCCGGCTGAGGAGCGGGTTTTGAAGACGATCGATCCTTAAAGATCGCCGCCAACAGTCCCCGCAATATGGCAAAAAATCTTTCCCGAGGAGCTTTGAACAAAATGGTGCGGGCGAATACCGCCATACCAACTACCTTAAAAAATTCTGGTAGTACCGGCACTGTATTAAAATCAGCAACAAAGCTGGCCAAAAACTTAATAGGAAACTGGGTGAAAAACAGAATCACGGCCAGCACAATAAATCCCCGATATTCTAGGCTAAATTTGCGGGCATTGTCGGGCAGAGTGACAAAGGGGGCGATCGGCAGCAAATCTTCTAGAGGATTCTTGCTAACTAGAGGTAAAACAGGGGCCGCTGGCACTTCAGCATTCAAATTCCAACCTAGCTTCTCACCAAATTGGGAACCGAATAGCAGACCGGTTTTCAAGGTTTGCCAACTGGTAGCATTGCTTGCCAGTGCGGTTTTAGTAAAATCCAGGGGCTTACGATACTGAGCGGTGAGAATAAACAGCCGTATCACCATCGGGTCTACTGGGTTAGGCGATCGATCCAAAAGATCTTGAATAGTCGTGAAGTTGCCTAAAGACTTGGACATCTTGACTCCATTCACTACCACCATGCCATTGTGCATCCAATACTTAGCCAAAGGGTGATCATGAGCACCTTCGGACTGGGCAATTTCGTTTTCATGGTGAGGAAAAATCAAATCGCTACCGCCACAGTGAATATCAATTTCACCATCAAAAGCCGCATCGATCATGGCCGAGCATTCAATGTGCCACCCTGGCCGCCCTTTACCCCAAGGGGAATCCCAAAAAGGTTCACCCTCTTTGGCACTCTTCCACAGCGCAAAGTCACCCGAATTTTCTTTTTGCTGCTCGGCTGAATCTTCCACCCGACCACTGGCTCCTGCCAGCATATCTTCTAGCTTGCGACCAGAAAGTTTGCCGTAGCCCGGAAATTTGGTGACTCGATAATATACGTCTCCAGCGGCGGCATAGGCCAAGCCCTTGGTTTCTAAATCCCTAATCAGATCAATAATTTGCTTAATATGCTCGGTCGCGCGGGGGTAACTGGTAGCAGGCTTAACGTTTAAGCGCGCCAAATCAGCTAAATAAGTCTCAATGTATTTACTCGAAACAGCTTCCATCGAAGAATCTTGCTCACGGGCACGATTTAAAATTTTGTCATCAATGTCTGTAAAGTTTTGAATATACTTAACGCTGTAGCCCCGCCACTCTAAATAGCGACGCACGGTATCCCAAACCACGTAAGAACGACCATGACCCACATGGCACAGGTCATACACAGTCACACCACAGCAATACATATTCACCTGCTGCGGCACCAAAGGCTGGAACGGCTCTTTTTGAGAAGTGAGGGTGTTATAAATGCTAATACTCATGGTGATCTGTGGTTTGCTAGAATGTCGATCGATTGAATGCTCTACAACATCAAATCAGTAACATCATATCAACTCTCCCACCATCCCCATGACTTCTGCCACTATTACTAGCACTCCGACCACCGCCGACAGCACTCGCAAGATTTTGCCTGTCACCATCATCACTGGCTTTTTGGGCAGTGGTAAGACCACTTTGCTCAATCATATTTTGACCAATCAACAGGGACTAAAAACGGCTGTGTTAGTCAACGAATTTGGCGAAATTGGTATCGACAACGACCTAATTGTGGCTACCAGCGCCGATAACACCATGGTAGAGCTGAGCAATGGCTGTGTGTGCTGCACCATGAATGAAGACATGGTGAATGAAGTTTACAAAATTATTAATCGCCCAGATATCGATTATTTGGTGGTAGAAACCACGGGCTTAGCTGATCCGGTACCTTTGGCGCTGACTTTTTTGGGGACTGAGCTACGAGATATGACGCGCTTGGATTCGATTATTACTCTGATTGACTCGGCCAATTTCAGCATTGATTTATTCAACAGCGAAGCTGCTTTGAACCAAATTATCTATGGCGATATTTTGCTGCTGAACAAAACTGACTTGGTAGATGAAGCCGATGTAGATTTGCTAGAAGTTCGGATCCGCGACATGAAGACCGGTGCCAGAATTCTGCGTACCAAAAACTCCGAAGTACCGCTGCCCATGGTGCTTAGCGTGGGATTATTTGAATCTGACAAGTATGCGGATCAAACAGGTGATCACGACCATGACCACAAAGCCCATAGCCATGATGATCACGGTCATGACCACTCTCATGATCACAAAGCTCATAGCCATGATGATCACTCCGCCTGCGACCACGACCACGGCAAATGTACACACGAGGATCATGCCCATGATGAGCATGACCACCAAGATCATCGCCACTCTGACCATTTGGCTCAAGATGGATTCACGTCCCTTTCCTTCCAGAGCGATCGGCCTTTCTCATTAAAGAAATTTCAAGACTTTTTAGATAACCATTTGGACGAAGGAGTTTTCCGGGCAAAAGGTCTACTTTGGTTCAGTGAAAGCCCCAATTGTCATATTTTTCATCTCTGTGGCAAACGCTTTTCGATCGATGATCAAGAGTGGAAAGATTTACCTTCAAATAAACTAGTTTTAATTGGACAAAATCTCGATTCAGCCAAAATTCGCAAGCAGTTAAATGACTGTTTATCCTTACCTAGAAGCACTGCTGGCAAGGGCTTTGGCAAATAAACACAAATAAAAATGCTTTGTTTTTACAACAAATAAAAACAAAGCATTTTCAACCATATCATCACACTATTTTTTGTCGATCTTCACAATCTCTATCTAGTCTAACCACTCAACTTATACTCATTTCTGGTCTTGTTTGACCTGTTCCGATTATAGCTGGAGAGAAAGTCGATCGATAATAGTAGAAACACGTAGACTACTAACATTTATTTGGTTTCCAGAAAAATTACAGTTTCCTACAAATTCTCCTGATTTTTAATTTTGCCGTTCTGTACCCGCAAAATCTGAGCAGCATTCAACCACCTGGCATCAAAAGAACCCAAATGAGTGGTGGTCACGATCGTCTGAAACCGATCCATAATCACCGAAAGCAACTGGTTCTGACGCTGCAAATCTAACTCCGCTAACACATCGTCCAACAACAACAGCGGCGTATCCCCCACAATTTGCTCGATCAACTCCAACTCCGCCAGCTTTAAAGCCAATACCAAAGTCCGCTGCTGCCCCTGAGAACCATAGGATTTCGCCAACACACCATCAATCAACAGCGCCAAGTCGTCTCGATGGGGGCCAATCAAAGTAGTCCCCAAGCTTTTTTCGGCTAGTTGGCGCTGGGCAAGGCGCTCCTGAAAAGTTTGTTCGATCGCCTCCACCCCGCCATCTCCCACCGCCACACTCGGGCAATAAGTAATCACCAAACTCTCATGGCCTTGACTGATTTGCTGGTGCCAAGATTGGGCGATCGGCACCAACCGCTCCAAAATCCTCGATCGTCTTCTTATCACCTTAATACCAGCATTAACTAACTGCTGATCCCACAGATCCAATTCTTCATTGGGCAAATTGCCATCCAAGCCCTTCTTTAACAAAGCATTGCGCTGCTTCAAAATCTGCTGGTAGCTCTGCAAAATATGTCCATACAGAGGCTCCACCTGCACTAACATCCCATCCAACCACAGTCTGCGCCGCTCTGGTGCGCCTCGAACTAGCTCTAAATCTAGACAAGAAAATTCCACGGCGTTCAAATAGCCCAAAAAATCGGCTTGGCGCTTCAAGTTTTCCGAATTCAAGCTAGCGGTGCGGCGACCAGGACTACGAAGGGTTAAAGATAGATCAATTTCCCCATGCAATCGATCGACTTTGCCAAATATTTTGGCTTCCGGGCAACCTTTGGCTACAAAATCATGATCTTTGCTCACCCGGTGACTTTTTAAGGTAGCCAGGAGTTCGATCGCCTCCAACAGGTTAGATTTACCCTGAGCGTTTTCACCCAAAATGATCGTCTTCGGGGCAGTGAAGTCGATGAGCTGGTCGTGATAGTTACGAAAGTTGCGAAGCTGGAGCTGTTTAAGGAACACGGGCAAAAATTAAATCGGCAGAGAGTCAAATACTAGCAGGGATATTATTAAATCTGCGGCAAAAATGGCGATCGCACAGACTACAGTAGCCGCAGTTGCCGATTCCCCCACTTGTTTTACGCCACCATTGGTAGTCAAGCCCCAACCACAGCCAATAATACCAACCATTATCCCAAACACCAGTCCTTTCATCACCAAACTCATCAAGTCCGAAAAATCTAAAAAGCTGCGCACCGATTCGATAAATACATTAGAGGGCATCTGGTAAAATTGCCGAGCACTGAAGGCTCCACCGACAACACCACAAACCATCGCAAAACCCATCAAAACCGGCATCATGAAGCAGCAGGCTACAATCCGGGGTAATACCAAGTAATCGATCGGGTCAGTCTTCAATGTATATAGAGCATCGATTTGTTCAGTGACGCGCATCGCCCCAATTTCGGCGGCAAAGGCCGAGCCAACTTGACCAGCAAAAATCGTGGCAGTAATAATTGGCGATAGCTCTCGGCAAAAAGAGGCACCAAAGGCTCCTCCAACCGAGTTGACTGCACCAAACTTGGCTAGTTGACGAGCAGTTTGCACCGTAAAAATCACGCCGCCCATGCCGTTGACTAACAAGATCGGCAGCAGAGAGCTAGGGCCGGTTTTAAATAGATGTTCGGGGACTTTGTGCCAATAGGTACGACCTTGAATAAAACGCAGCCAAACTCGACCAATCAAAAAGAAGCAAAAGGCGAAGCGCTTCCATCCATAGGCTGCTGTGTTCGATCGAGATGGGGGAAAATCCATTTACATCACATTATTTAAGTTCTCGATAGCTCAATTATTCTACGAAGACGCGACAGCCCAGACTTTGGTGCCAGCAATGCCTTGTTAACAAATAGGCATTTTAAAAGCATAATAGGCAAAATTTGGCGAATTTTTCTTGTACTTACTAATTAGTTCCTTTTTCTTTGAGAGACTCATTTCTGCATGAGTAGATTTAGCTATTGATATGGCTTGATTCCTTTGCTTGCGACTAATTTTATCATCAGGAAAAATCTCTTCACGAGTATAGTTGTCTCCTCCAAATGTAGATAGATCTTGATTGCCATTTTCATCAATTGGCCATGCCATATCTATACTTTTATATTGTTCGCAAGACGAATTTTCTTGAAATTTTTTAGGTACTTCTACTCGAATGAAATTACTGCCAGCACTGGTGCGTGCAGCTACCGCAATTTGAATTTTCTTTCTTTCCTCTGATGTAGAATTGGTTTCACCAGGATTTTTTGGAGTTACCTTGTTCGGTGATGTATCTGACGGGGTTTTAGAAATTTGGGCACGAGAAGTGCTGGACGTATCTCCAGACGAATTAGGCGTTGATTCATCCGCTACAGATTTTCTGCTTGGTCTTCCTCTCGCTACAGATTTACCTTCAGATGGATTGCTTGCTCCTTCATTCTCTTGTCCTGATAAACGTGGCGGTCGAGGAATTGGAATATCTGATCCATTAACTCTGTTAACCAAAGGAGCTGATGGTATCGATGGTGAGCTTGGCTGACGAACTGTTGGAGGCTGTGGAACCTGACTAGATGGCATCTGAGGTCGAGTCACCACTCTTGGCGGTACAAAGCTAGAAGCCCCTGATCTACCAGCATTATTAGGGTTAGCCGGAGCACGAGTAGCTGTTTCAGGATTTACAGGGGTTGGCGCGATCGGCAGTGGCTTAGATTTAGCAGCCTCAGGGACTCTAGTCTGCTCCGCTGGAGTCAAATCCACAACCCGCACTGTGCCACCAGCAGGCTTCACTTTAATCGGATCTAAACGACCAAACAAACCCAAATTACTGCCGATCATCAAATGCAGCGCAACGGAGGCCCAAAGCATTAAAACTTGAATGGTGCCATTCGGTTGAGTGAATTTTGAGTAATTAGTGCGTTTCTGAGCCATAACAGGTTCGATACTACCAAAATTGGCGCAGAGAGACTTGGCCAGTTTCCAATTTGGCAACGCTAGTTCCAGAAATCAATGAAGATAGAGAGATTCAACCACTTCAGACCACAGCTCAATTTACTATCTCCATGCTGCCAACCGTCATTTTACCCGGATATCTCGAAAGTTCTTCAGTTTATTTGCCCCTCGCCCAAGCCTTGATCGATCGAGGATCGCCCACAACCGTTGTGCCGATTAAATTTTGGGACTGGGTGCCCACCATTGGCGGTCGATCGATGGTGCCCATTTTACAACTTTTACAGCAGACCGTAGCCAAATCACTAGCCGATAATCAGACTCAACAAATCAACCTGATTGGCCACTCTGCTGGCGGCTGGATTTCCCGCATTTTTATTGGAGCCAAGCCCTACGACATTCATGGCGATGCCACCGAAGCTGATGAACTGTGGAACTATCGGAGTTCGATCGCCACCTTAATTTGCCTGGGCACCCCCCAATTCAGCGGTGAACGCTGGACAAAGAAAAACCTCAACTTTGTCAATGACAACTATCCCGGCGCATTTTACCCGGAGGTCGATTACACCTGTGTAGCTGGTAAGTCGCTCTATGGCGAGTCTCGCTGGAGCTTAGCTTACCAGAGCTACCAAATCACCTGCGGCAACGGTCAGACCTGGGGCGATGGCATCACCCCGATCGAAGCTGCCCACTTAGCAGGAGCCAGAAACTTGATTATCGAAGGAGTTAAACATTCCCCTAGATCGAAAGATCCTTGGTATGGTTCACCAGATGCCTTAGAGCAATGGGTTGGTTACTTAAAATAATTTCGGGAAGCCTCACCCCCACTATTCGGCTTGCCCCCCGTGATACTTAGATTCTGCCTGTAGATTAAAAGGGTGCCCAAACCAACTTCCATCAAAGCCTCCAAACGCTCAGATAGAAGACAGGTACGGTAAACCACCCTTCAAAAAAAACCTGGATCAAACCAGGATAAGGTTGGCTTGTAATTTCACAAAAAAAGCTTGCCGCCACACGGCAGACCCGATTTTAAATTTCTAGGAGTATCTCTAAGTCTTATGGGAAAAGTTGTAGGCATCGATTTAGGCACCACTAACTCTTGTGTAGCGGTGATGGAAGGTGGAAAACCAACTGTAATTGCTAACGCTGAGGGTTTTCGGACAACTCCTTCTGTAGTGGCATTTGCCAAAAACGGCGATCGACTAGTAGGGCAAATTGCTAAGCGGCAAGCAGTAATGAACCCCGAAAATACTTTTTATTCGGTTAAGCGCTTCATTGGTCGTCGCTTTGATGAAATTACTCATGAAGCCACCGAAGTTGCCTACAGAGTAGTCAACGACGGCAACAACGTGCGGATTGATAGCCCTGGAGCTGGCAAAAAGTTCGCTCCCGAAGAAATTTCTGCGCAAGTGCTGCGCAAGCTAGTAGATGATGCCAGCAAGTATTTGGGCGAAACCGTTACTCAGGCTGTAGTAACTGTTCCAGCTTATTTTAACGACTCCCAGCGTCAGGCCACGATCGATGCAGGTAAAATCGCAGGCATTGAGATCCGCCGGATCATCAACGAGCCTACTGCGGCATCTTTGGCTTACGGCCTAGACAAAAAGAGCAGCGAAACCATTTTGGTATTCGACTTAGGCGGCGGTACCTTCGATGTATCGATCTTAGAAGTAGGCGAAGGCGTATTTGAAGTACTTTCTACCTCCGGTGATACCCATTTGGGCGGCGACGATTTTGACAAAAAAATCGTAGACCACATGGCCGACGATTTCGCCAAAAAAGAAGGCATCGACCTGCGTAAAGACCGTCAGGCTCTCCAACGCTTAACTGAAGCTGCCGAAAAAGCCAAGATTGAATTATCTAGTTCGACTCAAGCCGAAATCAACCTGCCTTTTATTACTGCTACCCAAGATGGGCCTAAGCACCTAGAGTTGCAGTTAACTCGCGGCAAGTTTGAAGAAATTTGTGCCGACTTGATCAAGCGTTGCGGTGTGCCAGTAGAGAAAGCGATCGCCGACTCCAAGCTAGATAAGTCCAAAATTGATGAAGTAGTTCTGGTAGGCGGATCCACTCGGATTCCTGCTGTGCAAGAACTGGTCAAAAAGATCTTGGGCAAAGAACCAAACCAGACCGTTAACCCCGATGAAGTAGTAGCGATCGGTGCTGCGGTTCAAGCGGGCGTGTTGTCTGGTGAAGTCAAAGACATTTTGCTGTTAGATGTTACTCCACTCTCTTTGGGTGTAGAAACACTAGGCAACGTTATGACCAAAATCATTCCACGCAACACTACCATTCCTACCAAAAAATCTGAGACTTTCTCGACTGCGGTAGATGGCCAGAGCAACGTAGAGATCCACGTGTTGCAAGGTGAACGAGAAATGTCCCGCGACAACAAGTCTTTGGGAACCTTCCGTCTCGACGGCATCCCAGCGGCTCCTCGGGGTGTGCCTCAAGTAGAAGTAATCTTCGATATCGATGTAAACGGTATCTTGAGCGTTACTGCCCGCGATAAAGGCACAGGCAAAGAGCAGTCCATCAGCATTACCGGTGCTTCTACTTTGGACAAAAACGAAGTAGAACGGATGGTGCAGGAAGCTGAAAGCAATGCCAGCGCTGACAAAGAAACTCGGGAAAAAGTTGATCGCAAGAACGAAGCCGATTCTTTTTGTTACCAAGCCGAAAAGCAAATGGAAGAGCTAGGCGATAAAGTGCCTGCTGACGAAAAAGCTAAGCTAGAAGGTTTGGTCAAGGAGCTGCGCGAAGCGGTGGCCAAAGAAGATGACGCTGAAATTCAGCGGATCAGACCTGAGGCGCAGCAGATATTGCTGTCGATCGGCAGCAATATCTACCAGCAAGCTGGCGGCGTTCCCCCTGAAGGCGGCGGCAGCGATGATGGTGGTGCCGGCCCTACCGGTGGCGGCGGTGACGATGTAATTGATGCCGAGTTCTCTGAAACCAAGTAGTTTTTCCACTCCAAGGAATTATCCCACCCGTCAAACGGTGGGTTTTTTTTGATTTAAAATCTTTGGGTAATGCCAATAATTGCAGGAAATCATGCCTTATCCTTTTCCGGGAATGAATCCATACTTAGAGCAACCGGCCTTCTGGTCATCGGTACACAGTCGTTTGATTGTGGCGTTGGCAGACGCTGTTGCACCGCAAATATTGCCGCACTATTACATCGAAGTCGAAACCAGAACCTACTCTGAAGATAGTGAACTGCTGATTGGTATTCCGGATGCGGTTGTGCTTACTCAAGGAGCAGTTGAGAAATCACCTTTAGCCACTAGTCCTGCTGTGGCTTTGCAAAGCCGCCCACAAACAGTCCAAATCCCGATCGGCCTAGAGGTCAAAGAACGCTACCTGGAAGTCCGTAATACTGTCACTAACTCGGTGGTGACAGTGATTGAGCTACTTTCCCCAGTAAATAAACGTCCCGGCAAAGGTCGAGTAACCTACGAAGACAAGCGCCAAAAAATCTTAGCTAGCACTGCTCATTTGATAGAAATTGATTTACTCAGAGCTTTCGCGCCGATGCCTCTACAGCAAGATAATCTTTCTTGGGACTATCGCATTCTGATCAGTCGTAGTGAACAGCGTCCCCAAGCCGATCTCTATGGTTTCAATTTGCAGGAGCCAATTCCCTGTTTTCCTCTACCACTAAAAGATCCTGAAGAGAACATCGAAATTAATCTCCAAGATATTTTAGAAGCTTTGTACGATCAGGCAGGCTATGAATACCGTATCGACTATCAACAACCATTGCTACCACCTGCTCTTAGCTTTGCAAACTAAAACTGGATTGCCCAATTGCTCCCAAAATCAGCAAGTTTGTAGCAAAGATGACTTGAGCTTTTGCTAATAGAAGCACCAAAATGGTGTAGAATTGGTGTGACTTGGGATCAATTCGCCTTCGTTAGACTTTTTTGCATAACTTCATATATGTCTACACCTATTCAAGCAAATGCCCCTCCTGGCAACACCAAACGTATGTCCATCAGTCTTTCTGGTGACATTGTAGAGCTGTTAGAGTTTTTGGCCGATCGCCAAGGAATTTCTCAAAATGAAGCCATCCGGCGAGCGATCGCCACAGATGTATACTTCCTGAAGGAACGCCTTGCTGGCGGTACGGTACTTATTCAAAAATCTGACAAAGAACTCCGCGAGGTGTTGTTCCGGTAGGCTTCTACTACTTACTGGTCAACTTTCATGATTAATCTCGATACTGTGCCTCAAGACTCGATCGAAGTTTTGGAGGTCTTTGGTTCGCTGTCCATAGAAAATTACATTACCGATCGCCCCTTCACTGTAGATGCTACTATCCCAGCACCTGAAGCTGATCTAGCCTCCATAAGTCCTCAAGATATTCCGCCGCAACCTCAGACCGAAAAAGACGTGAAGGTCATGGATTCAGCAAAAGCGAGAGGGAGCTAGAGGTGGTATTGCCATCACCCTATTGGTCTTTTTTGGGGTGACTTTACTCGCAGAGATTGCCCTAATTGGCTTCGGGGCATTTTATCCCCAGGCTAACACTGCACTGATTAAAGACACTTTGCCTCTACTGATCAACTCTCTGACTTCAATTTTGTCCTTGACGCTGGCGTTCTACTTCAAAGATCGCTAGTACAACTCATCGTGTTAAAGAAATTTTATGAAATCCTTTTGCTAGATCACCTCATTGGGATCGAACCCCAAAGCTCTGAGCTGTTCGGCCAATTGCTGCGATCGAGCACGCTCTTGCTCCAGCAAACCCTCCGCTTCTACCGCTCGTTCCTCTCCCGTCAACAGCAACTTCCCATCGGTATCCCACCAGCGTAACCAAGGCAGCTCCACATTCTGGTATCGTCCTCGCCAAAGTCCCAATGCTACCCCCAGCGGCTCGATCGGCAAATGCCCCCATTCATTTTGTGTCACCAATTGATATCGACCATTTAACAGGTAATACAACTCTATGCTAGGTTTCATCACCTCATAAATGCCATAAAAAGGCACTCGCAGAGCCTGCTCATAGACCCAAAACTTACCCTTAAAAGGTGTGCAGTCACGCTCTTCATCGCCATTGCCCGAAACAAACTCTAATACTAACAACGGCGCGACAATTTCTTGCCACATCACATAAGATCGACGCATTTGTCCCTGTAAAGTAGGCGGCACATTGGCCACATAGAACCAATCAGGAGCCTCTGCTCCCCGTTCAGGCGGCGTGGTCATGCGCCAATAGATACCGCAATCCTGACCGATCACATACTGCTCATCGGGATGCAAACCATCCAAAATAGGCTTAATGGCATCTGTTAATAGCAGGCTTTGAGGATGCTCCTGAAAATTCTTCACAAATGTACCATCGGATTCAGGTAATTGCCTATGGTCTAGTAAGCATTCCAGACATTCGAGTTCGGGGATAACAGGCTTAGCAAAAGTCATGATTGTCTTCCTGCACTAGGTTCGCTTTGTTCAGTCTATCTAACTTTTCTTGCCAAGTCTCAGACTCTTTACTAAGACAGCAATTTTTGCTTTAGAGTATTTGTACTATTTATTCTTGTTTTAGGCCAGAGACCTAACGGCAGATCAATTTTTCAGAGTACTAATCTCATTTACTTTGGAGTAGGATTTCCATAATTAGAATTACTGCTCCTGCGGGGCTATTATCAGACCTTGCGGTACAAAATTTCTGATTCCTATGAGTTAAAAAAGTTACCCGGCAGTGAAATTCTGCAACCACAATACAACAGAGACTATAAAGCTGCTACTCAGGAGGTTTTTGTCACCCTGGCTCTGCCAACAACTGCCAGAAGTGCTGCTCAGCCAATTGCCATCTCTAGTCAAAAACCTAATAACTTACCCAGCAATCACCTGGCTATTCGCGGAGTCCTCAACGGTGGACAAATTCTGTATGATCTGGAGAAGTTTTATATGCCCGAAACTCAGGCTGCCACAATTAAGCAGGAGGTCAGGGGCACTCGCAACCTTTTGGTGGAAGTGAAGGTCGATCGCAGTGGTCATCCGGCCTTGGTTGGACTGTGGGTCAAAGACAAAAAATACGATTTTTGAGATTGTTCGGTTTGATCGAAGCCAGAACTAATTAAGATTCTGGAGTTAATACCAATCCACGATAGACTTGATCGATCTCAAAACTCAGATTGATACTTTTGAGTTCTACGGTATCGCCTTCCTTATAGTTAATAATTATCCACTCGCCAGCATCATTTTTATGATATAAATCCATCTCGATTTTAGTTGAACTAACTAATAGATAATCTTGTAAAATTGGATTGTTGCGATACATTCTAAACTTACCACCCCGTTCGTAAGCCTCGGTACTATCTGATAAAACTTCAACGATTAAGCAGGGATAGGTAAAATATTTAGCAGTGCTTTTATCTCTGTCGTCGCAAGTTACACTAGCATCTGGATAGGTGTAATTATTGGTGGTGACAATATTCACCTTAATATCAGAATTACCAGTGATGCAACTGCTACCCTCTAGATGAGTATCGAACATGGCAGTAAATTTGATGGCAATGCGACCATGATTTACACTACCGCCGCTCATGGCGTAGACTTCACCGTCAATATACTCATACTTTTCTAGCTGCTTTTCTTCCCAAGCAAAATATTCTTCGGGGGTAAAGCGGGGAAAGATTTCTTTTGCAGCAATCATGATGAGTTAGATCCTTGTTGACTATTGCTAGAGTGAAAATAAGTTGCTTTATTTTCACAGCTCACACTCCTGCCTAGCCGATTCTGCTTCGCGGACACTACGTGAACGAGCTTCCAAACCACTGTCCATACGGTCAGCTTATTTGCGCAGGCGGAGATTATATTCATCTACCAAACGATTATTTTCTACTGTCTTTTGCTCTTGTTGCAGCGCATCACCAAATTCAATCAAACGCGCCAGACTAATGTAGGGCTTAGCAAAAGTAGGCTTGCCAGTAGCACTGTTCACCACCGAAGCCGACACCCGATCGATGCCCACCTCATGAATATACTTCCGCACCTGTTCATCGTACAAACGAGCGCGAACAGCTCCATAAAAATCTACGGCTTGAGTAGAGAATCGATCGACCAGCCGGACTATTTCATTTGGCTGTAGGCCATCAGGAGCAAAAATTCCATTCACAATCCCAATTTTATCTTCGCGGGTGGGGTTCCAATAAAACTTCTCCATCCGACCATCCCGAATCAACGGGGCATAAAGAGTCGAAAAATCATTGCCGGTGACGATGATCGGAATCCGAGGCAAGGGCGTGGAGTCATAGCTACCCGGTAACTGCACATTGGTGGGGTTATCGGCAATGTTCATTAGAGTGGCATTGACCAACTGAGTATTGACCGTATACTGAGTACCGCTATCAAAGCGACCAGCCCCAGCATCCAGGTCATTGATCATCAAAATACACATTTTGCCTCGCACCTTCACCAGCTCAGCCGCTTCGCGATAGCGCAGTCGCACTAGGCGGCTAGAGTCCCCGGCATCGGGGCTTTCTAGCTCTCCAGCACTAATATGAACGGTTTCGATGCCCATGCGCTGATAGACCAGTTCACACTGAAAAGTTTTGCCTTCGCCTTTCCGACCATGCACCCCCAAAATTAGTGGCACCTTCACTCCTGGCAAATCTAGGTAGTTTTTGGTGATGTGAACCGAGAGTTTGTCTAAAAAGCTAGGAGCGATATAATATTTCATATCTAAGATTCAAGTTGAGATGGCTTAGAGTAAACATTTTAGGCGGAAGCTGCAATGTTGCAATGTGAGATTAGAAATACCTAAATGTATTCCTGATCTAGAAATATTGTGCAGGAGTATCGAGGTCCTTACCCCCCTATCGATCAATCAACAAAAGTGTTAGAGTAGGGGGCTGTGTTTTTTATGTATATTGCGGGTATCGACTCGGAGGTATTTATGCTGTCGTCAAAATTTATTTTAAAAGTGCTCTGGCTCGATGAAAACGTCGCATTAGCAGTCGATCAAGTCGTTGGCAAAGGTCTTAGCCCACTGACTGCTTATTTTTTCTGGCCTCGGGCAGATGCTTGGGAACAGCTCAAATCTGAAATGGAAGCTAAACATTGGATTGCAGAAGTTGATCGAGTAGGAATTCTCAATCAGGCCACTGAAGTCATCAACTATTGGCAAGAAGAAGGCAAGGGCAAGCCTTTCACTGAGGCTGTGATTAAGTTTCCGGAAGTGGTTTTCACTGGAAGTAATTAGGGCAGCAGCTAACAAACGGCCACTTTGTAACCTGATCGACAGCTAGCTAATCTAGCTGCCGATATTTTTTTGCCCAAAATTGAAACACAAAAGTTCGTAATTAGTTGTTATTACCGAACCCGCACCGTAAAAATCCTGTGTTAGAATCGGAGAATTCAGGCTAGCAGCAGGTAGTAGGTAAAAGTCATGTTTGAGCGCTTTACAGAAAAAGCCATTAAGGTGATCATGCTGGCTCAAGAGGAAGCACGTCGCCTAGGGCACAATTTCGTCGGTACAGAGCAAATCCTTCTAGGATTGATCGGAGAAGGCACCGGCGTAGCTGCCAAAGTCCTGAAATCGATGGGTGTCAATCTTAAAGACGCAAGGATTGAAGTGGAGAAAATTATCGGACGTGGCTCAGGCTTCGTGGCGGTAGAAATTCCTTTTACTCCCAGAGCAAAGCGTGTCTTGGAGCTATCTCTAGAAGAAGCGCGTCAGCTCGGTCACAATTATATCGGTACCGAGCATCTGCTGCTGGGTCTCATCCGTGAGGGTGAAGGCGTAGCTGCCAGAGTATTGGAAAATCTTGGTGTAGATTTGGCCAAAGTTCGGACTCAAGTTATCCGGATGCTGGGTGAAACTGCTGAAGCAGTGGCTCCTGGTGGCGGATCTTCTGGGCGGGGCAACAAGACCCCTACCCTAGACGAATTTGGTTCTAACCTGACCCAAATGGCTCTTGATGGCAAACTAGACCCAGTGGTGGGACGTGCCAAAGAAATTGAGCGAGTAATCCAGATCTTGGGTCGTCGTACCAAAAACAACCCAGTCTTGATTGGCGAACCCGGCGTTGGTAAAACGGCGATCGCCGAAGGCTTGGCTCAGCGCATCATCGCTACAGATGTACCAGACATTTTGGAAGACAAGCGGGTCATGACCTTAGATATCGGCTTACTGGTAGCTGGTACCAAGTATCGTGGCGAGTTTGAAGAGCGCCTGAAAAAAATCATGGATGAAATCCGCCAGGCCGGCAACGTGATTCTGGTAATCGACGAAGTTCATACCCTTATTGGTGCCGGTGCCGCCGAAGGAGCGATCGATGCTGCAAATATCCTAAAGCCAGCTTTGGCGCGGGGTGAACTGCAATGTATCGGTGCCACCACCTTAGATGAGTATCGCAAGCATATTGAGCGTGATGCTGCCCTAGAAAGACGCTTTCAACCAGTAATGGTGGGCGAACCAAGCGTCGAAGAAACGATCGAGATTCTTTACGGTCTGCGGGAACGCTACGAGCAACACCACAAACTGCGGATTACTGATGATGCCCTCAAGGCTGCCGCCGAATTGGCTGATAGATACATCGCCGATCGCTTCTTGCCCGATAAGGCGATCGATCTGATGGATGAAGCTGGTTCTCGGGTGCGCTTGTTGAATTCTCAGCTACCAGCGGCAGCCAAGGAACTCGACAAAGAGTTGCGTCAAGTGCTCAAGGACAAAGACGAAGCAGTTCGGTCGCAAGATTTTGACAAAGCTGGTCAACTGAAAGACCGCGAATTAGAAATCAAAACCGAGATCAAAGCGATCGCCCAAGCCAAAAAAGCCGAAACCGCCGCTGCTGCCGCTAGTGAAGCTGGTGACACCACCAAGCAGCCCGAAGTTACCGAAGAAGACATTGCTCACATCGTGGCTTCTTGGACGGGCGTACCGGTCAGCAAGCTCACCGAGTCCGAATCAGTCAAGCTGCTGCACATGGAAGAAACCTTGCACCAGCGCTTGATTGGTCAAGATGAAGCCGTCAAAGCAGTCTCCCGGGCAATTCGTCGTGCCCGCGTTGGTCTGAAGAATCCAAATCGCCCGATCGCCAGCTTTATTTTCTCTGGGCCTACCGGAGTTGGTAAAACTGAGTTGACCAAGGCATTAGCGGCCTACTTCTTCGGTTCCGAAGACTCGATGATCCGCTTAGATATGTCGGAGTACATGGAGCGCCACACAGTTTCTAAACTGATTGGTTCACCTCCGGGCTATGTGGGCTTTAACGAAGGTGGCCAACTTACCGAAGCCGTTCGTCGTCGCCCCTATACCGTGGTGCTGTTCGATGAAATCGAAAAAGCTCACCCCGACATTTTTAACATGCTGCTGCAAATCTTAGAAGATGGTCGTTTGACTGACTCTAAAGGTCGCACGGTAGACTTCAAGAATACTCTGCTGATCATGACCTCCAACATCGGTTCTAAAGTAATCGAGAAAGGCGGCGGTGGTTTGGGCTTTGAGTTTGAAGATAACAAAACCGAAGCTACTTACAACCGGATTCGTAGCTTGGTGAACGAAGAGCTGAAGAACTACTTCCGCCCTGAGTTCTTGAACCGCTTGGATGAAATCATTGTCTTCCAACAGCTCACCAAAGACGAAGTGCGCAACATTGCCGATATCATGCTGAAGGACTTGTTCAAACGTTTGACCAAGCAAGGTATGTCTCTAGAAGTCACCGCCAAGTTCAAGGATCGGTTGATCGAAGAAGGCTATAACCCAGCCTACGGTGCCCGTCCTTTACGTCGTGCCATTATGCGGCTCTTGGAAGATATCTTGGCTGAAGAAATGCTCTCGGGTCGCCTGAAAGAAGGAGATTCTGGCATTGTGGACTTAGATGAAGAAGGCAAAGCCTTTGTTACTGCCACTCATCCACCAGCTTTGCCGGTAAATGATGAAGCACCGGCTCTCAGCGCTGCTGAATAGAGTTTGATAGATTAAATTTAAAACCGCTGCCTTTGGGCAGCGGTTTCCTTTTTTCTAAAAAAGCCTGGTTATCGCCTGCGCCAAACGATAAAATGCTGACCAGATAAATTCTTTGCACTCATTACAAAAATGTCTTTATTTGCGCGGCAGAAGATGGTCAATGACCCCTATTATCGTTTTGGTTCTTTGGCTGAGCTGCCGATCGCTGCCGAACTAGGGATTCGTATTGATGTAAATTCAGCCACGATCGATGACTGGCTGCGCTTACCAGGACTATCTATTCACCAAGCACGAGCATTAGTGGGCTTACAACAGGCCGGGTTAGAGCTATATTCGATCGAAGACCTTGCTGCTGCTTTGGGAATGCCGGTACAGCGCATTCAGACTTGGAGTTTGGTGCTTAGCTTTCAATATCGAGAGTTGCAGCCAGTGCTATGTAATCCTAGTATTGCTGGTTTGCCGGAGTTAATGCAAATTCCGGGGATGGATGTAAAGTTGATTGAGTTGGTGATGATTGATCGGCAAAACAATGGCGCATATCGTGATTTAGGCGACTTCCAGCGCCGGCTAAACATTAATGGTGCATTTTTAGGCAAATTGATGCATTATTTAAAGTTTTAATGAGGCTTTCATATATCAACAGTCCGGACAGATTTCAGGAAAAGTCAAGCCCTAAGAGTACCGTGATGTATGAGTTTTTGGTAGTTTGGGTGTAATTTAATTAAAGTTGGGTTTAAACCAAACTGCTCCATAAATAACTCGAATAAGTGCTCATTCAACGCTCTTCGTTTGAAAGATGCAATAGAAAATG
>JANYHM010000092.1 GCA_025359065.1 Synechococcales cyanobacterium GL140_1_metabinner_5_sub | reverse complement strand
TTACTGGCGAGGCTGCTACTACTTGGGGAATCGCCTTTGCTGCTACTGGCTGAGTTACGACCGGCTTCGCCACTACTGTTGGCGAGGCTGCTATGGCTTGGGTTGGTTGTTTGGCAACGGGGCTAGCCTTAACCACTGCTGGCACTGGTGCTACGGTGGGAGCTGTTGGTTTTGCCGCCGTACCATTTACTGCGGGTGGTGTTGGTTGCGCTGTTGATGCCGTACTGTTTCCTGCTGGCTTGGTTGGTTGCGTCGTTGCCGAAGGTGTTGGAGATGTCTCAGTATCCTGCTTTTGAGTACTAGGGATATTGATTGCAGTGCCAGCATCTGAAGCAGATTGCTTAGCGGCTGTCTCCCACCCGTCATTTGATGCGGCTACCGGTTGGGTAGTCTCCGGGGCTGTGGCCGCAATCTTTTCAGGGGTCTTGCCACTGGTCAGGGTAAATAGCAGAGTGCCCAGCACTGCAAAGCACGTTCCACCCAGGAGCAGTAAAGCGGCCTTAACTTTAGAGTTGTGGTGAACTGGTTTCTTCACCGCCTTAGCAAGTTGATTAACTGGAGCATCTGGCTTGGTGGTTTCAGGCGAATTACCCTCCGACCAAACCATTTCCATGTCCTTCATTGACCATGTTTTATCGTCTGACATTACTTTGCTCCTTTAGCTGCTGGTGTTGGTTTATTGACTGGTTCAGTCGTTGTTGGGTACTTAGAAGCTATGTCTTCGATCGACTGCACTTCTAGCCCCGCTGCACTGGTTTCGGCATACGCTTTCGCCATTGCCATATCTCTGTAGTCCCTCTCGGCGATTGATAGAGATACTGGAATAATTCGGCCAATGGTAAGGACTACATACCGTTCATTCCGCCTCTCTTCACCTGATTCAGCGACAGAGATCTGAGTCCCTTTCACATAAATTTTCCACGTATCCTTTCCTACCTTTTGGGGTGGTGAAACCCCTCCTACTGCTGTTTTGAAGTAGCTAGATTCCTTTGCAGAAATGTTTTTCTGTGAAATGACCTCAGCGATGTTTTTTCGGTAGTGAATGGCTAGTTCTGGCCTCATTGCTAAGGTTGCTACATAAATGGCACTGGGGATTTTCTTGCCCCCTGTGACTAATAGCCCCGGGTCAGCAATCTTTTCACCTTTTTCACCGTCGATATACCAGCGGTAGCTATGCAGGCCACCTACGAACCAAGATGCAAAGTTTTGAATATGCTGAGCTTGTTCGTTTTCGTTGGTTATTTGGTGTATGGCCAGACGATTCCCATTTGGCTCAACAACATAGGAGTGCATCACCTCTGTTTTTGTTTTGTTGAGAGATACCAAAACCGCTATTGATAGAGCCGCTGCCAATGCTGAAGAACAGACCGCACCAAAAGTCAGCATGAGAATTAGTGATTTCTGCTTTGAGCCTTGGGGGGCAACCGTCAAAACTGGAGTAGCGGTTACTTTTGGTTCATCTGCTATTGGGGCAAAAAAAATAGTCATCTGATAAACCTACTTCTGATTGAAAACTCTGGTAGAGGCATCGGCGTTACCTTCCACCATTTGCCCGGTTGCATCTGGGTAGAATCTCCGCCGCGCCACAGCTTGTAATCGCTCAACTTCATTTGCTCCGAAGGCTGAATCTATTTCACTTCTCAATCTATCTGTCCGGGCTATTTGCCCTTTCTGTATTTCGATCGAGTTTTGATTTTGCTGAGATGTAGCCAAATCTAAGGTCGCTTTGGTTAATTGTTGAGCTGTAGTAACGTTTGCTGAAGACAGCTTGTTAGCTTTGTCCGCAGCTTCTAAGCTAGATTCTGAGGCCGTTTCGTTCTCGGTAGTGACTTGCTGAATTTGGTCAGCGTTGTCTTGAAAGAACTTTACGCTCTTAGACGTTGATACTGTATTGGCTTGATGGGAGACTTCCGACTTGTCTTGGTTCAAATCCGCTATTTGATCACCTGCGGTTTTGACATCACTACCTTTGAACAAGTCATAAGCTATCTGCGATACGTCACTAAAGACGGTATTGAAGTTAAGCTCACCATCTTTGGTCACGTAGCTCATTAGCTTGTCTGGTGACATGCCAAATAAGCTGATTTTCTGCGTTTTGACCAAATCAGAAAAGGCAGTTCCCACCGAGAAAGCCGCAAATGCTGGACTAGTGGCGGTTATCAGCGCAGTCGTAGCAACTGTAGCGGTCAACAGGATTAATGCTTTTTTAGGTCTTGGTATTCTCACTTTCAATGTTCTTACCTCATAAATGTAGATTTCATAAGGGATTCTGGCTATACCCCTTATAATCCTGGTGCTGCTTTGGAGATTCAGGACTTGAACTTATATTTGAACTATGCTGTCATCAATGCCCTGAACACCTCAGCAGGACTATTGCATTTACTAATCAATTCTTCGATTGCCGTTATTTCATGCTCGTTATTTCGCACTGAATTGAGCAGTAGTTTCTGTGGCTGGACTTCAACAAAGTTGCTGTGGTTGCCCTGCTGGAAGTAATAGGAGGAGTAACACTCTTCGTAGTTAATGCTGAAGTCTGACTGGGAGCAACGCGCCGTGTGTTCTGGTGATATCCCTAAATGCTCTGCATATAAATATTCTGTACCAGGGGATATTTTGCCGAGGAAGGTGTATGTAATGTTGGCCTTGATCATTCCCGCAGCATCAGATTGACTGATAGTATCTGGGGGCTGCTGAGCCAACATCATAATGCCATTGGCTTTGAGCAGGTTGGCAAATAATGCACCTAGTCCCATCGCTAGTGATTTATGTTGCAGCGCGATTGCGTTTTCATCATTAAAGGTTAGTGTTCCTTCCTTCATGAATTTGATAGCGCGTCTGTAGGCTAACCCTTGAGACACCAATCCATACACCGCAGCATCGTTATTGTCTGCAAACTTCCGCAGAGCGATCGTTAGCAAACGACTATCTAAGCTAATCGTGCTGGGCTTAGCCAGTGATGGTGCTTTGCAGTTGGGCGCTGTGAACCAAGCTACTAATTTCCCTTTGATCAAGCCGATCACTTCTTCATCAGTGCTGGCTCTGCTCTTAATATCCAAGTGTTCGATCGACAGGTAATCTTCAATAAAGGTTTTCACTGTGGGCATGTCAGCCCAGGCTTCAGAACCTCTGCCACATTCCCTGGCTTCTTTATAGCGATTCTTGATCTCTGGGGCATCAAAGAATTTGCCCAAAAGCTGCACCAGCATCGCATCAACAGAAGAGGTACTAGCAGCAGGGTCATGCAGGTCTGCACCCAGTACTGCTGTAAGTAGTATCAATCTAATTGAATCGATCGTCTCTTTGATAATCTCTATTCTCAGGGCTGGGTCGGTGCCTTCAGGGATTGCGACTGTTTCAAAGAAGTTATAGCTGTCTTGTCCGCCAATTAGATCCAGATAATCACCATGAGCAATATGCTTGGTGAAGCGTGGGAAAGAGGAAGCCTTAGCATTTTGAGGAATATCGATGATCGTTACTCTCCGACCACGGGCTAAGCAATAAGCCATGATGTTGGCGGCTAAGACCGATTTACTCGCTTCTCGGGACAGACCAAAGATTTGGATGTGCCCTCTGTACTTCTCCAGATCCATATAGATTGGAATGCGCCCCCACTTAGCCCGCATCTCAAAGCCTTTAGTCGCTAGCGATACTGGCATTCCCAGGGGTAAATAAGCTGGCAGACATCGTGCATCTGTCTGAATCGTGCGTGACACTACCCCTGTCAGCAGGCGATCCCATACGTGGGGCAGAGATTGAAACCATAGCCCTTGGACTGTAGCTAGTTCAATCCTGAATGCTTTATCAGGAAAGTTACTAACCGTGGTGTAAGCGGCATCAAAGGCTTCTTTTTCAGTGTCTCCGTGGAAGAAGATACACAGCCCAAGTTCGACTGCTACCATTCCTTCTAGCATTTGCTCTTCTGCTTCAGTGGCTCTGCGGATTTGTACTTGGTCAATTACTGGTGAAGAAGCTTTTCGAGCATGATAATCAGCGTTTTTAAGTGAGTCTTGGGTAAAATTCCGTAGCCTATTAGTCACAGCCTCCTGCGAACCAACCCAAAACTCCAGTACACATCGAGCGTCTAGGCTTCTTGAGAGTGCGTTTGCTGTCCAGTTTAATTGATCAAGCTCTGTACTCCAGCCTGCTACCTGACTGGCCATCGAAACAGCCGTGATGTACTTTCCATCTACGAATATGCTCTGATAGCCATCACCAGTGGGGAAGGCATGAGGTTGTTGAGCTAGGACACTCCGACAGCTTAAATCGTCCACATTGCCAATTTCTTGAGTGATGTAGCCAGTCTTTACATTAACTCTAAGTAGGTTCGGGATCGGTGATACTGGTCGATCTTTAGATTTATTGTGATGGCTATCGATTTCTGCCCAAACTTCTTGGGCTGTAAAGATTTTTGTGTCGTGCAAATCACCAAAATAGTTCTGAAATATTTCGTTCCAGCGCACAACCGACCTCCAGCTACTAATTAAAAATCTTGACATGAATAGCTGCTGTTCTTCAGCAGCCTCTCCAGACCATGTTTTGATTAAGTTGCCAATATTTCTGATTATATTGCCTACATAATCTAGCTTTTCCTCCATATGTCCTGATGGGATCGATGCCCAGATAGTGGTCTTTCTAACAACTCTCGACCTGTTATACATGGCGATGCTATTGGCTTTTAGAGCATTCAGCTCACATTTTGTCAGTACGTTTAGAGGGTTGGTTTCATCTAAGTTTAAGACTGCCTCCAGCTCATCCGCCCGCTTTCTGTATTCCGGGAAGTTACTACTGTCGATTATGATAGATGCACCTTGAGGCACCTCCGGGCATATCATTGAGAATCTTTGTGCTACCTGTTCTGCTTGGCGATAGGTAGTATCAATATTGACTCCTTTCGTATCGGCACCTATGCGTAACATTAGTTGCCCCTTCCGTTCTAGCAACATGGCTCCCACGTCTTGACCACCTGTGCCTTCAAAGGAAACGATCGCTACAAGATGAGTCATTTCTTCAAATGACTTGGTTGTCCTTCCATCAATCTTTTTGGGTATTTTCATCTGTCTCAGAACCTTTTAATTCTTTCAGGTTGGCTGTAAATATAGCAGGGATGAACCATTAGGTTGATTACAAAACTCTTGTAGTGTTTTGATGAACCAAGATAGGTCGCAAAAATGGCAAAGGGTAGATCGATCGCCAATGCAATCCCCATATCTAGCTTCAGGCCGAAAACCAAGCCCAAGAACAGCAAGACACAGGACATACTACCCACAGCCGCTGGAATCGCAAAGCCATGAACTGTGAAATCCTTTTCATAAATTCTGTTGGGCTTGATCATTTCTGTTCACCAAAATGCAGCTAAATAGTTGCTATCCATGTCACCAAGCCACCCGTAATCCCAATAGCAAGTGTGATAAACATGGCCGGGAGTAGAACGTTTTTAACTCGTTCAACCAGGGGCAGGTTTCCGCCACCGTCAAAAGCTGCCATCCCAAGTGTGACAACTGTGAAAGCAACAATGACAAGGACTATTATGGCGAACAGTGGAGCGCCCAGAGCTGCTACTCCAGAGCCGCCTGTGCCTTCGATAGCTTTCATTTGGTCATCAAATGCTGTCTTTGAGCTAGTGAGTGGTCCAGCAGATGATTTACTAGCTAAAACCGTTAACGTCGCGGAGCTGATTAAAAATATAGGTAGCAGCTTCTTGGGGATATTCAGGGTATGAGACATGTTGGTTCTCCAGTTTTGATTGTTGTGATCTTTTTCGGCTGTTTTCAATGTCCATCCTTGCTCTCAATGCGTTACTAGCTAACGAAAAATAGTTTTCGTCATCAAAATCCTCATCAAGATCCTCATCAAGTTTTGCAACACCATCTTCTAATATCTGTTCACACATACTGCTGTATGTGAGTCCATGCTTTTTAGCCTGCGCTTTGAGCTTAGAAATAGTATCGTGACTTAGCCTGACGTTTGTTTGATAGTACTGCATTTTATTTTTGGCAAAGATGGGTGAAATTCGGATTTATCTTTTTGAGCGAACTGGGCAATCTCTCATGCCACTGGTCGCACATCTCTGAAGTCGCTCAATCTCTTTGTCATCAGCAATACTTTGCTGATTTTTAGCCTGGGCATAGAGGAAGAAGCCGCCCATGCCTAAACCTAGCAGTAATAGCAAGAGTATAAATTTACCCAAAATGATACCTCTAATATCGTTACGATTCACGTTACCAAAGCCTCAGCTTTGCTAAATCACTTCTAAAGAAAGTCGCTATGCAACTATCCTCAAACATAATAAGGATTTATCAATACTCTTGTACACAGACTGTTAGGTGAGACAATTCCTTTCAGCGCGTTTCGAGTTTAGCAGTGGGGTTTTAATTTATCGCCTATAAGGCTTTGTAAGGGTTGCCAAACGATTCCAGTCAGTTGCTTGCTGTTGATTGTACGAAATACCCAAATCTTGCGCGATACTATTGAACTGCCAAAGGGAAAATGGTTTGGCTGTATTCGCCGAAACCACAGAATTACTCCGATATGGTTTCGATAGAATTGCTATTTGCTTCCAATCAGATGCCTGCTGTAGTATGTAAGGGAAAGAGCCAAAATCTTGCTTCAGGCTATTGAATCGCCAATCATTCAGGCAGCAAAACGATCTAGCAGCATTATTTACAATTTGAGAATTTGATGGTCTTGCATTTGCAGAGCTAGAAAATGAGATGAGCGCTGCAAACGACAGCACTAACGAGACTACTTTGGGCTTCATGGTTCTCAGTTTGTATTGAATTTTGCAAAGTTTGAAGGAGATGTCTGAAGAATATCCTCAGACATCTTTGATATCTAGGAATTTAGCGATAGACCTTGAACTAGCGGCGACGCGTTGCAGCAGGTGCAGTCAGCCTGATGGGTGCTTTAAACACATTAGATACTCTAGGTGTTCTAGGTGTTGCTGTGCCGCTGGTGGTGCAGGT
>JANYHM010000087.1 GCA_025359065.1 Synechococcales cyanobacterium GL140_1_metabinner_5_sub | reverse complement strand
AAACCATTTCACGCGTGAACCGCACGACGAAATACAAGAACGACTGCAAGATTGTCGATTTTTCCTACAACAACGTGAATGTTCAAAACATCAAGGATGCCTTCGAGCATTTCTCTGATGTGGTGGTAAGTGACTTCGATCCGTTTGGCGACAAGAGGGTGCTGGATGTATTGCTAACTGAATTGAGGAAGTCGGATACCTACGATAAATTCTTTGCCGTATTCATGGGTATTTATAAGGACGCCGCGAAGCGTGACGAGCCAGAGAGCTATTTGGACTTTGAAGGCAGCCTGAAGAAATACATCGAAGCCAACCCGCAGCGTACCGCAGATACCAAAGTCAAGGCTTCGCAGTATTTCACCATTCTCAATCGTATTGAATACGTTATTGAGTTGGATGCAAAGTACAGCGAACCGAGCTTTTTATTCTTCTGGCGAAGGTTCAATACGCTCTACAACATGCTGCATCGAAGCGAGGACATCAAAGACCCGATTGAAGTGTATTTTGATAACCAGATTGGCATGGTTGAAGTGGTCGCTACCGAATCGAAAAAGAAGAAGAGAAAGCCAACAGAAGTTGCTGAGGGAACGCCACCCGGTCCCGGTGGGCAGTTTGATATTTTGGCCATCATTGCAGCTCGTAACGAGCAGGAAGCAAAGACGGGAACACTCATCAAGGATTTTGAAGCCAAGATCGTTGAATTCTTTAACTTCGTTCGTGTCTCTAGCGAAGGCGAAAGGCTAGTTGTCAAGATCAAATCACACATTTCGGAAAACGAAATATATGACGACTTTGCGAAGATTTATCGACGCTACAAGGCGCTGCATCGACAAGCTGTTGGCGACTATTTCTTCAAAGAAACTGAGGACTTGGTAGGTAAGTTATGTGACGACTTTGAAGTCACCATACGCGATGCTGTGCCTTGAACACAGTGTGCGTGCTGGACTAGTCCGAGTCATTGTTCGCACGGCCAATTGACCGAAGTAAGAAACGCATTAAAAGGGAGATTCAATGGTTGATTTCACTAAACGGTTGGTTAGCAAGCATCTCACCCGGGTCACAGATCCTGTCCGGTTGTACGAAACCCTTGATAGGGCACACGACAAAGGTCCTCTACGACCTTCGCAAGAAGCCGTTCTGACCGCTTGGAATTCAGGGAGTCGGAAGGAAAAAGACGTAATTGTCAAACTCCATACCGGCCAAGGGAAGACATTGGTAGGTCTTCTGATGTTGCAAGCACGATTGAATGAGGGCTCTGGCCCTGCTGTTTACCTTTGCCCAAATAACTTTCTAATTGAACAGACTGCTGAGCAGGCCAAACAGTTCGGTATTGCTACTTGTTTGGCTGATCCAGATCTTCCTGAGTCATTCGCAAACGGTGAACGAATTCTTGTGACCTCCGTTCAGAAGTTATTTAATGGGTTGACAAAGTTCGGCATAAATCGGAGATCCATCTCTCTTGGTACCTTGTTGATGGATGACGCGCATGCATGCGCGGACGTAATCCGCGAAAGCTGTCAGATTCGGATTCCAAACTCTGACCCAGCCTATGCTGCAATCCGCTCACTTTTTTCAGTGGAATTGGAGCAACAAGGGGTTGGTACGTATGCGGATATCTTGAACTCAAAAAGAGATGCGATTCTGCCTATTCCCTATTGGGCGTGGCAGGCCAGTGAAACTGATGTCGCAGCCATCCTATCTGCGGGTTCTGATCGCAACACTATTAGGTTCGCCTGGCCATTGTTAAAAAATATCTTGCAACATTGCCAGTGTGTGGTTTCCGGCGTTGCCATTGAGATCGAGCCGTATATCGCCCCGTTAGACGCTTTTGGAAGTTACAAAGATTGCCCTCATAGAATTTTTATGTCCGCTACGGTCACTGACGACGCATTTTTAATCAGTGGACTACAGTTACTGCCAAAAACAATATGTGAACCTCTGGTTTACGAAAAGGAGAGATGGTCTGGTGAAAAGATGGTGTTGTTGCCCTCACTCATTGATGAAAGCCTTGACAGGTCAAAGCTGGTCGCACAGTACGCACCAAAAAATCCTAAACGTCGTCATGGCCTTGTTGCACTTGGAGCATCGGTCTTACGGACGGGTGATTGGAAATCCT
>JANYHM010000084.1 GCA_025359065.1 Synechococcales cyanobacterium GL140_1_metabinner_5_sub | reverse complement strand
CGATCCCAAAAATACCTCAGTCACTCTCCATACCCTCGGCAAAGCAGCTAGTGTGCTAGGTAAGCGAATTAAAATTGAGCTGGTTGAATCATAAAGCCCCTGACAAAAGTGGGGCATTTAGCAAACCTCAGAAACAGTCATCACTGCCACAGCCTTTATACCATAGTCTTTTTTTATTCGTAAAGGTCAAAAAAATGACACAACAAGAAACTATTGAATTTTGGAAGAACCTCTGTTTCGATGTACTCTCAAAGTATCCTGAAGCCCATGAATGGAAACCATGGATTGGTGGAACACTGGCTGATGGAACACCGATGAATGATCCTAACCTAGTGTTTGATCTCCTTCATGATGGCCGCAAACGAGCTATCAGAATTCTCCAAGAAGATCCTCAATCTCAACATGATCATGCAGTCTGGCTCAATAAGTTTGGGGAAGGAGTAGTAGATCCGCCCGAGGTAATCGAGGAAATGGTGTTTACCTACAAATCCTATCGAGAGTCTTCTCCCATATTCTCAAAACTATTCAATATATGGGTTGATCCCCAAACAACCTATGACAAGATGCAAAACATTGTTTCTAGTTTTGCTGATTAACAAAAACCCCTACTATTTTGGTGGGGGTCTTTATTTTTGTTAACATGGCACTTTGCCGTAAAAATCATGTTTTCAATAAAACTAGCAGTCTCTGACAATATAGAAAAACTAAAGGATTCTATATTGTCATTATCTAATGAATCCATAAATGACGTATTGATGGAAATTTGTGACGAGTTGCATCATTACCAAGAAACAATTGTTTTTTCTGTCAGCGGCTTTGACATAGATTGGCTTAATATCGATATCGATCCAGATTTGTGCATGTTAATGATAGACATGCCATACCTAGTAAATTTCCTCAAAAATAAAGATTTGCCAAAATATGAATTCGGTTTTCCTGAGCAACATATACACAAAATTTTCATTGCTGTGCATACTCCTGATGGGCTAAAGTTTTCTTGCACTGATTGTTTAGATGAAAGTCCAGCAAAGATCGACGAATTTATGCAGACTAGTGACTTTATAAATTTACTGCGCGAGCTAGTAAAGAACATTAAGCTTGCTCTTGATCGAGTATGTCCAGTTGCTTATGAAAACATCTTTTTTCAAGAGTGGTTACAACAGGTTCAGATATAGCAAACTCTCTGGTTAGATAATTAGATGATTGTGTGAAACTTTCGTAAATGTATTTACTGGATTGATCGCCTGGTTAAAAGCAGAATATCACTACTCAATAAAGGACAAGCTCATGAGCCAGAATCTTTCTAAAATACAATTGATACAACTAGTGACAGATATCGTTAATGCCAATGGAACTGAAAGTGAGATAGACTATCGGCTCAACGCTTTTAGGCAAAATGTTCCTCATCCCAATCCTTCTGATTTGATTTTTTATCCTGACCGGATAGCTGGAATCGAACCAGGACGGGAACTAACTCCCGAAGAGATTGCCACTATGGCGCTAGAGTATAAACCCATGTTAATTTAATGGCGAGGGATTGTTGCTATTTTTCAATGTCTTTATCTGCGTTGAGTCGATCGATCAAATGACGGATGTTGGCTTGGCGGTTGTTAAGGGTAGTGGGATGGTGGTCATTGATTTCAGTTGGTGTTTGCTGCCACTGCATTTCTGTTGAAATCTTGCCAACTTGTATCTTTTTTGATACGATACAAACAGTACATGGAAGTTTAAGGAGCTAATATAATGGTTTTTCAAGAAATCATCGATTCTGTCCGAGCCTTATCTTTAGAGGAGCAAGACAACCTCATCGAGTTAATCCGGCAACAACGAGAAGAACAGCAGGGTAATGAACTCTGGCACAGTTTACAACGGATGAGAGCCATCTTAGAGGAAGAAGGGATCTTTGCTGATGAAGACGATTTTGCTAACTTGAGAGATCGCTCCCCAGGACGCGAAGTGAATCTATGAGGCTCAAATACTTACTCGATACTAATGTTGTTTCTGAATGGATGCGTCCGACTCCCAATCCAATAATTGTCGAACGGGTAAATTTTTATCACTCAGAAATAGCTATTGCTAGCGTTGTGATTCATGAACTACTGTACGGTTGTCTTCGACTACCTGAATCCAAAAAGCGTCAGACTCTTTTAAATTCTATTAATGAATCGGCTCTCAGTCGTCCAGTGATTGATTATGATTCTGAAGCTGCTCAGCTACATGCCAAAGAAAGAGCAAGATTATCCAAAATCGGTAAAACTCTAGCCTTTGCAGATGGACAAATCGCTAGTATTTCTGCCTCTAATGATCTGATTTTAGTGACTAATAACGTTGCTGACTTCCAATATTTCGAGAACTTAAAAATCGAGAACTGGTTTGAGAGTGGCAATAACCCATGAAAGATTGCAATCCTCATGTTGGTTCCGCTTTCGATGATTACTTAGAAGCAGAAAATTTACTCACTGAAGCTAATGAAATTGCCATTAAAAGATTCATTGCTTGGCAGCTTCAGCAAGAAATTACATCTAAGCAAATGACCAAAACCAGCGTAGCTAAAGCAATGGGTACTAGTCGTGCCGCAGTCGATCGATTACTAGATCCAAAAAATACCTCAGTCACTCTCCATACCCTCGGCAAAGCAGCTAGTGTGCTAGGTAAGCGAATTAAAATTGAGCTGGTTGAATCATAAAGCCCCTGACAAAAGCGGGTCATTTAGCAGACCTCAGAAACAGTTATCACTGGCACAGCCTTTGTACCATAGTCTTCTTTTTGTTCTTGGAGGTCGTGATCTGTGTTGAGCCGATCGATCAGGTGATGGATGTTGGCTCGATGATTGTTGAGAGTTGTGGAACCCAATCATATCCACCGTTGCTGCTTCTCCTCCATCTTGCGCTGAGGAAGTTTTCCAAATGTTTGATGGAGTTGATAGTTGCCGATCGCCCTCACTTCTACTAAGCTAAGCGTACTTGCTATGTTTCTGGAGGTAGCCCATGCACCTACGCCGAGTCCAAGTCCCCAATTTCCGGGCGCTTAAGAATGTTGACATTACCTTTGAAGAACACCGCATCCCCCAAATTTTTCCTTTAGCTAGTGCTAACGGTGGTGGCAAAAGCACTCTCTTGCAATTGATCTTTACTTTATTGTCTTGCTGTGCTGATTCTAACAAAAAAGTTTACCTAGCTAATATTCTTAAAGACTATGATTTAGGTGAAGATGTAAAACCTCATACTTTAGCAATAATCGAATTGGCTGAAGGAGAGAAAAAGTTGTCTTTGGAATTTTCTTGTCATTCTTTATCATCACTTTTATCCCTAGCTGGAGTTGTGGATAACTCTTTGTCTGAGACTATAAAACTTTTGACAAAAGTAGATGCTATAAATCTTCCGAGGGTGTTAAAAATGCAAACGGATTCCAAAATAAAACGTGACGCGCTTTCCTCTTCCCGAACAAAATTGCCGGAAAACACAGTCATTAATCTATCCCTGAACAACTCAGACAATGACCTATCACGTTATTCTCACCAGCAGAAAAAAAATTCTGAGGAAGAAGCATCGGCATTTGAAAGGGAATTAAAAGTATTAGAGGTTTTAAAAAAAGTTACTTCAAGAGAGGACTATATTGTTTATTCCTATAAACCAGATAGCTCTCACTATTTTTATTATCTAGCATGTCACATTCATGGAGATAAAGAACTCCTAAGAAAAGCTTTAAGTGGGGTTTTCCTGGCAGCTCACAAAAGTCAGATTTTTCTTTTCCTTGGACGAAAGGATATCGATTTACTTCTGAGTGAGGCCAAGGTAGACTCAACTAATAAAGAAGAATTAGTTAATTATGAATCTGTGGTTGATGCTTCTGCAAAGACACTGAGAAACTTTTTCCCCTATGATTTCTCTGTGATTAGTGTACTTACAGCCATGTTCAATCAAGCTATGGAAAATGACATGAAAGTTGCTGTTAGAACAAGAGGAGCTGAATATGGCAATGAATATGCTGCCCTTTTTCGAGACATAGAGAACATCTTTGAGGGCAAGACCATAGAGATGGCAGAAGATTTATCAAAGATAGTGATTAAAACTAAGGATTCCCTCACTGGCAAGGAAATAATATTGCATCCTGAAGATCTGAGTAATGGTGAGCTGAGGCGATTGATTTTATATGCTTGGATTAGGAAAAATAAAATTGAGAACTCGATCGTACTGATCGATGAAATTGAAACAGGTCTACATCCCGACTGGCAATACCAAATTGTCCGCGACCTGCAAGCTTGGGCACCAAGCAATCAATACATTCTAGCTACCCATTCTTACGAGGTCTGTAGTGCCCTCACGCCATCCCATGTCAAGGAACTAGAGCCAAAATTGGAACCTGTCAATTCAAGTAAATAAGATAGACTAATGGATCTCGATCAGTTTTGCCAAGATATTGTTGTTTCTCCTTCCATTCGTGGAAGAGTCGTCGTTCTCTGTGAAGGCGATCGATCAAACAATGACAAACCAACCCCCAGTAGCTACCGTAAAATGGAAAAACTGCAAGATGCAGCATTCTACAAAGCTTGCATACCGCACAATTGGCCATCAGCCCAACGACCAATATTCATCAACGCAGGCAGCCGTGCCGAGGTTTTAGATACCTATAAAAATCTTCTAGCTATTCACCAAGGAAATCTCGAAGCATCTTACCTCCAACCCGATCGGCTATTTGCCATCGTAGATATCGATCTACAGTCACAAAACCTTGCTGATGACGACTTCTCCTATCACTTCAGCGATATTGATGAAGCATTTAGAAATCTATATTCAGGTCTAAGGGTCAATGAAATCAATGCTTCTAAGCACCGTATTTGGTTTACTGGACTCATTCACAAAGAAGCTTACTTTCTAGATCCGCAACTACAACATTTTTTTGATGATGTGGTCTCGCAACACAATACTTTCTCTGGCAAGTGCTACTTCGCCGATCGAGTGCTTAATTTAGATGAAATCTACCAGACGATTGCCCAAGAAACCACTACAGACCAAGATCTATCCTTTCATTGGCACCGTGCCGCTGCAAGAATCCAGCGGCACTGTGATACCCTAGATGTCGCTCAGCCAAAGGCTTTTCAAGAATCATGGTTAGAGCATTGGCAGCAACACAAAGACAATCAAAATATTCGAGAAAAACTAGCCTACACTCTACTTGCTGTCCGTAAGGCCAAGCCCTATTGGCAACAAATTCACATGGGTGAAAATAGCCAAGCAAATAAGAAAATATGTCGTGAATTCCGCGAAGATCTCTCACTCCAACTTGCCTCAGAGGTCTATGCAAAGCAAGAAGGACGACCGGATCAGCACCTAGCTTGCTTCTTCAAGCATCTCTACCAGGTCGTGCATAGCAGATAATACTACTTCCTGCGCCTACGATGGGAAGTCTGTCATTAAAAATGTCATGAGAAGGAATCCTATTATCTTCTCCTGGAGCCAGATCTGTAGTTATTTTCCAGCAGTCTGGAAGAGCGGAACGTGGGTTGTAACTATCCGATCGCCTAAAATCTCTACAGCCGGGAATGGAGCCGCTAATTTACACAAACTCACCGCACAGGCTTTTAGCTCGGGCTGTTTAGAATCGGGGCAGCAATGATCATGAGTCATAGCATTGGCCTCTGCTCGATCGGCCCACAGTTCACCCCAGTGCATGGGCACAAACACTGTGCCAGGAGAAATAAACTCCGTGACTAGAGCTGGAAATTGGGCTTTGCCTCTGGCCGATCGGACTTCTACCATGTCATCGTTTTGAATAGAAAGCGATCGAGCGTCTCTGGGATGAATCTCGATAAATGGCTTAGGGTGCATTTGTTGAATCTTGGGAATCCGCCCTGTGCGAGTTTGAGTATGCCAGTGACCATATAGGCGACCAGTGGTCAAAATCAGTGGATATTCGGGATTTGCGGGTTCTGCTAAACCTCGGGCATGGAAGGCTGCAAACTGGGCTTTTTTGTTGGGGGTATGGAAACGGTAATCGGTGTACAGTCGTTTGCCCAGACGCTTGCTAGTATTCTCGGCAAAAGGCCATTGGGTGGGGCCATTTTCAGATAATTCCCGGTAACTTAGCCCAGTCACATCGCAAGGGCGACCACGGGTGATTTGGGTGAATTCTCGATAAACTTCGGCGCTGTTGCCGAAGTTAAATTGCTTGGTAAAACCCAGTCTCCGTCCAACTTCAGCGAAAATCGCCCAATCGGCTCTGGCTTCGCCTGGAGCCAATCTAAAAGCTGGACAGATAGTGACTACTCGCTCGGAGTTAGTCATGACTCCGGTTTTTTCACTCCACTGGGCTGCTGGTAATAGTACATGGGCATACTTGGCAGTCTCTGTGGGATAGTAGGCATCTTGGCAGATCGTAAACGGCGACTTACTCAGTGCAGCTTTTGTCCGCTCTAAATCTGGCAAGCTGACGGCTGGATTGGTTGCCGCGACCCAAAATACGCCAATTTCACCCCGCTCTAAGCCCGTAATCATTTCACCCACTGTGCGGCCAGGAGTATCACAGATTTTACCCATGGGCATTCCCCAAAATTCTTCGATTTCAGCTCGATGCTGAGGATTTTTTACTACCCGGTAGCCCGGAAGAATATGAGACAAACCACCGGCCTCTCTGCCACCCATTGCATTGGGTTGACCAGTTAGAGAGAATGGCCCTGCTCCTGGTTTACCCAACTGCTTTGTCATAAGATGCAGGTTAATAATATGGCGCACCTTAGCAGTCCCCTCGCTAGACTGATTTACGCCCATCGACCACATCGAAAGTACTTTCTTAGAATCTGCCCACCAGTGAGCCGCAATTTCTAAATCTTCTTGAAAAATGCCACAGGTGATAGCCACTTTTTGGGGCGTGTAATGACTGGCGACCTCGGCAAAAGCTTCGAAGTTATCGGTGTGTTGGTCAATGAACTGCCGATCGAACTTGCCCCATTTAATTAACAAATGAGCAATACCATTCAATAAATCAATATCTGTCCCGGGCTTAATGGCCAAATGCAAATCTGCGGCTTCAGCCGTAGCCGTGCGCCGGGGATCGACCACCACCATTTTCACTTTCTTATCTTTTTTATGACGCTTGCGCAAACGGTTGAACAATACCGGATGGCAATCAGCCGCATTAGCTCCAATAATAAAAGCGTAATCGGTCTGATCTACATCGTCGTAGCAGCAAGGCGGACCATCGGCTCCAAAGCTTTGAATATAGCCAGACACTGCCGAAGACATACACAGTCGAGAGTTGGCATCAAAATTATTGGTGCTTAAACAGCCTTTGAGCAGCTTTTGGGCAATGTAATAGTCTTCGGTCTGAAACTGACCAGAGCCATACATGCAAATACCATCACCGCCCATTTCCATCATGGTTTTACGAATTTCGCCAGCGATTTTATCTAATGCTTCATCCCAACTCACTTGTCGAAAAGGCTGATCTAACCGATCACGCATCATGGGATGTGTCAATCTTCCTTCATCTAAAGACTCCGAAATAGTTGCCCCCTTAACGCAAACCATCCCTTGGCTAGAGGGATGAGTTTTGTCGCCCATCACCCGCCAAATGGGCCGACCTTGGCTATCACGATTCACCGGTTTTCCGGGGCGAGCGGGAGGGGCAACCTCTAGGCCGCAGCCCACGCCACAGTAAGGACAAAGAGTCTTAGTCGAATCACTCATGATAATGAACGAAATTGCTGAAGGTCTTAGATTGGCTTAGGAAGCAAGTAGCATTCTGTATCGTTTACTACTAGATACTGATTCAGCCCCAATAATGGGGTTGGATTTAGTAATTTAGATTTGGGCTGTGCTAGTTAATGGCTCCGCCACAGTATCTATACCAAATGAGTTGCGTGGTTCTTTTAAGAAGAAAGCACAACAAGAAGCACAAACTAAGGAAGTCAAGCCCATAGTAATGAACAAGGCAGTACTATTGGTCAGACTATATACTGCCAGATATAACACCCCACCAAAGTTACCGTAGGCTCCTACGTTGCCTGCAATTTGACCAGTCATTTCTGGCTTAACCAGGGGTGCGATCGCAAAAGTACTGCCAGAGCCAGCCTGGGCACACAAGCCCGAAAACATAATTACCAACAATGCTGCGGGTAATGCCCAACTTGGATTAATTAAACTAGCCGTTAGGTAGCCAACCCCAATGCCAGCAGCTAAGGCTGTCATTGTCCATTTACGGCTGCCAAGTCTATCTGAAATAATGCCACCGCTAGGACGGGAGAATAAGTTTAAGAGAGAATAAACTGAGGCAATCATTGGTGCATATATGTCGCTCAGGCCAAAAGTTTCTTTAAAAAAGAGCGGTAGCATCGATACGGCGGTTAGTTCAGCACCAAAGGTTGTGGAATAGGCAAACTGCAACAGAGCCACTTGTCGAAAGTTATAGCGCTCGTTAGGACTAAAAGTAGTTTTGCCTAACACTACATCTTTGTTCACCTGCCAAGCTTGATAACTTTGATAGGCATACAACATCGCGATTAAAGCCCAAACAATATACATTTGGGTGGTATTCAGAAAAGCTATTTTGGGCTGTGCTAATTGCCAAGTAATCAAACCTAACGCGCCAATTAAGCCCAAGTTCATTAATAGCAATCCCCAAAAACTGATCGGGGAAGTAACCTGCATCGAACCATATTTTTTAGGACGCTTATATTCTTTGCCCTGTGGGGTGTCGGTAACGCTGGCATAATAAATAATTCCGTAGACAGCCGCCACAACTCCGGTAAAAATAATGCTTTCGCGCCAGTGTGATGTGCCGCCTGCAACTGCGGCAATGCCCACAGAAACTAATGGCAAACCAAAGTTAGCGGCAAAAGCACCAAAGTTACCCCAGCCACCATAGATTCCTTGTGCTAAACCAATATCTTTGGATGGAAACCACTCAGCTACCATCCGAATACCAACCACAAAGCCAGAGCCAATGATACCCATTAACAATCTGCCTATGACTATTTGGTTGAAATCGTTAGCAGTAGCTGTAATGATGCAAGGAACTAAAGCAAAAATTAGCAGTGCCGAGTAGGTAATCCGGGGGCCAAATCGATCGAGCAAAGCGCCAATGACAATGCGGGCGGGAATGGTAACTGCTAAGTTGCAAATTGCAATGGTCTTTAGCTGTCCGCCACTTAAACTAAGCTCTTTGCCGATTACGGCAGCAAAAGGTGCAAAGTTAAACCAGCAAACGAAGCTTAAGAAAAATGCAAACCAGGTAAGGTGCAAAATTCTGTAAGGATCACGAAAAGACCAAAGGTTTTTTAACATAGCAATAGTGCAATAACAACCGGCGAATGTTTAAGAACACAAGTCTTTCACTGCCTAGAAGTCAGATTAGGTCTATTAATTACATCGATTCGTATCTAAAGCTACGATTTATTGCGACTAATGCTAAAAACGAAATTGTTTTATGCTAAAAAATCATAAACAGCTATAATTCTTAAATTTTTGTGATTTTAGCTAATCTGCCTTGTGCTGGATGATGAGTTAATTCAATTTGCAAATACTCAGCCGGTCGATAGGGCAAGCGTTCTGGCCACTCGATCGCCACAATTCCCGGCTCTACTTCCCAGCCCTCCCAATATTGTTCGAGATGCAGCGCAGCCACTTCTTTTGGGGTCAATCGGTAAAGATCTAGATGATAAAGCGGGCAGCGACCTGCCAAATACTCATTAATTAAGGTAAAAGTCGGGCTGGTAATGGCCTCTGTCACTCCCAAGCCTGCGGCTATTCCTTGTACTAAAGAAGTCTTGCCACTGCCCAAATCGCCGACCAGCAGTAGTACTTGTCCCGTCGTTAATATATTACTTAATTCAAAGCCAAACTGATGAGTGGCAGCGACATCTGCCAAAAAAACTGCAGGATTGTTTAGATAATCATCAATATTGTCCACGCGCCTTGATACCTAGGTGGTGGGCACTGCCCACCCTATGAGAACTTAACATTAAGCCGATCGACGAACATCTTTATCTTTGGGATCTTTGGCTTCAGCTTTGTTTTGACGATACCACAGCATCAAAGCCCGGGCTAGTTTGCGAGAATTATGGCGCAAATAGCCCTGTTCATCTTCTTCCATGACGTTTACGGGCACAATCTGCCTTCTCAGCCGTTGGATTGCTTCGGCATCGATTTCTACATAGGTGGCATTTTCTTGACGGTAGCGTTCAGTTGATCGCGGAGACGGATGATTTTTTTCTACTAGCACCGCATCAAAAAGTTTTTTGCTACAGGCGTGATTGATCGCTTTGATGTGGTCACTAACATTATAGCCAGTGGTTTCTCCGGGCTGGGTCATGATATTGCAGATATAGACGCAAGGCACCTTACTCTTGTCGATCGCCTTGGCAATTTCGGGTACTAGCAAGTTTGGAATAACGCTGGTATATAAGCTGCCGGGGCCAATAATAATAAAATCGGCTTCTTCGATCGCTTTAATTACCGCCGGTAGAGCTGGTGGATTTTCGGGGATACAGCCGATTTTGACAATTTGGCCATCAGCTTCGGTGATCCGCGATTCACCGCGAATGGTGCGACCATCGGCCATTTCTGCCCAGAGGTCTACATGGCAAAGGGTAGCGGGCAACACTCGTCCCTGAATCGCCAAAACCTTGGAGCTAGCGGCAATGCCCTGCTCTAAATCTCCAGTGATGTCTGACATTGCCGTTAAAAACAAATTCCCAAAACTGTGGCCTTCTAAGCCTTCACCTGCCGAAAACCGATACTGAAACAGCTCTGTCAGCAGTTTTTCTTCGTCAGCCAAGGCCGCAATACAGTTACGAATATCTCCGGGCGGCAATACCCCAAAATCACGCCGCAGCTTGCCAGAAGAACCACCATCATCAGCCACTGTTACCACAGCAGTAATATTGGCGCTGTAGGTCTTCAGACCCCTCAATAGCGTAGATAGACCAGTCCCACCACCCAAGGCCACAATCTTTGGCCCTCTACTGCGGCGACGCTTGCTGATCAACATTTCTAACAAAGTCTTATCGCCTTGGGGGCTGAGCGCTCCACTCACTGCTTTTAGCGATCGCATCTGTCCCCAAAACAACAAGAAAAAGCCCGAAGCCAAAATAATTGGTCCAGACACCCGATTAGGAACTACTTGGGCAACGTTCTTCAAGCTATTATCGGCAAATTCTACTAGCGATCGCACGGGCATCAGTCTCACCCAAATCGCCAAGCCCAGAGCAATCAATATAACTCCGGCCAGCGTCACCATGAGCCAACGCTTAACAAATAAGCCAGGAGCTAGCCACTGCACTGACTTTTTGACAATTCCAGTCTGGTGAGCATGTTTTTCATCGCCGTTAGAATGATGCCTTTGCAATCGGTTCAAAGCATTTTGGACTATATTAACCATAGTGTGTAGCCGGGGAAGTTACGGGAAGCGAAGAAACTAAAGTACGCAAACGGCGGTGAGGAATAGAGACGAAGCTAGTAACCGAGAAAACACACTACGAAAACATTGGCTGGGGAAACGTCGTTAACTGAAACATGCGCAGCAAACCCCAAATAATACTCATTCAATGTTAATACGATGTTAAGCATAAGCACCATTTATTAATATATCGTTAACCGGTAAATAACCTTCTCGTGAGAAAAAAAAGAATTTTAGGGTTAGATCCAGGTTTGGCCACGATCGGCTTTGGGGCGATCGACACCAATGAGCCACATAGCAAGGTGCCACTGGCTCTGTTGGATTTTGGCATTATCCAAACCAAAGCTGGAGTAGAAATTGGCCAGCGTCTCAAGACCATTCATGAAGACCTAACCAGTGTGGTGCAAGAGTTCCAGCCAGAGCTGGTGGCGATCGAAAAGTTTTTTTTCTATCGCATGGCCAATACTATTTTGGTTGCTCAAGCACGGGGGGTGATCTTACTGGTATTGGCAGAAAATAATCTCCCCTATGTGGAGTTTACCCCAGCTCAAATAAAACAATCGATCGCTGGTTACGGAAATGCCACCAAAGAAGATGTGCAATCGGCGGTGGCCAGAGAGTTGGCCTTGGATTATATTCCGCGACCCGATGATGCGGCAGATGCGCTGGCGATCGCTCTTACCGGCTGGATGCACCTTTAGCCTCGGGATGAGAGGAATGCTATGATTGTGGCGAAGAGTGAGGTTTGTATTATTCCTACATCAGAACAGAAAACTCAGTGCTACATGTTGTGTTGTCAGTTTACTAAGCTTTATTTGCCAATACAGGTAGTTCGTATGGATGAACGAACAGGGAATATATTTTTCCTGGCAGGCGAAGAAAATATCATAGAAATTTATCCCAACGGTAAGTGGAGGTATATAGAATGAACAAGCCTAACTTTCAAGCCATGAATCAAAAAGAATTAAAAAGTTATGTTCTTGAGCATCGAGAAGATCAAGAAGCCTTCTTTGCGTATGTAGATAAGCTGCATGTCGAAGGTAACTGGGTTGATATGCCACCGATAGAATCAGCTCAAGATTTACAGGAGGAATATCCTGAATTTATTGAACATATTCGCCGTAGCTCTAAGCCACGAGGCAATGCTTTTTAGCGATACTGTAACATTTCGTAAGCTGTGCAATTCCAGTAATTGGGTAAGATCTGGAGAGTATTTTATATCCAGGAATTTTTATGGCTGCTTCTTTTCTTCCTCAGATTCTAGTACCTCTAGTAGGTCTGGTATTTCCGGCTTTGGCCATGGCTTTCTTGTTTTTGTACATCGAAAGCGATGCTGCTGCCTAATCAGTTTAAATTTAATTCATGAAAAAAGCTGGGATTACCCCAGCTTTTCTCGTCAATACGCTTAATTAATTCGACTTACATCGAAGAACCTAAGCCAGCGTAAGCGCCGTAGAAAAATAGGCTAACTACACCGATTACGCCAAAGCCAGCGATGGTTCCAACCAACCATAGGGGGATTCTTCCTGGTTCAGACATGATCAATACCTCTTAACGGACAATTTTTATATGATTTTGGCCACTTTGCACTAGAAAATTAATTCTAATTAAAGAAGTAGCTGGTAAACAGAATGCCCAAAGTGAAAATCATCAGTAAGCCAAGAAACAGAGAAGATCTGTTTAGCTCCACTGGCTGACTATTGGGGTTAGGATTTCTTTCCATGATTAATACCTACCTTTGAATGAATTGCATTGCTGCAATTGCACCGATAAAAAATACAGTTGGTACGCCCAAAGAGTGTACTGCTAGCCATCTAACAGTAAAAATGGGGTAGGTAATAGGCTGATTGCCAGTGGTGGCCATATATTCTCCTAATAATATTTACTTAAGGAACTTCTGAATTTGGTCTTTAGACTCAAAGCGATCGGAGACGATCGGTAGATTCTGACGATTGGCGTTGAAATACTCATTAGGGCGAGGGGTACCAAAGGCATCGTAAGCGAGACCAGTAGATACAAACAGCCAGCCAGCAATAAATAGGGCTGGAATGGTTAGGCTGTGAATGACCCAGTAGCGGATACTGGTAACGATATCGGAAAATGGCCGTTCACCGGTGGTTCCTCCAGACATAGAGCTTACTCCTAATACTTATATTAAAACCTGATAACTAAGTTTACACGAAAATCTCAGATGGGGACACACAGATATTGCTGTTAAGAAACATCTGTTTTGACGATCGCCGGGGTGGAAACTGCTGCGAGGCTAGGAGCTAGGCGCTGCTGTAGTTTGCGCAAGGGGTATTGTCCACCACACAGCAGTAACCGATCGCCTACTTGTAACTTGGTATCTAGCTCAATTTCGCTGGTCAGTTTGCCATCCCGCCGCAGTGCGCGCAGGGTGACACCATACTGCCGAGAAAAATCTAGATCTTGCAGCGATTCGCCTACTACCAGACTGTCAGGAGGAATTACCAACCATTGGCAAGGAGCAGTGGTGGCTGGCAAGGCAATTTCACCGCGAATAAGCTGCTCAAAAGCCATTTTTTCTTCGGGAGAACCCACTACCAAACAGCGATCGCCGTCTAACAAGAAGGCTCGGCCATCAGGGTAGGTGATTTCTTCGCCGCATTCGCGCTCGATCGACAAAATAGTCACCCCGGTCAGAGAGCGGATATTGGCTTCTTCGATCGACATGCCCCCCAAAGGTGAAATTGCCGGAATGTTGTACCACTTAGTATTCATTCCCACCATTGCCGCCGCTAAATCGAGCTTATCGGTACGAGAAGAGGGGCGCAGCTCTAAATAGTGCGAATCTCGAATTTGGGAAATTTCTTTGCGCACCGCGCTCTCTTTGAGTCCTAACCGATTCAATAAGTGGCTAGCCATCTCTAAACTGGCCTCAAACTCTGGTTGGACGACTTCTTTGCCACCGAGCTGATAGAGCATTTCAATATCTTGGAACTGGTTTGCCCGCACCACCACATCTAGATCTGGAGCCAATTCTAAGGCGCGTTTCAAGCAGAGTCGGGTGCTCATGGCATCGGGTAGATTGATCACCATGGTTTTAGCCTGGGTCAAATTAGCCTTAGCTAATACGTGCAGGCTGGCTGCATTGCCATAGACATAAGCAACTCCTAAGTCCCGAATTTTTTGAATTGCGGCTTCGGACTGTTCTATTACTATTACTGGCGCACCGTGGGGCTGCATGAGATGTAATAAATTTTGGCCGGTGCGGCCATAGCCACAGATTACAATATGACCGCTGATTTCTTCATCCACTGAAGCATCCAAGGGCATTTCGGCTGGTTCTAAGATAGCCCGCATTGGCGCGAAACTTTCTAACCAGCTAAATAGTTTAGGGGTGAGTTGCAGTACAAAGGGAGTAACCACCAGCGTTACTGCTGTAGTCCCCAATAGCAAAAGATACACTGGACGAGAAACAAAGCCCAGGCTTTGGCCTTCGCTGGCCAATACAAACGAAAATTCACCAATCTGTGCTAGTCCTAAACCCACAGTAATCGCGGTCTTGAGCGGATAACCAAACAGTCGCACTAAGGGGGTAATAATCGACCATTTGCCAAGTAATACCAAGCAAACCAATCCTAAAATTAGCTGCCAGTTTTGCCACAGAAACAGCGGGTCGATCAACATGCCGATCGAAGCAAAAAACAAAGCCGCAAATACATCCCGGATCGGCTCTACATAAGTCAGAGTCTGGTCAGCATACTCTACCTCCGAGACCATCAGACCAGCCACAAAGGCTCCCATCTCGATCGATAGCCCCAATTGTTCGGTCAGCAGCGCAATACTCAGACAGAGCGTGACAACCCCGAGCAAAAATAATTCACGGCTTTCGGTCTTGGCCAACAGCCGCAGAAATCTGGGCACCACCCAAATCCCGGCGACGATCGCCCCGCCAGCAAACACCGCAATTTTAATACCAGCCTGCAACAAGGCCGCCCCGATTTCTGCCGGGGGCTGATCCAGCGCCGGCAAAATTGCCAACATTAATCCCAAGGCCAAATCTTGCACCACCAAGATCCCCAGCATTACCTGACCATGCTGAGTCTCAGTCTCATTGGCTTCCATGAGGCACTTCAGCACCACGGCAGTAGAAGACAAGGAGAGAATTGCGCCTAAAAATATCCCTTGTTGGGGCGTTGTCACCCAGCCCACGGTGACGGAAATAATGGTTGTGACCAAGATGGTCAAAATAATTTGGAGACCGCCACCGCCTAAGCTGATGTTTTGGACTTTTTTTAGTTCGCCGAAGGAGAATTCTACTCCTAGTGCAAAGAGCAAAAATGCGGCTCCAAACTGGGCGAGGGTTTCGACCTGAATTAATTCTTTGATCAATCCCAAACCGGCTGGCCCGACGATCATGCCGCCGATGATGTAGCCCAAAAGGGCTGGTTGACGGCAGAGACCAGCAAGCACGCCACCAACGGCGGCGGCAGCTAGCACTGAGAATAGGTCAACGATTAACCGAAAATCTTCTTGCACTATCTAGGTTTATGAGAAGGATTGTTAAAATTGCTTAACTTCCAGGATAGCGATTTTTTAAGGTTCTGTCTGGGGACTGATAATTTTTCGGCATCTTGAACTATTGGAATGAGTCGTCATCGATCGATTCGGTACGCATGTTGCCATTAGCCACTTTATATAGAGTCATGGTCATATTGCTGTACTTAGTACCTTCACTATCTGTTGTTTCGGTGAACTGAAATTCTGGGGTCTTGGCCTTACTACCAGAGTCCAAATCTTTGTAGCGCACATCATATTTACCAGGGGTGATTTTTTCGGCAGTGAAAGATTCGCGAGCGCGAACAAAAAAGAACCGGATTGGCTTGGCCTTGCTTTTATTGAGATCAAAGATCTTTACGTAAACGTCCGAGTCGTTTTCATCGTTTTTGATGGTCAGCGATGAGTAACCATCATTAGCCTTCTGCGGATATTTTTTGATGTATCCAGATGTTGCAGGAAAAGGCTGACCATTTTCGGCGGTGGTGGGGCGCACATAACTAGGCTTGGGGCTGGGCGGGGTGGCCAAGGCGATCGGGGTATCTGGAGCAAGAGGTGCGGGTGATGCTAGGTCGGGCACAGGAGTGGGCGTAAGTGGCTGTGGCTGAGGAATATTGGGGTTGTCAGCAGGTAGTGGCGGGTTGTTTAAGGCCAGATCATTTGCGGCAAGTGGTTCAGCCGGTGTGCTACAACCAGCTAAAGCACCACAGCCCAGTATTCCAAACAGTAGTAACCCGGCAAGGTAGTGGCTGCGACGATTATGCGTAGTTGTAGAGCTATTAGGATCGCAAATTAAATAACCTATGATTCTGGCCTGACAACATAATTCCATTTTGGCAAGGCTTCGTCAAAAACTATGCTCATTGTTTCCTTGAAATCTTCGGCAACTTTTCGTCCTGTTTCATAGCATTTGTCCAGAA
>JANYHM010000050.1 GCA_025359065.1 Synechococcales cyanobacterium GL140_1_metabinner_5_sub | reverse complement strand
ATCTGACCAAGTGTTAGCTGAAGAGTCAAATGCCCAATTGCGTTGGTTCTTAACTGATCATCAAGGTACTGTGAAAGATGTAGTTAATAATGCTAGCGAGGTGATTGACCATGTTACCTACGATAGCTTTGGTCAGATTGTAGCTCAGACAAGTTCGATTGAGTTGCGATTTGCTTATACAGGTAGAGAGTGGAATAATGAGATTAGTCAGTATTACTATCGTGCTCGGTATTATGATGCTTCTATCGGAAGGTTTATTGGTGAAGATCCATTAGGATTTGATGCCGGTGACAGTAATCTCAGTAGATATGTAGGTAATATTCCAAACAACTTCACTGATCCGTTAGGAACAATTACATTTGCTATTCCTGGCGCAGACGGTTTAGGATTTCTATATACTAACCTTTTTGTAAGGTTTAGAAGATATGGCGTTTATCCGTTAACAGATAGCTCTCTTACCGCAGTTCCTATAGCAAGAGCATTACTTGAAACTGCGGAGAAAGATGAACCCATAGTTATAATATCTCACTCTAATGCTAATGTTAACGTCGTACCTATTTTGATTCCGGTCTTGAAGTTTACTAAATCTTCTAACAATGATCGATGTGAGACATTATCAAAGCATAATATATATGTTGGAAGACTAGATCCAACTGGCGCTGTGCCTAAGTTTGTTTGGGCACCTGGTGCAGATACGGTTATTGACGTTGGTAGCAATAATCCGGGTGGTAATCTTAGAGATCGAGCGTCTCTAAGATTCTTGCGACCTGATTTTAGAGCTAGAGAAGGAGTCAGCCATAATGGACTATTAGATGACAGAGAAGTATTAGATAAGCTACAATTTGAATATGGGTTCCCATTCTAACTTTAAATTCGATGACAATTTGGAGGAATTGATGTACAAGTATCTCAGACCTTCTCTCATACTCAATGATGCATTAGATTGCCATGACAGTAAATAAATTGGATCTTTCTTTAGATATATTTTTGGGAATTTTAGGGTCTATAATACTTGCTATTTTTTTCAAAAAAACCAAGAATTATTTGACGTTTCAGATCAGCTATTATTATTACTTGGTGGCATCTCCTCTTTTTTGGATAGGAAGTTTCATTGAAATTCTCTTCTCTCCAGAAACAAGCTGTATTTCACCTCTGGATGGCATGCCACCAAATGATTCTAAGATCACTGCTGATAAATATTCTCAGATATCAGACTTATTTCAATTACTACTTTTATCTTTGCCAAACATACTACCAATTGTATTGGAATTGATAGTTGGAGCAATATTAATAATAATCAAGTATGCAATAATTAAGAGGATTTCTATAGATGACTTGTACTTGATTCACTACATGCCATTGATTATTAGTATCATGCCTTTATATATCACGAAATTATATAGCTATATACCGATAGAGGCGGAAATATATATATATAATCCTTACAATTTCATAGGAATTATATTAAACACCTTATTCTTAATAGCTGGCGGTTTATTAGGTTTAAGTACATTGCAATGGTTGGTTTTGACGTGAAAATGCTTGGGGTAATTCAATCAAGACTGTGTATGACAAAGTAAGTTTCACATGAATAAATTAACTCGGGGTTGCTACAGGATACGTGTAAAAACCTGCAAGATGGGCATCAAAGACATATCTAGCCCACGTTCCGCTCCTTTCCAGAGCAAAAAAATAATTAAAATCAAAGCCGCTCTCCACAAGACTTCCAAGATCCTTAGTACGCAAGTTCTGAAATGGTTTTACACAATATTCTTTTCTCAGAGACTGTCAAATCCATTGCTTGCGTCTTAATTAAAAATTTTGAGAAAAAGGAGCGGAACGTGGGATTTAGACTAGCTTTCAGAAATAATATTTTCAGACTTATAGGGGGTGGAGTAGCAATGGATACTGTTGGCGAAGTCATAGAGTCCACATTTTTCGTTGGATTTACCATAGTAGATTGATGTTTTCAGCGATTCAAAATGACTTCGCCAACAGTATCAGCAATGGAACAGAAAACCGGGTTAAGGGCTGATAAAAATGCCTGTGACTCTTTCTATGAGACGGTTTTAGCGGATAACCGATTTTCCAAGTCACAGTTTGCTAAGGCAGAGTACTACTAATATTCTACATTTCTCCTCTTGATCGGTAAAAAGTAGAGCTTAATAGCTAAATTATCCTTTTTCAGCAGCAATTTTTTCAAAGGCTAACTGTGCTACTTGTTCTGCACGTTGTGAAGTAACTTTTGAATACTGTAAAGTCGTTTGAATATTCTCATGCCCCATTATGGGTAACTACAGAAAACGGATTTTTTAGCATGTCAAGGCTGAAAGCTTTTCCCTGATTGACTTACAGATAAATATCTTCAAAGTAGGAAAAGAGTCACGATCTGTCAGAATGAGGTATACTCATAATATGTTGCAGAAGACATATGACTTTAAAATCATAAAAGTGGAGGTTTAATGTTGTGGACAGTTCAGTTCAGTGAAGAATTTGAACCAGAATTAGATGCTCTACCAGAAGAAGTTCAAGATAGCATATTCGCCAAAGCTACATTATTGGAGGAGTTTGGTCCAGAATTAGGCCGACCTAACGTTGATACTCTTAAAGGCTCAAAATACACCAATATGAAAGAACTAAGGTTTAACGCTTCAGATGGAGTGTGGCGAGTAGCATTTGCCTTTGATCGCAAGCGTCAAGCTATTATTTTAGTTACTGGAGATAAATCAGGAGTGAGTCAAAAGAGGTTCTACAAACAGTTGATACAGATAGCCGATCAAAGATTTACCAATCATCTCAACACGGAGACAAAAGATGGGAACCCCACTAAAGAACAAGATAGCTAGTCTTGCAAAAGATCGCCAAGCTAAAATTAAAGCAATGTCAGATGAGTTAATAGCGGAGGAAATGACATTAAGAACGTTGCGCCAAGCAAGACAGTTAACACAAGAACAAGTAGCGAGTCGATTAAATATTGGGCAAGACGCAATCTCGCGCATGGAGAGCCGAAATGATATTCACTTATCGACGTTAACTCAAGTAGTACAAGCTATGGGTGGAGAGCTTGAGTTGTTAGTTAAGTTTCCTGATAAACCACCTATAAAGCTAGCAGGTTTCCAAGATAGACTCGACGATGTATCTTGAAAGCCTGCCAGCTTGCAGAGTATTATGCCACGAATCTCCCGCCTATCTTGCGCTCTCAGATTGTCGCTTTAAGGATGTACTACTACGGCTTGAATATCTGGAGAATAGCTTCCTCTAATAGCAGCGGCATGGTCAGTAAATCTAAAATGTAATCGTCATAGCGCTTGATATTATTGGTTAGATAGGGGGATGAGCCGCATTAGACCCAAAGGATTATAAATCACTCGAATGAGTAAACGGAGGCTAGGAACTCTCGATCGATCTCAAAATCATAATTTCACCACCTCGATAAAAATCCTCGTCCCCCAAACCTCCAACGCGCTCTACCAAACACCCCGTATTACCCAACAACAGCCCTAACCACAAATCCAACAAAGACAACCCCGATCGCCTCTGCAAATCCAGCAGCGAAATCTCGCCAAGCTTGGCCATCACCTTCCGTACCTTCGCTGCCCAACCCGGAATATCCTCACTATGAGCATTGCCCAGAATACCCTTAATCGCCTCGATTTTCTGCAACTCATCAGCCACCAATTGATCGGCTTCTGACCCCACTTTAATTACTGACTGCCGCTCTTCAGGATAGTAATGCTCCGACTCCAAATACAAGTGGTCATCGTTCAGATTGAAGGTGCGCAGGTAAAGATGCGCCCACAGCTCATCATCAATCACTGGCTCCACTTCCGGTAAATAAGCCGCCGCAATCTCAGCCAGAACAATTTCTGCCTTTGAGCGAAAGATCTCCACAATTTCCCCGATCGCTCTTGCCCCATCAATCAAATCCAAACCGTCCAGGTGAGCGCAAAGCACCACCATGTCCGCAGTCGCCGGTTCCGCCTGGGCAACTGCAAAAATCTGCCACAAGTCCAGCTCTAATTGTTGGTGTAGCTCGTGTTGAGGTTTTTTTCGCATAGTGGGCAAGGCCGAATAGGACACAGACTAGGATGTAGCTCAACTTTACTGGCAAACTTAGCCAGCTCCACCTCAAGTTCGATCGAACAAGCGCTCAAGATTTCCTTCATTATTTCCACCACCTGAGCCGGAGAAAGACCGAGACAGTGCATAGGTTTGACCTCCAGCACCTTCTTATTGCCCTGCCATATTTCAGCAGAGATCGCGTGAACTGGGACATCCTGGCGCTCACGGTAAAAGATGACGCTGGCAGCAGTGCCGATCGGGTGATTGATCTCAATAGTTGTCGATCGCTCAGCGTGGTCTGATAAATTTGCTTGGGTCTTCAAAGAGCGGCGCTGCTGACTAATGCGTTCTTTGTTTCGCTGGTAGTGTCGGCGGTTTGGACATCGATCGGCATCCCAGCAAGATTTGGTCTGCGCCTCATCGTGACTTAGCTTGGAGCATTGGAAACAGTTGTGGGCAACTTTCTTGGGCATTACCAGATTGTTTTGAGACTCAAAATAAATCCAGGCATCACGTCTTCACAGCTAACCGATTCAGGAGCTTCTAATATTTCTGACTCACATCCCAGTCGATAAACTTCAACTTGCTTATTCTTTGGATTAATCAGTAACCCCAATTTCACTCTAACCCGCTGATACTCCTTCATTTTATCTTGCAATGGCTTCAAATTATCGGTAGCAGAGCGTAGTTCGATCACAAAGTCAGGAACGATCGGAATGAAACCGACGATGTTTACTCCTTCTAGTCGAGAGTTCTCAATCCAAGAAACATCGGGCGATAATTTCCCGCCGTTGAATGCGGTAAAATCATAGCCGCCTGATGAGTCAAATATTCGACCTAGATTAGTTTGTCGGTTCCAGTACCAAACCTGCCCGGATAAGTCTGCGTTATTTTCACTACTTTCACCGCCAGTTGGAGCCATAACAATCAATTTTCTCTTAGGTGTCAATTCAAGGCGTAGGTCAGGATTATCGATACAGAGAATATCGAATTGCTCTGGTGTGACCATCAGGGTTGTATTGCTGACATTGAGTAGCAACGGTTGAATATCGACAGAAGTTGTCGGGACGGTAGCAACTGTCATAAAGCCTCTAAGCATTGGGGCTGGTTGATTTTAGACTATTTGATTATATCACAGACTAATCCAGTTATCCAATTTTATCGGATTCATATCGGATGAGATAGAATGCTGCTTTTGTTTCATTTACTTGTGGTATAGTTGATCTTAATCCCTTGAAATACGAGGCTCTAGCTTAATAATTGCCTTACAAGAACATTTTCCACGGTTCACTCCTGCTGAATATGTCTAAATGTGCCCAACG
>JANYHM010000021.1 GCA_025359065.1 Synechococcales cyanobacterium GL140_1_metabinner_5_sub | reverse complement strand
CGGATTTGGCTACTGGGTGATGAGATTAATCCTTGTAGCTAGATAATATTATTGGTTGATTTGGTGTTTTGAACTTACTGGTGAGGGTAGGTTGGGCTGCTGCATTGGTTGGCAGTTAAGGACGCTACGTTTTGTGCGATCGATCTTTTGATTTGGTGCAGAGATGCTGGCAAAAACGAATCGTCCCGAACTACCTAAGAGTCAAGACTCCCATAAGTTTGCAAATCTCCTAGCGAAATATTGACTGATAATAGTGTTTTTCTTCCGCCACATCTTTTTCAGGAGTTCTAACATGGATGAATTTACAGAATAGGTTTACTAGCTGAGCTTGTTCAAGTGTAGAGCAAAAAGTTTTTGCTAAATTATGGCTACCAACAATAATAGATAGACATTCAGCGCGAGAAATAGCCACATTGAGGCGATGCCGATCAAGCAGAAATTCAATGCCACGGGGTGTAATTTCACCATTACTAGAGCACATGGAGACAATCACGACCGGAGCTTCTTGGCCTTGGAATTTGTCTACAGTTCCTATTCGGGCTTGATCACCTAATTTCTCCTGTAGTTTACGCACTTGCATGTTGAATGGGGCAACGATTAGAAGATCGGAAAGCTGAAGGTTAGCCTGCCTCTTTCCCTGACTGCTGGTGAACGGCTGCCCAACTAATTCGTTGATGAGTTGGTCGATCGCGTCTACTTCCTCTTGGCTCCATTGTTTGTTGTCTGTATGTTCAACAGGGAGAAAGAGAATGCCATTAGAATGGCTACCTTGAGAGGTAATCAATTGTTCAATGCGATGATTTTCGGTGTCTTTGGCCGATTTTAGACGCTTTTCATACAAGGCTTCTGAGATTGGCTGACAAATGCTAGGGTGCATTCGGTAGCTGGTATTAAGGAATATCCCCAAGTTCTCTGGGACGGTATCTCGACCATTTAGGAAATAGTTCAGAGCAGATTGGCCGCTTTCGCCGGGATGAGTCCCTTGCATGGGTTGCTCTAACTGCATGGGATCGCCGATAAGCACCAAGTTATGGGCACAACGAGCGATCGCTAAGAAATTAGCCAAGCTCATTTGGCCAGCTTCATCAATGAAGAGATAGTCAAACATCTCTTTGGTTTCCGGTTTACAGAACTGAAAAGCAGTAGCACCGACTATTTGATAATCAGGAGGAGCTGCGCTGGCGATGTTTTTGCCAAAGGTAATTGTAGGATGCTGAAAAATAGGGTCATTTGGGTCTCCGCCGATTTTGGCTCCTTGGAAATTGAATCCAATTTCTGCGGCATTTTGAGCTACACGACTCATCAGATTGGTGATGACATTATGGCTATTCGCACAGACTGCAATTGATTTCCCTGCTTGGATTAGATACAGGATAATGTTGGCAGAAGTGTAGGTTTTGCCGCTACCTGGTGGGCCTTGGATACAAAGAGTGCTTTGCTGTAGATTAGCGACTCTTTGCAGGGTGGCGCTTAAAAGGTCTTCTTGTAATGAAATGAGTGGTTTACCAGTAGGAAAACCTTGAATGTTGGGTGGCTCACGGTGTAGGAAGTTTTGCAAAGCTGGCTGCAAATTCCCAGAAATTGACCAATCTTTGACGGTTTCATGAATGGAGTTGCTGAGATCAGTGGTTTGGATAAAGTTGCAGTCTACAATGCTGGTGCGGATGGGCGGCTTCCAGTCTATCTGTTGCTTGAGATTTTTTTCAGAAATATTGATCGTAGCGATACCTTGTTGGAGGTCAATGCTACTGAGTGTGCATCCTTTTTGTGTTTGCTCTGGGGAGAACCAACAGACAGATTCATCTTTGAGCTTAGTTTCTTGTGGGTTAAAGCGATATTCAAAGGCCAGTGATCGGCTTTTAGGCGTAGGTTTAAAGGGAGGGCGATCGGTGCGCTCTAATCCGGCCAGACAATCTAGCTCATCATAGAGATCTTCCTCATTAGTTTTTAGCCATTCAAAGCGTTGCCACCAAAAAGGTTTAGCTTCACGCTTATGAAACAAAAGTAAATGGGCGAAAAGATCTTGGATCGGGTTTTGGTGGCTATTTGTAGATAACAAAGAAGCTGCTAGTTCTGCCGATGCATCAATTTGTTGTGATTCTTCTGCTTCACTATCAGGGTTATTGAATTTGGATATATGGGTAATTCCCTGCTGTACCTGAAGACCACGCAACCAATCTACGAGCTTGGCTGTTGATTCACAGTCTGTGTAATTATAATCTCGAATTTCTTTCAGAATCTTGGATTCTTCAGGAGTATTGCCTTCGGGGCTTTGTGTCCAATAGAAATATTGAATAACTGAATCTACGGCGTTTTGCACCTCTTCATCACGCTTGATTCCATATAGCGGTTCCAGTTTTTTGATGGAGTAACTGGGTTGGCCAATGAATAATCCTTGGCGAACTATTTGGAAAAGATCGATAAACACACCCGCACGGAGTAGGGCATCTACTCGATCTTCACGGGTGGCATATTTACACATCAAGCGTTTGATAGCAGTTGTTTCATAGGGAGCATAGTGATAGATGTGCATTTGTGGGTCTTGCTGCCAGCGCTCGAAAACCCAATCAATAAACTCCTCGAAAGCCAATTTTTCGGCTCGGGTATCATGTGCCCACCAATCATGGAATTTACCATCTTCGACAGAAATAGCTCCAAATAGATACTCCAATCCTCCAGCCGTTAAAGGATAGCCCTCCATATCAAAATACACGTCTAAGGAGTTGGCCGGAGGCAGAGCGGCTAAACCACGAGCAGATTCAGTGAGGAGTTGGATAACTTGATATTGAACTTGGCCTTGTTGTCTGGTGGCTTGTTGAAGCTGGGCTTGGGTGGCTAGGCGAAAGAATACGGCTGGATTGAAATTGGGAATAGATTTGAGAGGATCAGCCGCAGCTAATTGGGTAAAGGTAGGAATTCCAGCTTCTTCAAGTTTGCGGGCTTGTTGACGAGTGATGTTAGCGACTTGGGAGAGATGATCGCGATCCAGCAATAACCGATCAGCATATTCTTGCCATTCACCGTGATTACCCGTTGTGGGTAGGGGCATTTGAGTGGAGTCGAAGTCAGCCATGAATTCTAGAAATGATTGTCTGACTTGGCGATAGTAGTAAAAATATTGTTCAGTGGGCAGAGAAATGATTTCTCCATTCCCAAGTAGAAGCCGAAATTCGGCAGGTCTGATGCCTTGAATATTTTCGATCAGGTCGCAGTAAGTGCAGGTTTGCAATAAAAATTCGGCTTTGGGGCTACGAGCCAGCTTGCATTCTAAAGGGACATAGCTCCAACTGCCCAATTTGGAAGGGATTTCCACCCTCACCAGAAAATCGGCATAGCCAAGAAAATTGCCATTTTTCAAAGCTGTTTGATAGATGTAAGTGCGCCCCATTTTCATGGCAGCGATTGTAGCTTCATAAGCTCCTTGGTGGCCTATCAGGCAAAGATCGGCTTCTTCTGATTGAAGAGAATTGAGGAAGGTTTGCTCATGCTCTTGACCTAAAAGACAAAGAGCCATCAATAGAGGATCTTTACTGCCAGGTTTTGGGCAATCACTGGGGCACTCTAACTTGAAACGATCCATCCAGCTCGCGAATTGGCTCTGGCTATACTGCAATAGATCTTGAGGGCTGTAGACGATCGCTTGCTGGAGGCGTTGCATAGAAATATGAGTGTGAGGTTAATTAGAATTCAGGATTTCTTGCACTGAAAATGGCAAATTTGCGGTATCTGCTATGGCCATGCGGCGAATCCAGATTTTTTTGTCTGCATTCCATTTGAATCCGGCTGTTTTTGCCAAGTCTTTTTTTTCATACGAGACTTCTGCCTTGTAAAGTGCTTTGGGTCGATCGGCTTTGTTTATCATGCCCTTTAAGTCATCCATCCGATCGAACAAAGCGGCAATCAGTTAATGCTCGGTGAGTAGAACTAACTCCGATACCGTGATTCAGAGCCAAACTCACTAGATTTTCTCCCTGGCGAGTTTGTTGAGGAAAGGTAAAATCTTCGAGGGTGCAGAGCCATTTTAGGGGTTCAGCGGCAATATTGTTGAGGATAGGAAGATGGGAACCGTCAAACCACTGTTCATCGAAAGCAGCATTGTGGGCAATGGCATAGTCAGCAGCTTGGGCTAGCTGCTGAAGTGTATCTATGAAAATTTGCTGGGTGTTGATACAAATTTCTGGGAGTACTGCTGCGGGAATGCGGTTGATATGTTCGGCAGCATTATCTGGAGCATTTAGTAGGGTAGAAAACTGGAAAAGAGTGGTGCGGTGGGTAACAGAGTAGAGAACTGCGCCGATTTCAATGACCCAATCACGTTTGGCATCCAGCCCCGTTGTCTCGGTATCGATGATGAGAACCTTCATGTTGTGTTTTTATAAGCTGAAAGCTAGGCGAAGTAGATTCTCTCACCCATTATACTAGCTTAAGTTTCTAAAACACTCCATGGTTGTTTCATTTGAACTGTAGAGTGATCAAAAGAGATAAGTCTTTTAGAGAAGTAAGTTTTTAGTACTAAAGCTCTCACCATCCAACAGCCCTAGAGCCTTATAATCTTCACTTGTGCCAACTTATCAGACTCAGCTCAAAATTCTGAGTGGTATGTACACAGCGAAGTTAACAACAGGATCGGGAACTTTAAATCTAGAAGATTCCGACAAGCGATAACACCAAAGGATTAGTAGCTATGCTGAAGACAGTCAAAGATGCTTGCAAAATTCATCCCTCTACCTTGGATTACCAGGTAGTTGGGGGCGTTGAAAGCTTGGCGCAGGTGATTGATGCCAGTGATGGAGGCCAGGAATTCTTTGAAAAGAGCTTTTTGACACGGGGTATGGAAGAACTCCTCCGTGAAGGTTTACTGAGGTTGTCGGGTCAAACTGACCAAGCTTTGTTTGAACTAGCTCAGGCGATGGGGGGTGGTAAAACTCACTTGATGAGTGCATTGGGACTGTTGGCAAAGCACCCTGATCAACGAGCTGGGGTCATCCCACCAGATGTGATGAAACGGCTGGATAGCAAGGCTGCTCGGGTGGTGGTTTTTGATGGTCGAGATAGCCCGGAGCATTATCTTTGGGGTGAAATCGCCAAGCAGTTGGGTGCAGAAGAAGCCATGCGATCTTTTTGGCAGAATGGACCAAAAGCTCCTGGCAAAGAACATTGGAAAGAAATCATTGGCGATCGCCCAACGCTGATTTTATTTGATGAACTACCACCCTATTTTCTGGAAGCCCGCACGGTGATGGTGGGTCAAGGTTCTTTAGTAGATGTGTTGACCAGGGCATTGTCAAATTTATTTGTGGCAGCGATGGAACTGCCCTGCTGCTGTGTGGTGCTAGCCAATCTGACCGACAGCTACCATGAGCAAGTTAAAGAGGTTCGCAAACTTGTAGCTGATGTACAGCGTGAAGCATCTCGTCAAGCCAAAGTAATTACCCCCGTTTCATTAGAGGGAAGCGAAATCTACTCGATTTTGCAAAAGCGCTTGTTCGCCTCGTGTCCTTCGGAAGAAGATATTAGCGAAGTAGCTGAAGCCTATGCTGAGCAAATCAAGATCGCTGAAGACAGCGGTTATTTGACGGCCAGTAGCCTAGAGCAAGTAGCCGACGAAATTAGGGCAACATATCCGTTTCATCCATCTTTCAAACATCTAGTTGCGCTGTTTAAGGACAATCCAGATTTCCGTGAAACGAGAGGTTTGCTTCAGTTTGCGGCCAGGGTAGTTCAGTCTGTTTGGAGCCGAGAGCAAAATGATGTGTATTTGATTGGCACCCAGCACTTGAATCTTAATGACAGTCAGGTGATGGGTGAAATCACTGATATCAATCGGTCTTTGCGACCAGCTATCACTATGGATATTGCTGACAAAGGCAATGCTCATGCTGAAGCGATCGATGACAACCTGACCAGTGACGCTGGGAGTCAGGTAGCCGCCATGATTCTATCGGCCTCTCTTTCCTTGGCAGTCAAAGGTCACATGGGATTGCGTCGAGAAGAGATTATTGAATACCTCGCAGCCCCGAACCGGAAACCGGAAGAGTTTAATCAGGCATTTGAACGACTGCGGAAGAGTGCTTGGTATCTTCATGCTGATGGAGAGCTGTTTTATTTTAAAGATACTGAAAATCTGATCAAGCGGATTCAGAGAGAGGCTCAGGGTTTACCGAAACCAAAGGTAGACAAAGCCCTATATGAACGCCTAGTTAGCGAACTCCAGCCTCGATCGCGCCGTGCCTATCAAGAAGTGCTGGTAATGCCCAAGGTGGATGAGATCAAACTGACGACTCATCGAATTTTGGTGGTTGTCCCTCCCGATAACAGCGTTCCGCCAGAAGAGATTCAGCGCTTTTATCAATCGGTGACAGAAAAGAATAATTTGCTGCTGCTTTCTGGTAACGATACTCACATGGCTAGCCGGGTCGAAGAAGCTTTGCGGGAACTGTATGCTATTACTAATATTGCCAAAAACATCCGTTCCGGCGATTCCCTTTTTGCCCAAGCTCAAGATGCTCAAGAAGAAGCTGAAGGTGCCTTTCTTCAAGCACTTCAAGGAGCCTATAACCGCCTGTTTTATCCCACTGAGGAAGGGTTACAGCCTGCGACGATCGAAAACGGTCTGAAGTTTGGCCAAAACAGCGAAGACAATGTGGAAAGCCAAATTGAAAAGATGCTGGAAAGTTCTCGCTGCGATCATAAGTTAGCCTCTGATGCTGAGAAAGATGCGACACCATATTTTGCGATGGCGGAGCAAGATCTCTGGCCACAAAGCGATCGCCGTACTCCCTGGCGAGATGTTTTGATGCGGGCTAAGAGCAATCCGGTTTGGCCTTGGCTGCCAGGAATCAAAGGGCTTGATCAGCTCAAAGTGAAGGCTATTTCTGAGGGGCGCTGGCGGGAAGGTAATGATGGCTATATTGAAAAAGGCCCATTCCCAAAAGAGAAAACCGAGATCAATATTGTGCCCAGAGAAGATTCAGCGACGGGAGAAACGATCATTGCGATCAACCCCAAAAATGCTGGCTCTAATCCCAAGGTGCATTATTCAACTAGTCCCCGTGTTAGTGAAGCCGACCTATGTGTAGAAGATTTAGATACTTTTCGCACCAAAGAATCTACTCTCTATTTTCTGGCGATCGATACTACTGGGAAACATGCTCCTGGTGAACCAAAGCGCTGGGTAGCAAAGCTAAAGGTGCGATACGAAGTACATAACTTTCCTGACCATCGCACAGTAGAGTTGGCGGTTACGCCTGCCGCTAAAATTCAATACACGATCGATGGAACCAGTCCACGTAATGGCAAAATTTATGATGAGCCAGTCACTATTTCTGATGAAAAAGTGACTTTGCAAGTCTATGCCACTGCTGGAGAGGCCACTGCCAATGAAACCTTTACGATCGAAGCGAAAGGAACTAAACGGGCAACTATTGATGAGCAAATCCCTGCCAAACTAGTTCGGGAAAAGCCTCGTTTTGATACCACCAGTGCTGTCTTTGGGCTAATTACCGAATTTAAAGATCGCCGGGGAATGGAGTTTCATGGCGTTACTTTGAACATTGGGGAAGGTGAACAGGCTGTACAAGTTCGTTTTAATGATCGAGCAGTAACACCGGTAATGCTGGAAAAAGTGATTGCTGCCCTGCGGGAGAATCTGGAAGAGCCAGACGCTCTAATACAGCTAAACATTCGGGATGGTGCCAGTTTTGCTACTGGTTTTGATCTGAAAGCTTTTGCAAAAATTGCGAATATTGAGCTTACCCCAGACAAAGTGGAGCAGTAATATGGCCTTGGTGGCTCTTCCAGTAAACAACATGGCCAATGAGCGAAAAAAAACTAAAAGTAAAAAAGAAATATCTCCGGCCACTCAGGGGTTTGGGGTACCGATCGCGATTGCGCCCCATCATTTTGTGGTGGTGATTCCTAGGGGTAGTCTGCAATCGGTACAGATTATTGAGGATCTGGGGATGCACGCCCAAGGGGATGAGAGTGAATTGTTAGATCGGGTGATTTTGCCTCGACAAGTTTGGAGTGAAATTGCTAGCCCGGTCAAACGGATGTTTAATGAACGTCTGAAGGCTCATAATCTGAAGCCTAGCCAGTGGAAGGTGGGAGAAAATCAGGTCGATCGATTGCTGGGTAAGGAGTTATGTGTTTTGGCTTGGGCGATCGAAGATCTGGAACAGGAGAAGGTTGGTACTGCGCTGCGGAACTGGCTGGCTTTGCGCCCAGAAGAGCGCTGGTGGCTATTTGGCGTGACTGCTGCTACAGTTGGCGGTTTGAACGATCGGGGGCGGGGTTGGCGGGTGGCGCTTCGCTATGCTTTGGGGGATACTCCTCAGCCGACGATCCGTAAATCTCGACATGTTGCCAAGCAGTCACCCGGCGATATTTATGACACGCTGCCATTATTTCAACTAGAAAATACTTAAACTATGCCGACTACTACTTCTGTTTCTACTCCAATTCTTGAGCCGTTGGCTTTGAAAGATGCGCCTTCGCTGATCGAGCGGGTGTTTCCGGCGCAGAAGATTTCGGCGGAGTCTCAGAAGGAGCGGAAGGCGGGGGCAGGGCAAACGCTGACGGCGTTGGGTTCTTATTGGAAGGGGCGGAAGCCGTTGATCATGGTACGGGCAATTATTTTGGGCTGTCTGTTGCCGGTGACAGAGGATTTGGAGGCGGATCTGCGGATTTTTGAGCTGTTGATGGCGATCGATGATGCTGCTTTTGGGCGGCGGGAGCCGAAGCTGAAGGTGGTGGAGGTGGCGGCGCGGATTACGTTGGCGAATCCTTGGGATTTTTTCGATTGTGTGTTTAAGAAGGATCAGTATGAGGCGGCTGATATTGAGGGTTTGTCGTTTCCGTTGGATGTGGCGGAGTATCCGGGGTTAAAGCTGCGTTGGCAGAAGCAGTTGGCGGAAGAAAAGAAGCATGATTTGTTGGCGCAGGCGTTGATGGGGTTGTCTTATGAGGCGAAGGTGGGTCTTTGTAAGCGTCCGGAGGAGTGTGATCCGGCGGTGTTGTATGGGTCGATTTGGGGGGAGGTGAATGGTCATTTGGGGCGGTTTGGGATTGAGGTAAGTTCCCATGAGCAACTGGTGGAGCAGTTGGGGATGCTGCGGTATGGGCATCGGCCTCGGGTGGGGGATACGTTTTGTGGGGGTGGGTCGATTCCGTTTGAGGCGGCGCGGTTGGGGTGTGATGTTTATGCTTCAGATCTAAATCCGATCGCTTGTATGCTCACTTGGGGGGCGTTGAATATTATTGGAGCTAGTGCTGAGAAGCGGGCGGAGATTGAGCGGGCGCAAAGGGAGGTGGCAGCGGCGGTCGATCGGGAGATTACGGAGTTGGGGATTGAGCATAATGAGCGGGGGGACAGGGCGAAGGCGTTTTTGTATTGTTTGGAGACTCGTTGTCCGGAGACGGGGTGGATGGTGCCGATGGCTCCGAGTTGGGTGATTTCTAGAAACCGAAGAACCTATGCCAAGCTAGTTCCAGATTTTGATAACAAACGATATAACATTGAGATTATTTCAGATGTTAGTGATGCTGAGGTAAAGTTAGCTTCTCAAGGAACTGTTCAAGATGGAAATCTAGTTTACGAGCTAGAAGGTAAGGTGCATCGCACATCGATAAAGACTATCAGAGGTGATTATCGAACTGAAGAAGGAGATAGCCGTAATCTTTTACGCCAATGGGAACAGCACGATTTCAAGCCTCACTCTGGCGACATTTTTCAAGAGAGGCTTTACTGTATTCAATGGATTACTCAAGAAACATTAGGACAATCACGTCAAGAGACCTATTTTGCTTCAGTAACCAAAAGTGATTTAGAACGAGAAAGCAAGATTTTTAGTATTGTTGAGAAAAATTTGGCAAGTTGGCAAGAAAAAGGTTTATTGCCTGATCTGGAGATTGAGCCGGGAGCCAAGACAGACGAGCCTATAAGAACTCGGGGTTGGAAGTTTTGGCATCATTTATTTTCAGCACGACAACTTTTGTTGCTTTCAACTTTAGCTAACTGCTCAAAAGCTATTCCTGATTTACTTATCGATTTCTGTAGAGTTTTAGATTATGCTTCTAAACTCTGTCAGTGGACTCCTGGAAGTCCTGGAAAACCAGGAGTTGCGTTGACTGGCGACAAAGTTGCACATGTGTTTTACAACCAGGCATTGAATACTTTCTATTCATATGCTGAGAGAAGTGCCCATGAGATCAGCGCGTACATATCACGATATGAGCGTCGTTCTCATCCGATGGCTGGAAACTTTGTGATGCACAGTATAGATGCTCAACAATTAATGACTGAAAGCGATCTATGGATTACAGATCCCCCTTATGCTGATGCTGTTAGTTACGAAGAAATCACTGAATTCTTTATCTCTTGGCTTTGTAAAACCCCCCCAGTACCCTTCGAAAAATGGATCTGGGACTCTCGCCGTGCCCTAGCTATCAAAGGAGATGGGGAAGATTTTCGCAGAAATATGACATCTGCCTATAGAGCAATGACTAATCATATGCCTGACAACGGTTTGCAATGTGTCATGTTTACTCACCAAAATACAGGTGTATGGGCTGATATGGTTTCGATCTTTTGGTCTGCTGGCCTTCAGGTAGTAAGTGCTTGGTATATCGCCACCGAGACCACCTCAGAGTTAAAACAAGGTGGCTATGTGCAAGGCACTGTCACCCTATTACTTCGTAAACGCCTCGAAACAGCCTCCACCTTCAAGCAACGGCTACTACCCCAAATTCGTAAAGAAGTAACCGCCCAAATCGAATCCATGCTGAACCTGAACGACACTGCTCAGACCCATGGCGAAACCGTTTTCAACGACTCCGACCTGCAAATGGCCGGCTATGCCGCCGCCCTCAAAGTCCTCACCCGCTACACCGAAGTCGATGGCCGCGATGTTACCACCCTTGCCCTCCAACCCCGCCAAAAAGGTGAAAAAACCGTCGTAGACGATATTGTAGAATACGCCGCCGAAGTTGCTAATAACCTGCTCATTCCCGAACGCCTCAAAGAACTCAACCCCGAAACTTGGAGCACCATTACCGGCGTAGAACGGTTTTATCTGCGCATGATGGCGATCGAAAAAACCGGAGCCACCAAACTTGATAACTACCAAAACTTCTCCAAAGCCTTCCACGTTACATATCAACCCCTCATGGTCTCCCTCAACCCCAACCAAGCAAAACTCAAAGGAGCCAAAGACTTCAAACCCCGCGAACTCACCAGCGGAGAACTCGCCAACACTCTCCTCAGCGAAATCCTCATCGCCATCCAAGAACTCCTCGACGACAAAGATCCCAAAGTAGTTATCGGCCAAATTCGTACCAGCCTCCACGACACCTACTTCCAAAAACGCAACCACCTCATTGCCATGGCTCAATACCTCGCCGAAATGTGGAGCGACCAACGCTCGATCGAAGGCCAAAAAGCCGAAATCATCGCCAACCGCATCCGCAACGAAGGCATTTAGAGAGTTCATCGTAAATTACTAACAAAAGGCTCGAAGCCTTACTAAAATTAGGATAGAGAATCATGTCCAGGAAAGATCAGTTTCATGAAGCCGTCAAACACGCCCTAGAAAAAGATGGTTGGCTGATTACTCACGATCCTTTTACAATTCAAATTAGTGAGGCAGTGAAACTAAAAATTGATTTAGGGGCAGAAAGCACGATCGCTGCTCAACGTGATCAAGAAAAAAACGCGATCGAGATTAAAAGCTTTGTTACAGACTCTGATATCAGTGAATTTCATGCAGCGCTCGGACAATATTTAAATTACGTCCAAGCCTTGGAAGATAAAGACCCCAGTCGAATCCTTTATCTGGCAATCCCACTCGAAACCTATGATGACTTTTTTCAACTTACTTTCATCCAAAAATCTGTCAGGCGTTACGCCATTAACTTAATCACTTACGATCCAATCAAAGAGGAAATTAAATCATGGATAAGCTCCAACAATATCGACAAATAATTCAACAGGTTCTCACCGAACAAGCCCATCCCTACACTTATTCCAATGATGTAGAAACTGAAATCATTTGCGACACTGAGCGTGACCACTATCAACTTGCTTATATTGGCTGGGAAGATCAGAAACGCATTTTTAGTCTCATCTTGCACTTTGATATCAAGGATGGCAAAATTTGGATTCAATACAACGGCACCGAAACACCGATCGCCCAAGTCTTAACTGATCAAGGAGTTCTGGCTTCTGATATTGTACTGGGTTTCCATTCCCCCTTCAAGCGCCAATTTAGTGGGTATGCGGTAACGTGAACAATTCCCAAATTCAACGTTTTTCCTCCAGAACCCACCGGCTCGATCGCACCGCCCTGACAGAATACCTGAAGGATGCCCGCCGCTACCACCGGATTGCAGGCTACTTCACCTCATCCCTATTTGAGATCGCCGAAGAATACATGGAAGGCATCGAAGAGGTGCAGATTGTTTGTAACTCTGATGTGCGATCGGAAGATATCAGAGTTGCTAAAGTCCATGAATCCAAACTTCTTGGTCGTTTAAACAGTCTGCCGGTAGAAGCCGAATCTCTCCTCAATAAGCCTCGTTACCAATGGCTATACCAGTTTCTTAACAGCCACCCCAATGCCATTCGGGTAGCACCCGATGATTTTTGTGGCTTTGTACACGGCAAAGCTGGAGTAATTGAGCTAAAAGATGGTCGCAAAATCGGTTTCATCGGCTCCATGAACGAAACCCGCGCCGGTTGGCAAGAACACTATGAAATCGTCTGGGCTGACGAAAGCCCTGAAGGAGTAGCCTGGATTCAAGCCGAGTTCGATGCTCTTTGGGCTAAAGCGGTCATATTACCCAGAGTAATCGTGCAAGAAGTCGAGCGGCGTGCCCATCGAGTCGAAATTCAGATCGAAGAAGAAGCCGATCAAGATGACTTAGCTCCCGCTGCCCTAGTCGAATCCCCCATGTATCGAGAAGGACTATCTCTGCAACCTTGGCAGCGGGCTTTTGTCGCTGAGTGTATGAAGCATCTGCGCTGGCATGGGGTCGTGAGGCTCCTGATCGCAGATGAAGTGGGCTTAGGCAAAACACTTTCATTAGGCACAGCAGTCCTTGCCCTTACTCTTCTAAACGAGCAATCGATCGCCCAGCGCGTTACGAGTACTCGACGAAAGCCGATCGCCATTTTTACCCCTGCCACCCTAACTCAGCAATGGCAGACAGAGCTGTTCGATAAATTGGGTCTACCCTGTGCCCGTTGGTCATCTCAAAAAAAGGTTTGGCTTGACCCTGAAGGCAGAGCAATTTCCCCCAGTGGCTCTGAACACATCGTGCGCTGCCCACTACGAATCGGGATCATTTCCACCGGATTGATAGTTCAGCCAACTCGGGAGAAAGAATTGCTCAGTCAAATGAGCTTTGAAATTTTGATTCAGGATGAATCCCATAAATCTCGCACCAAGCAAGGTTTAGGCAAAGATGCCGGTCAGCCTAATTCACTATTGCAATTTATGATTGCCGCCGCCGGACGCTCTAAACATGTTCTTTTGGGGACAGCTACTCCTATTCAAACTGTAGTTGATGACCTATGGGATCAGCTCAATATTTTGCATCAGGGTGATGGACACTTTGTGTTGGGCAATGACTTTAGCCCTTGGCATCATCCAGAACAAGTAATCCCGATTCTCACTGGTGAAGAACAGGTTGATGATCCAGAGGTGGCGTGGCGGTATTTGCGATCACCGTTACCACCGTTAGAATCTTCTGATGAAAGTGACTTTAGGCGAGTCATGCATGAAATTCGCGGAGAATTGGGTCTCAAAGACCGAGCCTTTGATGTCACTTCTTCGATCACTGATTTGCCCCGTGCGGTCCGCGATGATCTTGAAGATTTGCTTTCTACCAAAAGAAGCACTATGGGATTTTTTCAACGACATAACCCGATCGTTCGCCATGTTGTACTTCGTAAACGCAAGGTGCTTGAAGATGCCGATCTCCTTCAGCGCGTTGGGGTAGATCTACATCCAAATCAAGAAAAATGTCGAGACCCTAATACCTTCGCGGTACTGTTTCAACAACGGGCATTGAGAACTGACGAAGCTTTTGAGAGTGCCTACGAAGCCGCAGATGCCTTCGGCAGAGCCTATGGCCAACGAGTCAAAGGCTCTGGATTCATGAAAAATCTACTAAAACAGCGACTTTGCTCCAGTTGTGTCGCTGGTCTCAACACTGCCCGAAAACTCCTGGCTGGCCAAACAATGGAAGATGAAAGTGAAGAAGAGACTAACCAAAACACCGAAATTTCAGTAGCCGAGCAAGAAACTCTTCAAGACTTAATCGATGCCCTAGAACGAATGCAGGGAGAAGACCCCAAGCTAAAAGCTTTGAAGCACTACATCGTCCAAGAAAACTGGATCCAGCACGGCTGCATTATTTTTAGCCAGTACTACGACACCGCTGCCTGGGTAGCAGAACAGCTTGCAAGCATCTTTTCCGATCAGCTCATCGGTCTTTATGCCGGAGCCGGCAAGAGCGCCCTCTTTCGAGGACCAAAAGACCGTAACAGCGCTGAACGAGAAACCCTCAAGAAAATGGTCGAAGATCAAGCTGTGCGGATTATGGTGGCCACAGATGCAGCTTGTGAGGGATTGAACCTGCAACGCTTAGGAACCCTGATCAATGTTGATTTACCTTGGAATCCAACTCGCTTGGAGCAGCGCATTGGCCGAATTAAACGATTTGGTCAAACTCGCCCCAATGTAGACATGCTGAACTTGGTTTACCAGGGCACAGTAGATCAGACAATTTATGATCGTCTCTCTGATCGCATGAAAGATCGCTTCGATCTCTTTGGCTCTCTACCAGATACGATCGAGGATGAATGGATTGAGCAGATCGAGACATTGGATGAAAAGCTCGATGAATATATTAGTGCCCAGAAACGGGTCAACGGATTTGATATTCGCTACAACGCCAATCTCGATGCCGAAGAAGATGAATGGCGCAACTGTGCCAGAGTCTTATCGCGACGAAGCATTGATACGTTAATGAGAAATGGTTGGTAAGCTCGACAAACCATCTCATGGCACTGTGGGGTTAGACTAGGATAAAGGGAACAATTAGCTTGATAAGTTAAATATAGCGGTTCCGGCTCGAATGTGGTGTGAGTGATTGTTGCCTAGCAAGGCTTAGAGCTACTTGAATTTATTTCATCCGAGGTAGAACCGCTATA
>JANYHM010000115.1 GCA_025359065.1 Synechococcales cyanobacterium GL140_1_metabinner_5_sub | reverse complement strand
AGTCATCCAGCCGCCCAAAGCCAAAAAGGCCGTAGGAAACAGCAAAATGCCAGACCAGCCCACAAATACGAAGCGATCTTTTTTCAGCCAGTCATCAAGAACGTCAAACCGTCCCCGCTCCTGGCCTCTATCTAATGCAATGGTCATGTTCTAAGTCCTTTGCGCGATCAAGATATATTTTTAAATTTGGATAGATATTATTTCTATTCTTTAACAAAACTAGCAGAAAATTTACAATTTGACACGTTTTATCTGGTCGGAATTGGGACTTGCCCAAAGCACCTTAGCTTTGAAGTGCTGAACAGCAAGGATTTGAACAAGATCATAAAGAAAATATTAACCTACTTGAGTTTCTCATCTAGTATAAAAAATACTCCCCAACTACTGTCAGAGAGTATATTTTGTTCTTTTCATTTTCAAGCGGGCGGTGGGAATCGAACCCACAACAACAGCTTGGAAGGCTATGGTTTTACCACTAAACTACGCCCGCGCACGTTGAAAACACATCAGACGTATAAGATATCATAAGAGGACAACAGGAGGCAAGGGTGCCTCCAATTGCTCGCCTGATCACACCAACATCATGGGTTTACTGGAGGGCTGCTTGAGGCTGGCCTCGCTATAGCTGTTCCAGAAACTAGCAAATTCCCGTGCTTTAGACTCCCAATCTGGATGGATTTTATACATTCGACGAGGACGACCTCGGCCTTCTACCTTTTTCCAGTAGCCAGAAATCATGCCGGAGCCTTCAAGAAACTTGATGGCGCTGTACAGCACAGTATCTGAAAGTCGGAATGTTTCGGAGTCTTTTTCTAAGCGAGAAATCAGCTCAGTGCCATAGGAATCGCCATCCATCAAAACAGCCAGGATGTAGCAAACCGCTAGTTCTTGGTTGAGATAAAGTGGCGGTGGGTTCTGAAAGAAACGGTAAATGTCATCAAATTTCATAGTTTTGACCACTGGAATACTTTAAAGTACTAAAATCTTGGGTAGGTATAATCATCGTAGCGATTAGCCTCACACACCCCTTCTGAAAAAGCATCGGTCTCAGCCTACCGTCTAGCTCAATAAATTTGCCAAACTGTAATTCTACTTATTTACGATCTAGCTATTTTTGCTGCCGATCGGTTTTAATAATTTAGACTGAGCAAACGCCTACTTTTAAGGTTAGCTCGATTATCCTTCCCCTTGGGGAATTTCTATATATACTTTTCTTTCGATTTGTTGAAAATATCATGACAGAACCTCTTAACAATAGTTCAACTCCGGTAGCCGCTAAAAAAATTGCGTCTAACTTGCGCTTTGCTGGCCGCTTTGGTCTGTTGGGACAGTTGTTGCCAGCAGTGGTTTCTGGCGTAGCATTATTGATCGCGATCGCTTGGACAGCAGCCAGTAGAAATCCGGGAGGGGTGGGCACCGATCGAAATACTGGTGGGGGGCTAGTCTTTACAGTGCTGTCGTTGGCACTGGCTTTTGCCGGGGTGTTTTGGTTTTTAAGATACAGTCTGTCTGCCCGCAAGTTTGCCGATGCCAATACTCGCCCGCGCAAAGCTGATACGGTGAAGTTGATTCAGATCGGTACATTTATTAATATTGGGGGGTTAGCGTTAGGGATTTTAGGAGCGCAGGGCTTAATTTGGAGTTTGTTTGGGAAGTCTCTGGCTCTGATTAATCCTTTTGCCCTGAGCCAAGTGATGAATAGCGGCTCAACTATGGCCAATATCACGATTCAACCAATGGAAATGCTAGAAGTTTTGGCCAACACTCAGAGTATTTTTGCTCACTTTATTGGTTTGATTTTTTCACTGTGGCTTCTGAATAATTTGGCGAAGCAAAGCGCATAGATTACTCTGCTCAATCATCTTTAAATACTACATTAACGGCATTAGCGTGGGAGTTTTGTTAAAGGTTCACCCCCACAGGCGTGGGGAATACACTTTTAAGATGCCATAGTTTGAACCATTTCGATCGAGAAACACAGCTCTATGTGTCGGTTCACCCCCACAAGCGTGGGAAATACGTTTCTAGAATGCCATACTTTAAGCCATTTAGATCGAAAAATATTCGTCTATGTGTTTTTATTTTTCAACGAAGATCGTAGGTTTCAGCTATTGATGACCATCAAAGACACCCTAGAGCAAACAACTCGGAAATTGAAGATGCAGACTTTCAGATATTTACAAACCAGCTAATGTAATTCCATCACCGCTGACAGCCTTGACACCGACCGCGTACCACCACTTCATAAGTCTGGGCTTGCAGCTCAGGCTTAATTTTTTGCAAATCTAGTTCAGCAAAAGTTTGCCAAGGGAGATCTTCGATCGAACCACAGTCATTGCAGCAAAAATGATGGTGAGGATGTACATTGGCATCATACCGACCAATACCAGCTTCAACGCGCACCTCTCTGATTAGCCCAGCAGTCTGTAACGCTTGTAAAGCACTATATACCGTAGCCTGAGAAGAGACTGGCCCCTGGGCATTAAGATCTAGTAACAGTTTATCAACAGTGGGATGATCCTCTCGATCGAGCAAGTTTCGATACACCGCAAAACGCTGGGGTGTAACCCGCAGACCACGATCTTTCAAAATTTGCACGATTTCATCAGAAGAAATATTCATATCTACCGAATTTGAGCGACCTTGGACGACTTGAAGATGTATGATTCTGATTGTAGCGCCTCCATGATAGGAACGACTACTAAAAAAAGATTATTCTTATCCTTGACTTATTCTTACATCAGAATTATTCTGAGATATGTACGGATTAATTCAAAACTAAAGAGATTTATCATGGCTGTAATTACCCACGTCCCCGATGTAACCTTCAAGACCCGTGTTAGAGATGAATCTGTAGGTGGTGAGAATCCCTTTCGCTGGCAAGATGTGACCACAAAAGACCTGTTTGCAGGTAAAAGAGTAGTTGTTTTCTCATTGCCTGGAGCATTTACTCCTACTTGCTCTACCTCCCACTTGCCTCGCTACGAAGAGCTATATGACGAAATCAAAGCTCAGGGTGTAGATGCGGTAATCTGTATTTCGGTAAATGATGCCTTTGTCATGTACCAATGGGGCAAAGGCCAAAACGCCAAGAACGTCTTCTTGCTGCCCGATGGTAGCGGCGAATTTTCCCGCAAAATGGGCATGTTGGTAGACAAATCCAACTTAGGCTTTGGAATGCGTTCTTGGCGCTATTCTATGGTGGTTAAAGATATGGCGATCGAAAAGATCTTTGCTGAAGCTGGCTACAGCGACAACTGCCCCACTGATCCCTTTGAGGTATCTGATGCAAATACCATGTTGGCTTACCTGAAAAGCGCTAAGGCATAGGTAAAACATGGAATAGTTGAGTGAACAAGGTCGAACTCAACTATTCCATGATCCTCGCTCCATGATCGGCTTTGCTTACTGCTATTCGATCGCCCCACACAATTCCCCTACATCTTTTGAGGTCAACATGAGCTACGACTACGATTTATTGGTAATTGGGGCTGGTTCTGGCGGTATTGCTACCGCACGACGCGCCGCTGAATATGGTGCAAAAGTAGCAGTTATTGAATTCGATCGACTGGGCGGCACCTGTGTAAATCGCGGCTGCATTCCCAAAAAATTAATGGTCTACGCCGCCCACTTCCCCGGATTAATGGAAGAAGCTACAGGCTATGGCTGGAGCAAAGTAGAAAGCCATCTAAACTGGTCACAGATGGTCGAAAAGATCAATGGCGAAGTCGGAAGACTCAATGGCATTTACCAAAGAATGCTAGATAACTCCAAAGTAGAAGTAATTACTGGAGTTGGCTCGTTTGTCGATAGTCACACGGTAGCAGTTGGTGACAAAAAATATACGGGTGAACGAATTCTGATCGCAGTTGGCGGTGAACCAGTCAAGCCTAATATTTTAGGAATTGAACATGCTTTGACTTCTGATGAGATTTTTACTCTGCCCAAAAAGCCCGAAAGATTAGTAGTTCTTGGTGGTGGCTATATTGGCTCGGAGTTTGCCGGGATTTTTAACGGTTTGGGTAGCGAAGTAACCCAAATAATTCGCCATGACCATATTCTGCGCGGCTTCGACCAAGATATTCGAGAAGAAGTGCAGGCCGGCATGATTCATCATGGCATCAAGATTTATCAAAATGCTCAGCTAATTTCGGTGGAGCGCATGGGTCAAGGTATCCAAGTATCGGTTGGCACTGGTGATACGGTAGATACCATAGTGGCCGATGCTCTGACGTTGGCGGCGCTGGGTCGTAAACCTCGCTTGGGTGGGCTAGGTCTAGAAAATACCAAAGTGAAAGTTCATCATGGTGCAGTAGTTGTCGATGAACATAATCGCACTAGCGAAGAGCACATTTTTGCGGTGGGTGACTGCACCGATCGACTTCAGTTAACCCCAGTAGCCATCAATGAAGGCCGTGCTTTTGCTGATACCACCTATGGCAACAAACCTCGGTTAATGAGCTATACCAATGTCCCAACTGCAATTTTCACTCACCCCGAAGCGGCTACGGTCGGTTTAACCGAAGCAGAGGCCAAGGAGCAGTATGGCGAGGGTGCTATTAAGGTCTATCGCAGTAAGTTCCGCCCCATGTACTATGTGCTGCCCGATAAACAGGAAAAGACTTTGATGAAGTTAGTAGTAGAAGTTGCTACTGACAAGGTGTTGGGTGCTCACATGGTGGGTGACTATGCGGGTGAAATTATCCAAGGGGTGGCGATCGCCGTCAAAATGGGGGCTACTAAAGCTAATTTCGATGCCACTGTGGGTATTCATCCTAGCTCTGCTGAAGAGTTTGTAACTATGCGTTAGTTTTGTGAGGCAACCAAAAAATAACCCCTCCGCTAGGCAGAGGGGCATGTCCAAAAAATCCAGATCTACATTTCTGCCGCAGCTCTTTCAATCAAGCTGCGCGCCAAAGTCTGAGTGCCAGTATGAGAGTAATAATTTGTAGACATATCAATGAAAGCACCAAGATAATCAAGCTTATCGTCGGCCACTTCCACAAAACCACGTAAATTGCCCACTACCGCTTCTGGCGACAGACCGCGATCTTCTACAAAGCTACTCATCCAACCACGGACAGAATCCATACTCTGGTTGATGAAGCCCAACTGGCCACCACTGTCTCCACCAGGAATTACATCTTTAATGCCTTGGAAAGTTTTGTTGCCCTCCAACTGGTCGGGGCTCATGCCGCTTAAGCCATCGATCGCCTTGATGATAAAGTCTGGACCTAAAGGCACCAAACCATCAAAACAAATGAGTGCGGACATCCGCATCAATGATGGACCGCTGTACTGATCCATCAAAGCTGACAAGAAATCACCCACGCTATCGCCAGGGAGGCCATTAATTTGGCAGTAAGCCACAATTTCAGCCACTAACTTTACGCCGAGGTCGATCGTTTGAGCTGTTTCGGCTTTGGGAGTAATATTATTCAAAAAACCCAGCAGGGGAATACTGCTACCCACTTTGCTAGCCATCGCTGCTGCACCCAGAGCGCTAGAGCCAGCATCGACAGTATCGTAGAGCCACATGGCGGTTTGGTAGCCCTGAGACTTGTCGTTATATAAAGCTACTGCTCGTTCGCCGATCGCCTGAATATATTCGGCATCATCAGTGCCAGTAACTGCTGTAATGGTGTTCTCAAAGCCCACAATGTTTTGCCATTGGCCAGGAATCACAAAATCTAGCGAATTCAGCGCCATTACCGTAATGCCACCAGTGGCTAGGTTATCGACGGCTTCAAAAATTGGTTTACTCATTGTTCAGACTCCTTAGTTTTTTACAGGTTATTGTCGCTACTTCAGCTTGCTGAGTCCGTCCAGGTTAAATTTCTTCAGCCAAGTCATCCGGTTATCGGCAGTAAAGGAAGCATCACGAGAGGCTACTTTTACTTGGAATTTCTTAACCAATACACCAGTGCTTTTTAAGGGTGTTTCCACTAGCAGTGGAAAACCGCCGAGCTTTTCGGTGCTTTTTTGATACTTGTTGGCTGCGGCAGGCAAGCTGGTAGTATCGCTAATCGATAAGACGGCCACATTTTTGCCACCTTTATTTAGCTTGGCTTCAGCAAAGCCTTTTTTCTCTTGGGAGAATACCCGATCGTAGCCATCAGCATCGGCAGGGAAGAATTTATTAAACTCGCTGCCCTGGGTCGCATCCTTAGCTACGGCTTTTTCAGCTCCCTTTGCGGTGGTATCTTTTTGCACCTGAGCAAACTTAGAAGGCTCTTTCTGGAAACATCCGGGGATGAACAGTACCAAAGAAAGCGCGATCGGAATCAATACTTTGCGCCAGTCAACACGCCAATTAAAAGAGATCATAAAACTTATGGGTAATGCAGATCTTTTTAATTCTGACCTAATATATCCAGTGCTGAGGTTAAGGTTTATGGACTTGACAAATAGCACCTAATAGTGTTTGTTAAAACAGCTCAATCGAAGTGGCTCTCTCTGATCCCCAACTGGTAAGGAAATGTTAAGTTTCGTTGCTCATCTCCTGATCTGGGCAGCGATCGAACAGCGGATAGTGAGATGATGTGTAACACCTAAGAGATAATCTCGATCTATAAAAACTTATCGCGTTCTTTATTCATCATTATTAAGCCAGAATTTCCCATGAGAAACATGCTCAAGCGACTCCTGCTGCTGGTTATAGCAACCTTGATGTTCGCATTCCAGTCCGTTACTTTTCCCGCCCAAGCCGTAGAATTGGACGCTGCAACCCGTACTGTGGTGCTCAATCCAGAAGGTGAAACCGTTACCATGAGCATGAAGCAGGTGGTCACTGGACGTAGATTGTTCAGCGATACCTGTGCTCAATGTCATGCTGGTGGCGTAACCAAGACAGACTTCAACGTTGGTCTTAGCCCGCGCGATTTGTCTGGTGCTACCCCTGCCCGCAACAACGTCAACGCCTTGGTTGATTATTTGAAGCACCCCACCACCTACGACGGGGAAACTTCGATATCTGAACTCCACCCCGCTACTGAAAGTGCGGATATCTTTACTGAGATGAAAAATCTCTCTGATGCAGATTTGACAGCGATCGCTGGCCACATCTTAATGCAGCCCAAAATCATGGGCGAGCAATGGGGTGGCGGTAAAACCGTTCGTTAAGATCTGAACCAATTGTTAAGGTTTTGATACAGAAGCCCTAGGTAATAACTACCGAAGGCTTCTGCCAGTTAAAATGTTGTGATAGAAAAATATTTGCTGCTTGGCAGCACCTGTTCTAAGAGGAGAACTACTTTGAAGAAACTAATTTCACTGTTCACTGTGGCTTTTGCAGTGGTATTTATGGCATTTTCGGCTCCGGCATTCGCTGGCGACGCGGCTAGCGGCGGCAAAATCTTCAGTGCTAACTGTGCTGCTTGTCATGCCGGTGGCAACAACGTAATTATGGCCAACAAAACCTTGAAGAAGGAAGCTTTGGCTCAATACGGCATGAACTCGATCGAGGCTATTACTACCCAAGTAACTAAGGGTAAAAATGCAATGCCTGCTTTTGGCGGTCGTTTAAGCGCTGCTCAAATCGAAGATGTAGCAACCTACGTGCTTTCTCAGTCTGAAAAAGGCTGGTAATTTAGCCGATAGCCAATTGGTTTACTGATTCAAAATCTTTGCTGGTCGGACTTTAAATAGCTGCTGCATGTTGGCATCTGTGAAAAGTTCGACCAGTTTTGATTTTTGTAACAAGACTGTTACACTAGATGCTATCGATTGTGACAAAAATCCATGACAAACTGGCACTGGCAGAAAATTCAAGGTCGTCCCTATCTTACCTGCGACTTGTTGACAGACTGGCAACATGGTTTCTTGACCAAGCATTTTGCCCCACTCGATCCGCCTCAAATCACCGAGCAAATATTGCCGATTGCTAGTAGTAATCAGGTGAAACAGGTACATGGAAATATTGTGCTCAGTCCATCTGAAATGATCGATGCACCACTAAAAGAACAAGAAACTGGCCTAGCGATGGCCGATGGATTGATTGCTGACGCTAGCCACCAAGCTTTGTGGGTAGCCAGCGCTGACTGCAGTCCAATTTTGTTAGCCGATACTCAAACCGGCATGGTGTCAGCAGTTCATGCTGGCTGGCGCGGTACAGCCCAAGGAATTGTGGGCATAGCCGTCAATAAGCTATTAGCATTGGGTACAAAGCCTGCCAATTTGCGGGTGGCAATCGGACCGGCGATCAATGGCGAAGTTTATCAGGTCACAACTGGTGTAGGAGCCGAAGTTTGTCTCTCGATTTTGCCCGAGCTACAGGGAGCTAAACCAGACGAAATTATCGATCGAGCCTTGAGCCTCCAAGATTCGCCCCTTTTACCAGATGAGCAGCCCGGTAGAATACGGTTAGACGTGCGGCGGGTGAACTTATGGCAGCTCCGACAACTGGGCTTGACCGATCAGCAGATTTCGATCGCTCCCCACTGCACGTTTCAAGAACCAGATAACTTTTTCTCCTATCGGCGAGAAAAATTGAAAAAAATTCAATGGTCGGGAATAGTTTCTCGGGGAGCATAGCGCCTTGGCATCTGTTGTTTTTTTACTGTTGGGCATCGCCATCGGTTCACTAGCCGGAATTTATTGGTATCGGGCTAAAACTTTGGCTCAGCTCCAATCAATTTTAGAAGTTTTGGACTACCGACAGCCCGAAAATATCTCGTTACCGGTGGCCTCGCAACTGCGGCGCAAAGCTGCCCAATTGCAACAAGAGCGAGAATATTTAAGATCGCAGCTCAAAGATTGGCAAATACTTTTACAAAATGCCCCGATCGGTTACTTACAGCTCGATGAAGATAATCAGATTTTGTGGTGTAACGACCTTACCCAAGAGCTGCTGCACATAGAAAACTGGCAGCCCGGTCAACAGCGGCTCTTGCTAGAAACAGTGCGATCTTATGAGCTAGATAAGCTGATTCAAAAAACTCGCTCTCAAAAAGAACACCAAGATTTAGAATGGCAATTTTATCCCAGCTATCTTGATCAGGCTACCGATAGTGCTGGTGTTACTCTCAAAGCTTCTACGGTGTCTTTATCCGATCGCAATGTGGGTATATTTTTAGAAAATCGCCAGCCATTGATTGATCTTTCTCAGCAGCGTACTCGCTGGGCTAGTGACTTGGCCCACGAACTAAGAACCCCCTTAACTTCAATCCGGCTGGTGGCAGAGACATTAGAAAGCAAAGTAGATGTTGATAGCGTGCATTGGCTAGGTCGAATGTTAGACGAAATCGATCGACTCAGTCGTTTGGTGCAAGATTTCTTAGATCTCAACAGTTTAGAAGAAGCTCCTAGCCAAAATATTACTTTGCGGCCAGTAGAAATAAGTGAAATCGTCAACACCGCTTGGCAAAGTCTAGAACCATTTGCCAGCCAGAAACAAGTTACTTTGATCCAAAATGGTGAAGGAACTTTTTCGGTATTAGCCGATTCTAGTCGTTTAGCACAAGTGCTAATAAATCTATTTGATAATGCGATTAAATTTAGCCCTCATAAATCTGAGATTGTAATCAACAGCTCAGTGAAAGACAATTATATTCAATTGGAAATTTTAGATCGTGGCCAGGGTTTTACCCTCAAAGATTTACCCTATGTGTTTGATCGACTATATCGTGGCGATGTTTCTCGCCACCAAGACGAGCGCGATGACAGTATGACCACTAGTAATGGATTGGGTCTGGCGATCGTCAAGCAAATTATCTTAGCGCACAAAGGCACGGTTGCTGCCAGTAATCAGCCGCAAGGTGGTGGTCGGGTGGTGATTTTAATGCCCCAACAATCAGCCCCAAATATCCGCCGACAGGTAGTTTAGTCTCAGCTCTAATTTCAACTACAAAAATGACCGTAAAAATAACTGTTATTGTTCTGGCTACGGCCCTGCTTTTCTCGAATCCTACATCCTCGCTTGCTCAGAGTAGCCAACAGGGAACCGAAGTGACCATCAATGGTAATGCTTCCGTTTCCATCCCTTGGCGAATTCGCAGTAATAAACTCCAACTCAGTGATACCGGTTTAATGTATCAGATGGGATTAATACTCTCTAGTTCAGAGAACTACCGCAGTCAGCCAGTAGATGCTTTTGGTACAGTGAAGTCTTTTCAGCCGTTGGCAGCGACGATCAATCGACAGTATCGTTATCTAGATGTCACTACTCTAGCCAAAAATGTTGGCTGGCACTGGCAGGTTACTGGTAATCGTCTGCAGGTCACTACCGCTAAAACCGAAATTAGTACCGTTAATGCTAACGGTTTGGGCAGCGATCGAGCGGAGATTCAAGTAGAAACTGGAGCCGTAGTGCCCTGGCGCTTAAGCCAAGATGCCACCTCCGGTTTTTTAACTATTTATACCGCTGCGAAACCCTCACTAATTCAAGCACCCGTGACAGCGGGGACAAATCCTAGCAGCACCGAACCGGGGGATGACCAGAATATTACCAATACCAGCTTTAAAATTACTGGCAAAGATCAAAAGACCGTGATTCAGTTTCCGATTAAATTGGGCAGTCGGGCGCGGGCGATCGGCACTGGCAAAGGAATCAAGATCGAAATGTCTCCTACGGTCATGACAGAATGGAAGATTGCCTGGGCACCGGGAATTACCTGGCAGCAAAAATGGCAGGGTTCAGCGGGTCAGCGGTTCCCATTATCTATCTTGGAGCTAGATCCACAAAAAGTCAGTCTCCGTCCTATTTTTGGTCAAGCTAATGTGGTGGGCAGCAGCCCGATCGGCGATATTGCCACCAGTAATGGAGCAGCGGCGGCGATTAATGGTGGTTATTTTAATCGCATTACTCGCCAGCCGTTGGGGGCAATTAAAGTTAATGGTAAATGGCTCTCTAGCCCCATTTTGGGGCGAGCAGCTTTGGGCTGGCAAGAGAAAGGCGGCTGGCAGATTGGGCGGTTGAGTTACAGCGAAAAGATCACCAGCAGTCGTGGCCAAGTGGTGAATAATTTGTTGAACAGTGGCTTAAGCCAAGGCTCGGTTGGCCGCTATTCGATCGATTGGGGCAATACCTATCAACCGCTTACTAATAATGAGCTGATTTTGACGGTTCAAGGTGGCAAGGTGCAGCAAGTGACCAGTGGGGGCGCGGCTAGTGCCGCCGTTACCGTTCCGATTCCTCGGGATGGTTATTTGTTGATTGGGCGGGGTGGAGCTTTGGCCGATTGGGCGGTGGGGACTACTGTGCAAATAGCTGCCAACAGCAGTCCGGCAGAGTTCGATCAACTGCCCAACGTTTTGGGGGCAGGCCCCTGGCTAGTGCAACAGCGACAGGTAGTATTGGATACTACGGCAGAAAAATTTGGCAGTGGTTTCGGCTCCAAGTCAGTCGCAGCGCGCAGTGCGATTGCCGTAAATGCTCAGGGTAAGCTATGGGTGGTGAGTGCCCTCGATCGGGTGGGCGGCAAGGGGCCAACTTTGGGTGAATTGGCCAAAATGCTCCAGGAAATGGGAGCAGTAGATGCCTTGAACCTAGATGGGGGTAGCTCTACCAGTTTATTTTTGGGTGGGCAGTTGGTCAATCGATCGCCTGCAACTACGGCCAAGGTCAATAACGGATTGGGTATTTTTTTGAACGTTGCGGGAAATTGATGATTACAACATGAACCGTTTTTAGTTAAAATTCGGAAGTAGTGACTCAATACCAAACGAGCTATGCCAGATATTCAACTGCTGCCGGAAACCCTTAGTACTGTTGCTGCGACTGAGTTACGTCCTTGGGGTTCTTTCACAATCTTAGAAGAAGCTAAGGGATACAAAATCAAGCGGATTGAGGTGAAGCCCAATCACCGTCTCAGTCTCCAGATGCATCATCATCGCAGTGAGCATTGGATTGTGGTGTCTGGAACTGCCAAGGTGACTTGTGGTGGTAAGGAAGAAGTTCTAAGCTGCAACCAGTCTACTTATGTGCCGCCCTGCACTCTGCACCGCCTAGAAAATCCTGGGGTGATTCCGCTGGTGATGATTGAGGTACAGAATGGCGAATATCTAGGTGAAGATGACATTGTGCGCATTGAAGACGATTACTCACGCACTCCTGCAAATCAACCTGCACAGAAAAATTGATTTATCTTTAGAATCGTAAAAAAACGCTGGATATCCAGCGTTTTTTGTGTGGTATTTTTTGTATCGAAAATTACTTTTATTGTTCTGCAAACATAAACCGTATCTTTTTTTACTATTAGCAAATTGATTGTTTAGATTTTTCGTATCGATCGCTACTGTTATTATTTGATAGCATATTAATAAAAAAATTATTAGCAAATGTAGCAAGAAACACTGTTTTATATTATCTGTTTTTCAGGTATCAAATATTGCAAAAAATATGCTTTTTGTGCCAAATTTTACAGTTTTGTTAAGCTATGAAAATTCATAATCACTGAGTCTGAAACAAATAAGCCTATTTTTAGTGGTTGGAGATCAAAGGTAAAATGAGTCAGTTTACACGTCGAAAGTTCATCGTTAGCGTTGGAGCAGCAGCCGCAGGAAGTGTCTTAATCAACGCTTGTACCAATAATAAGAGTACTGACCCCAAAGCAGCAACGACCGATCCCGGAAAAGCGCCAGCCAATGGGCTAGAAACCAATAAGGCCAGATTGGGCTTTATTGCCCTCACCGACTCTTCGCCATTAATTATTGCTTTAGAGAAGGGATTGTTTAAAAAGTACGGAATGACCGATGTAGAAGTTATAAAACAAGCATCCTGGCCAGTCACATCTGGTAACTTAGAAGTCGGTTCTGCTGGTGGCGGGATTGATGGCGCACACATTCTATCGCCGATGCCTTATTTATTGACCTTGGGCAAAACTAAAAGTAAGCAGCCGTTACCGATGAATATCTTGGCCAGATTAAATACCAATGGTCAGGCTATTTCGATCGCCAGCAGCTATAAAGAGGCCAAGATTGCCCTGAAGAGTCCTAACCTGAAGGAAGTGATAAGTAAAGTAAAAGCTGCTAAACCAGACCTGAAAGCTGCTGTTACCTTCCCTGGCGGTACTCACGATCTGTGGATGCGCTATTGGCTATCAGCTAACGGCGTAGACCCCACCAAAGATATTTCGATTATTCCGGTACCGCCACCACAAATGGTAGCCAACATGAAAGCTGGCACTATGGAAATGTTCTGTGTGGGTGAACCTTGGAACAATCAGTTGGTTAACAACAAAATTGGTAGTATTGCCTTGGTAACTGGTGAAATATGGAAAGATCACCCCGAGAAAGCTTTTGCCATGCGGGCTGACTGGGTAGAAAAACATCCAAAGGCTGCCCAAGCACTGACAGCGGCAATTATTGAAGCTCAGCAATGGTGTGACAAAGCCGAAAACAAAGAAGAGCTAGTCAAAATAGTCTCTGATGCCAAGTGGTTCAAAGTGCCGCCAGCAGATATTTTAGGCCCACTGCAAGGCGATGTGAACTATGGTGATGCTCGTCCACCAGTAAAAGGCTTCGCTAACGCCATGAAATTTTGGGCAGATAACGCTTCTTATCCCTACCAGAGTCACGATTTGTGGTTCTTAACTGAGAACATTCGCTGGGGCTATATTCCGGCAACCACCGATATCAAGGCGCTGGTGAAAAAAGTAAATCGATCGGATATTTGGAAGCTGGCTGCGAAGCAGGCTGGGGTTAAGGAAGCCGAGATTCCGACTAGCGACTCGCGCGGTGTAGAGACTTTCTTTGATGGCACCAAGTTTGACCCTGCTAAGCCAGAAGAATATTTGAAGGGTCTGAAGTTCAAGGCTGCCTAAAATCAACTCTTCGAGATTATCACTGTCGATCTCGGCAACATCTCGGGACGAGATCGACAGTTTGTTAACTATTCATCCTGGATATTTTTATGACCGCTACTATTCCCAAACCAAAATCGTTGCCACTCAAACCTTCCCAACTTGGCAAGCTGGTGGGTACGATACTGCCACCACTAGTTGCACTACTGGTGCTATTGACTCTTTGGCAAATTGTTTGCCCAGAAGGCTCCATCGGTTTACCTGGTCCAATCCAAGTATGGAAGGAAACTTTTGACCCTTACATTATCAATCCATTTTTTGACAAAGGTCTCACCAATAAGGGCTTGGGGTGGCAAGTATTAGCTAGTCTCCAGCGGGTGATGGCCGGATTTTCTCTGGCTGCTGTGGTGGGAGTAAGCGTGGGGATTTTGGTCGGTTCCAACAAGCTGATTTTTAAGGCGATCGATCCCATTTTCCAAGTCCTGCGTACCGTGCCACCACTAGCTTGGTTGCCGCTATCTCAGGTTATCTTTAGGAGTAACGAACCCTCAGCGATTTTTGTTATTTTTATTACAGCGGTATGGCCGATATTAATCAACACCATTGTAGGCGTTCAGCAAATCCCCCAGGACTACATTAACGTCAAACGAGTACTACGCCTCTCGAAGACTACTTACGTCACCAAAATCTTGTTACCCGCTGCCCTTCCCTATATTTTTACTGGTTTACGAATTGGAATTGGTTTATCTTGGCTGGCGATCGTAGCGGCAGAAATGATTATTGGTGGTGTAGGCATTGGCTTTTTCATCTTCGATTCTTACACCAATAGTTTGATGAGCCAAATTATTATTGGTCTGGTCTATGTGGGGTTAGTGGGCTTTGCGCTCGATCGGATGGTGGGTTTTGTTGCCTCTAAAGTAGTGGCTCAAGAACCAAAATAATTTAATTACGCAGCTTAGGGTAGATTAACTATGTTTTTAGAAGTAGATCACGTCGATAAAGTCTTTCCGTTGGCAAATGGTGGCAGATATATCGCGTTAGAAAATATTGACTTGCAGATCAAGCAAGGAGAGTTTGTTTCGCTGATTGGTCACTCGGGCTGTGGAAAATCGACTCTGCTGAATATGATTGCCGGACTAGATTTACCCTCCAAGGGTGGAGTGGTTTTGGAAGGACGGCAAATCGCAGCTCCAGGACCAGACAAAATGGTGGTGTTTCAGAACTATTCGCTGTTGCCCTGGTTGACCGTGCGAGAAAATATTGCTTTGGCAGTAAATGAAGTATATCGAGATAAACCAGCCAGTGAGCGCCGCGAAATTATTGAGCATCACATTGACTTGGTAAATTTACGTCCCGCTGCCAAAAAGCGCCCAGCCCAGCTTTCTGGCGGTATGAAACAAAGGGTAGCGATCGCCCGTGCTCTTTCTATTCGTCCTAAGCTGTTGCTGTTGGATGAACCCTTTGGGGCTTTGGATGCTCTGACTAGGGGCGGCCTGCAAGAACAGCTTATGCACATTTGCGAAGAGAGCAAAGTAACGGCAGTGATGGTCACTCACGATGTGGATGAGGCTTTATTGTTATCTGATCGAGTAGTGATGCTTACCAATGGCCCTGCTTCCCATATTGGTCAAATTTTGACTGTAGATCTGCCCCGGCCTCGTCAGCGGATGCAGGTGGTTAAGCATCCTGACTACTACCCAATGCGAGCAGAAATCATTGAGTTTTTGAATCAGCAAAAACGCGCCAAGAAGCGACAAGCCGAACTTCAAAGTTCTACTTCGGTAATGGTATCCCAATTGCCCAAAACTACTTTAAATATCGGCTTTATGCCACTGACCGACTGTGCGCCGTTGGCGATCGCTCAAGAAAAAGGCTTTTTTGCCAAGCATGGTTTAACGGTAAATTTGCAAAAAGCCAGTAGCTGGGACGATATTGCCTCGGGTGTAGCCGATCGCCGGTTTGATGCTGCGCAGATGGTGGCAGCGATGCCCTTGGCGATGACCATTGGCATGGGTGGTCAGCCTTCGGTGCCAACTTCTACATCCTTGGTGTTGTCACGAAATGGTAATGCGATCACTCTTAGTAAAGAGCTTTATGAGCGCGGTGCCCAGAGCCTGAATGAGTTGAAATCGGTAATTGCGATGGACAAAGATCGTCGCTATCGGATTGGAATAGTGCATGACTGCTCAATGCACAACTTGATGCTGCGCTACTGGCTGGCTTCGGGTAACATTGACCCCGATCAAGAGGTGGATTTGGTGATTTTGCCACCCCAAGCAATGGTAGACCAGTTACGCAAAGGTCAAATTGATGGCTTTTGTGTGGGTGAGCCATGGGGTTCCCAAGCGGTAGTAGAAGGCATTGGTTTTGTCGTGGCGACAGACCTAGAAATCTGGGCGGGCAATCCAGAAAAAGTGCTGGGGGCGCGAGAAGATTGGCAGCAACAAAATCCAGAAGCTATGTTGGCGTTAGTGAAAGCGTTGCTAGAAGCCTGTGAGTTTTGCGACGAGCCTCGTCACCGCGTTGAAGTCGCCGAAATCCTAAGTAGACCGAACTATTTGGGTGTGCCTTTAGCTGCACTCACTCCTAGTTTGACTGGCCCATATATTCGATCGACTAATGATCCAGGTCAAATGCTGCCCCGTTTCCATCAGTTCCATTTAGATAATAGCAACTGTCCCCGGCGGGTAGAAGGACTATGGATTTTGTCGCAGTTAGCTCGTTGGAATATCACTCCATTTCCGAATAATTGGATTGAGGTGCTAGATCGTGTAAGGCGGGTGGATATTTTCTTGGAAGCTTCCCGTCAGCTTGGTCAGGTGGGGATTGAACCCGATCGAGATGCTTTTCAGCTATTTGATGGTTTGGTGTTCGACCCCGATCGGCCATTGGAATATCTCAGACAGCAAGCTATTAGCCGCGACTATCCTGTTCAAGAAATAGATTTGGATAGAGCCGATCGTAAACTCGCCCGCACTCGGTAATTAAATAATGACTAATGCTTTTATGTCTTACGCTACTTCCCCCGTTGTTCCCAAACCAGCATTTTTGCAGGTTGATCAGGTTTCTAAGATTTATCCTACTGCCGATGGCCCGGTGACGGTGCTGGATAATATCAGTTTGGATGTGCGGGAGGGCGAGTTTGTTTGCATTATTGGCCACTCTGGCTGCGGCAAATCTACTCTGGTAAATATGGTTTCGGGGTTTAATCAGCCTTCTAGTGGTCAGGTGACTCTTCAGGGTCAGCCAATTACTGAACCTGGTCCTGATCGCATGATGGTGTTTCAGAACTATTGTTTGTTGCCTTGGCTTACGGTGTACGAAAATGTCTATTTGGCGGTGGATGCGGTTTATACCAATAAATCTGCTGCCGAGAAGGCAGCGATCGTGATGGATCGATTAAAGATGGTGGGGTTGACCGAGGCGATCGATAAGCGGCCTGCGCAAATTTCGGGGGGGATGAAGCAGCGAGTGGCGATCGCCAGGGCTTTATCTATTCAGCCCCAGGTGCTGATTTTGGATGAGCCTTTTGGGGCGCTGGATGCTATTACCAAAGAAGAACTACAAGATGAGTTGCTGGAGATTTGGCGACAGCAGCAGGTAACTGTGCTGATGATTACTCACGATATTGATGAGGCTTTATATTTGGCCGATCGACTAGTGATGATGACCAATGGCCCCAATGCCCAAATTGGAGAGATTATGGATATTGGGTTTACCAGACCTCGTGATCGATCGGCAATTATGAGCAGTAGTCAGTATGTAGAAATGCGTAACTCGGCTTTAGATTTTCTGTACAATCGCTATGCTCATTTGGAGGATTGATGAACTAGTCTCCACCTCAATTTTTGCTGTTCCCGCAAATCAGTCTGCGGGAATTTTTAAACTTATTCTCGTTATTAGAGCTGGAGGTCGCAAGCACCATTCTTATTCCGAGAGACGTATTTTTTTTCATCACTACTGGTTATTTAGGCAGTAAGTAGCTAAGAATTATGTTAGCTGACATAATAATCACGGGTTCCCTTGGCATTAATGGCTGCACCAATGCGATCGAGGGCATGAACATAGGCCGCAGTGCGCATCGAAATTGACTTTTCTTGGGCGGTCGACCAGATTCGCTCGGTTTCTGTCACCATCTTTTGTTTTAGCCGATCGTTCACTTCATCCACAGTCCAATAAAGACCACTACGATTTTGCACCCACTCAAAATAACTTACAGTCACACCGCCAGCATTAATTAAAATATCTGGGAAGACATGAATTCCTTTGGCTTCTAAAATAGCGTCGGCAGCAGCGGTAATCGGGCCATTCGCTGCTTCAAAGATATACTTTGCCCTTACACCATCAGCATTGGCCTCAGTGATTTGATTTTCCAGCGCCGCTGGTACCAAGATATCCACATCTAGCGCCAATAATTGTTCATTACTAATGGTTTTGTAGTCTACAATATTGCAGATCGTTCCCTCACAGTAAACTGCTTTAAGATCGCGGGTAGAATTTTTAAACTGCCGCACACTGGCAATATCCAAACCATCTTTGGCATAAATGCCACCCTTAGAATCACTTACGGCTACCACCTTATAACCAGCCCGACAGAGCAAATCGGCAACCACTCCGCCCGCGTTGCCAAAGCCCTGCACTGCAACCGTGGTGTTTTTGGGCATAACCTTAAATTTTGGCATTAAAGCCTCGATCGCAAAGAAGGTACCCATGCCAGTGGCCGTGTCGCGGCCTAAGCTACCGCCCATGCTCAGGGGTTTCCCTGTAATAACGGCAGGGACTATTTTGCGTTGAATAATGTTGTATTGATCCATCATCCAGCCCATAATGATTGCGTTGGTTTGCACATCTGGGGCAGCAATATCTACATCAGGGCCTATAAAGTCGGCGATCGCGTCGATATAGCCTCGGCTGAGGCGTTCTAATTCAAATTTGGAGAGTTGCTTAGGATCGATCGTAATTCCGCCTTTGGCACCACCAAATGGAATATCCATTACGGCACACTTAAAAGTCATCCAAAAAGCCAAAGACTTCACTTCGTCCAAGGAAACATTAGGATGATAGCGGATGCCGCCTTTGGTTGGTCCTCGGGTATCATCGTAGCGCACTCGGTATCCCTGGAAGATTTTTAAAGAGCCGTTGTCCATCCGCACCGGGATGGAGACCTGTAAGCTAGATTTAGGGTACTTTAGGTGTTCTATGGCATCTTCTGAAATGGAGATGTGTTGGAGAGCCGCATCTAGTCTTTGTGTGGCTTCTGCGAATAAAGATTCTGTCATAGCTATATAGACCTTTGAATTTATTAAAACTACTGTTGAACTTTGCCAGATGGATCTTTGGCTCCATGTAAATCGGTACTTTCTAGGATTGCCCCATGCCACATGGCATTAGTCAGATCGGCGTTTCGGAGGCTAGCGCCGCGTAAATCGGCTCCGCGCAGATCAGCACCAGTTAAATTGGCTCCGGTGAAATCATAGCTTTGCAAATTTGCTCCATGTAAATTCATGCCTGCTAAATTGCAGCCGGGGCAGCCTCGATCGGCTTGGATTTGCTCGACTGATATTGCTACCTTTGTTGGAATTGTTGGTCGATACATTGTCACTAGTCCCGTTGTCAATAATACTCCCAAGCTGATGATAGCTAGTGAAGGGGGTTTGTTACAAACAGTCTGATCGACTGTTTGCAAGGCAGTCAAAGCATCCTGGGCATCTAGATAGCGTTGATCAGGGTTTGGATCGGTGATTTTAATTAGCCATGCTAAAAAATTGGCTGGTAAATGACCCAAGTGCGATCGCAGATCGAGTCGATAGTTGTGATCAATGAGCCGATCGATTTCGGTAGATTTGTGGCCGGTGAGCAAACAGACCAAAGTTACGCCTAAGCTATACAGATCAGCCGCTTTGGTTAAAGGCCGATTGAATAGTTGCTCTGGAGGCATAAAGCCCAAGGTGCCTTTGACTGTGCTGCTAGCCGCGACCTCTTGATCATTATTGCGGGCAAAACCAAAATCGATCACATAGACTTGATTTTGTTCATCAATGAGAATATTTTCGGGTTTTAAATCGCGGTGAACAATGGGGGGCTGCTGTTGCTGTAGATAAATTAAGACATCTAAGATGTCGATCGCAATCTGCTTCACTTCATCGAGCGTAAACTTGCGCCCTACATTTGCCAAAGTGCTGCCCGTCTTATATTCTTGCACCAAGCAAAACCCGCTCGGGGTTTCCCAAGAAGTCAAGTATTTGGGGATACGAGGATGATCTAGCTGTTGCAAAATATCTACTTCTCGCTGATAGGCATCATAGTTGCCCCAGGTATTGCCTGCAAACTGAAATTGCTTAACTACTACCGGGATTTCGGCATTCAAATCTTGGGCTAAATAGGTGACTCGGCCTCCGTGGACATTGTGACCGAGAACTCGATCGACTTGATATCCTTGGGGTGATAGATCTATTGCTTCAACGTGAGGATTATTCATATTTTCATCCAAGGTGATTTCAAAATATTTTAGCCATTGGGCATGAAGGTTTATGGCAACCTTTGCTTGTGATCTCCTTCTTCCTTCATGGGAAATGAGGTGATCTGATGATCACTTTTATCTCCATCACAGTCCAAATTCGCAGTCCAAATTCTAAGATTTCGCTATTTTCTTACTGCTTTCCACCAAACGAATAAACTCTGCTCGATAGCCATCTAAATCAGCACCCTTAGCCTGATTAGCCAATTCCAGCACGCTATTATAACTGCTGTTTCCCTTAAAAGGCGAGTTGCGCAGAGTCATTCCATAAGAGGCCACAGCAGCAGCAAACTTCAGATTTTCTGAGGCACCCGCTTTAGTCTGTTGACCGATGGTGCTGCTCAAAAGCTGAGACTCATTGGCTTGCGGTGCTTTATAGCGTAAATTCACCTGTGCAAACATATCGGCAGACAGCTTAGTTGGCTTATCCACCGTCGCATTAGTTTGGACGAATTTAAAATCGGTTTTGACTCCGACTGGAATCACCTCATATAAAGCCGTGACGGTATGTCCAGAACCCAGCTCACCAGCATCTTTTTTGTCGTTTTTGAAATCGCTGTTGGCTAACACCCGATTTTCGTAGCCGATGAGACGATAGCCCTGCACGAAGTTAGGATTAAACTCTACCTGAATTTTGACATCTTTAGCGATCGTGGCCAACGTGCCACCAAATTCTTTTACTAAGACTTTTTTAGCTTCAGCCAAGCTATCTATATAGGCATAGTTACCATTGCCTTTATTAGCTAACTGTTCCATTTTGCCATCTTTCAGATTGCCCATGCCAAAACCCAGAACCGAGAGAAATACGCCAGTACCGCGTTCTTTTTCAATCAGCTTCACCAGCGCTTCATCACTGCTGACCCCCACATTAAAGTCACCGTCAGTACCCAAAACAACTCGGTTATTGCCATCTTTAATAAAGTTATCACGAGCTACTTTGTAGGCTTGGATAATTCCCTCACCGCCAGCAGTAGAGCCACCAGATTCTAATTTATCTAGAGCAGCAATGATTTTACTTTTTTCTTTAGCGGAGGTAGAAGGCAGCACTAGTCCAGCGTTACCGGCGTAAACCACGATCGCCACTCTATCTTGAGGGCGAAGTTCGTTAATCAATAGCTTCAGCGAAGCTTTCAGCAGCGGCAGCTTATTAGGTTCATTCATCGAGCCAGAAACATCTAGCAAAAACACCAAGTTATTGGGTGGTAATTGCTCCATCCCAATCTTTTTACCCTGCAAACCGATTTGGACTAGCTTATGTTGAGGATTCCAAGGGGCATCGGCTACTTCGGTGTTAATCGAGAAAGGCTTATCGCCAGTAGGTTGAGGATAGTTGTAAGGGAAGTAGTTGACCATTTCTTCGATGCGCACAGCATCTTTGGGTGGCAAGTTACCACCATTAATAAAGCGGCGCAAATTGCTATAGCTGGCAGTATCTACATCGATCGAGAAAGTTGAAAGGGGATCTGCTTTGGCTCCATAGAACTGGTTATCGGCCACTCCTTTGTAGGTTTCGCCACTGGTTTCAGGGACTGTATCTGCTTCGGAAGGCGCTTTTTTTGTCGAAGCTTTATCCATAGATTTTTGACCAGCTACATTCTGGGGCGCGCTTGCTGGTGCCACATCTTTGGTGGCTTGCTGAGAACCAGGATTAGAACCACAGGCGGCAAGGCTACCGATCAGGACGGTAAGGCTAATATAGGCAATTGATCGAGAAATATTAGACATGATAAATTTTTTCTTACGGGTAGTAAACGGTTGTGTGAGTCGCAACTACCGAATTTCAGAGGCGCTGCGGACAGAATAGATTTCTGGGCAGCAAATCTGAAATGACTTCTTCAGTCTAACTGCGACTACAAGGAACTGTCGAGAAATTCCCGAGACTTTAAGTTGATCTGCATAATCTCCTACACTCAGCCCATTAGATTTGCATAACCTGAAAAAAGCTGAATTAATATGCAAAAACTTTTCTGGCGGATAGTGTGGTCGGGATTAGTGGCTGGCTTAGTTGTGGGTACACAAGGTGTCACCACCCGATCAGCAGCAGCTCAACAGTCTTTAGTATCTCCACAAGATCCCAACAACAGCAAATTTACTAGTGCAAGTAACTCTATAGACTGGAATTGGGGCTTTACGGCTGTGGGGACTGGGGCATTTTTACTATTTTTTGGTCCGACTTGTTTAGGATTTATTTCGATCAAAGAAATGGAGGTGGGCATCGTCAAAAAGAAATTTGCAACCAAGCGTTTACGACCCAATCAACTGGTTGCTATTAATGGAGAAGCGGGAATTCAGGCGGATACCCTGGCTCCGGGTTGGCACTTTGGCTATTTTCCTTGGCAATATCGAGTTACTAAAGATAGTGTGGTGGTGATTTCTCAAGAACAAATTGGGTTGGTGATTGCCAAAGATGGTCGATCGATTCCCACCGAAAGAATTTTGGGCACCGAGGTAGATAGTGAAAACTTTCAAGATGCTCGGGAGTTTTTGGTGAACGGTGGCGAAAAAGGGCGGCAGTTAGGAATTTTGACCACTGGGGTTTATCGGATTAACACTGCCCTGTTTGAAATTGTTACCGCTAATAATGCTGAACACTATGGCATGACCAATAAACAGTTAGAAGTGACCCGCATTCCTGACGATAGAGTGGGCATTGTCACCACTCTCGATGGCGAAGCCTTAGATCAAGGGGAAATTGCTGGGGTGATCATTCCTAAAAACAACAGCTTCCAGCGCGCCAAGGCTTTCCTGGAAAACGGTGGCCGACGGGGTTTGCAAGAGCAAGTATTGCTCTCTGGCTCTTGGAACTTGAACCCTTGGTTTGTGAACGTGCGATCAGTGCCCATGCAGGAAGTGCCGATCGGGTTTGTAGGCGTGATTATTTCCTTTATTGGTCACTCCAGCAAAGATCTGAGCGGTGAGTCTTTTGCCCATGGCAACTTGGTAAAAAAAGGTGATAAAGGAGTTTGGATTGATCCATTACATCCAGGGATGCACCCAATTAACGACAAAATCATGAAGATGGAGCTGGTGCCCACCACCAACATCATCTTAAACTTTACGAGTCGCATTGTGGATGAACATGGCTATGACCATGATTTGCAGACTCTAGATCTGCTGTCAATGGATGGTTTCTCTTATCAAATGGAGGTATTTCAGATCATCCATATTGGAGCCAGCGATGCCGCTAAGGTGATTTCTCGATTGGGTTCGATGCAAAACTTGGTAGACCAGGTGTTGCGTCCGATTGTTGCCAACTATTTCCGCAACTCGGCACAAGAATATACTGTGTTGGATTTTTTGATCGATCGAGAACAACGTCAGGCTGAGGCTGCCGAATATGTGCGTCAAGCCCTGCGGGCTTACGATGTGCAGGCGGTGGATACCTTGATTGGCCAAATTATCCCACCGGCTGAACTGATGAAGACTTTGACCGATCGCAAGATTGCCCAGGAGCTAGAAAAAACCTATGGAGCTGAACGTCTTGCTGAGCGCCAGCGTCAAGAACTAGTGCGGGAAACTACGATGGCCAATATCCAGAAACAGCTTGTGAGTGCTGAACAAGGAGTGGCGATCGCCAGAATGGAAGCACATGCTCGATCGAATCGGGCGGCTGGGGAAGCCGCCGAAATTCAGCAGATTGCCACGGCTAAAGCTTCAGAAATTCGTCAAATTGGTGAAGCTACGGCTCATGCCTACGAAGAAGGTGTAGATGCGCTGGGTAATCAAGCCTATGCAGCGCTGCAAATGATGGATCGAGTACGGGATGGCAACATCAAAATTGTCCCCAATGTGTCGATCACTGGCAGCGGTGGTAATAATAATGGGGTGATGGATAGTTTGATGGGTCTGTTAGTAGAGCAAAAGATCGAGGGTCAAGAAAACGCCGAGTCGGCGAAGCTCTTGGGACAATCTAAAAATGATGGCAAGCGCCAAGATATTTTAGATGTCCAGGAATTACTCGACTCTTAAACAGTAAAAGCGTTACCACAGCCACAGACCTTGCTGGCTTGGGAGTTGCGGTAACGGAATCCCCCGCCCATCAGGTCTTGGGAAAAATCGATTTGGATATTTTCTAGGTACTGGCGGTATTGAGAGTCGATCAATACCTTAAAATCACCCACCTGTATAGTCAAATCTGTGCTGTTGGTCAGAGTCGTTAGCGAGAGCTGATAATAAAATTGTTCACAGGTACCAATACCTAATGTCAGATACAAATTGGCATCAACAGGCCCTAAAGACATCATTCTGATCACTTCTGCCGTAGCCGCTGGAGTGATTTCGATCATATATGCTCCCCAAAACATTAATAGATCTACCACTGCTATAAAATTATGTTTGAGTGATAGATTTTAATCTAATATTAGCCCAGCGTGTTCCCATCTCCAAGGCAGTTATTGTTCCAGAGAAAAAAATCAGAGTTAAATGGCCTAAGCTAAATTACTCAAATGATTGCTACAAAGGAATGCTGTGATCTGCTTCACTACGTTCTAAATGGTTGGTAACTAGACTGATGGAATCAAGTGTTAAATCAGATACAAAATCAACTTTGTGCCGATTAAATATGAGTAGACGGGTTTAACAAGAACTAGGAACCACAGCAGGAGAATTGAGTAACATGAGCACAAAGATTTTGGTAACCGGTGGTGCGGGCTACATTGGTTCTCACACTGTCAAGCAACTCGGACAAGCTGGTTACGATATAGTTGTTTACGACAATCTTTCTACGGGCATTCCACAGGCTATTACCTATGGAAAATTGGTAGTAGGGAGCTTAGAAGACACTAATCTTTTAGCCGCAACTTTTGCTGAACACAATTTCGATGCTGTATTGCACTTCGCTGCTAGTATTTCGGTACCAGAATCAGTAGCCGATCCGTTGGCTTACTACAGTAACAATACAATGAATACGCTCAATTTGTTGCGCCAATGTCAACGATTTGGAGTAAAGAAATTAGTTTTTTCTAGTACAGCCGCAGTTTATGGTCAACCAGCAGAAACACATATTACTGAAACCACTCATCCTCAACCACTTAATCCTTATGGTAGCTCTAAGCTGATGAGCGAACAGATGATTCGGGACTACAGCGCAGCTAGCGGGATGAAACATGTGATTTTGCGCTACTTCAATGTAGCAGGAGCTGATATGGCAGGAGAGCTGGGACAAAACAATCCTAAAGCCAGCCATCTAATTAAAGCTACCTGCAATGCAGCCTTAGGTCGTACCTCCTCCATCAATATTTTTGGCACCGATTTTGAGACCCACGATGGTACTGGAATCCGCGATTATATTCACGTCGAAGACCTAGCTAGAGCACATGTAGATGCTTTAGTGTACCTAGCTGATGGTGGCGAAAGCGAAATCTTTAACTGCGGTTATGGCCAAGGTTACAGCGTGCGAGAAGTAATTGACATGGTTAAAGAAGTTTCTGGCGAAGAATTCACTGTTATTGAAGCCGATCGCCGAGCTGGCGACCCCGCTGCGGTAGTTGCAGTTTCTGCCAAAATCAAGCAGATGTTGGGTTGGATCCCTCGCTTTAACGACCTACGAACGATCGTCCACAGTGCCTATGCTTGGGAGAAGAGATCTAAAGCTCTCACTGTTGTTCCAAATATTGTCCCGACTGCGATGCCAACCAATGTTATCTCAATGGAAACACCAGTTACTAAAGAACAGCAACTGGCGGTAGCGGCGAGCTAAGCAAACTGCTGTCCCAAAGATATGGGGTTATGGACGGTGATCTTTTTCTTGTTAATCGAGATGAGTTCACCGTCTTTTAGATCGCCTAAAAGTCTGGTGACAGTGACTCTGGTAGAGCCGATCGCCTCGGCAATAGCCTGATGAGATAGTCGCAAATCGATAGTGATGGCGCTGCCTCCGTTGGGTATGCCAAAATCGCGGCAGAGAATCAGCAAGAAGCTCACTAACCGAGACCCCATATCCCGGTGGGCTAATGTTTCTACCATCATCTCGGTCTGCAAAATGCGCGAAGAAAGACCTTTAAGCATCAGCCAAGACATATCGGGGTTATCGCGCAAAGAGCGCTCAAACTGCTCGATCGGCACTGAAATCAACTCAACCGGAGTAAAGGCCACAGCATGATAGAACCGATCGGAGCGATTGCCGGTAATTAAAGACAAAACCCCAAAAACGCTGTTTTCCCGTAACAGAGCTACAGTAATTTCTTCACCCGCTTCATAAACCCGCGAGAGCTTGACAGCACCCTTTTTGAGGAAATAGACTCGTTCGGCAGGATCGCCGGGAAAAAAGATGGTCTTACTGCGATCGAATGTTTCGATCACTGGTGGCAATGTGCCGCTCAACCCTTGAAAAACGCTGGATAAAGGTCTGTCCTGCAGTGCTACCATAACTTTTTGTCACTTGGATATAAATTTACAGAGTCTGGCCAGAACCACTTGGTAGCCAAAAGTATTACCAACGTGTGGAAGGTATTACAGACTACGGTAGTAGGATTTAGCTAAATTTTTTTGTATCAGCATATACTTTTTTACCTCTTTCCTAAGTTTCCTCTTAGTGGGATCATGGTTTAGTGCCGCTGAAAATGGAAAAGACATGTTAGACCTAAAAAACAAGAATGCCCTGGTGACAGGGATTGCCAATGATAAATCGATCGCCTGGGGAATCGCTAAACAACTGCACAAAGCCGGTGCCAACATTGGTGTGACCTACTTGCCCGACGAAACCGGCAAAATGGAGAAGAAAGTGGGCAAGCTGGTAGAAGAACTGAATCCCAGCATATTTTTGCCTCTGAACGTCCAAGACGATGCCCAAATCGATGCCACCTTTGGTGAAATTCAAAAACAATGGGGTCATATTGACATCGTAATTCACTGTCTAGCTTTTGCAAACAAAGAAGATCTTGCAGGCGATATCAGCAAAACCTCCCGTGCTGGGTTCGGCCAAGCCCTAGAAATTAGTACTTTTTCTTTGACCCGCCTAGTAGGTGCGGCCAAGCCTTTGCTGAGAGAAGGTGGTAGCGTCGTCACACTCACCTATCTGGGTGGCGTTAAGGTTATTCCCAATTATAATCTCATGGGCATCGCCAAGGCTGGCCTAGAGATGAGTGTGCGTTATTTAGCAACCGAGTTAGGACCACTGGGCATTCGAGTCAACGGCATTTCGGCAGGACCTATTCGGACATTGGCTTCTTCGGCTGTGGGTGGCATTTTAGATATGATTCATCACGTAGAAGATATTGCCCCTCTGCGTCGCACCGTGACTCAAACAGAAGTTGGTAACACAGCAGCTTTTTTATGTAGTGATCTATCCAGTGGAATTACTGGGCAGATTATATATGTAGATGCTGGTTATGAAACTATCGGCATGTAAGCCAACCCGAAGATAGTAGACAAGAGGTGGATGACGAGTTCATCCACCCTTATTTATAGTCTGGAAAGCAAGCCAGCCAACAAAATTCTGCTCATCTAAAAATTATCCAAATCCTGATCTAGATAGTTAAAAGAGATCCAATGGAAAGTGTCCATGAGTACCATTGTAACCATCGACTAAATCTGATTGAAAAGACACCAAACCACCGCGATAATCACCTTGATAGGTGTCAACATATAAACGATTCGATCGAGGATTATATTTCAAATAAACCGAGCCACTAATAGCAGGCAATGCCGTTACTAAATCTGCCGTAATACTGTAACCAAAATACTTAGCGTAACTGTGCAATGCTGTTAATCCCATAGTCTGATTGTCAGCACACATCCCGATCGTATGATAGTCCGCAGCCTTAGTAAGTATCTGTAAGTTTTGACGGATTGATTCTCGTTGCTCAACGCTAGCTGCCGCCCCCAGATCTTGTAATTTACGGAGGGCTTGGTCTGCTTCTGAAGTAGTCATAGATCTGTTTAATCTCGGGGAGGCGGTGATAAATAAGTATAACGCCCTAAGCTACTCTCGTAGTTCTGCATCAGTCGCTGGGATTCTTGGAGGGTAATGCGTTTTTCTTGCAGGGCTTGCTCAGATTTTTTGCGGATATTTTCCATCAAATCTTCTGCGTCATACTGCACATAGCCTACCACTTCCTTCATGGTGTCGCCTTTAACCACATGTTCGATTTGGTAGCCCTTAGGAGTGAGCTTGATATGTACCGCATTGGTATCGCCAAAAAGATTGTGCAGATTGCCCATGATTTCTTGATAGGCACCGGCTAAGAAAAGACCTAAATAGTAGGGCTTATGCTTTTTCAAAGTATGGAGTTCTAAGACAGGCTTTACATCGCGGAGGTCAATAAACTGGTCGATTTTACCGTCGCTGTCGCAGGTGAGGTCAGCCAAAATGCCCCGTTGGGTGGGTTCTTCACAAAGGCGATGGATGGGCATGATCGGAAAGAGTTGATCGATCGCCCAGCTATCTGGAGCTGATTGAAATACCGACATATTAACGTAGTAGATCGAGGACATCATTTGCTCCAGCTCTTCTAGGTCATCGGGCACATAGTCTTCATCATTGATGATGTCTAAAATTTTGCGACAGCAGGCCCAATAGAACTGCTCGGCGCGGGCGCGTTCAGAGATGCTCAAGTAGCCCAAGTTAAAGCGGTTCAAGGCTTCTTCTTTGAATTGGGTGACATCGTGGTAGGCTTCTTGGAAATTTTCGAGGTTGATGGTGTTGTAGATTTCCCAAAGATTGCGGATGATGGCGTGTTCATTCTCATTCGGAGGATGAGGGAGTTCACTGCGCACTTCGCTGCTGCCCAGTACATCAAAAATTAAGACTGATTGGTGAGAGACAACGGCTCGCCCACTTTCACTAACTAAAATGGGTACGGGGATTTTCTTTTCGGCACAGGCATCTTTTACTTCCGCCACAATGTCGTTGGCGTAGTTTTGCATGTTGTAATTTTTGGAGGCGTGGAAGTTGGTCTGGGAGCCATCATAGTCCACACCTAAACCACCGCCTACATCTAAGTAGCGCATGTTGGCACCCAACTGGGCTAGCTCTACATAAATTTTGCTAGCTTCGATGATGGCTTCTTTGATTACTGAGATTGAAGAAATTTGAGAACCAATATGAAAATGTAGCAACTGCAAACAGTTCAACATCTTGGCTTCCCGTAGCCGATCGACCACCATGATGATTTCAGGAATAGTCAGGCCAAACTTAGCCCGATCGCCGCTAGACCCCCCCCAACGACCCATGCCTTTGCTGTTGAGCTTGGCGCGCACCCCTAGGTTTGGTTCGATGCCCAAAGACTTGGCTGCTTCGATCGCAATTTCGACTTCTTCTACTTGCTCCAATACAATGATCGGAGTTTGGCCAAGCTTCTGGGCCAACATGGCAGTTTCAATATACTCCCGGTCTTTGTAGCCGTTACAGATAATTAATGACCCTGGGTTATCTAAGGTGGCTAGGGCAATCATCAATTCTGGTTTAGAACCAGCTTCTAAGCCAAACTGGAAGGGTTTGCCAAATTTCACTAAGTCTTCGACCAAATGGCGCTGCTGGTTGCATTTGATGGGGAATACGCCCCGGTAGCTGCCATCGTAATTGTAGCGGGCGATCGCTTTAGCAAAGGAGGCGTTCAGACGCTCGATCCGATCTTCTAAAATATCAGAGAAGCGGATGAGTAGAGGTAAAGCAAGGTTGCGCTCCCGCAGAGCATTGACCAATTCAAATAAATCTAGTGACCCACCTCGATCACCTCGGGGAGATACGGTGACGTGACCGGCGGCGTTGATGGAGAAGTAAGGTTCGCCCCAACCTTTGATGCGGTATTGGTTCTCGCTGTCTTCGATCGACCAGGAGCCGTTCTTGGGTTCTTTGTGCTTTTTCTTCTTTTTGCCAGAGGTAGGTGGCTCAGGTACGTTAATAATCTTAGGGATTTCTTCGACCCTAGCTAGTTCTAATCCCATGTGACGATACCTCCCAAAAGCGTTGGCGACATTAAGTGTAACCGATTTATTCTCGGGTTCGACTTTCCTTGATATGATACCCACAAAAATTTTGTTTTTGAAGATGGGTTCTGGGCTTGCTGGTGGTCTGGGCTAAAATTAATCCTATGATCGCCTGTTTACGCCAAACTACTTAGTGGGTCGTCAAAGAAATATACAGACTGTAGACATAGGAAGGTATCATTAAGCTACTGCCCATGAACAAAAAAATGAACGAAGATATTCAGAAGCTCCATATCCAAGCTGGGCTAGTAATTGGGAAAGAGAAAATTTGCGGCAAAAAAATAAACTATGTCACCGAAGATAAGGCTGCGGTTTATGCCGAAAAAATGAACAGCAAGGCTAGCACCCGTAATACTCTAGAGGGTTATCCCTGTGCTTTTTGCCAAGGTTGGCATGTGGGGAAAGAAATGAGTCGATCGGAGCTAGAAAGCTACATCAGTAAGGATTAGAAAATTTAGGACTGTTCTCTAATTAGAGAACAGTCCTAAATTTTGTTTTATACCCTAGCGTTCGGGTTGTAAGTCATCGAAGCGATCAATCACCTGTAACTCCACGCCGCGCACATCACGATATTCAAACTCTACCCGTCGATCGAGGGCATAGGGATTCACGCCTTGGTCAGCAGTAGCGCGATTGTTGAAGCTCATCGATCGAATGGTCATACGGTTGGTAGAAATACCTTTGCGAAGCAGGTAATTCCGCACTGCTGTTGCCCGTCGCATTCCCAAAGCCTGGTTGTAAGCCTGTGGTGCCCGAGGGTCAGTATGTCCAGCCAGATCAACGCTGATGCTGGGGTTAGCTTGCAGTACGCGCACGATTTCATCTAACAACTTAGTGGTCGCTGGGCTGAGATAGGATTTATCGAGAGCGAAGTGAACCTTTTGGGGAATAGAGATTTTGACAATGCTCGGGATTGGTGGTTCTACTGGAATTGGTGGGGCGGGAGGCGGCGTGACTTTAATGGGGGGATTAACTGCTACAGGTACATTTTGGAGGCTGCAATCAGCGGGGATTTTTTTAACTGGTTCGGATAGCTGCGCTTCACGAGCTAAAGCGGTCTGACCAGGTACAGTGACGATCGCATTGCGGGCTGGTTCGGAGGTGCCATATTTAGCATCGGTAGTAACTGCGCTTAAGACCATTCCTGGTTCTAGGCCAGTTAATGTGGCTTGGAATTTGCCTTGAGCGTCGGCACTAACTGTTTTTAGGGGCTGAGATAAGGGACCATACTCAATCTCTTTGGTGCTATTTACCCGGTAGATTTCTACCTTAGTATTTGGCTCGGCGGTGCCATCTAGGTTGACCCGGCCACCTAAAATGTAGAACTCGTTAGCTAGAAACTGCGGCGCATTGATTGCTCCGTTCCCCGTATCTAGACGGCGGTTTTCGCTGTTGCGGGGAGCATTAATGCCATCGCCATTTTGGAAATCTTCGACGGCTTCGTTGCGATAGGTAATTAGGTCTATGCTGAGTCCTTCTAGGTTGCTAAAGCGATTGTTGCTAATGACATTGCGGCCAGAGGGCAAATCGCCCCGATGATGTTGAGCAAACGCTGAAACCGAGACACCGGAGCCTGCCTGAAACTCGATCGAGTTGTTATCTACCACATTGTCATTACCCATTAAATGAATTGCGGCGCGCCGGAGGCGACGACCATTGGAGGAAATGCGGTTGTTGGTGATGGCCACGGCACCAGAATCGGGTTTAAACATAAATACGGCGCTGCCATCGTTGCCACAAATGGAGTTGCCTTTAATTTTGTTGTTGGCTAATTTACCTTCTAACCGAATGGCATCGGGCATTCCTTGGGTGCCGTTGGCAAAAATCGCGTTGTTTTCGACCAACAGGTTATTGGCGCTAATTTGGCTGATAATGCCGCTGGCCGTATGGAAGCCGATCGCGTTATTGCGAATAGTGATGCCTTGAGAATCGAAAACATACACGCCAAAATCGGAGGTGCTGTCTGGCATCTGACGATTTTTATTGATGCCCAGAAAATTGTTTTCGATCACAATGTTTTTAGGAGCCAGCCGTTCGTCAATTTCGGGATAAGTTTTGGTGCCAATAAAAATATCTGCGCCAGGGAGGTTTTGACTGCTGGGATTGATGCCAACTTGAAACCCATAAAGGCTTAAGCCCTTCACGGTAATGTTGTCGGCCATGAGGGTGAGACCCCGATCAATCATGACTCCTGGAGCTGGAGTAATTTCGACCTCTGGCACCTCAAAAGTCAGACCATCTAAAGTAGCTTTACCAGTCGTTTTTCCTTCGATTGTTACGCCCGGTTGGGTGATTGCTGGTAACGCCGACTGAAGTTGAATTCGTTGACTACCCGCTGGTAACTTAAAAACGATCTTTGAACCATTCATTACTTCTGGAACATATTGTTTACGTTCGGCAGTAGTGAGTTGATCGAGCTTGATCTTGCCATTGATCACCTCGATCGCTTCCCGTAATGTTAAAAAATCATCAGGACTGACCTCATCTCGATCACTATTTACAGTGAATTGTAAATTGTAAACATCTGGGGAGTCATTGTTTGCCTGAGCTGGGAGGGCGCTGCTACCCAATGCCAGCAGCAGGAAATAGTTAACTAGTTTCATTTGATTTTAGACTCCTGCTGTTGGATGGGGCTGAGCTGCTGTTGACCAAAGCCGCCAAATAAATCGTTGAGCTTTAAGGTGACTCCGGCGTATAAACCGCCGCCAGTGCGGTTGCCATTGGGGTCATCGGCTGCACCTAGGCTATAGCCACCAGAGAGGCGGAGGTTAGGAGTGAGGTAATAACCAGCTTCTAAAGAAGCACCGGTTTCGTTACGACCGCTAGCAAATTGGCTCAGCCAGCGCACATCGCCAGTCAGATCCCAGTTGTAGCCCAGGCGGTAAGTGGCTCGCAGTTGACTAATGCCGATCGTGTTGCCAGCGCTAAGAGTTTGATCTAAGTAGCTAGTAGCATTACGCAGAGCATATTTTCCAGCAAACTCCCACTGCCAGCTAGGTGCATAAATAGCGTCTAGAGACAAAGTATGATCTTCGGAACCAGTACCACTGGCAGTTAAAATGCTGGAAGGCAATAGGGCAGGGTTTTTGCGATATTGATAGCTAAGCAGGGCGTTCCATTGATCTACCGCAGGGTTCCGCAGAGCCAACCCTAATTTGAGGTTGGTGGTGTCGCCGATCGGGGCATCTCGCAAAAGCTGATTAGCTGCTCCAGATTGCTGGAAGCGGAACAAGGCAGTCAAGTCAGAACCAAGCTTACCTGTAGCACCCGCCGAAATTAAGCTGGAGCTGCTGATATTAGTATTGCGCAGTTCGTAGCGAGCGTTAGCTTGGAAGTTGGCGTTGTCGGTGTAGTTAAAACCAATACCATAGGTGTCGCCACCAGTAGTGGTTAAGCTAGAAGCTACTTGACCGCTGCCTACGGGTTGGGCAAACTGCTGACCAGCACCAGTAACATTGGTGATGCTACCAATTACTTTTTCGTAGTTCAGGTCTAGTTTGAGTCCAGGGCTGAGCACAAATCCTTGCTGAAGTCCGACAGAGCCGATCGACTGGAAAGGACTTAGAGAGTAACGACCAATTACTTTAGTGCTGTTGGTGAGGTTGTATGTGCTGTCAAAATCTAAGCTGGTATAATTGCTATCTCCAAACTGGGTGCTAGAAACATAGTTCTGGCTCAGTCGCAGGTTGATGCCGGGGTATACAGCCCAATCAACGCCCAAAGCTGTGCGGTTAGGGTAAACCACATCTTGCTGGTTGCTGAGGTTGATTTCATTTTGACCTCGCAGAGTCAAATTATTACCTAAAGGTATTCCAACTCTTGTCCGAATCTGATCAGAAGAAACATCTGACTGGCTAGGAAGAGTAGCTAAGCGATCTTGGCGACTGCGATTAACGTAGTCTAAATCGACAGTGGCACTACCCAAACGTTGCTGAATACCGGCCGTAACCGTAGTTAAGTCGTTATCGACCCGACCAGTTACTGGAATGCTGGGAATTAAGAAATTAGTTAGTCCGGTGATGGCGATCGGGGGCAAACCGCGATTTTCTTCTCGATCGGCTTGCAGCCTTAAACTAGTGCCGTTACCAATTCGAGTAGTTAGGTCAGCACCATAGCGAGTTTGGCCAGGGACAAAGCTAGTAGTCGCGTTGTTAGAAAAACCAGCTTCACTGCTGCGCAGGTAAGCCCGACTTTGAGTGGTATCGCTAAATTTGAACTGTCCTTCGACCCGGAAGGCGCTGCCGCCTATCGCATCACCTAGACCGCTGTTGTTGGTAGAACGGGCGTATTCTGCAACAATGTTGCTGCTGTTGCCCAAGGAGATAAGTCCATCTACACCAAAAATGCTGAAGTCTCTAATTCCTTGAGTTTCTTTGGTATAGCTACCGGCTAACCAACTTTCTTGGCCATTAGTGCGGTTGAGGTTAAATTGGGCACGACTACCAATAATGTTACTGTTAGAACCATTAGCATATTGATAAGTAGCAATTAAGCGACGAACTAGTAAGTTGCCATTGTCGGCTACAGCAGTGCGCAGCAAAGGACTACGCAGTAAGACGGTACCGCGATCGTAGTCAATTTCATAATCTAAGCCTCGGGCTAATGGCTCTACTTTAACCACATTGCCTGGCCGATCAATCTCTTCGGTCTCTACGCTCAAAGATTCGGTGCCACCCAACAGTAAACGCTGAGACAAGAAGTAATAGCCACTAGTGCCATCGGGGGCAATGTTATCTCGCTGGAAACCTTGCAGATTGTCGCCATAGAAACCGCTAACCAACAAGTTACCAAAGTTGTAGTTTAGTTTAGCTCCATGAAGGTTCCGAGAAGTAGTAGTAAACTGCTGAGAGCGATTGGCAAACTCGGTGGTATTGTAATCACCCCAGAGCAACGAGTTGGGAGTGCTACCCGCTACGCCTACTGAGCTTTCTAGTTTCACATAGACGCTGTCTCGGGAAGGAGTCAGTGCTTCTACTTTGGAAGTATCGCCATAGACCGGATAGAGATCTTCGCAAGATTGAGTGCTGCTAGTATCGCGGAATAGTCGATCGGAGGTGTTACAGACCTTGTTTAAAGGCCGATCGCTGTTTAAAGCTCCAGTTACTGACCAGTCACCAATGCGGCCAGTAGCAAACCCTTGACCACGTAAGCGGACTTCGGTGTTGTTATCGCGATCAACCGGTAAAAACTCGGTAAAAGAACGATAGTAGTCAGTGCCCCTAGCACCTACTCGTAAATCTAACAAACCAGTAGCGATCGAGCTGCGCAGGTTAGTCTCAAACTGAACTTGGGTGGTGGCTTCCAAGCTCATGATGGTGGCTCGAATCTGCACGTTTTGAGCAGTCAGACCCGCTCTCAGTGGAGCCGAGAAGTAACCTTTGACTACCGGTACTTGAAAACCCGGCTGGTCACGGTCTTTGTCTACGCCAGCAAATTCGCCCGCAGTGCTATAAAGAGTCACTACACCATCGCGTTTACTATTGTTGCCATTTTCATCTAGCAACTGGCCTTCCACATTTACTAAAGAGCGACCGTCAGCAGGTACACGGCTTTCTTTGGTAGTAAGCTGTACTTTTGTTGGTACACCACGCACCTGTACTTTGCTTACCGCAGTATTGCCCTGGTTGTCTTGAGCAACGATAATATTGTCACCAGCGTTGAGCGATACCCCATACCAAGTTTGGGTAACAATATTGGTTTTAGTATCAGTTTCGGTGCGTCCGATCGACTTACTATCTACCAGTTGACCGTTGACTTTTAGTTCAATTGGTGAGCTACCTAAATATTGGACGATAACAGTAGCTGCGGGGATATCGACAACACTATTAGTAGTCGGAGTTAAAATTTGCAGCGGATTGCTGATGCTAACTGGTTTTGCTAGAGCGATTGGTTCTGCTGATGGCTCTGGTGCAGCCGGAGCGGGGCTAGCTAGCGCTGCGCCAGGAATAATTGCGTTGTCAAGAAGAGGAGCAGCTTGAACGCAAGTGCTAGAGAGAATTAAACCTAATCCTTGAATAGCTGCGCCCAGCCAGAATGCTCGACAAATCGCTAAAGCTGCTTGAGAGTATTTCATAGTTATTTAGCCTCGCGCGCTGTAGGTGTAACGCCAAAATTCATTCTGACAATGCCACCGGGAGCAATTTTCACCAGTCGGGATAGACTGTTGCGTTCAACAAAACGGATATTGGGAGCTAGAGTGTATCCAGGTAAACTGCCTAGGTCTAATACGCCAGTGCGATACCCAGTGGCAACTGATTGGACAGAGAACAGACCATTGGCATCTGTCGTGATCCGATTACCGTCGTCTAAAAAGACTACGGCATTTGGTACGCCGGGTTCATTGGGCTGTTGTTCACCATCAAAGTTTTTATCGACAAATACTCGGCCAAGTAAGGTACCAGTATCTCGAATTAAGCCTTGACGGACAGTGAGCTGATAGCCAACCGGGCCATCAGTAATAGGTACATTGTTATCTTTGCGAATAGCAGTGAGGCTAGCGATGTTTCGACCAGTGCCGCGAATAGCATCTGCATCTAAAGTAGCAGCGTAGACCAAATTTACTACCTGTTTTGCAGGGATAGTAAAGCCAGGTGCGCCGACCTTGAATGTAGTGGTGCTGCCGTTTTGGCTAATAGTGACGGGCTGTATTGCTGAACCCAACTGAGCTTTGACCGATTCTGGGCGGAGGAATAGTCCTAGAGGTAAAGTATCAGTAACTGTGGGGTTGATAATATCGGTGTCGCTCAGGTTGCGGAGAGTCAGACGATAAACCACTGTGTCGCCCGGTTCGGCGCTGGCTCGATCGGCACTTTTGACAATTTGGATTGGCTTAGCATCGCAGGCACTAACTCCAATACCTCTGAGACTGAGCAAAGAAAGGTTAAGTCCGGTGGTGGTAGCATCATTAACGTTTACTTGGCTAGATACTACTGTGCTATTATCAATTAAGTTCAGAGGCTGACCATCTAGACTAGTAGCTTTGTAGCTCAAAATGTTGTTACTGAAGCTAGTAACATCAATGCGTATCCGTCGTTCAGCATAGGTGGAGTTAGCTGGTGGTTTCACAACTAAAATATAGCTTTTACCTACATCCAATTGGCCAGCAGCCCTGTTAAACAGGAAGTTATAAGCCCCTGTACTTGTAGTGTCTAGCCTGAAAGGATTGTCGTTGTTACTATTTGGTCGCAGACCTAGAGGAATATTATTGTTCGGATTGTCAGGAACTTCTGTTTGTACTAAGGTCGCTAACCCCGTCGGATTCAATCCATCGGCAGCAGAGTTAAAGAGGGCTATGGTATAACCGTTGTAATCTGCTAGTTTCTGCCCGTTACAGCCAGTAATTACCCCCAGCGGATCAATTAGGCCGGTAAAATCGTTGACGATTTGACCAGTACTGCTTTGAATAGTTGTAGTATCTTGGCTACCAGTGCTGGGGCCATCTTGATTGGTGTTGTAATTGTACTGAGCTTGGTTGGTAATCTTAATCACAGCATCCTGCGCCCACAAGGGCTGAGCTGCTAATAAACTCGACACCAACCAGCTAGCACAACCAACAGACAGATATATTCTGTGTGAGGGCGACTGAAATCTAAACACGAAGCTTTCCTTTAGTAATAAATCGACGGGGTCTGAATCGACGGAACCATCGAGCTAGCGCACAACTACGGCATAGCTGACAGTAGATTTGCTCTTAGGTGGCACAGTAGCAAATACCCAGCGAACATTAGTGTAGGTGCTAGCAGAAGCAGGCTTTTTGTTGAGAACTGGTTTGGCTGAAAAGCTTGCACCACCGTCAACGCTGAAAGTCAAATCGGCATTGGCTACAGAGGTAGCTGACTGGCTTTCATAAACAGTACCAGACTTGATTTTTTGGTCAATGTTCAATTTTGTGATGGTGCGATCGCTGACGTTGTTAGCAGTAACGGTGTAAACAATTACATCGCCGGGCTTAACTGAAGTGCTGTTGGAGATAGGCACCAACTTAGAACCAACTTTCTTATTCTGAGAAAGGTTGAGTTTAATTGCTTGCTGTTGCTCAGCAGATTGAGCGACAGCGGGCACCGCCAATTGGCCGATGACTGGTAAATTGCTGTTGAGTAAGATAGTGGTAGAAAGAGCCACTATAGCAACAGTCGAAAAGGTAGAGAAGATAGAGCGTTTCATGAGCAGGAATTCTCCTAGACTAGTGTAGATAAAGATTCTGATTCCCCAAAGAAAAGGGCGATCATAGTTAGTATTCCCAAACTGGCTACTTTACTTTACGTCGGAAGGTAAAAGTGCCAATCTGACCAGGTTCGATCGGCTTAGTAAGAATATTTTGGTATTTCACTATGTCTAAATCGGTGGCCGTGCCAACTCCGCCAGCTTTACTGTGAGTAATGGTGCCTGCGGTGCTGGTCGCCGAACTGGGATCATTGGTGGTCAAGTCGCCCCAATTGTTAGCATTGGTTGGACTGGCGATACCGTCTTCGGTGATAGTGAAGTTGATAGCGCTAATAGGCTTGTTGCCAGTCCCCACTGCCACGGTAGAGATATTGGTGTAGGTGATGCGATACTCGATGTACTGATCGACTTTGACTGGTTTGGGCGTTTCGCTAAAAACACCTTTGGCATCAGTTAGCGGCATTTTGTTAGCATCCAGCACTCGCGATTCCTTTAACACCTCAACAAAACCGGTGTAAGTGCGATCGATCGTGGCATTTTTGGCTTCGGTAGTATCCGGGATATTGTCATTATTGGTATCAATAAATGCCAGTAATTTCACGGGGTACCCCTTAACTGCTCCGGTGCCAGCCGGTAGGCTAACCTGCACCGTGTAGTTTTTAGTAGCGCTGGCTAGTACATTTTTCAGCACCAAGGTAGCAGGGCTATTTACGACAGGTGTAAAAATGCTATTTTGGTAGCTGAATGCTGCGGTGAGATTAGCATCTGCTGAATCCAGTAAGGTGATGATCGTGCCATTGGGTAAGTCGCTAGCCACCGATACTTGGGGTAATATTTTGATATCCCGAGCCAGGTCACTGCTGTTTAATACGGTATTGGTAAAAGTGACCAGTGGTAGATTTGTGGAACCATTTGGACTGCCAATAGCTCCGCTGCCACCAAAGGCGATCGGCGTAGATTTATTGGTAAAATCATCGTTGTCGTTAGTTGCACCAACTGCGGTGGGCTGTTCCCGAGGGCCATTTTTGAGTGCCGGGGGAGCAGCAATCTTGAAGGGCACCGATAAAAATTCGCCATCTGGTGAATTCTTGCTCGTATCAGAACCAATTCTGTTTGGTGATCGAGGGTCATTAGCCGGAACCGCTGCATCCAAAATCCCCGGATACAATACAGGCTGCTGCTCTGTATCTTTTATTCCTGCCGTACCATCATCATTGTAGTTATTGGGTTGGCTGTCACCAGATTCATCAAAGATGAGCTTAGTGCTAGGATTTTTGTCTGCCGAGTTGTTCGGATTTTGGGGTTGGCTACCAAAGACCTGAGCAATATTATAAATTTCGGTGCGGCTAAAGTCGGTGATTTCGACTTTGACTTGAAATCCTATAACTGTAGTGCCTTTGGGCATCCGGTAATCGTTGCGGAAGAAGCCTACTCGTCGGACATTTAGAGCGGTGTTGGCATCGGGGGGAGTGGTAGACCAAGCAACATTATTAGCTGTATCGGTAGAACTGATCGAGGTGCTACTGTAGAAATAAATTGGTATCCAGGTATTATCTGGTGTGACTGCTGCTATCAGTTTAGTGCCCAACGGAATCGCGTCAGAAATCAAGATGCCTGTTTTAGTTTGACCATCGATCGAAGTACTAGTACCAGTTAAATCCGTAGGACTAATATTGCTCACATTCGTGGGCAAGGTATCAGCTACATTCAAGCTCAGACCAAAATTAATGGTGTTGTCAGCCGGGTTAAAAGGCTGTTTGATTTCCAGTGTAACTTTAGCAAGCGCTTCTGGCGTAGCACCTATTTTGAAGGTTTGGGTTGCCTGAGCTTCCCGAGTACCATTACCAGGTTGACCATCATATTCTCCGACTGTTCCATCTGCCACATCAATGGTGTAAACGTCTTCGGGGTTGTCGATGCGCAGTTGGTTTTGGGTCTGAGCAGGATTTATAGAACCCGTCGTTTTACCTAATGTGACCGGTAAATCGCCGATCGCATCATTCACTAAAACTACTACTCGCACTGGTAGTTTGGCATTTGGCAGCATCACTCCACTAGTAAAACCCCCAACAGGTACATCTAACCAATCAATACTATTGAAATATTGATTTTTTTGGAAGTTACCAACTGTCCCCACTTGAGCAAGGTTAGGCACAAAAAACTTAGTGGTGTCGCTGCCAATATTTTGAATCTCGAAATTGTAAAATAGAACCGTGTCTTTGGTGGGAGTGCCTACGGTGCCACCATTTAAACTGCCATCTTGGCGGGTAATGCCAGTCGGAACGACTGTAATACCAGCTATTTCTTGGAGACTGATTTTTAGGGTGGGAGAGAAAACTGTAAATGGCCTGTTGGGATCGATCGGATCTTGGTAGTTGCCTTCTGCTTGGTTGCTGATAATGGGCACTGGGGCAGCAACTGCTGTACTTGCTAAACTCAGGCCAGTAGCCACTAAGCAGTACAGTGATAAATTACGAATCGAGGAAAATTGTTTCACGCTTGCTCTGCAATAAACTTGCTATTGCGACCTGAGGTTAAAGGACAAAACCAAATAGTTTAGATGTTTCGCTTGTGTAGGCTGAACTGATTCACCCGAGCCTAGACCAGCGAACATTCTGTGATTTGGAAGAAAGCGGGCGGCGAACCGCCCGCAGATTTAGTACTCCCGAAAGAGACAGGTTATTTCACAACGCGAGTGAAACGGAATGACCCAGCAGCTTGAGGACCTAAAGGACCGGCTACTACATCTTTGTAGACAGCTACGGTCGGAGTACTGTTGTTGCTAGCACCAGCGTCAAAGGTGATGGCACCATTGTTGCTGCCGGTAGCTGAGCCTACTTTGTGAGTAGTAATAGGTGCCCAGTTGTTAGGAGCAGCATTACCATCCTCAGTTACTTTGATGTTGGCAGCATTCAAGGTGACGCTACCGCTGTTAGCAGGAGCGACTTCCGAGATATTGGTATAAGTGATCCTGTACTCGATCGACTGACCGGGCTGTGCTTTCTTGTTAGGAGCAGCAGTAAAGGCTTCAACAATTCCACCATTAGCATCAGTAATTTGAGCTTCTTTAGTCAGCTTAAGGTAGCCAGTGTAAACCCGATCAATGGTTTTATTTTGAGGATCAGTAGCACCCAAAATGCCGTCACCATTGATGTCTACAAAAGCAGTAACAGGTACACTGTAACCAGCTAACTGTGGAGTGCCAGCAGGTAGATCTACGTCTACGCCGTAATTCACCTTAGTATCAGCAACTACGTTAGCAATAACCAAAGGAGTAGCAGGAGTTGTGGTAGCAACACCATTAACTACATCTACAAACTTAGTGCCATCAAACTCATAAACCTTGGAGGAGCCACCGTTACTGATAGTCACCTTGGTGCCAGCAGGTAGGGGAGTAGCTGGAGTTACAGGCAATAAGTCTACGCTACCAGTTGGGCTACCAACGGCAGTTTTGAAAGTGTTGGAGAAAGGTACAGAACCTGGATTGATTGCAGATGGAACATAGTTGCCATTGGCATCTAGAACCCAAGTAGTAGCTGGAATTGGAGCAGAAACGTTAGTGAAATCATCATTTTCACCAGTAGGACCAACTGCACCAGGATTGTTGCTAGTACCGTTCAAAATACCGGCTTGTCCAGGAGGAGTAACGGCTAAAACGTTTGGTTCACCACCGTCACCAGTACCAGTGTTGTTGTTGTTGGTATCGGTTACGCCAGGAGCTGTAGGATCAACCACACCAGTCGAAACAACTGGGCTGCCGGTAGCAGGATCGACAGGTCCTGGAGTGCCATTGTCGTTATAGTTGTTAGGCTTGTTGTCTCCAGATTCGTCGTAGACTGGCTTCAGAACACCGTTAACATTGGTGCTACCAAATACCTGAGCGATGTTAGCAACGTTGCCACCTGTCGCAGGCATGTTAGTAAACTCTACTGTGACAAGCATGTCAGGAGTAGTAGAACCTTTGGCGATCGGGCCATCAGCTACAAAACCAACGCGAGTTGCGCCAGCAGGTACAGCAACGCTACCAGTGCCAATTGACAACCAAATTGCTTTATCAGCAGTCACAGTAGCAGCAACGCTAGTGGTGTAAACGGCAGTCCAGCCAGCAGGTGCAGTTACAGTTTTGGCAGTGGTATACTGAGGTACAGCGTCAGATACCAATACCTTCTTAGCTGCGGCATTGCCATCTAAAGTGATGGTAGTAGCAGCTAAGTCCGCAGCAATTTTGTTGCTAGTAACAGGAACATCAACTTGGCTAGCAACTTTTAAAGCCAATGAATAGGTTAAGGTGTCATCAGTCAAAATATTGGGGTTAGCACCTGGGTTTTGAGCGCCATGTACTTTGGTAACAGTAGCAAATGCTTCAGGAGTAGCACCAACTGTTACTTTTTGCGACACAGAAGCTTCTCTGACACCATTTTCAGGAGCACCATCAACTTCACCGGCCACACCATTGGGGTTATCGACAGTAAATACGTCACCACCAGTAGCATCACGAGTAACGTTTTGAGCACCAGGAGTGGTGGTATTACCTAAAGTTACTGTTACATCAGTGTTGGCAGTGGCACCAGCCAAAATAGAAACGATAACGCGCACCTTCAGGGTTTCACCAGACAGCTTAGAAGGGCTAATGAATTCACCAGCATTAGGAATATCAATCCAATTGGTGCCGTCAAAGTACTGAACTTTGTCTACAGAACCAGCACCAGCAACAGTAGCAGTACCAGGAATTCGGAATTGTGTAGCATCGTTACCTACGTTGGTAACAATATAGTCAAAGTTCACTTTGTCACCAGCTTCTGCACCAACACCGCTGTTCACAACGCCGTTGATCCCAGTACCTTTGCCGATCGCAAAGGTATCGGCAGTTACAGTTAATCCGGCAACTTCTGCGACTGTCACTTTAACAGTGTTAGAGAAAGTATTTAACGGTTTGTTAGGGTCGGTCGGATCTTCGTAACTAGCAGTAGCCGTGTTGGTGATCTGGGTGCCAGCATCTGTGCCAAGAGCCAAAACTGGTGCTGCTAACTGTAACATGCCACCGCTAATCAATAGCGAAACAATGACCGGACGGGAATATTTAGATAACTTGTCTGCGTTCACGGGAAGTACTCATTTTGCGTTGTTTACTCTGCCAACCTTTTTTTATGATTGGTCTTACAATCTCATCTTTCCCTGTGAAATGCTCAGAAATAACGTAAATTAAAAAGTTCAGTATAAACCTCAAACCCTTGAAATACAAAGAGTCTGGCCGTAGTATAAACACTAGATTAGCCTATGTATTTTTACGGTTGACCATTTTTAATAAGATGAATTATTGAGTGTGAAATTTTAATTTTAGAGATTCTAGTCAAACTTATGTAATTTTACGGTTGACGATTATTTTGTGGCTGATTAGCATTTTGATGAACATAGCAAAATATTTTTTGGCGAGAAATTTAAAAGACGGTACCCAAAATATCCAGCGAAAATGCAGAAGCTATGGTAGTATTAGAGATTGTGTTAACTTTAGCAGGTGGAACTCCTTGGCTAACGTTGTTGTAATTGGTGCCCAGTGGGGCGATGAAGGCAAAGGTAAAATCACCGACTTACTCAGTAAGTCGGCGGATGTGGTAGTGCGCTATCAGGGCGGCGTAAACGCTGGCCATACGGTAGTCGTACAGGGACGGACTTTTAAACTGCATCTCATACCTTCGGGGGTGTTGTATCCGGACACGGATTGCATCATTGGCTGCGGCACAGTGATCGATCCCAAAATTCTGATTGGCGAACTAGACCAGTTGGCAGCACTTCATGTGTCTACCGATAATTTGTTGATTTCTCAGACAGCTCACGTCACCATGCCGTATCACCGCATGATTGACCAAGCTTCTGAAGAGCGACGAGGCGTTCATAAAATCGGCACCACCGGTAGAGGAATCGGACCAACTTATGCGGACAAGTCTGAACGCATGGGTATTAGAGTCCAAGACATCATGGACGAAAAGGTCATGCCCAAAAAACTGGCCTGGACGATCGAACAAAAAAATGGTGTCTTAGAGAAGCTTTATGGCTATGAGGCCAAAGACTTACTCGATCCACAAAAAGTAATTGCCGAGTATAAAGGATACGCCGATCGGCTACGCCCTTATGTGGTAAATACTTCTTTGAAAATTTACGACGCGATTCGATTGCGGCGAAATATTTTGTTTGAAGGTGCCCAAGGCACACTGTTAGATCTAGATCACGGGACTTATCCCTATGTGACTTCTTCTAATCCGATCGCAGGCGGTGCCTGTGTTGGTGCTGGGGTCGGCCCAACGGCGATCGATCGAGTAATCGGGGTGGCCAAAGCCTATACCACGCGGGTCGGCGAAGGCCCATTTCCGACAGAGTTAACCGACGAAGTCGGCGAACAGCTCTGCGAAATCGGTGCCGAGTTTGGTACTACTACCGGTCGGAAACGTCGCTGTGGTTGGTTTGATGCAGTCATTGGTCGCTACGCAGTGCGGATCAATGGCATGGACTGTATGGCCATTACAAAGCTGGACGTGTTGGATCAGTTACCAGAAGTAAAAGTCTGTGTAGCCTACGAAATTGATGGTAAACGTACCGAAGATTTTCCCAACTCTACTGCGGAGTTTGCAGCCTGCATCCCCATCTATGAAACTCTTCCCGGCTGGCAAAGCTCTACAGCAGACTGTCGATCGGTAGATGACTTGCCCCCAGAGGCACAGAATTATCTGTACTTCTTGGCTGAATTGATGGAAGTACCGATCGCCATTGTTTCGATCGGGCCTAGCCGCGATCAGACAATTGTGGTGGAAGACCCGATTCATGGGCCAAAGCGAGCTTTGCGCTATGCTAATGGCCGATCTAAACCAGATGCGGCTAAGTCCTAGCCCAACACCGATCTAGCTTACTAGATCGGTAAAATAAAACCTGGTAAAATTCTAAAAAATAACCTAGAGAAATTCATTATGGAACTAACGATCGAATGCAAACAGCGAGTAGCTGGCAGCAAACCAAACCAACTTCGCCGTGAAGGTCGTACACCAGCTAATCTGTATGGTCACAAAGGTAGCGAATCAGAGCTGTTGACCGTCAGCACTAAAGATTTGGAAATGCTGCTCAGAAAGGCTCAACCGGGCAAAACCATGGTAGAAGTTACCATTCCTGAGCTTTCTTGGACTGGTAAAGTAGTAGTACAAGATGTTCACAAACACCCTTGGAAGCCTTTTGCTTATCACGTGAGCTTTTACACTAGCAACAAGTAATTTTAGTTTCTACTAAGATTTATTACCCGCAATAGCGGGTTTTATTTTGGCCAAACATCCAGGCCAAGAAACTATTTAGGGTGTGACTCAGTCAAAGAAAACAATACTATTTCAGTTTCAACCAGCACCATGACCCTTGTTAGATCTTGCTCACGCCTAATTTTACCTGCAATGTTAACTCTTGGCCTTAGCTCTCCCGGCTGGACGGCAGAGCAACAGCGGGTGCTCTCAGTAACTGGACGTGGCAATACTTCGATCGCCGCCACTTTAGCTCAAGTTAGTTTAGGAGTAGAAGTCTCTGGTAAAAGCTCTGCCACTGTCCAAAAAGAAGCCGCAAACCGTGCCGCCCGAGTACTGCAACTCCTCCGCCTGCGCAAAGTTGACAAACTCCAAACCAGCACTGTCAGCCTGACTCCTAATTATGTCAACGAAAATAATCGCCAGCGAGTGGTGGGTTATACCGCCACTAATAGCGTTACTTTTCGCACCTCTACTACCGAAGCCGGAGAAACGATCGATCAAGCCGTGAAAGCCGGAGCTACAAGGGTAGACAGCGTTAGCTCGGTGCCCGAAGATGCCGCGATCGAACGTGCTCAGTCTCAGGCCATTCAGCTAGCCACCAAAGATGCTCAACGCCAAGCTCTAGCAGCTCTCAATAGCCTCGGCCTCCAGCAAAAAGGCGTGGTTGGTATTCAGATCAACGATGCCACCCCACCAGCACCGCCTCAAGAATTCAGAAGAGGCCGAGGTGCAGACTTTGCCGCTAAAGCTACTGCTCCTACGGAAGTTGTGGGCGGTGAGCAAGAGGTGCAAGCTAACGTCACGTTACAGATTAGTTACTAGCTGATATTTTGATAAATATTGAGATTTATTGAAAGTCGATCGCTGTCTTACTTACATAATTATATTTTTTTGTTACCAGGCCAATTATCATTTCAACTAGACTTGATTGATAATCAGCTTGGTATTTTGATGTTTAAATAGTCGGAGAAATCATTAACGATTAAGGCTGAAAGTGTTATCAGACATAGTATTTCTGGAAATACTACTGTTTGTGAATCATAAGCATTTTTACTCAGTTACTCTATCTTGCTAGTATACAAGCAACAGCAACTAGATAAACTGTTAGTATTAACCTATATTTCAGCTCCTTTTCTTTGCCGCGACGAACAGCCATAATTTTCATCTATAAGATACAGTCGGCCAGCGGAGGTTTTGCAGGTGAAACTAGCAGTATACGGAAAAGGCGGCATTGGTAAATCTACAACTAGCTGCAACATCTCAGTCGCTTTAGCTCGGCGCGGGAAAAAAGTTTTGCAGATTGGTTGCGATCCCAAACATGACAGCACCTTTACGCTCACAGGATATTTGATTCCAACAATCATCGATACACTGCAAGAAAAGGACTATCACTATGAAGACGTATGGCCTGAAGATGTAATTTACAAAGGCTATGGCGGCGTAGACTGCGTAGAAGCAGGCGGCCCTCCGGCTGGTGCAGGATGCGGTGGTTACGTGGTGGGCGAAACAGTCAAATTATTGAAAGAGCTAAATGCTTTTGATGAATATGATGTGATTTTGTTTGACGTATTGGGCGACGTGGTTTGTGGCGGCTTTGCGGCTCCCTTGAATTATGCTGACTACTGTTTAATTGTCACTGACAATGGCTTTGATGCCTTGTTTGCCGCCAATCGAATTGCCGCCTCAGTGCGAGAAAAAGCCCGGACTCACCCCTTGCGTTTGGCTGGACTGATCGGCAACCGTACTTCCAAACGAGACTTGATCGATAAGTATCTAGAAGCAGTACCAATGCCTGTATTGGATATCTTGCCTCTGATTGAAGATATTCGGGTTTCCCGAGTTAAGGGCAAAACATTGTTTGAGATGGCCGAAACGGATCCATCCCTCAACTATGTGTGTGATTACTACCTGAATATTGCTGACCAAATTTTGGCCATGCCCGAAGGCGTAGTACCTAATGACACCCCCGATCGGGAGCTATTTACTCTACTTTCAGACTTCTACTTGGGTAACACCGCTCCACCTGTGACTGCCAGTGCTGAGCAGCTCTTGATGGTTTAGTAAAACTATAATCCTCATCTGCCCCTAAATATTGTAAAAATATTGGGGGATAGATGAGGGTTTATTAACAATAATTTTGCAGAATTAAGTATATTAAGAGGCTTTTCCATGACCGTCGCCACTCAGGCTCAAGAACCTCAAGCACTCAACTTTGAGTGTGAAACTGGAAACTATCATACTTTTTGCCCAATTAGCTGCGTTGCATGGCTATACCAAAAAATTGAAGATAGCTTCTTTTTAGTAATTGGCACCAAAACCTGCGGCTATTTTTTACAAAATGCCATGGGTGTAATGATTTTCGCCGAGCCACGCTACGCCATGGCCGAGCTAGAAGAAGGAGATATTTCAGCCCAGCTCAATGATTACGAAGAGCTGAGAAGACTCTGTACCCAAATCAAAAAAGACCGCAATCCCAGCGTGATTGTTTGGATTGGTACCTGCACCACCGAAATTATCAAAATGGATCTAGAGGGCTTGGCTCCTAGACTAGAAGCTGAATTGGGCATTCCGATCGTCACTGCTCGCGCCAATGGCCTAGATTACGCTTTTACTCAAGGTGAAGATACTGTTTTAGCCGCCATGGCTGCTCGTTGTCCAGAAAAAGAAGCCAATACTCAAGCCGAAAAAGAAGAGCGCAATGGCATCGGCAAGCTATTGAGCTTCGGTCGCCCCAAAGAAGAAGCCAAGGCTCCGGCTCATCCTAACTTGGTGCTGTTTGGTTCTCTACCAGATCCAGTGGTAACAAACCTGACTTTGGAACTAAGAAAACAGGGTGTGGAAGTGGGTGGCTGGTTGCCAGCTAAGCGCTTTACTGAATTACCTACTTTGGCTGAAGGTGACTATGTGGTGGGCGTAAATCCCTTCCTCAGTCGGACTGCTAGTACCTTAATGCGTCGTCGTAAGTGCAAGTTGATTGGTGCGCCGTTCCCGATCGGACCTGATGGCACCAGAGCTTGGATTGAAAAAATCTGCTCGGTGTTAGGCATTGTGCCTCAAGGTTTAGCAGAACGAGAAGCCCAAATTTGGGAAAGCTTGGAAGACTATGTTTCCATGATTCGGGGCAAGTCGGTATTCTTTATGGGTGACAACCTGTTAGAGATTTCCCTGGCTAGATTCTTAGTTCGCTGCGGTATGACGGTACAAGAAATCGGCATTCCTTACATGGATAAGCGCTATCAAGCGGCTGAGCTAGAGTTATTAGAAAAAACCTGTCGAGAAATGGGTTCGCCATTGCCTACGATTATGGAAAAACCAGATAACTACAATCAGCTCCAGCGCATCTATGAGCTGAAGCCCGACTTAGTAATTACTGGCATGGCACATGCTAACCCCCTAGAAGCACGCGGTATCAACACCAAGTGGTCGGTGGAGTTTACCTTTGCACAAATGCACGGCTTCACTAATGCCAGAGATATTCTAGAATTAGTGACTCGTCCCCTGCGTCGCAATGACAACCTAAAAGATCTGGGCTGGGATAAGTTGATCAAAGAAGAAGCCAAAGAAAAAACCTTAGTTTAACATTCTGTTAGATGTGACTATCATGAAACCGCCTTCGATATATTGAAGGCGGCTTTGGTATTTAAAATACGCTATCGGTAGATCTCTATAAGTAGCAACGCTCAATTAAATGTAAGATGGATCAACCTGAAATCCTTGCCTAGACTAAAGTCATCTTAAGTTTAATTAGGCGCGCCTACTTACAAAAGGGCATTTTAGCTAGATTACAAAAAATTACGCAATTTGGCTCAGGGGTTTTGGAGGCTGTTCAGTTACCTTAGATACATGCGAAGACAACGCGGTTTAAAACCCTGTAACTTAGTTAGGGGATAAATTTCAGTTTCAAAGTTTGAACTAATTTAACTTTTATTTCACGGCCTAATTGTCTCAGCTTGTTTACTCATTTTTTATATTTCCCTGATTCTTATGGAGGCAGGGATTTTTTTCGAGTAAAAGTTTGAGAAATTTGGTAGTTTCTCTTAAGGCTTTAAATTTCCTGACTAAACCCAATGACTGTAGTAGATACAGTCATTAGATGTGCATGAAACAAGTTATTGCTACTTTTTTGGTGACAAACCAAATGTATAGTCACCCTGGAGGGCAATACAACCACAGACGATCGCCATCAAAATCATGCCAAATATAAAAATGAGATTGGCAATACTCGCCACTCGACGGACGTAGCGATTGCCTTTCATTGCCACCCTTACTGCCCAGTAGGCCAACAGGCAAGATGTCAAAAAAACAAAAGAATCCAATGCCAGTATATCATCTACATAGGAAGCTGCTGCCTCTGGCTTTTCGTCAATTTGCAGAATTGATACCCCAGTAAGACATACTCCGATCATCGCCACCGATATTTCTGAAATATGAATATAAATATCTCGATCAAGCATCCGCTGATAAAAAACTTCAGTGCTGACAGGAGCAGGTTCATGGGGTTCATGCTCACCTTCAACAGATGGTGCAGCTAAAGATTCTTTAGCAACTTCCGCACCGAGCAGCCTAGTAGTAAGTTTTCTCATAACCTTCTCCATGTTTTCTTAATAATTTATAAGGCCATCTTAAATGAATTAGTGAACCAGATTAGCTACAAGTAAGCCTTGACTTTGGTAGGGTCAATTTCTTTAGTGATTTGATCGAGTCTTTTTTTGCGGGCTTTTTTGCTAAACACATTCATTTGATAAACTAGCTTATTATCAATATCTAGCGCCGTCATCCAGCCGCTCTTGCGATGATAAGCCCCTGTTTCGATATCTAACCAGCCTATCCCTGCCGCTAACTCTCCAGGAGAAACTCCCGGCAGAGTAAAAGTAATGGTGTGACCGGTAATGATTAGCTTGTTATCAAAATAGGGAAAAGAAGAGCTAAAAAACTTTTCACGCATCCAGCAAAACTGCTGTTCGCCTTGTTGCTCTAAGGGCATGTAGGGATCTACGCCAGCATGTACCAGCCAAATATCTCCTAAGTCCAAAAAAGTGGGTAAAGAATCTACCCAGTCCACATCCGATCGCAGAATACCATTGGCTCCATAGCTGGCGATCGTGGCATCACCACCGGCCTGCATCCAAAACTGTAGAATTCTGCGATCTTCCTCGCCCTCTCTGATTGCTCGCAGCATCATCACTTCATGATTGCCCAGCAGAGATGGATACTTGTTATCGCGCACAAATTTGATTACTTCAGCACTTTTAGGGCCTCGATCAATCAAGTCACCCAAAAAATATACTTGGTCATCACTGCCCAAATCGACTTCTTTTAATAGCGCCATCAAACCATCATAGTGACCATGTACGTCTCCAATGATGATTCTTCGATTTTGTGGACGCTTGGAGAAAAGATTGAACATGGCTATGATGTAGATGCTGAGTCTATTAGCTTTCTAAAATGTTTGGTCTGTAATATTTAGACCCACAAAGTCTGACAATTGTTACGGTAGACAGAGGCAATATTCGCATTCATATCTTACTCCGATGGCCGTTACTAATTATCCGACAATAAATCTATTAAAGCTAGCATCTAGTTCACAATGGCTAGAACAGGCGTTAAGAAACATGGATCTGATTCTACTAGATCACTCCCACTGTGAACTAAAAGCGGCAAATAATGCAATTAACTTAATGTTCCGCTATCCTGGTCATGAAAAACTGGTTGCATCAATGACGGCCATTGCCCGAGAAGAGCTAGAGCATTTCCATCAGGTTAACCAAATTTTGGCCGATCGACAGATTTCGCTGGCTCCCCTAAATTCACCGCCCTATGCGGCAGCTTTAAAGAAGCAAATTCGATCGAATGGTCAAGAGCGGCTGTTGGACTGTTTGTTGGTGGGGGGATTGATTGAGGCTCGTTCTCATGAACGGTTGGGTCTGCTGGCTGCTCATTTGCCTGACCCGGATTTAGCTAGTTTTTATCGCAGTTTGATGGCTTCTGAGGCTCGGCATTTTGGGGCTTTTTGGTCTTTGGCTGATACCTATTTTGAGCGATCGATCGTGCAGGCTCGCTTGGGTGAGCTGGCTGAGTTTGAAAGTGGGCTGTTGGTGGAGCTTCATCCTGAACCCCGGGTTCACAGCTAGTTATGAAATATCTAGATTTTACGATTCGTCCTTGGGAGGTGGCCGATCGACAGGCCATAGCACAGGTGATTGGTACTGTTTTGGCTGAGTATGGTTTGGGCTGGGAGCCGGAAGGTGCCGATCAAGACGTGTTGGAGATTGAGAAGTATTATTTGGAAACTGGTGGGGAGTTTTGGACTTTGTTGAATGCTGGGGGTGAGGTGGTTGGTAGTGCGGGGTATCATCCGATTTCGCGCTCTGCTGGGGCGGTGGAGATTAGGAAGATGTATTTGTTGAGGGCGTATCGGGGTCGGAGTTTGGGCCGATATGTTTTGGAAGAGCTGGAAAAATCTATCAAGTCTCGGGGGTTTCGGGAGATTTGGATTGAAACAGCTTCGGTTTTGGTGGAGGCTGTGGGGCTTTACGAAAACAGTGGCTACATTGCCAGTAGTGGGGTGGAGACTTTGAGGTGCGATCGGGTTTATGTGAAAAAGTTAACCTAACTTACACTGTGACTCTCCTCCATTCTCAATCCAGCCACGAATTAGGCCAGAGGTGGACTGAGCAGAGGCACAACGACCCATCGCATCAATCACAATTACTCCGCCATTGCCGTTAACTTTGCGGACGAGATAATCAATGCCAGCTTGGGCTGCTGCGGCTGCATCTAGGTCTTTGAACTGTACAAAGTCTGAGATAGTTTTGGCTAGCACTGTGCGTAAGAACTGTTCGCCATAGCCTGTGGCTGATACTGCGCAGGTTTCGTTGTCGGCGAAGACTCCAGCTCCGACGATCGGGGTATCACCCACCCGACCCCAGCGTTTATTCACCAATCCACCTGTAGAAGTTGCGGCTGCCAAATTTCCTTGTAAATCTTGGGCTACGGCTCCTACGGTGCCTAGTTTTTGGGATGGTTTGACTCGTTCGTGATCGAGAGTCATGCCGCCAGATATCTGAACTTCGGCGAGCTGTTTAATGCGGGCATCGGTAATAAAATAGCTTTCTGGATAGAATTCTATCTGACAGAACTTGGCAAATTCCAAAGCACCATCGCCCATTAATAGGACATGTTCACCCTGTTCTAAAACACGTCGGGCTAGGGCGATCGGGTTTTTGATTTGTTTGATACCGGCTACCGCCCCGGCGCGTAGGTCACTACCATTCATTAACGCGGCATCCATCTCTACTTGGCCATCAGAATTGAGGACTGAGCCACAGCCAGCGTTGTAAAGTCGATCGTCTTCCAACAAACTCACACAGTGTTCGACTACATCTAAGGCTCGATCGCCCTGAGCTAAACGCTGACGACCTTGTTCTAAGATCGCGGTGATACTGTGGTGAAATGTTGATTCACTGGCTTCATGTTTCAGATCTTCTAGGGCACCAGCGCCACCATGAATCATGAGGGAATAAGAGTTGGACATGGGATTTTAGAGAGTTTCAAGTGGGTAAAAGTCGATAGAATCTGGTTGCTCTAAATAGAATTCAGCAATTCAAAACATCAGCCAGCGCTGTCGCGCAACTGCTAGATGGAATCAATTCTTCCAAGATTCTAAAGCGAATATGGTTGATCGCTAAATCGCCCATGGAGATATGGGCTGGCTTATCGGCGGCTTTCATTTTTTCAAAAGAAATCCCCTTACCAATTTCAGTGTGATACCAAGATAAACCCATAAAAAATCTTTGAGGATAAGGGCCACGGTCAACCGTATCATCCACATTAGATTCCATCGGCAGCCACCCGATACCGGGCACATAAAATTCTAGCCACACATGGTTAAAATCTGGCTCTAGGGGCAAATAATGGCTTTCTGGATGAGGTGGGCATTTATAGCGACCAATGGTGCGACAGGCAATGCCATTGAGGCGGGCGAGGGCAAGTAAGACTCCTACGTATTCGCCGCAAGAGCCAACGCCTCGTGCCAAGGCGACATCGGGGGTGTCGATTTTGGGGCGGATGCCATAGGAGAGTCGATCATAGACGTAATTACGGATTTTGAGCATTTGGCGTAGCACATTGGTTTCGGTGCCGATCGCTTCTTTTGCTGCCTGTCGAATTGTTTCTGTCTCCATTGCCAAATCATCGTCATCAATCAAGTATGGCTGTAACTCAGTGGGTAATGCTTCCCCCTCTGCTATATCAGTAGCAGTAAGGGAGTATTTCAGACCATACATTTCGATGATCGCCCGCCAGCCCATAAGTCCTCCTTGGTGGGGCAAAATCTGATCAAATTTAAAGACTGCCACTTTTTGGCCATCTTGTTCTTCGATCGTAAACTCATGACCAATTGGTTCAATGTGGCGGATGCGCTGACGCAGGGTGTTAGATGGTAAGGCAATGCGCCACTCTACTTGATTGAGGGTGACGGCTTCTAATGGCAGTAGTTCTTCTACGTAAGAGAGTTCTATTAAGTAACCATTAGAAAGCGTGTAATGCTCGGCGGCATTGTGGTGAAAATATAGAGGATGAATGAAGGTTCGATCGCGGAAGGTTAGTTGGTAGGGGAATTCGGCGTTGGGGTTGTCGCGGATATAGGGTTCTTCATCGGCATAGGAGACATAGCAAACTGGTTCTTGGTCTGGTGCGGGGGTATAAAAAGCGATGCCGGTAGGAGAGGGAAAAGGGGTGAGGGCGCTAAACTGAATGGCTCCGGTGGTGCGATCGAGGCAATAGACCGTTTGCTCTGCTCGATCGCAGACCCATAGCTGATCTTGAAATATGGTGAGGGTTTCGGTGCCGATGCCGGGTTGGGGGATGCGTTCTAACAGCTCACCGCTGTTTCGATCTAAGAGATGAATATAGCCAGATTTTTGGCAGCTTACATATACCGTGGTTTCCCAGACTGCTACCCCGGTTACTGGATAAGGAAGGCGAGTAAAGACGGTGGGGATCAGGGTCTGTCGGTCACAATAAATAACCTCTTGCCCTTTGGCATACCAAAAGATCTCTTGCGATAGAGTGATTCCATTGACCCCAATCCAGCCCGAGACGTGGTGAGAATTCAGGATGGTGGTGTTGTTGGTAAGCGGATTAACTGCTAGCAGATAGCCTCTGACTGCATCGACTGCTAACAATCCATTACTATCCGCAGCCAGCCCAGACAGAGCATAAACTCCGATCGGACGGATGGTGGAATGCTGCAAGGAAACGCCCGGAAACGCACAATCAGAATTTGGCATAAAATCACCGCTCAAAACATTTCAACAACTACAGCCAATTCAAATCTGGAGTGCAGACTTGTCTGGCTACTCTAGCCTTGCTACTCTGACCGACAATGCTACATTTTTTTGTGGCCTACGATACATTCAAGCGGCCTTGCCTGTGACTACGATTAACTTTGTGGAATTTTAAAAAAACCGTAATGAAAGTTATTTATGATCCAGACAAAGATATTTTGCAAATTTCTTTTAGTGAAGCAACTGTCGAAGAAACAACAAAAATTGCCCCGGAATTGGTGTTGGACTACGACAAGGACGGTGATTTGATCGGGTTAGAGATTCGTAAAGCATCCACAAAAGTAGAAAATCCTTACGCGATTGCTTACGAAGTTGGCGAAGCAAATGTAGATAAACCCCGACCAAAAGATTAGATATTTCCAGCTTCTGTTGTCTTCTACAAAAATATACCAATGTCTTTAACCACAGATACTCCAACGACCGATGAACTAAAGACTGATACCATGCGCATCCTCATGTGTGCCCCTGATCATTACGAAGTCGATTATGTGATTAATCCTTGGATGGAAGGCAATATCCATCGATCGTCACGCGATCAGGCTTTGGCTCAATGGACTCAGCTCTACCAAGTTTTACAAAAATATGCCCAGGTGGACTTGGTAGAACCACAGCCTGGCTGGCCAGACATGGTATTTACTGCCAACGCTGGTTTGATTTTGGGAGATGCAGTGGTGCTTAGTCGCTTTTTCCATCCCGAACGCCAAGGAGAAGAACCACATTTCCACAAGTGGTTTGCTGACCAGGGTTACAAGGTGCATCTTCTGCCAAATAGTTTGCCTTTTGAGGGTGCCGGTGATGCTTTAATGGATCGGGCTGGTGGCTGGCTGTGGGCTGGTTATGGTTTTCGATCGGAACTTGACTCTCATCCTTACTTAGCTGAATGGTTGGACGTAGAGGTTTTGTCTTTACGATTGGTCGATCGGCGATTTTATCATTTGGATACCTGCTTTTGTCCGCTCACTGATGGATATTTACTATACTATCCGCCCGCGTTTGATACCTACTCCAATCACTTAATTGAGCTGCGAGTGCCCCCAGAGAAACGAATTGCTATTAGTGAAGCTGATGCGGTCAATTTTGCCTGTAATACGGTGAACATTGATAGAGTTGTAGTAATGAATAAGGTCAGTGACGGTTTGAATAAACTGTTGGCCGATCGAGGTTTTACGGTAGTTGAAACGCCCCTGACTGAATTCCTGAAAGCAGGTGGTGCCGCCAAGTGTTTAACTCTCAAAGTAATTGAGCCACACCGAGAATCACCGCGCTCATCGGCCATTCAAACCAAAGTCATTCATCTCGAAGGCCATTTGTTGGACTCTGGGCTAGTGAATCGAGTACTAGATACCATCGTGATTGGGGGTGGCAGCTTCCAAGTCGTGAGCTTTAATCTGGGCAATCAGCGTCAAGATACCTCTGTAGCTGAAGTGAAAGTATCTGCTCCCGATACCGCCGTTATGGCCGATATCATGGCGCAGTTGATCGATTTAGGAGCCATCAGTGCTGCCGAAGCAGTTCCTGCAAGCTTAGCTGCTGTAACTCAGGCTGGTGTGGCGGCAGATGATTTTTATGCCACTACTATTTATCCCACCGAAGTTCTAGTGGGTGAGCAGTGGATCAAGGTGCAAGGGCAACGAATGGACGGGGCGATCGCCGTTACCCAAACTCCTGAAGGCATTATCGCCCGCTGCAAGCTACTGCGCAATTTGCAAATCGGGGAATCGGTAGTAATTGGTAGCGAAGGCATCCGCACCAAACGCAAGCTCCCTACTCTCAAAAAGAACGCCGAAGAATTCAGCTTCATGGGAGCCGGGGTTTCTAGTGAGCGGAGCGTGGAATTAGTGGTCGAACAAATTGCCTGGGACTTGCGCCAAATCCGCGATCGAGGTGGCAAGGTAGTCGTAACTGCCGGCCCCGTGGTCATTCATACTGGCGGCAGTGAACATCTCAACCAGCTAATCCGAGAGGGCTATGTGCAGGCGCTGTTGGGTGGTAATGCGATCGCTGTTCATGATATCGAACAATCTCTCATGGGCACCTCTTTAGGTGTCGATATGCAGCGCGGTGTATCGGTACATGGTGGACACCGCCATCACCTGAAAGCAATCAACACCATTCGCCGCTGTGGCAGCATTGCCCAAGCCGTGGAGCAAGGGGTGTTAAAAAGCGGAGTGATGTATGAATGCGTCAAACACAATGTCCCCTTTTCTCTGGCTGGCTCAATTCGAGATGATGGGCCACTGCCCGATACCAAAATGGATCTGATCGAAGCCCAAGCAGACTACACCCGCTTAATTGAGGGGGCAGATCTGATTTTGATGCTGTCTAGTATGCTGCACTCGATCGGAGTGGGTAATATGACTCCGGCGGGGGTCAAGATGGTTTGCATTGATATTAATCCAGCCGTGGTGACTAAGTTAAGCGATCGGGGCTCTATTGAGTCGATCGGGGTTGTGACCGATGTAGGATTGTTTTTAAGTCTGTTAGTTCAGCAACTCAATAAGTTGACAGGACAGTACAAACACTAAAAACAACGTCCATATTTAATTTTTTTTAACCAGGTAATATACAATGAAGCATTCAAGTTCTGTGCTTGAACCCCGGCCTTTTATCGCTGAAACAATTATGACCACTCCAACCCAATATCCAATAATGGTAATTGGTGGAGCAGAGGACAAAGCCAATGGGCGCAGCATTTTGACCGCCTTTTTTGAAAGCGCTGGTGGCAAGAAGGCTAAAATTGGCATCATCCCCTGCGCCTCCCAAGAACCCAGTGTTGTAGGCGATCGCTACCACCAAATATTTCGAGAAATGGGTGCCCAACAAGTCCAGATCCTCGATATTCGGGTGGCCAAAGAATGTGATCAAGAGTCTTGGCTGAACACCTTGGACAACTGCACAGGCATTTTTATTACTGGTGGAGATCAGCAGCGTCTGTGCGATTTGATCGGCGGCAGTAAATTTGTCGAATTACTCAAGCAAAGACTGCACCTGGGCGAACTGATGGTAGCTGGCACCAGTGCCGGTGCCGCAATTATGGGTGAAAAAATGATCGCCGCTGGCAGTAGTGGCGAATCCCCCAACCGGTCTTTAGTTGACCTGACCAATGGCTTAAGCATAATTCCAGAATTACTAGTAGATCAACATTTTCATAACCGCAATCGCATGGCGCGCTTAATGAGTGCGATCGCTGCCCATCCCGATAAATTGGGTTTGGGTATAGATGAAGATACTTGTGCAGCTTTTGAAAACGATTGCACCTTTGAAGTGCTAGGTAAAGGCACTATTACTGTGATCGATCCTGGTGAAACGCTGCATACCAACTACCTAGAAAGTAATGATACATCCCCGCTCAGTCTACACAAACTTACTGTTCATGTCTTAAGTCAAGGCGATCGATATAACTACCAGCAGCGCTGTATTTTGGACAACTAGTTAAAATATTCAGAGCATTATTCTTCAGGTAAATAATTCATAATGTAGCCAAAAGTACAGAAAAATAGTTGATTGTATTACATCAATAATGTTTTGGACTTAAAATAATTAGTCAATCTTGAAAACTTCTGGCATCACGTCAAATTCACCTATTTTCAACCTTAAGCAACCTAGTTACTTACAACGACAGATTTGATAAATTTCATCCAGCCTTAATCCAAGCTATCTTTCAAGTCATTACTTATGAAAATCCTCCAAACCCAAACATTACGCGGACCAAACTATTGGAGCATTCGTCGATCGAAACTGATTTTAGTAAGACTGGATTTGGAGGAATTAGCCGATCGACCATCCAACACCATTCCAAAATTCTACGAGAGCCTGGTAGTGGCACTACCCAGTTTAGAAGAGCATTTTTGTTCACCGGGCTGTCGTGGGGGCTTTCTCCAGCGGGTCAAAGAAGGCACCATGCTAGGGCATATCTTGGAGCATGTAGCACTAGAACTACAAAACCTAATAGGAATCAACGTCGGATTTGGCCGCACCCGCGAAACAGCCACTCCTGGCGTATATCAAGTGGTCTTTGAGTACCAAATCGAAGAAGTAGGGCGTTACGCCGCCAGAGCCGCCCTCAGGCTGTGTGAAAGCATTATCGAAACCGGCAGCTATCCTGCCTCCGAATTGGCTAGAGATATCGCCGACCTACGTGACCTGCAAAATCAGGCATCATTGGGAGCCACCACCGAATCATTAGTGCGCGAAGCCGAATCCCGAGGCATTCCTTGGATGCCTCTAGAAACCTGCGACTTAATACAGTTAGGCTATGGCAAACATCAAAAGCGCATCCAGGCATCACTGACTGCTCACAGCAATATTTTGGCAGTAGAGCTAGCCTGCAATAAAGAAAAAACCAAAAACATCCTGGCCAGCATGGGAGCAAGAGTGCCCCAAGGTATGGTGATTTATTCTTTCAGTGAATTAGAAGACGCTATTCCCCGTCTAGGAGGCTTCCCGATCGTCATTAAACCCCTCAGTGGCAATCATGGTCGAGGGATTACAATCGATATTAACTCTTGGGAGCACGTCGAAATCGCCTACGATCGAGCCAAAGAAGTTTCTAAGGGCGTAATTGTCGAGCATTTTTATCAAGGGCGCGACCATCGCATTTTAGTAGTCAATCATAAAGTGGTAGCAGTAGCTGAGCGAGTACCTGCCCATGTAGTTGGTAATGGTCAAGATTCTGTCTCTGCTTTAATCGACAAAGAAAACCAAGATCTGCGCAGGGGCGAAGGTCATGACAATATGTTGACCCTAATTAAACTTGATAACTCTACCGATGAAATATTGAGTAATCAGGGTTATACCCTAGACACCATTCTGCCCCCAGACCAAATTTGCTACCTGCGAGCCACTGCAAATTTGAGCACCGGCGGCATTGCGATTGATCGCACCGACGAAATTCACCCCGAAACCCGATGGTTAGCCGAAAGAGTCTCTAAGATCATCGATCTTGATGTCACCGGCATTGATGTCGTCACCACAGATATTTCTAAAACATTAGCCGAAGCCGACGGAGTAATTGTAGAAGTTAACGCTGCGCCGGGTCTAAGAATGCACATTTCTCCCAGTGTGGGTGTTGGTCGCAATGTAGCCGCCCCAATCATCAGTATGCTGTTTCCGCCCAATGTCCCTACCCGGATTCCGATCGTGGCAGTGACCGGCACTAATGGCAAGACCACCACCACTCGCCTCATTGCCCATATCTTCAGCCAGATTTACGACTCCGTGGGCTTTACCACCACCGATGGTATTTACATCGGCGAGCACCTCATTGAAAAAGGCGACACCACCGGACCACAAAGCGCCCAACTAATTCTTCAAGATCCCACCGTAGATATTGCAGTGTTAGAAACAGCCCGAGGTGGAATGCTGCGATCGGGTCTGGCATTCCAAACCTGTGATGTAGGCGTAATTTTAAATGTCGCCGCCGATCATTTGGGCTTAGGCGATATTGAGACGATCGATCAATTAGCCAAAGTAAAAGCGGTAGTGGCCGAAACCGTCCATGCCGATGGTTATGCAGTACTCAACGCCGACGATCAAAGAGTTGCTGATATGGCAGAACTAGTACGGGGCAAAGTAGCTTATTTCTCAATGGATCCTAATAATCCACTGGTGCGCTCTCACGTCAATCGGGGTGGCATTGCCGCTGTTTATGAAGAAGACTATTTGGTCATTTTGCAGCAAGACTGGGTGCATCGCATTGAAAAAGTCGATCGAGTGCCTCTAACTTTGGGTGGCCGAGCACCATTTATGATTGCCAATGCTCTCGCTGCCTGCCTAGCAACCTTTGTACAAGGAGTAAAAGTAGAACATATTCGATCGGCTCTCCAGAGCTTCCATGCCTCAGCAGCCCAAACACCGGGCAGAATGAATTTGTTTAATCTCGGTAGCTATCACGCTTTGGTAGACTATGCCCACAACCCCGCAGGCTATGCAGCGGTAGGCAGCTTCGTGAAAAATTGGTCTGGCCCCACCGTTGGGGTAGTGGGTGGCCCTGGCGATCGACGAGACGAAGATTTAATCGAGCTAGGCGCATTATCGGCCCAGTTCTTCGATCACATCATTGTAAAAGAAGACGACGATGGCCGAGGTCGTGCCTGGGGAGACGTAGCCGAGCTAATAGTTCAGGGCATCCAAGCCACCGATCAAGCAGCTTCCTATTCAATATTACTAAACGAATCTGAGGCGATCGAATGGGCACTGGATAACAACGCCAAAAATACCCTGGTAGTTATTTTTCCCGACAACGTCAGCCGCGCGATTTCACTAATCATGTCTCGCAACCCCGTCCCTGTTAATTTGATGTCAGAATCCAAGGAATCTCTTCAGGATAATGTTCCTCTGTTAGAAAAAGCCTTAGATGCCAAACTAGCAGCAACAACTGTTGCTAACAAGGGGAGTCAGAATGGCTATCATTAGCTGGGGGTCGGCCCCCCCAAGAACCAAGCTGATAGCTACAAAAACACTTTTACTTAGTCCGAAAATAGCAAAGAAGACCAAGTCATGAACTCAAATCCAAACAGCTCGACCCCTTCACCTTCATTGCTTATACCAGAAGTAATCGAAAACCAAACCCTAAAAATTGCTAGTCAACTACTTGCTACTACCACCAACCGATCGATTCTTACCAAACTCCGCGACCAACTGCGCTGGGACGAAAAACTGCTGAATTGGACAATGGACAACCCCGCACTCCGCGTCCAACTCTTCCGCCTCATCGACTGCCTCCCCGCCCTCACCACCAAAACCGAAATCGCCCGCCACCTCCAAGAATATCTCAACACCCCCGAAGTAGAACTCCCCACCGCCCTCAAAAACCTCCTCAACTTCACCACCAACGACTCCCTCCCTGCGCAAGTAGCCGCCACCACCCTCACTACATCTGTAGAAACCCTCGCCCGCAAATACATCGCCGGAGAAACCCTCCCCCAAACCCTCAAAACCATTCAACAGCTTCGCAAACAATCCATGACCTTCACCATGGACTTACTCGGAGAAGCCGTAGTCACCGAAACCGAAGCCCAAGCCTACCTAGACCAATATCTGCAACTAATAGCACAGCTCACTGCCGCAGCGCAAACCTCCATACAAGTATCCGTCAAACTCACCGCCTTCTATTCCCAATTTGACCCATTAGATGTAGTCGGTTCTCAGGCTAAAGTAAGTGATCGAATCCGCATTCTCCTTCGCAAAGCACAAGAGCTCGGTGCCGCAGTACATTTCGACATGGAACAATATCGCTACAAAAACGCCACCCTCCAGACTCTCAAAAGCCTATTACTAGAACCCGAATTCCGCGATCGCACCGATATCGGACTCACCCTTCAAGCCTACCTCCGCGACAGCTACCAAGACCTCCAAGATCTGATCACCTGGGTCAAAGAACGCGGCCACTCCCTTACCCTCCGCCTAGTCAAAGGAGCCTACTGGGATCAAGAAAGCATCGCCGCCCGTCAAAATCATTGGCCAACCCCGGTTTACAACCACAAATCCTCCACCGACGCTAACTTCGAGCGGATGAGCCAGTTGTTGTTAGAAAACCATCAATATCTCCATGCCGCGATCGGCAGCCACAACATTCGCTCCCAATCCCGAGCCATCGCGATCGCCCAAACCTTAGAAATCCCCCCAGAACACATCGAATTTCAAGTTCTCTACGGCATGGCCGACCAATTTGCCGCCACCCTCGCCCAGCAAGGTCGAAGAGTACGAGTCTATTGCCCCTATGGCACCCTCATACCGGGCATGGCCTATCTCACTCGCCGATTGCTAGAAAATACTGCCAATAGTTCTTTTCTCAAGCAAAGCCTAGAGAATGTGCCTTTAGAATCACTACTAGCAGTACCTACTTGGGGATCAGGAGATTTAGATAGTGATATAGTGCTACCCACACCCATAAAATCATCATCAACAATCACCCACATTAATTCATCTGCCGATACTGACTATGCGATCGACCAATTACGTTCTCAAGCCACAACAGCCCTAGAAAAAGTCCACCAACAGCTTGGTCAAACCTACTGGCCATTGTTAAATGGTCAATGGTTCCCCACCACCACCATCATTCCCTCGGTCAATCCATCAAATCCTACAGAAGTAGTGGGTTCGATCGGCCAAATTAACATCGAACAGGCCGATCAAGCCATCCTCGCTGCCCAAAAAGCCTTTCAAACCTGGCGTAAAACCCCAGTAGCCGAACGCACCGCCATCCTCCGTCGCGCCGCAGATTTACTAGAAGCCCGTCGTCACGAACTAAATGCCTGGATGGTCTTTGAAGCTGGCAAGCCCCTCAAACAAGCCGATGGCGAAGTCTCCGAAGCTGTAGATTTTTGTCGCTACTACGCAGCAGAAATGGAACGCTTAGCCCCAGAAATAGTCTATGACGTGGCAGGGGAAACCGATCGCTACCACTACGCTCCCAAAGGCATTGTGTTGGTAATTTCTCCTTGGAACTTTCCCCTCGCCATTCCCACCGGCATGACTGTAGCTGCCCTCGTAAGCGGGAATTGCGTGCTGTTAAAGCCCGCCGCAGTCACCGCAGTAATCGCCGCCAAACTCAGTGAAATTTTAGTAGAAGCTGGCATCCCACCGGGAGTGTTCCAATATGTACCAGGGAGTGGCTCCACCGTAGGAGCACATTTAGTCAAACATCCAGCCGTACATATGATCGTCTTTACTGGTTCCCAATCAGTCGGCTGCGAAATATATGCCAATGCCGCAATTCTACAGCCGGGACAAAAACATCTCAAACGAGTAGTAGCAGAAATGGGTGGCAAAAATGCGATCGTAATTGATGAAAGCGCCGATTTAGACCAGGCGGTGCAAGGAGTAATCTATTCAGCCTTTGGCTATAGTGGCCAAAAATGCTCAGCCTGTTCCCGCGTAATCGTACTTGCACCAGTTTATGATGCCTTTATTAATCGCCTAGTAGATGCCACCAAGTCATTAAATGTAGGCAACGCTGCGGATCCAAGTACTAAAATTGGTCCAGTGATTGACGCAGCCGCACAGCAACGGATTCGATCGATCATCGCCCAAGGAAAACTAACATCTACTCTAGCTTTAGAGTTACCCTCCCAAGCACCGGGCTATTTCGTCGGTCCAGTAATTTTCACTGATGCAGATCCGCAAGATCCGATCGCCCAAGAAGAAATTTTTGGACCAGTGCTGGTAGTGATGAAAGCACCAGATTTTGATGCTGCGCTGGAGATTTTCAATGGTACTAACTACGCCTTAACCGGTGGCCTATACTCCCGCACGCCCTCCCACATCGATCGAGCAAAGCTAGAATTTGAGGTGGGAAACCTCTATATCAACCGCAGCATTACCGGGGCGATCGTGGCACGACAGCCTTTTGGTGGCTATAAGCTATCAGGGGTCGGCTCCAAAGCTGGCGGACCCGATTATTTACTACAATTCCTCGATCCGCGCACAGTGACAGAAAACATTCAGCGCCAAGGATTTGCCCCGATCACCTTTGATGAAGCCTGCGGACACGTTTAGTCTGAGGCACTCGAATGAGTTCGGGCAAAACTGTCGCAGGGCGCGAAGCTATCAAAAAAATAAACTAATTTCGGAACAATGTCCCGAGTCTCAAAATCATCAGATAATATAAAACTGTAAAAAATCAGCAGGCTTCTAGAAAAACATCATGTTCACAAAATTAATTGTCAGCTCATTCATTTTTTTGAGTACGTCTTTGGCTGCGGTGCCTGCCGATGCCGCTACAAAATTGCCCCGCAACGGTACAGTTTTGAAAATGATCAATGGCGATATTATGTGCTACATCGACCTGCGTGATGTATCTGGCAACAAGCATACAATAGGCGCAGATTTTGAACTGTGCAATAAACCCAAAAAATTCTTGAACCGCCGCGTACAGATCACCTATGCCCGAGTTAAAGTCAACGACTGTCAAAGCGCCGAACCCTGTGGCAAAACTCGCTGGGAAACCTTGGCAGTGCGCTTAAAGCTTCCCCAATAAAAATTCAAACCACCCAAAATCGTGACCAGATGGTGAACTTTTGCCCGATAATAAAGGCACAAGTTTGAGCTAGGTCTGTATTTTGAGTCTTTATAGATACGTTCGTAATCCCCTAAAGGTTGGCTTAGTAGGCACCGGCTTCGCCGCCAAAATTCGCGCCCAGTCGATCGTTGCCGATAGTCGTACCGAATTAGTCGCCGTCGCCAGCTCTTCGCCCGATCGCGCCCAAGAATTTGCCAGCGAATTCAACTGCACCGCAGCAGCTAGCTGGCAAGAACTAGTAGCCATGTCTAACGTAGATATGGTGATGATTTGCTCTACCAACGACTTACATGGCCCGATCGCCAAAGCAGCGATCGAAGCCCTGCGCCACGTAATTGTAGAATATCCTCTGGCACTAGAACCCCAAGATGCCGAAGAAATAATTATTTTGGCCGCCGATCGGCAGCTATTTCTTCATGTAGAACATATTGAGTTATTGGGTTCCCTGCACCAGGCCATGACAGAATGGCTACCCAAAATTGGTAAGCCCTACTATGCCCGCTACAGCACCCTAACTCCCCAAAACCCCGCGCCCCGCAAATGGAGCTACCAACAACAGCAGTTTGGTTTTCCTTTGACGGCTGCACTATCTAGACTCCATCGGTTCACTGATTTGTTTGGCAAAGTCGATCGAGTGAGCTGCCAAGAAAAGTATTGGGGCTTAGATGACGAAGACTATTTTCATACGTTGCTCTGCACTGCCCAACTCAAATTTGCTAATGGTCTATTTGCCGAAGTAGCTTATGGCAAAGGCCAACAGATTTGGGCACCATCCCGGCGGTTTGAAGTTCAGGGTGATTTGGGAGCAATAGTTTTTGATGGCGATCAGGGCACTTTGATTGTAGGAAAAGAGCAGACTTCGATCGAGCTGGGTTCTCGGAAAGGAATGTTTGTTCAAGATCTCAATATTGCCTTGGCGCATTTCTTTGATAATGAGCCAAACTACGTCAAACCCGGAGCCAGTTTAGATAGCCTGTGGGTCGCTGATGCCTGCCGCTTAGCAGCATTCAATGGTGCAGTAGTGATGCTGCCAGAACAGAGCTAGTCTGTATTCTTCGTCAATCAGGTATCCGGTCACTAGCAATAGATGCTTGCTGTTAAAGTTCTGCTTGGCGGACAGCTTACCTAGTTGGGCTTTTAGTTAACGGGAAGGTTGATAGTCGATGCCTAATACCAAGCCCGCCAACAGCTCTTGGAGAGTGTCATTTGCTACTCTGCCCAAGCGGTCTTGAAACCGATCAACCGAAATCGACCTTACCTGCAACACGATCGCAGCCGAAGGTTTCTTCAATCCGGTTTCAGGGTCGGCGGGGATCATTACTTTAAAAAACTTGTCCTCGAAGCGCTCTTGCCATGCCGAGCAAGGAATCACAATTCGCATTTTCCACTGGGGAGAGTTCAGGGCATCCGAACTAACTACCACCACCGGTCGAGCCTTTTTGATTTCCACACCCACAGTCGGGTCTAAGTTTACGTACCATATTTCCCCTTGTCTGGGGCTAGTCATCTTCTGAGTCCCAATCTAAACCATCTAGCATAGAGAATTCTCGTAGTTCTGAATGATTCTCAAAGTCCGCTACGATACCGGGCAAGCATCCCGCCAAAACTCGATGCCGCTCGGCGATCGATAAAGCTACTAGCTGGCGACGAGACAGGGCGTTCGGGATCTTAAAGTCGGAAGGAAGAGCTTCAGTGAGTGTCAAAGGCTGTCTCTCGATCGAGAAAGGAGTATAGCGCTCAATAACCATCAAGTTAACGTCTGCGATTCCTGCCATAAGGTAACTTCTCAAACTGTGTTTTTTATCACCCTTAGTATAAACCTCAAGGTGCTATGGAAACAACCGTAAATTTAACTATTCTTCATGAAATCAAGATGAAATTAGAGTTCACAGGCGATCGCGTAGCCGCCAATCCCCACAGGCGATCCCCGGACAGTTGATGACATGCGGGGATCGCCCCTAATAGACCTGACTCGATCGACCGCTTGTTAAGATTATTTGGTCGCGAAAGTAAACTTCTGGGTGTTCTTTTAACTGAAAAGATCTGCTGGGCTGTTCCAATTGATCAACATCTGAGGTTCTGAGTGGGGAATAGCCTGTACCTGCTGATCTTGCAGCCAAGCCTGAAAAGAATCTCCACCTGCTGCGACAAACTTGGCCAAACTTTGGTAACTGTTTGCTCGGTAAAAGCCACAGAGACATTCCCAGCCTTTGGGATTTGGAACAAGATAGGCGATCGAACTAGCTGGTACCTGCTGCAATTCCCCCATCCAGCGCTGTAAGACCCGGGCATCTAAATAGGGCAAATCACAGGCTAACAGCAAAATCCATTCACTCTCGATCTGCCCGAAACAACCAGCAAAAGCCTTCAATGGCCCTTGATGTGGAGGATCTTCGGAAATCCACTGGCACAATGGCAAATGGTAGGGAGTGGATGAGAGAATAAAGACCTGCTGAGTACAAGATTTGGCAACTGCACAGGTCTGCTGTAAAAGAGTGGTGGTAACGTTCACGAAGCCTCCCTGAGAGAGAAGCGCGCTGTTCGCACCTTCGATGATCCGTTGTGAGGCCAATGGATCTATGGGCAACATGGCTTTATCTTGACCCATGCGCCGACTTTGGCCACCAGCTAAAATTACGGCTGACACATAATCTCTCATAGCGATTACTGGCGAATTTTGCGAGTAAAGCCTGCCGCTTTAAATTTCTTGAGCTGCAAGGGCATTGTGGTGTTGCTAGGGACTGAAATACGCATCTCGAAGTCACTTACACCCGGTGGAATCTGTTCTATTAATCCTACCCGCGATCGATTTTGCAAAACCAAGTTATTGTCAGCATCATAGATCCGACCATACACATCGGCATCGAACACCGTTTTACCCGAGGGGTTTTTGGTTTTGCCAATTACTAAAAAACAACTAGCTGACTGGGTAACACCGCCACTAGTCACTGCTCCCTCAGCAACATCTGGTGGACATTCTTTGTAAGAAATTTCGGTGAGGGCAATTTGGGTGACAGCCAAAACAGGTGGCACAAAGGAACAATACAAAATCCCGATGGTGATCACGGCCAACACTATGCGGCGAAGCCCACCAAGAATCGAAGAAGAAAGGCCAGACATGATTTGTACCTAAAATAGTATTCAACAGTTGATCCATCTGATGTATTTCTTTTACTCAGTTTGTTGCTGTAACACCTGACGCAACCCATCCCGGCCAACCATCTCAAAGATTTCATCTAAAATAGTGCGGGCACCTTGCTCACATAGAGCCACAGCCAAATCTTTACCCAACTGCTCTGGCGCTGTAACAGCGCCAGTAACTTGGTTTTTGATCAAAGTCTGGCCATCTAAAGTAGCCACCATGCCAGTGAGAGTTAACTGATCACCCTCGACTAGCGTGTTTACCCCGATCGGCACCTGACAACCGCCTTCTAAAGCTCTCAAAAAAGAACGCTCTGCAATACAGCGGGCTGCTGTTGCTGGATGCTCCAAAGATTTCAAGACTTCTAGTACCTCTTGATCGTCAATGCGGCACTCAATACCTAAAGCCCCTTGACCAACTGCGTGCAAAGAAATTTCGGGGGGAATAAGCTGATGAATTCTATTGCCCAAATCCAAGCGACCCAAGCCAGCCGCCGCTAAAATCAACGCATCGTAATCGCCGCTATCTAGCTTTTCTAAACGAGTGATCACATTTCCCCGCACATCCTTAAAAACTAGATGAGGGTAATGGTGGCGTAACTGTGCCAAGCGCCGCAGTGAAGAAGTCCCCACCACTGAACCAGCGGGCAAAGTTTCTAATTGATACTGTTGATTCTTAGCGTTTACCACCAAGGCATCCGCCGGATTCTCCCGCTCGGTAATGCAGCCCAGCACTAAGCCTTCTGGTAAATTTGTAGGCAAGTCTTTGAGAGAATGCACTGCAATGTCTGCGGTGTTATCGAGCATTTTTACTTCTAGCTCTTTGGTGAACAGACCTTTATCACCAATTTTGGCCAAGGGCACATCTAAAATCTTGTCGCCCTGAGTACTCATTGTTTCAATTTCAAAAGTGCGATCAGGGAAATGCTTTTGCAGCTCAGCTTGTACCCAATAGGTTTGGACTAGAGCAAGCTGACTTTTGCGAGAGGCAATTTTAATAGTACGAAGCATAAAGATTTTTCATATATTCACCGATCTTAGAATACAGGAAGCCTGCGCAAGATGCTTTTTAGTGAATTGCCCGAATCAAATATTTACTAAGGGTCAAAGCATCTACCCCGGCCAATCCTCGCTCTTGAGCGGCCAAACTGCCTGCCTGAGCGTGCCACCAGTTGGCACTGGCTACAACATCTACTGGCTTAGCATTGGGCGGTGCTCCGGCCACCAAGCCACCAATTAACCCTGTTAGCACATCTCCGCTGCCACCCCTGGCCAAAGCGGGCGTACCGTTATTAATCACCCAAGTATGATCACCGTCAGAAATAATTGTTCTGGCACCCTTGCTCAAAATAACTGTTTTGGTTTTTTTAGCCTGTTCTTTAACCTCGGTTAGGCGATTTACTGGAGCTGGAAATAAGCGCAGCCACTCACCACCATGGGGAGTCAAAATTGTGGGTGCTTTACGGTGCTGCCACTGTTCGGCGGGCAGCTTGGCCAAGATATTGATCCCGTCAGCATCTAACACCAGGGGTAGATTTTGCTCTAACAGCGATCCAATCACCCCGATCGGCTCTGGGGTGAGACCACTACCGCCAGCTACAGCAGTGTATTTATTCCAATCTAAACCGGGCAAATGCTTAATTGCGCCACTGCTGCTTTCTGGACAGCCGATGATGATGGCATCTGGTAGACGCTGGAGCAAAATAGGTTTTAAAGAATTGGGCACAGCGATCGACAACAGGCCAATCCCACTGGCCTGTGCCCCCAGTCCGGCTAAAATAGCTGCTCCGGCATACTGCCAAGAACCCACCACTAACAGCAAATGACCTTGGTGGTATTTGTGAGTGGCGATCGGTCGATGGTATGGCAGATGCCGATCAGCATCTGGGCGAGTCATAACTTGGATTAAATTGCTTTTCCCTAACACAGCCTGGATATAAACTTGAGGAATATCGAAACTTAATAAGTCACTGTTACCGATATAGGGCAAGGCTCTGTCTTGGGTAAAAGCACCTTTCCATAATCCTAAGCAAAGGGTATGGGTAGCCTGAATAGCAGTCCCCAAAACATCTCCAGTATCAGCGTGAATCCCTGATGGCAGGTCGATACTGACAATAGGAATTTGCATGTCGTTAATTTCGTTGATAACATTAATCAACGAATTATTCATTGGCCGATCAAGGTTAAAACCAAACAGTCCATCTAAAATCAGGTCACATTTTTTTAAGTCGCTGACATGAAAAACTTGGTAAATTCCAATACTTTTGGCGTAGTTGTAATGCTGGGTAGTTAAATCTTTAAAGCCATTGCCGGGGCTATACATTAATATTTTGTATCCCAACAAATGCAATTCTCTGGCCACTACCAGGGCATCGCCACCATTGTGCCCCGCTCCAAAGGCTACACCCACGCAGCAGGGTGACGGATATAGTTCTCGAACACGTTGTGCAGCGCGAATGCTGGCCTTTTCCATTAGGGCTGCTACTGGCATTCCCGCTGCAAACATCCGGTTTTCAATCGATTGCATTTGAGCACTAGTAACAATTTGATTCATTTAGTAATCGATTAATGACTGCCGTTACAAGCTAGCACTGTAATATATTGAAACCCAGTTATTCACAGAGATCTGTTCATATTATTTAATCTTCGCTGGGTAAATATTTAATATCACGAATCTCTTGATCTAACAGATCTTCTTCGGTGTTGTAGACCATGTCAGCTTCTGATAAAGTGCGCTGAACTTGAAACTGTTGGGCAAAGCTCAGTTTTCTATCGGCATCTTCGCTATGCAGCCAAGTCAACCGCTGTCGCCGTTTTTCGTTACGTTTGCTAATCTGATTGTTAGTCCATTTCAACCATAGTAGCCTCACGGCTGGAATAGTTACAAACCCGATCGCGTAAGCAGCCAAAAGGCTATAGATGCTGCCAACTATAGCTAAGAAGCCAAATGCGGCTGCTCCTTTTAACAAAGCGCCGATAAAAAATATGCCTGCAAAGTTCAGAGCACCCAAAGCACAAATCAAACCAACTTGTGCTGGCGTTGCACCGCTAAAGCTCCGAACTTTTTCTTGGAGGTATGGTGGTAAATGCTTGAATTTGCGCTGTTGAGCAATGGTTTGAGTATCAGGAAATCGATAGACAATATCGCCAATTTCGCTGACTTCCGGGATGCCATTAAACCTCACCAGCACTGGTAAAATATGGTCTTCACTTTGAGGCATAGCTTCTTCTAAGTAAGGTGCCACTTGCTCCGCTGTAATAGCTCCTTGGTTTTTGCGAATTACTTGGCCAATGCTACGCCAGCGCAGTTCTTCTAAATTGGCATTGGGATCGGCTTCACCAAACAAGAATGAAAACACTGCACCCAAAAAATTTAGCTGCTTCTTTTCTTTTACGGCTGGCTCAATGGCCTCTGCGGAAGTGCTGCTTCCACCCCAATCGAAATACCACCAAGCACCACCCCAAGAGCTAGAGCCGCCGCTGCTACTACCCCAATCACCAAAATCTATCCCGCCGCCATCGTTATCACTAAACATGGTGGCGATCGAGAAAACAATAATTGTCAAAACAACTATAGAAAGCGATGCTAACAAGGCCAAGCCAAATGACATCCGAATGATGTAAAAAGCAACTTTCCAAATCAAATCAGTATATTTTTTGATCTGTAGCCACACCGATTTTTTGTAGAGAATGGTGCGGAAATTGCTGGGGTATTTATAAACAATTTCGCCAGTAGTGGCCACTTGGAGGTGGCCACCGACCGCGATCGCTAGCTGTTGCAGATCGCGTTCGACCGTGGCTAACGGGAGACCAGCCTGTACCGCAAATTCTCCGGGAGTTGCCTGGTACTGGAGGCGTTCGATCGATTGCAAAAGAGGAGCTGAAAATTCCATAGTCTGTATTAGCCCATGCTGATACTCTTATCCTAGCAATTTCTGACCAAGTCCGTGGAGTCTGCTCCAAAAGCAAAGCTTTTTGTCATAAAGCACTTAACTTTTCAAATTCTCGCCAGCAGAGAAGCATGGCGCGCGGCACATGGAAACAGCCTTTCCACTTACCACCTTTCAGGTTCAGCAAGACTTCTCCTCGCCGGTTCAAATAACCAAACCATTCGCCCTGCTCAGAGTCGGCAAAGTGACTCCAGGTATATTCATGTATGCGCTGATACCATTCCCAACAGCGCTGATCACCGGTCAACCGATAGCCCATAGCCAAGGCTACTAAGGTTTCTACATGTACCCACCAGAGTTTTTGATCCCACTCTAGCTGCTGGGGTGGATGTCCCCCATCGTCCATAAAGTAATAAATACCGCCATATTCTTTATCCCAAGCAAATTCCAAAGTTTTAATCACCACTTCGACAGCCTGCAATAATAATTCCCGATTCCCTTGTCGCTGGGCAATATCCATCATGAACCACATGGCTTCAATGCCATGGCCGGGGTTCAATAGCCGACCCTCGTAACAATCTACTCGCTGACCTTGGAGACCAACGGCTTCGCGCATGTAGCCCTGCTCAGGATCGCGGAAGTCTTGCATTACCTCTTTTACGGTGGCGGTTAAGACTCGATCGAGTTCGGCGGGCGACAATAACCAGCTCATTTCTAAAGTCAGGTTGGCCAGAATCATCGGCACTGCCAAAGATTTTAGGGGGCGAGTACCAGGGTAAGCCTTCGTATATTTGCCTTTGGGGTTATCTTGACGACGGAGGACATTTTGATAGGCGTGGAGGGCGATTTCTTTGGCAGATTCTTGACCAGAGGCGGCAGCATATTGACTGAAGGCCATGGCGGCGAAGCAGTCCGAGAAAATATTGTAGGGTTGGATTAGTGGCTGGCCGGTGCGATCGAGAGAAAAGTACCAATCTCCATTAGCATCGCGGCCATGCTGGGCTAAAAAGTCTGCGCCGTGTTTGGCAACTTGCAGCCATTTAGGGTTTTTCTCGATCTGGTTATAGAAGGTAGAAAACATCCATACTTGGCGATTTTGCAGCCAGATGAATTTGTCAGTGTCGTAGACTTGGCCTTGGCGATCGAGGCAGGTAAAGTAGCCGCCGTTGGCGTGATCGATCGAGTGCTGCATCCAAAAAGGAATGATATTGTTCAGCAGGGTATCGCGGTAGAGCTGGGATAATTCTAAGAAGTTTTGAGTCACTAAGTTACCTCGATTTTTTACTGGCGCTACGTTTTTTTATATTTTTTGCATCGCAAGTGATTTTGTTTTGACTTTGCTTTGACCAGGCTTCAGCTCTCGCAAAGTAACAGAGTTCTGGCTGATAGTCATAGGACTTAGAGCAGGGTTAAAACTTGATGCGTTCCACCTTATCATCGACCTTTACCAAGATCATTGCGTTACCAATACTCAATCAGCTATTGTTAAGCAATGTAAAGATTTTGCCGTCAAAGCATTAAAACAGCTTGACAGTTCCAAAAAACTTTATTAAATTAGTAACAAGCAACCCGGAATGCACCGCTAAACACCATGGAAGAGAAGCAAAAGGTCACTTTATACCTGACATCTGACTTGTACAGGCAGCTCAAAATAAAAGCCGCCGTCGAGTTAGAGACCATGTCAACAATTGCGGCAAGGGCGCTAGAAGTTTACATTCAGCATCCCCAGCTAATTGAAGAGGCCGCCAACGCTCGCCTCGGAAAGCATCAGGTATACAACTGCCCCGAATGTGATCATCCTACGGTAATTAGAGATGGTGAAATGGTCGCCCTCGGAAGCCAACCAAGCGTTTTAGACGATGAGCTAGTGGTTCCTAGACAGGACGCTCTACTGGTGGGTCAGCGCTAAAAATCGCAGCTTTCTGAGGTCACTACATCATTAATTGACTTCCAATAGCTACCGCATTCTTACAGCCGTTTTTTATAGGTAGGGAACTATGCAAGCAGAGCTAAATACTCTCATTCAAGCCCAATACCCCCTGATCTACCTCATGACCTCTGAGGAAGAACGTGCTGAACGAGAGATTCTTACGATCGCCCAGCAAAAAGGCATCGAGCGTAAGGTATACGTTTGGACTCTCACCCAAGGCATGGTGGAACACGGTCAAACTAAGGCTGTACAGCATGGCACTGCCTCGCCACAAATGGCGATCGAGTGGGTTGTGCGTCACCAAGAAAGTGGCATTTACATCTTTAAAGATCTTCATCCCTTTAAAGATTCCGCCGATGTTACTCGTTGGCTGCGAGATGCGGTAGCTAGCTTCAAAGGTAGTGCTAAGAACATCATTTTGATGTCACCGGTTCAGCAAATTCCGATCGAGCTAGAAACTGAAGTTGTAGTGATAGATTTCGATCTGCCCACTCGCAAAGAACTCGATCGAGTGTTGTCTAATCAGTTAGCGCAAACTCCTCAGCGGAGCATGGCGGCTGAAGATCGTGAGCGTCTGCTCACGGCAGCTTTGGGCTTAACCAAAGACGAAGCTGAAAAAGTTTTCCGCAAAGCCTATATCCAACGCAATCGCCTCACTGGTGATGAAGTAGATATTGTGCTGGCAGAAAAAAAACAGCTCATTCGTCGTAATGGTATTTTGGAGTTTATTCAAAATAGCGAGACCATGCAGGAAGTAGGTGGTTTGGGCGAATTGAAACGCTGGCTCACTCAGCGAGCTGATGCTTTCAGCGAACGAGCGCGGGATTATGGCCTGCCTCAGCCCAAAGGAATGCTGATTCTCGGTGTGCCCGGCTGTGGTAAATCTTTGATTGCCAAAACCACTGCTGAAATGTGGGGTTTACCCTTGCTGCGATTGGATATGGGTCGGGTTTACGATGGCTCTACTGTGGGTCGATCAGAAGCCAACCTGCGGGCAGCTATTAAGACTGCGGAGTCGATTTCGCCCTGTATTCTGCTCATCGATGAGCTAGAAAAAGCCTTCTCGGGTGCTGGTGGTTCTGCTGATTCTGATGCAGGTACTTCTAGCCGGATCTTTGGTTCTTTTTTGACTTGGATGCAGGAAAAAACTTCGCCAGTGTTTGTGATGGCGACAGCTAATCGGGTGGAGCGTCTGCCCAGCGAATTTTTACGCAAAGGTCGCTTCGACGAAATTTTCTTTGTCGATCTACCAACGCAATCTGAGCGAGAAGCGGTGTTCAAGATCCACATTCGCAAACGCAAGCGCGATCCAGAACGCTTTGACTGCGAAGAACTAGCCAAAGTAGCCGAGGGATTTTCGGGGGCAGAGATTGAGCAAGCATTATTTGCGGCAATGTACGATGCCTTTGCTCAAGACCGGGAGTTCTCGCAGCTAGATTTTATTGCTGCCATTAAATCGACGATGCCTCTTTCTCGCACTATGCACGAGCAGGTTGCTGCTCTGCGAGATTGGGCTAGACAACGTGCTCGTCCGGCAGCATCCTCTGTGGCTGATTATCAGCGCATGGAGTTCTAACAGGTTTTCTCCTACGGGAGGAAAGGCTAGCTCATGGTGTTAAAACCGGTTGCTAGTTGGTTCAGATGATATGTCACCCGGTAATTTTTTGGGGTGGCATGGCTAAGTCCATGTTCACTTTTTCTCAACTATTCCTTGGAGGAAACTGATTATGTCTCACTTCAGCACTTTACGTACCAAAATTTCTGATGCAGAAGTTCTAAAAAGCTCTTTACGCGATTTGGGCATTTCTGTAAAAACCGAAGCGGATCTACGGGGCTACCAAGGCCAAAAGATTCGGGCAGACATCGTGGCTGTCTTGGAAGGCGAATATGACCTCGGCTGGTCTCGGAATGCCGATGGTTCTTTTGACCTGATTGCTGATCTTTGGGGCGTTGCTAAAAAGCACAACCAAACTGAGTTGATCAATTCGATCAACCAGAAATATGCGATCAACAAGACCCTCACCGAAGTAAAGCAAAGAGGATTGAGCAACGCCAATGTGGCTGTGGTTCTACAAAAATAGTCTTCTCTCTTTGCGAAAATACAGAGCCAGTCCTAGAACTTAGGACTGGCTTTATTTATTCAATCTCAGAATCCATTTGCCGCAGCAAGTTTTTAAAAATTTATCCAGACTTTCCCAATATAGGGTATATTATATTTAAGAGCTTAAAACCTCGCCGGGATGTAGCGCAGCTTGGTAGCGCGCCTGCTTTGGGAGCAGGATGCCGTCAGTTCGAATCTGGCCATCCCGATTTTGTCTATAACCTTTACACCACCCGCAGAGACAGGTACAGTTGATAACTGACCCGTCTCTGCCATTTTTGTATTTATGGAAAACATTTACCAACCCAGCTCGATTCCTGACGGATATAGCCCGCAGGCTATCGAATCAAAATGGCAGCAAGACTGGGAAAATCGGCAACTCTACAAAACCGATACCAGCAGCGCCAAACCTAAATACTATGCCCTCTCCATGTTTCCCTATCCCTCTGGAAACCTACACATGGGGCACGTGCGCAACTATGTAATCACCGATGTCTTGGCTCGCCAAAAAAGAATGCAGGGTCATCGAGTGTTGCACCCCATGGGTTGGGATGCCTTTGGTCTACCAGCAGAGAACGCCGCGATCGAACGCAATATCCATCCAGCCACCTGGACATACCAAAACATTGCCCACATGCGCACTCAGCTTAAAAAACTGGGTCTATCGATCGATTGGGACAGAGAAGTGGCGACCTGTTCGCCCGATTATTACCGCTGGACTCAGTGGATCTTTCTGAAGTTTTTCCAGGCAGGTTTGGCCTACCAAAAAGAAGGCTCGGTGAACTGGGATCCGATCGATCAGACCGTTTTAGCTAATGAACAAGTAGATGGCGAAGGTAAATCTTGGCGTTCGGGGGCGATCGTCGAGAAAAAGCTGCTGAAACAGTGGTACTTCAAAATCACCGACTATGCCGAGCAGCTCTTGGGTGATCTTTCTCAGCTAGAAGGCTGGCCAGAGAAAGTAAGGCTGATGCAGACCAACTGGATTGGTAAATCGGTCGGGGCTGATTTGGAGTTTCCGATTGAAAACAGCAGCGAAAAAATCGCGGTGTTCACCACTCGCCCAGATACTGTATTTGGAGTGAGCTACGTGGTGTTGGCACCCGAGCATCCTTTGACTAACCAAGTGACTACGACGGCTCAAAAGGCTGCGGTAGATGCTTTTATTGCAGAGGTGCAAAGCCAGACAGACATCGATCGGACTGCCGAAGATAAACCAAAGCGCGGAGTGTTTACGGGGGCAATGGCGCTGAATCCTTTCACGGGCAAGACTGTGCCGATTTGGATCGCTGACTATGTTCTGTACAGCTATGGTACTGGTGCGGTCATGGGTGTTCCTGCCCACGATACCCGCGATTTTCAGTTTGCGACTCAGTATCAGTTGCCGATCGACCAGGTGATTGTGGGTGAAGATGGCAACACTGACTTAAAGGCCGCCTATACTGACCAAGGCAAAATGATTAACTCCGGTCAGTTTGATGGTCTGGAATCATTAAAAGCCAAGCAAGACATTATTAAATATGCTGACCAACAGGGCTATGGTCGCGCCAAAGTGCAGTTTAAACTGCGGGATTGGTTGATTTCGCGGCAGCGCTATTGGGGGGCACCGATTCCGATTATTCACTGTGCAAAATGTGGTGCAGTGCCAGTCCCATTGGCTGATCTACCAGTGCGCTTACCCGAAGATGTAGAATTTACCGGTAAAGGTGGCAATCCTTTGGGTCAGCTAGCCTCTTGGGTGAACGCGCCTTGTCCGAGCTGTCAAGCACCCGCTAAGCGAGAGACAGACACCATGGACACTTTCGTGGATTCTTCTTGGTACTTCTTACGTTACCCAGATGCCCGCAATGATCAGGCCATCTTTGATCCAGAAATTGCCAATGATTGGATGGCGGTAGATCAATACGTGGGAGGCGTGGAACATGCAGTGTTGCACTTACTCTATGCCCGCTTCTTTACCAAGGTAATTCGGGATGCTGGTGGCGATGGTACCAAAAAATTCTTGAACTTCGATGAGCCATTTAAGCGCTTGCTGACTCAGGGAATGGTGCAGTCTACCACTTACAAAAATCCTGTGACAGGCAAATACATTCCACCAAGTAATGTGGCCGATCCGAGCAATCCTCAAGACCCAGACACTGGAGATGCTTTGGAGTTATCTTTTGAGAAAATGTCTAAGTCTAAATATAACGGCGTAGACCCAGAAGATGTGTTGGCCAAATATGGCGCAGACACGGCTCGGATGTTTGTGCTGTTCAAAGCTCCACCAGAAAAAGATCTGGAGTGGAACGAGGCGGATGTGGAAGGTCAGTCGCGCTTTTTGGGTCGGGTTTGGCGCTTAGTTGCTGGCTTTGATTTGAGCAGGGCTGCGATGACCGGCGAATTATCAAAAGAAGAGAAAAATCTGCGCCGATCGATCCACATCGCTATCCAAGCAATTACCGAAGATCTCAGCGGAGCTTACCAATTCAACACCGCTATCTCGGAGCTGATGAAGCTCAGCAATGCCTTAACCGATGCCAAACTACCAGAATCGCCAGTCTACGCCGAAGGCATTAAAACCTTAATGCTGCTAGCCGCACCCTTTGCGCCCCACATGGCCGAAGAACTTTGGCAGCAAGCAGGACAAAGTGGCTCGGTACACCAACAGCCTTGGCCAATTACCGATGAAACAGCTTTAGTTGCCGATGAAATCACGATCGCCATCCAAGTCATGGGTAAAATGCGCGGCACCATCCAAGTCCCAGCTACCAGTGATGCGGCGGCTCTCGAAGCATACGCTAGAGAATCTGACGTTGCCCAAAAGTCGATCGCGGGCAAAGAAATCAAAAGAGTGATTGTGGTGCCGGGTAAACTGGTCAACCTCATTGTGGGCTAATGCGCTGTAATTGGCCGATCGCTGAACTTCCTGGCCTAGATCCCAATCTGGGTAAAGAATTAGATGGGGCGGGCTTAACCGAAACTCGCCAGTTGGTGGTGCTATCGATCGAGCAACAAATTGCTTTGGCCACCAGCCTTGGTCATCATCCCCGCCATATTCAAAAGGTGGTAGCGATGGCTAGCTTGGCGCAGTTGTCCAGCGTGGGCTGTGATTACTGCGGCCTGCTGCTGCACGCCGGAATTTCTTCGGTGGCACAGTTGGCTTTAACTCCGGTTAGTCAGCTACACCGATCAGTGCTCCGGCTGCATGTGGCCGTGTTGCAGCGTAATGATCTGACTCCCACGGTCGATCGGGTACAGCGCTGGGTTACGCAAGCAAAACGCTTGGCAGAGGCCGAGTAGCTCTGTTAAACGGCAGCATAATTTATTTAGTAATTTATACTGGATTATTGATTGGACGAGATGATGTACAGTGTCTGTTGACTATTTAACATTAGGATCTTCAGCTTTTAGCAGATAGAATTAAGTGAAGCACTTCTTCACTTGTAGGATTACCCATGAATCAGCAGATTTTCCAAGTGCCAATAAGCAAAAAAATCTCATTGTCAAAAGACTATGATCCGACACTAACATCCAATGAATTGAATAAAGAAAAAGCCGTCATTAAGTTACAAGACGAGATCAATACTCTATCTAAGCTACAAAATGTCCTCTATGCCCAAAATACTTATGGGGTATTAATTATTTTTCAAGCTATGGATGCCGCTGGCAAAGATAGTACTATTAGACAAGTGATGTCTGGGGTGAATCCGCAAGGTTGCCAAGTCTATAATTTCAAAACACCGAGCGAAGAAGATCTTGATCATGACTACTTTTGGCGCTATTCTCGTTGTTTGCCAGAGCGGGGACGCATTGGAATTTTTAATCGATCATATTATGAAGAAGTCTTAATCGCCCGTGTCCATCCCGAAATTTTGGCCAAACAACAGTTACCAATTTTACCCAAAGGAGAAAAGCTCTGGCAGCAGCGTTTTGCCGAGATTAATCAGTTCGAGAAATATTTAACGAATAATGGCATTGTAGTTTTGAAGTTTTTCTTGAATGTCTCTAAAGCAGAGCAGAAAAAACGTTTTTTAAAAAGAATTGACACACCCGAAAAAAACTGGAAATTTGCGCTCAGTGATATTACAGAGCGTCAATTTTGGCCAGACTACCAAACCACCTATGAGGAGGTTTTCAACCATACCAGCACTGAAAATGCTCCTTGGTATATTATTCCTGCCGATCATAAGTGGTATACCCATTTAGTTGTGGCCGAAATCATTAATAAACGCCTTAAAGACTTGAATTTACAATATCCCATTGTGAGCAAAGAACATCAAACTTTGTTACAAGAAGCCAAAGTTTTATTACAAGCAGAAAGCAACTGAACGAATCAACCAATATTGGCATAGACAAGTTTAGAGATCTTTTGGTAATTGGCGATCGAGTCAGCTACCCGAATAGCTGAAGTAATTGCACCTTCATGTAAACCATCACCCAAATAAGCACCTACATGATAAGTATGGTAATCACCATTAGTCGCGATTACCTCTGGACGATAGCGAAAAGCATCTACGGTATATAGGGGCGTGTGATGCTGTTGAATATGCAGGATCTGCTCTGGCCTAATCAAGCTTTCTAAATTAAAAGCCAGGTTGTACTGCACTGGTGACGAGATGCCACAAAGCTGATTGAGGTTGGCATTATACCCCCATTCTCCATGAAGAACATCAGTTTCAAAAAAATCAAACTCTGAGCCTTTCTGAATATGGTAAGGCTCATATATATTGGTGTCTTTGTGTAGTAATGTTTGCACATAGTTACCACGCCATGCCCCAAATCTGCGTACTTCTGCCAAATGCGGATCGGCCAATAGTTTGAGTACTTGGTCAGGAGGTGTCGCAAACACTACCTTATTAAATTCCTGCGAATGACCACCAACTAATTTTACCGTTGCCCCTAATTTATTACGACGAATAGCCAGTACTTCTACTCCAGTCAAAACCTGGCCATGGAATCGATCGAGGATTTTTTGGATATATGAATACACTCCGCCTTTAATCCTAACCCAGTCTACAAAAACATCATCCCGCAAAGTAGGAATTACCAGTTCTGCTGGGCAGTCATCAATCAACGGATAAGGAATAGAATAACTATACATCGCAAACAATTTCATCCAGGTATTCCGAGTAGCCGGATCTTTAAAGTGTTCGGCCATAGACTGATTGCGAAAATCTAATATACGCCAGGTTCTGGCAGCAAGCAATAAACTGGCCGAACGCAAATATAGTAAATGGAGTTGAGCATACTCTAAGAATTTATTTAAACCCGTAAAATTACGTTCGATCGCCACCTTAGAAAGATAATGACTACCATTTTTCATGAACAGTGCCGAACCCACATTCACCGGCTCTAGTTCCACTCCTAGCTCAGCCATTAAAGCCATAAAGTTATGAAAAGTAGTAGGGAATTCCAGCACCCCATTTTCTAAAGTTAACTTACAGTTGAATTTATTAGGCTGGACATTTTGATTTAGAGTGCGAATATGACCACCCAAAGATGTTTCACGCTCAAACACCGTCACCTGATGACCTTGCTGATCTAACAAATAAGCTGTCACCATTCCACTAGCACCACCACCGATAATTGCAATCTTCATAATCACCCCCCTAACATCTGATGTAGTTGTAGAGTGGGCAGTGCCCACCCTACAATATGGTTGTGTACGACAATAGGTTCATGTATAGATCGGAGAATTCACTCTAAGCAAGAATCAGATCTCCTGATAGTCTTTGGTATAACAAAGCTCCTGTCCAGAAAGTTGGGGCAAAGCCGGGATAACCAGAGGAAGCGTTGCAGAAGTAGAAATTATTTAACGAAGTTTGATGATTAAGTCGATCGATTCCCATATTTTTTGGTGTCAAACTAGAGCCATAAGAGTTTCCCTCTGGACAATTACAAAAATCTTCGTTAGTCGTGGGGCTACCAGAAATCTTGAAAACCAAGTGCTCTCGCAAATTCGGGATATATTCCCGCTCCACCACATCTAAAATGGATTCCAAAATTTCCTCCTTTTTCTGGCGGTAAGCCTTGGGATCACAATGTTTAAGAGTTTTAAAATATCCGTAGTTAGCCACAGTCAAAAACTCAATAATCTGACAGTCGGTCGGACAATCACCGCCATAAGTGGTCAATAAACTAGGCGTGGTAATAGCAAAACTAGGGTTACTATAGTCCTGATCGGTGTACATGCGATCGAAGGCCACATTGAGATCTTGATCGCCAGTATGGAAAGTATTCCATTTACCAAAACCATAATCTTTAAGATTAATGCCCTGTACTACACAGTAAGCCATAAAATTAGAAGGCGAATAGTCATAATCGAGCTTCTTCTGTACAGTCCGAGAGAATTTTTCTAGCCCAATCATTCCAGCCGCTTTTTTGGGATCGATATTGCAAATAACTGTGTCAGCCATATACTGCTGAGATTCATTGGTGAGTAAATCGATCGCCTGCACCCCAGTAACCGTAGTATCTACCAACAAGAAATCGGTGACTTCATGATTCAGCAGTACCTGACCATGATTATCTGTAATGATTTGCACCAAAGCATCAATTACCTGTTCAAAATGCTTGGTGGGATAAAAAGCTCCAGCCTGGTAGCCAGAAAACAAAATTAGCCAAGCATAAAAAGACAACTGAGCAGGCGGCAGCAGAAAATCTGGCCATTGTAATGCCAACAAAGTTTGAGCAGCTTGGGGAATTTTAAACTTGTCGAAGACATCCTGTAAGGTACTATTTAAGTATTGTATTGCACAACACACTTCGCCGATATGGCGCAAAAGTTCTAAGGGTTGCACCGGTGGTGATAAATATCGCAGTCCTGCACGCACCTTTTGAATCTCAGCTACAAATTGCTGTATTTGATGAGAATCTTGGGGAAACAAAGTCACCAGACGCTTTACCAATTCGGTATTATCACTAGGAATATCGATGGCATAGTTGGGCATTCGCATGTGGTCGAAACCATTAGGATCGTAGCGATCGAAAGTCACCTCTTGATCGAGCTGGAGTTTTTTTAGTACCCGATCAACCGTATCTCCCTCACCACAATCCCAGACATAGTGAAGCTGTGCATTAAAAGTGTATTTTTTGGCCATAGTAAAACTATGACCAAATCCACCCGGATGCTCATGAGCTTCTAACATTTGCACCTTTTTACCAGCCTTGGCCATTAACGCCCCAAAAACCAAGGCCGACAAACCACTTCCTACTATTAAATAATCTGTTTTCATGGCTTTGTTACTCAACAATTTATAATTTCTCAAATATCCAGATGTTTAAAGGCAGTAATCATTAGAAACATTACTCCTAAGTAGCTTGCCGCTCTCTAAATATATTTTGCTTACAGTATAAAAGCATCAACACGTAAGATTTCTCTCTGAAGCGAATGCAATGAAATAAATTTCACACCAGCAATCAGACAGGCATAGTAACATAGATCTTCTAGTTCGCTGATTAGCCCATTCATAACTCCAGCATGATGACAGTGAATAGATAAAACGTTCTCATCATCAATCTGAATGAGGCAAAATGGCAAGCTCGAAGAAAATATGCCAATAAGACGCTCCATTCGCAACTGCTTCAGCTTATTTAGGTCATCAACATTCATTTCAGTAAGTTTTAACATCAACACATTGCTCCTGCTTGTTGAAATGATTGCACCTCAAATAAGCTGGTGATTATTTATCTAGTCTGGAGCGCAATCTATCGGGAATATCTCTATACGCTAGAGTAAAAAGTTGAGGAACTTGTGAGGAAATCTGCTGAAACTCAGTCTGTACCATCGCAATTGGTTAAATCAGCTATCATAATCAAGAGCTGTCTCAGCAATTTTTAATCAATCTTAATAATCATTGAGCTGTCAGTATATTTACTGTTGCCATTTTATTTTATTTCGTACAGCTCCGTATTTTCTACATATTCACCGATCAAGCAGGCGGGTACCATAACATCACAGCCGCTCTAGCTCAGATCATGATTGCCCCATCTATCTCCAAACAGATTTCTCGTTACAAAGCCGCGATCGCCAAGAGCGATTTGGCTAGCAACTATTGGTGGCTAGGAATTTCTTATGCTCTAAATAATAATTTGGCAGAAGCTGATGCCACTTGGTTTACACCTTTGGCCAATGCGGCTGACGAAGAAACCGCCGCCCAGTTAGCTGCCGACCTAGGAAACACTTTGCTGATTGCGGCTCAACAACAGACTGAGCTACGCAACTATCGAGGGGCATTGATATTAAGAGAGTACTTTCAGCAACTTAATAGTACTTGCCTAGAAAATATTTTACAGCTAGTGTTGCTGACAGATTGCTGTACCCAACTACATCCCGAACAAATTTTGGAATGGCAACTAGCTGAGGCTATTGCTGAAGAAGAGGAGATTAATCAGCTCCTGTTAGCAGCAGCTTTTAGTAAAATGCTGGGGGTGATCTGTACTAAAAATATCTCCCAGGTTTTAAATTGTTTGCAGTATAGCGATCGAGCAGACGAACTCCTGAGTACAATGCTGGTAAGGGCTTTTGGTCCAGGCTTTCCATTCTTGACAGATCCAGGCATTTCCGTTGCTGAATATTGCCTAGAGCTGTTTCCCCAGCATTTAAGCTTAATGCACTTTCTCTCTGTTACATATCCGCGAGTAAATCGCTATGCAGATAGCGCCAAAATGGCTCAAAGATATTACAAAGGCTGTGTTACCAATCTAGAAAAAGTGCGCGGCTATTATTTATGGACAAGGGCTTTGCTCGAAGCCAGCGATTTTGAGCAAGTGGCAGCTATCATGCCCGCCTATCGCAGCTTGGTAGATCAGATTTTGCAGGATCCTCCCCCAGAAATGAATTTAGAGAACTGTAAATCGATCATTAGCACGACCGGCTTTTTCCCTTATCTGCAAGATTCACCCGCCGAAAACCATGACTATCAAAATCGTGCTGGCCAATTATATCAAGCTTGCTTGAAAGTAGAAGCAGGTTCACCTCCCCCGTGTCCAGCAGAACCTAAACACCAAAAGAAGCCTGGGATTTTAAGGATTGGCTATATTGGCGGAACTCTTCGTTCTCATTCAGTTGGTTGGTTAAGTCGCTGGCTGTGGCAGTATCATAATCAAGAGAAATTCGAGATTTTTACCTATAACGTAAATACTCCCGAACGCAATGTTTTCAATGCTCAGTGGTTTGCCAGTAAATCTACTGCTAACTATTATCTCAACAACGATTCTGCCGAAATCGCTGCCTTGATTCGTCAAGATCAAATAGATATTTTAATAGATGTCGATAGCATTACTTCTAGCATTACCTATGAAGTTATGGCGCGCAGAGCTGCCCCAGTACAAGTAACTTGGTTGGGTTGGGATGCTTCTGGCTGTGCCGAAATTGATTACTATATTGCTGATCCACAAGTCTTACCAGCCGATGCACAATCATATTACAGCGAAAAAATCTGGCGCTTGCCTCAAACCTACTTAGCAGTAGATGGTTTTGAAGTCGGCATAGCTACGATATCTCGATCGAGCCTAAACATCCCATCAGATGCAGTGATTTATTTCAGTGCCCAAAAAGGCTACAAGCTAAATGCCACCAATATTTTGGCGCAAATGCAAATAGTGCAACAAGTACCCAATAGCTATTTGTTAGTCAAAACCCGCATGGATGAAGATACTGCTCTGCGTCTATATCGCTCTTTGGCAGCAGAGGCTGGCTTGGAATGGTCAAGAATTCGTTTCTTGGACGAAGACCCCAACGAAGAGACCCATCGCGCCAATTTACAGATTGCTGACGTGGTATTAGATACTTTTCCCTACAACGGCGCAACGACTACATTAGAAACCTTATGGCTAGGAATTCCAATGGTTACTACCATTGGTAAACAGTTCGCTGCTAGAAACAGCTATGCTTTTATGACCTGTGCCGGTATTACCGAAGGTATTGGGGATTCGATCGCTGGATATATTGAGTGGGGAGTGAAGCTGGGCAAAGATCAGAACCTACGCCAACAAGTATCGACCAAACTCTTGGCCGCCCGCTGGACATCTCCACTATGGAATGCCCATGATTTCACTTTAGAGATGGAAAAAGCCTATGAACAAATGTGGCAAATCTATCAAACTTAGCTCAGATCTTGCACCATTCTCGATAAGCCGCATCAGGCAGTGATTGGATAACGATTTAAAAGCCATAATGGGCAGCGATATCACAAAATGAGCCAACGGTACACACCGATTTTGATATTGCTAAGTTTTTACCATTAGAATTTTGCGTTAACATCAAAGATACCCTAGCCCCTCAGACCCATGACTCGCCGGTTCAATACCGCTGGCCCCTGCCGCAGTGGAAAACACTACATGCTAGCGCCCGCAACACGGTTGCCAGAATTACACAGCCTCATTAAAGATGAAAGCTACTTCGTAATCCACGCCCCGCGCCAAGTAGGCAAAACCACCACCATGCTCAACCTCGCCCAGCAGCTCACCGCCAGCGGCGACTACACCGCAGCCATGGTTTCTGTGGAAGTTGGATCTCCCTTCAGTGACAACATCGCCATGGCCGAGGAAGCTATTTTAGACTCCTGGCAACGAGCATTAACCCGCCGACTGCCAACAGAATTACATCCTCCAGCTTTGAGAGGGAATGCAGCAGGTAACAAAATTCAGCGTTTTCTTACTCAATGGGCGGAGGCATCCCCCCGACCGATCGCCCTCTTCATCGACGAAATCGACTCCTTAGAGAACCAGCTATTAATTTCAGTACTCCGGCAACTGCGCGATGGCTTCCCGGACCGACCCGCATACTTTCCAGCCTCTCTGGGCTTAGTCGGAATGCGTGATGTACGTGACTACAAAGTGTCCGCTGGCGGCAGAGAGAGGCTACATACCGCTAGCCCTTTCAATATCAAAGCCCGATCGCTAACCCTCAGAAATTTTAATGAATCTGAGGTTGCTGAGTTATATCAACAACATACTGATGATACTGGTCAGTTATTTTTACCCGAAGCCACGCAGTTGGCCTTTGACCTGACCCAAGGCCAACCTTGGTTGGTCAATGCCTTAGCACAGGAATTAACAGAAGAAATTGCCCCAGATCCAGCAGTAGCCATCACGCCAGTCATGGTGGAAAAGGCAAAAGAAACCCTAATTCGTCGTCAAGATACTCATCTTGATAGTTTGGCTGAACGTTTGCAAGAGCAGCGAGTGAAGGCTATTGTAGAACCCATGTTGGCAGGGCTAGAGTTAGGTTATGTTTCCAATGAAGATATTCAGTTTGTTCAAGACTTGGGTCTTTGTCGTATGGATCCCCTAGGAGGGCTAACTATCGCCAATCCTATTTACCGGGAAGTATTGCCTCGGGTGCTGGCAGTCACGCCCATGGCTGGGCTACCGCAGATTTCACCAAGCTGGTTGACTAGTGATGGAGAGCTGGATGTCGATCGGCTCCTCCACACTTTTATGGATTTTTGGCTACAGCACGGCGAAGCCTTGCTTAAGAGTGCTTCCTATCCAGAAATTGCTCCACATTTAGTGATGATGGCCTTTCTGCACCGAGTAGTGAACGGCGGTGGTACCTTGAGCCGGGAGTATGCCATTGGTCACGATCGCATGGATCTTTGTCTTCGCTATGGTGCTGTGATATTGGGTATTGAACTCAAGGTCTGGCGCACGGGCAAGGCCGATCCACTGACCAAAGGATTGCCGCAGTTAGAGGGCTACTTAAATCGGCTAAGCCAAAGCAGCGGCTGGTTGGTGATCTTCGATCGTCGTCAGAATGCCCCAGCATTGGAGGATCGCATAGCTACAGAGTTAGCTGGTACCGCAGCAGGACATCAGATTACTGTTATTCGTCTCTAACTTAGCGAGCCGAAACTCTGTCTATTGGTCGAAGAGTTAATGAAGTGTCTACTGATCAGAATCGCTAGATGACAGTAACCTTAATTTTACTGGTCGCTATAGAACTGGAACTAGACTTTACTTAGCCTTCACCGGCTAACTGTGACAGTAACCAATCGGCCACTGGCTCCCCATCTTTGCGTTTTAGAACAATTTCTACTGTCTGCACTTCGCGGGAACCGACTGGTGCAGGTTTTTTGTTGAAAGTAATGCTGTAGTCTGCCGGATCTTCGCTGCGCTCTTTGAGCCAATCTTGGACTTTAATGCTGGCAAACATGGCCTGTCCATCTTGAAACATCCGCGAAACCTGTAATTGGATGTTGTAAGGGGTATGTCTACTCATAGTTTCTGATTGAGGTGGGCTATTCAAGAATAACTGAATCGACCCAAATAAGACATAATGGTAAGGCTAAAATTCATACCCCATCTGCCTGAAAGATATGCGTACCCAATACTGCGGCCACCTCTCCAACAAAAACATCGGCGAAACCGTCACCCTCTGTGGTTGGGTAGATAGACGACGCGATTTGGGCGGCGTGATATTTCTGCACATTCGCGATCGATCGGGTTCAGTGCAGATTGTTAGCGAACCAGAGCGCACCCCCAACTCCTATCATCTTGCCGAAGGCTTACGCAGCGAATATGTATTGCGCATTACCGGCAAAGTCAGCCAAAGACCAGCCGAATCTTTCAACGATCGCATTGCCACAGGCGATATTGAAGTTTACGCCGAAGAAATCGAGATCCTCAGCAAAGTCCAGAAACAGCTTCCTTTCCAAGTCTCGGCCAGCGAAAACGAAACAGTGCGCGAAGAATTACGCCTGCGCTATCGCTACTTAGATTTACGCCGGGAGCGCATGAGCCACAACTTACAAATCCGTCACCAAGTAGTCAAAGCCGTGCGTCGCTTTCTAGAAGACCAAGAAGGCTTCATGGAAATCGAGACTCCTATATTGACCAAATCCACCCCGGAAGGAGCGCGAGATTTTGTCTTGCCCAGCCGGGTGAATCCGGGCGAGTGGTTTGCCTTGCCCCAATCACCCCAGTTATTTAAGCAGATGTTAATGGTGTCTGGGTTCGATCGCTACTACCAAGTAGCGCGCTGTTTTAGAGATGAGGACTTACGCGCCGATCGGCAGCCCGAATTCACTCAGCTCGACATGGAAATGAGTTTTATGACTCAAGACCAAATCATGGCTTTAAACGAAAGATTGATTTCTCATGTTTTTAAAGAAATCAAAGGCGTAGATTTGGCGCTGCCATTGCCCCAGATTACCTATAAAGATGCCATAGATCGCTATGGTTGCGATAAGCCCGATACCCGTTTTGGTCTGGAGCTAGTAGATTTATCCGAAATCTTTAAGGATTCTGGTTTTAAAGTATTTTCTGGCGCGATCGCCGCTGGTGGCATCGTTAAGGTACTGCCAATTCCGGGCGGCAACGAAACTATCTCCAATGTACGCATTAAGCCCGGTGGCAACCTGTTTAAAGAAGCCAGCGATATGGGAGCCAAGGGCTTAGCCTATATTCGGTTTGTAGATGGCGATTTGGAGACGATCGGCGCGATTAAAGACAGCTTGACTCCCGAAAGCAAAGCAAAGCTAATGGAAATGACCGGAGCCAAGAACGGCGATCTGCTGCTCTTTGGAGCTGGGGATGCGGCGATGGTAAACAAAACCCTCGATCGACTGCGCCAAGTAATTGGCAAAGAGTTAGGAATGATTGATGAAAATCAGATGAATCTGCTGTGGGTCACAGACTTCCCCATGTTTGAGTGGAATGCCGACGAAAATCGCCTAGAAGCCCTACACCATCCTTTCACCGCTCCCAAACCAGAGGATGTGGCTGATCTGCCCACAGCTCGCGCTCAAGCCTACGATATGGTGCTGAACGGCACCGAACTTGGTGGCGGCAGCGTGCGGATCTTCCAGCGGGAGCTTCAGGAGCAGGTATTTAAGGCAATCGGACTCAGTGACGAAGAAGCTCAAAGTAAATTTGGCTTTTTGTTAGAAGCCTTTGAATATGGCACTCCGCCACATGGTGGGATCGCCTTTGGCCTCGATCGGCTAGTAATGCTGCTCGTAGGTGAAAATTCGATTCGAGATGTCATTGCCTTTCCGAAGACTCAGCAAGCTAAATGTGTGTTGACCGATGCTCCTTCGCAGGTTTCGGATCAGCAGTTGAAAGAATTGTCTGTTCGATCAACCCATGTGCCCAAGCCAGCGGCTGGTTAGGACAAGGGATAGTTTCAAAATCAGCGCCGTTGCAGAGATCAGCTCGATCGATCAACGTAAAACAAGGATAGCTGATTTGTGCAGACACAACCAGTTGTGTGAGATATTAATAACGCTTTTACTTGGATAGAGAAGATTATGTCTGTTGCAAAACCGGCTCTGTTAGTCTTGGCCGATGGCACCACCTATCGCGGTTGGTCTTTTGGTGCCGCAGGTACCACATTAGGTGAAGTAGTCTTTAACACCGGCATGACGGGCTACCAAGAAGTATTGACCGATCCTAGCTACCATGGCCAGATCGTCACGTTTACTTATCCTGAACTGGGCAATACCGGCGTAAACTCTGCTGATGAAGAATCCGATCGGCCTCAAATTCAGGGGGTGATTGCCCGCAATATTTGTCACCGCCCCAGCAACTGGCGATCGACCCAATCTTTGCCGGCTTATTTAGAGCAGCACGGCATCCCCGGCATCTATGGGATCGATACTCGGGCACTGACTCGGAAACTCCGTTCTATCGGTGCGATCAACGGCGCTATCTCCAACGAAATTCTCGATCCAGCGGAGCTGCTAGCCAAGGTACGCAACGCTCCCGATATGAATGGCCTAAATTTAGTAAAAGCGGTGAGCACCAAAAAATCCTATGACTGGTCAACTCCCAGCGCCGAAATGTGGGAGTTTCAGACCCCATCTACCGAAACCTTTAAAGTGGTGGCGATCGATTTTGGTATTAAGCGCAATATTCTCCATCGTCTGGCCAGCCATGGCTGCCAAGTAAAAGTAGTGCCTGCCAACACCAGCGCCGCAGAAATTCTCAGCTACCAACCCGATGGCATATTTCTTTCCAACGGCCCCGGCGATCCAGCGGCTGTTATCGAGGGAATTGCGACAACCAAGGAATTACTAAACGCCCAGAAGCCAATCTTTGGCATCTGCATGGGACACCAAATTTTGGGATTAGCCTTGGGTGCCGAAACCTTTAAGCTAAAATTTGGCCACCGAGGTTTGAATCAGCCCGCCGGATTGGCACAGCAACCAGTAGAAATCACTAGCCAAAATCACGGCTTTGCCATTACACCAGAATCTTTGCAGGCTGATGTGGAGGTCACACACTTAAACCTGAACGATCGCACAGTCGCCGGTCTACGTCACACCAAGCTACCTTTTTTCTCGGTGCAGTATCACCCCGAAGCTAGCCCGGGCCCTCATGATGCTGATTATTTGTTTGGTCGATTTGTCGATGAGATGCGCCAAGCTAAGAAATAGATAGATCTTTCGTTCTCTCTAATCTCTCTCGGACTTGCTTGCGAAGATCTGCTACCACTTTGCCATTAACTTTACGAGTTTGCTGTAAATCAACGATCGGCTCTGGGTAAAAAGCTTCACTCAAATGCACCCCTTGGGTGATTTCTTCTAAACTATACCCGCGCAATTCCGGCACCCAAAATCTGACAAACTCTAGCTCAGGATCTTTCTCAGCCAAGTTTTTAGCAGGATTATAAATCCGGAAGGTTTCGCTTAAAGGGTTAGTGATGCCTGCCTGCATTTGCCATTGCCAGTGATCGATCGCTAAATCTCCATCCACTAAATGTTGCATAAAATGCAACGCGCCATGGTGCCAAGAAATACCACAGTTAATCGTTAAAAAAGTCGCACACATGGCTCTCATCCGAAAGTTCATCCACCCCATGCTTTTGAGCTGGCGCATACTAGCATCAATCAACGGAAAGCCAGTTTCACCATCTTGCCATGCTTGAAATAACTGCTGTTGCTCCTCACTAAGCGGAGCATCTTGATACCATTCATTGAACTCTCGAAAGCGATTTTGGTAAGCGATTTCAGGAGTCAGATAAAATCTTTGGGTAAAACTACATTGCCAGCGTAGTCTTAGACGAAAGGCTTTGAGCGAGAAAGCCTGTTTAGATTCGGGGGCGAATTGCTTCGCTCTGGTTTCAGCCTGTTGATAAACTGTTCTGATCGAAATTGTCCCCCAGGCAAAATGAGGTGAAAGGTGAGAAGTTGCACCTTGTTGAGTAAGCCATGGGCGAGATATTTTCCAATGATAGCCGGGAAATCGATCGACCAAAAAAGACTGCATCACTTCGGTAGCGGCGCTTTCGCCACCAGGAAAATATACTTTGGGAGCACTCCAATAATGACCATATTTAGCGGCAAGTTCTTCGATCGTTATCTCTGGCAGATCGCTGATTTCAGGAGTATTGATAAATGCTGGGATTTCATGCACTGGCTGATGCACATAGTCATAATATTCTTTGTACCAGTCATCCCAGCGATGAACGGTCTGAAGGAAATTGCTCAAGCCAACTTTACAGGGAATTTTAGTTTCTTGGCAGAATTGGATTACTTGAGCATCACGCTGTCGATCGCTTTCCTCCTGCATATCTCGATTGAAAAATAGCTGGGGCTTGTGTCCTTCTGTCAGAAGCTGCTTACTCAAAGAGCAAATTTCTTTAGCCGATTGACCCGATAATAGGATCAGCCGACTACCTTTGGTTCTGAGCTGTCGCTCAAGATCTTGCACCGAGTCAAACCAAAATCTCAGTCGTGCGGGGCTAATTTCTCGCCACTCAAACAACCAGGGATCAACTACTAAACAAGGTAGGACTTCGGCATTGTTGCCAGATGCTCGGCTTAAACTCTCGTTATCTGCCAGTCTCAAGTCACGGCGAAACCACATGATGTTCATTGAAAAGTATGCCTCTAATCCCACAATTCTAACTGTCTAATTGGTCAGCATGTTTTCTCAAATCACTCGTGATGAGGTCAACGCCATGTTAGGAACGCCACTAGAAGAAACCCGTGTTTACCGAGATGCCAAAGCCGAAAGCAAGGCTGAAGGTCAAGCCGAAGGCGAAACCAAGATGCTGTTAACACTGATCAACTTTCGATTTGGCGCAATGCCCGATGCTGTGGCTCAGCAGATTGCTGGGTTGCCGATCGATCGCTTAGAAACCTTGGGAACTGCTCTGTTTACCCTAAGCGATCGGACAGATTTAGAGGCTTGGTTGACTGACAACGCTAACTGATTATTTGCTGTAATATTAGTGTGGCTATTTTGTATTAACTGTCAGCAGGTAGCGCTGCGATAATTGCATCTAACAACTTTGCTACCGGCACTAATTCCAAACCAGGAATCGTCGGTAGAGACTGACTTTTGGGCACGATCGCCCGCTTAAACCCCAGCTTCACCGCCTCCTTGAGCCTTAACTCTAACTGCGAAACCGATCGAATCTGGCCACCTAAACCCACCTCCCCAATTGCCACCGTATGAGGTGCCACCGTGCGGTCTCGAAAGCTAGCTACAATCGCGATCGCCATCCCCAAATCCACCGCAGGCTCATTGACATTCAAGCCTCCGGCCACCGACAAATAGGCATCCAACTTAGAAAGCGGAATTCCTACCCTTTTTTCTAGCACCGCTAAAATTTGCACCAAGCGGTTGTAATCTATGCCCGTACCCGCCCGCCGAGGTGAAGGATAGCTTGTGGGACTCACCAACGCCTGTAGTTCCACCACCAGCGGACGAGTGCCTTCACAAGCCACCACGATCGCAGTTCCCGGTGACTGATCATCAATATTTCCTAGAAATAGCTGAGAAGGATTAGTGACTTCCACCAAACCCTTATCGACCATCTCAAATACGCCCAATTCATGGGTGGCACCAAAACGATTTTTCACCGATCGCAGCAACCGATGCACCGCAAAGCGATCGCCCTCAAAATACAGCACCGTATCCACCAGATGCTCCAATACCTTGGGGCCAGCGATCGCCCCTTCTTTGGTCACATGACCCACCAAAAACATGCTGGTATCCTGACGCTTTGCAATCTGCATCAGCGAAGCCGTACATTCACGCACCTGCGCCACCGAACCTGCCGCCGAGGCCAAACTGGGCAAATACACGGTCTGAATACTATCAATAATTGCCACATGGGGTTTCAAAGACGTAATTTCTTGCACCACATCATCCATATCGGTTTCCGCCAAAATGTACAGATTAGGACTCTGACAATTCACTCCCAGTCTGCCCGCCCGCAGCTTAATTTGTTTCCCCGATTCTTCCCCACACACGTACAACACTCGATAATGTTTGGCTAATTCATTGGCGGTTTGTAACAGCAGCGTAGACTTCCCAATTCCCGGATCACCACCAATGAGAACCAGCGATCCGGGGACAATACCGCCGCCTAAAACTCGATCGAACTCTCCGTAGCCAGAACTCCAGCGCTGCTCTTCACTATCACTAATTTCTGGTAACGTGACGGCAGCACGAGATTGAGGAGCGGCTTGGTTGGTTTGAACGGTGGCTCTACTGACAATCCGACCGCTAGCGGCCTTAGTAGTAATGGGCAGTTGTTCCACCATAGAGTTGAAAGTGCCGCAGGCCGAACATTTGCCAAACCATTGACTAGATTCGCCTCCACATTCGTTGCAGACATAGATCGATCGGGGTTGTTTGGCCATGAGGGGATTGCACTTCAGATGTGAATTGATGGAGCTGCCAGAAACATACTAGCAGAAATGACAAAACAATGATAATCTTGTACTATGATAATTGACGAGTGAGCTTAAACCTATGTTCGATAATTTTGTCAGCGCCCTTGGCGATCGATTTCGGCAGCAATACCCCCAAGGCAGCATTATTAGTGATTTGGTGCAAATTCACGGCGACCAGTATGTGGTCAAAGTATCAGTTCTAGCGGAAAGCACTGTGTTAGTAAGTACCTTGGCGGCAGATGCTAACTTGATGCTGGCCGAAAATCGCGCCATGGAAAGAGCCTTAACAATTTTAGGCATCCAAGGTTTACAGCAGCCCGCTCATGAAACAGTGAATTTGATAGTTACGCCCTTACCCGATTTACCCGTCAGGTTGACTAATTCTGTCGAACAGCCAGAAGTTGCTACGGCTAGTGAGCCATTGACAAATGGTGGCAGCTTGATCGAGCCAGTCATAAATCTCGTCGCAACCGCCGAATCACCAATCATCAGTGAAGAAACAGCTCTCCCACTGGTTCCTGTCGTACCAGTCGCAGAACCAATCAGAATTCAGGTAGCTGCCAGCGGAATTTCGGAACAGCCAATGAAGTTCGATGCCGAACCCAGTTTGCCTGAACCTGATGCAGAAATTAATATTCTGACTACGACGAATGGCCAGGTTGCCACAGATTCAGCACCACCAGAAATTTCTGCAACCTCACCAGAGCAATCAATAGAAACTATCCCAGAAGCGCCGGTTGCAAAAAGTAATCGAACAAAGAAAGCTACAGCTACCCCAGATCCTTTGCCAGCAGTGACTGACAACGACACTCCTTTAACAGGGACTTCCTCAGATGAAACTATAGTGCCGATCGCAGAGCCACCCCTGAGTGTAACTGATATGATTCCAATGATTAACATGGAGTTAAAGCGCCTAGGTTGGTCAAAGGAACGAGGAAGAGAGTATATGGTGTCGCTATACAACAAACGCGCTAGCGCTCTGCTCAGCGACGATGAACTGTTTGGGTTACTGCAACATCTTCAGGCTGAACTAGTTGTCTAAGTGTCGATTTTGGAACGAGTAGTTATTTTTACAGAGCACTAATTTCGTGCTAGTCTGTGATATCTATTAATTGCTCTGACGGGAGAAAGACCTATGACCGCTACTTTTATTCAGGACGAAGCCGAGCTGGATGCACTATTGGCCGCAGAGCCTTTGTTCGTGGTCGATTGCACAGCTACTTGGTGTGGCCCATGTAAGTTAGTGGCACCAATGATGGACGAGCTAGCAGAAGACTACGCTGATCGGGCGAAAGTTTTTAAACTAGATGTAGACGTTAACAAGCCGATCGCCAGACGCTTTGAAGTCAAAAGCATTCCCGCAGTCATGATATTTAAGCAGGGTGAGCTGGTAGAAAAAGTCGTCGGTGCAAAGCCTTACACAGAGTACACCGCCACTTTAGAAAAATTCTTGTAAAAAGACAATATCTCCTAGCTTCAGGTACTTTCAAAAAAAGTACCCCACCAACCTCTGAAAATGCTGGCTTATGGGGAAGCAGGAGATATAAAGTTGAGTAAACGAGATGATAGAGGTGTGAAGCAAGTCTGGAATCAGCCATTACTTGGCAGACGGATCCGCCACCTGTGGTAAACCCATACTATAATTCAAAACTCTACTGTTGAGATTATAGCCGATCTCACCAGATTGCAATAGCTCCCGCACAAAGTGTTCTAGATCAGAACCAATTTTGCGCAAATTGTATTCAATTAAGTCCCGACCAGCATATTCTTCTACCAAATCATCGAAGCGGCGATAGACTCTTTGCAGAGCATCATCATCCCAAGTTAGCTCGTTGTCTGGGTCAATATCGAGAGTCAGCACCTGGTCGCTGGGTTGCAGTTCGTTGTCAATAACCTCAGCAGTGTAGATGTGAATGTGGCGGGTAGTGGATTTGAGTAACATCAGGCGATCTCCTTTTTGCAAATCTTAGACTATTTTTGAACCTATAGGGCGATCTACTACCCCCAAGCGGGGATAATGGATGGACAGGCAAGCGCAAATTTTCACAAATCCAATTATTTAGTGGCCGACCTTAATTCTACCTTCCAACTTATACAGCATCTGCTGACGGCGATCGAACAAGGCGCTAGCCCCCAGTCGATCGCCCGGAGCATGGCCGAGTTTTGGGATGCCACCGCCTGTGGAATTTGGGATGGTCTGCAACTCACTTGGTACAGCAGCGATGCAAATCTACCCGAGCCATCTGGCCAAACCTGGCAAGTCCCCTCTCAAACGCCCCCTCAAACGATTAATGGCTATCAGGGAGAACTGCGCGCCGAATTTACCAATGGCTACCTGGTACTATTGCGTCCTGAACCTTGGCCAGCCGATGCTAGCTTAAATGATGTGACCTCGGTGGTGGCGATCGGTCTCCGTCAACATGCCTTAAAACAAGAAGTCCACACCGCCGAACAAACCCTCCGTCAAGCCCAAACCCTCGCTGATGAGCGTACCGCCCAACTCCAGAGCAGCCAGGGCTTACTCACCAAACTCCAAGCCGCTGGTCGCCGTCGGGTAGAGCAGCTCGACGAAGCCAACCGGCTGAAAGATGAATTTATCAGTACCATTAGTCACGAACTGCGCACCCCTCTTACCAGTATGTCTTTGGCTATTAAGATGCTGAGACAGCCAGGAATTGACCTCGATCGCCAGACTCGTTACCTAGATATTTTGCAGCAGCAGTGTGCCCAAGAAATTAATTTAATCAATGACTTATTAACCATCCAGCAATTAGAAACCAAACAGAGCGATGCAAAAGAAGACCGCCAGCTAATTATTTTAGAAAGCTTGCTCCAACCGATTTTAGCTAACTTCCGCCAAACCTGGGCAACCAAAAATCTGCAACTGCAAGTCTCGCTGCCAGCCAGTTGTCAATGGTACAGCGACGGCGAGAGTCTGACCCGAGTTTTGCAGGAGCTGCTGACCAATGCGGGCAAATATGCTCATCCAAACACCACAGTGGAGTTCAATGCCGAATTAAAATCTGGCAGTGTTGTTATTACCGTCAGCGACCAAGGAAAGCTAATCCATGCCGCTGATATACCCCACATCTTCCAAAAATTTCGGCGGGGCAAAGATGTGACCCAACAAGCTGTGCCTGGTACCGGATTAGGCTTGGCCTTAGTAAAATCTTTGGTTCAACATTTACAAGGAGAAGTCTCGGTTACTAGCAGCGGTGCAGAGCCATTGGCTAGCACCTCCTTTCAGGTTTCATTTCCCCTAGAGGAGGGCTGATGATAGACCCTCAAGTTGATAACTCGGTGCGGCGGATTGCCAGCGATAAAAAACAACAGCCTCGACGGATCAAGCCCATCCAACGCCGTGCCCAAATTTTGCACGCATTGGGCAACGTTTTACTAGCGATTTCGGCAGATTTTTTGCTTAATAAAAACAAGCCCCAGCAGCAGCAGCGCCAAGCTCGCAAGTTAACCAATACTCTAATTCGCCTGGGACCAACTTTTATCAAAATTGGCCAGACCCTTTCTACCAGAGTTGATCTGTTACCTGCGCCCTATGTGGAAGCCTTGGCACAACTGCAAGATCAGGTACCAAGTTTTCCGACCAGCATAGCGATCGCCATCATCGAGCAGCAGCTAGGGCAGTCTTTGGGCAGCATCTACTGCGAATTTGAACCCAAGCCGATCGCCGCCGCCAGTTTAGGTCAAGTCCACCGTGCTCGCCTGCACAGCGGCGAAATGGTGGTAGTAAAAGTGCAGCGGCCTGGTTTAGCAGAAATCTTGCGGCTAGATTTCGAGATTTTGCAGCAGATCGTCAACTTTTGCGACCAGCGCTTTCCCTGGACTAAAACCTATGGTTTGACAGCGATTTATCAAGATTTTTTTAACCTGCTGTTTCAAGAAATCGACTATGTGCGAGAAGGCCAAAATGCCGATCGGTTTCGCCATAACTTTCGGAGCCAAAGAGATGTGGTAGTACCCAAAATTTATTGGAGATTCACTGCTACCAAAGTTTTGACCATGTCTTATCTACCCGGTATTAAAATTGATCGCAGAGCTGAGCTAGAAGCCCAAGGCTTTGACCCCAAAAGAATCAATCAAATTGGTATATGCTGCTATCTTCAGCAGTTGATGATCGATGGCTTTTTTCAAGGCGATCCCCATCCCGGCAATATGGCCATTACTCCCGATGGTCGGTTGGCCGTTTACGACTTTGGCATGATGAGCGAGCTGCCCGGAAATGCTCGCACCCAAATGGTGGATACCTTTTTGGCAGTTTTACGCAAAGACCTCAATGGGGTTTTATCAGGATTGGAGTCGATCGGATTATTAGTCGAAGTAGCCGACATGCGACCAGTACGCAGAGTAATTGGGTTTTTGTTAGAGCGGTTTACCGAGCGCCCAGTAGATTTACAAGAGTTTGAGCTGATTCGGGCAGAAGTAGGTGCAATGTACAGCCAGCAGCCTTTTCGACTTCCACCAGAAATGACGGCAATACTGAAGGCACTTTCGACATTGGATGGCATTGCCCGCACATTAGACCCTGCTTATAACCTGTTGCAGTCGGCTCAGCCTTTTGTGCGCCGAGTGGCGATCGCCGAGCGCGGGACGATTATGCGACGAGCAGGACAACAATTGGTAAAATTCGTGCGTGGCTCTTTTGGTCAAAGAAATAGCCAGCAGATCTCTAGCCAGACCAGCATGATGGAATACTCAGAGCCAATGAATGCTGTGAGTCTTGACCCCAATGCAGCTTATTTAAAACGACGAAAACGCCAGATCACCGCAATAAAAAGTATGGTGTCCGCCTTACTGGGGTTAGCCTTGATTGTGTCTGGAGCGGTATTTTGGCCAGTGATCGCCGTCGGCTGGTCTTATCTGTGTTTTGCCCTAGGTGCCTTGGGCGGCATGATTAGCTTAGGATATTTGGTAAAGTTTTTAGTCTTGCGCAAACTCGATACGCTATTGCCTTAATCATTTTCTACAGTAGGTTTTGGCTGTTTCGAGCTAACGAATAGAAAAGCAAGTCGGCAATTTCGCTAAATTAGATTGACCGGATCGATCGAATCTCCGCTAACATTTGTAGAAGATCGCCAGGATGTATTTGCAAGGAATTAATTTGTTATGTCTTCCAACTCCGTAGACTCCACCGACAGCCCCAAAAGTATTTCTAAAGTTGTAAGCAACCACGCCGATCGGGTGATGGATGAGCTGTTTTCAGATATTGAAGGACTGCTCAGTGGGGATGATCAGGAGCGAAAAGCTGCTTTGTCTGCTAGTAAAGCCCCAACAGTCAAGACCACTTCCACTTATCCTCAATTACCCCCAGATATTCGGGTACATGGCGAAAACCCCACTCCGGCTTCTATAGACGTTACTTTACCGCCAACTCCTCAGAAGAATACTTGGCGCACGGTGATATTTGGTCTAGGTTTGGTGTCGATCGCCGTCGGCGGCGGTTTATGGTTCTTGGCTCGTCAGGGTAAAGTGACTTTACCTAATATGCCTTCATTAAATTCGGCAGCCAATGGTGATGTACAGTTTGCCGATTATCTCCGCCGGGGCATCAGCAAAGTAGAAGGCAAAGCTACCGGCGGTCAAATTTCCATCCCAAATCCACCGGCTGCTGCGGCTCTGCCCACTGCTCCTTCCGCAGCCACCGGTGCCAGTTTGGCTAGGGTGATTCAAGGTAGCCCGCTGATGGCAGAGTTCTCGATCGAGGGCAAGCTGCAACAGCTTAAGGGCGGTGACAAGATTGGGAATACTGGCTGGGCACTAACTACGGTGATCAATCCAGTAGATAATGAGGTGATTATCAAGCGAGATAACGGTGAGATTCGCAGCTTAAAAGTAGGTCAAAGTTTTTAACAGGCAGCCAATATGGGACTATTTGATGACATGAAGCGGTTTCTAGAAACCCAGCTAGACGACTTCATGAGTAAGAATCCACATCTGCAAATTCAGGTGATGGAAGAGCAGTTACAGCAGCAGGAATCGGATACGGTAAATTTGCTGCTAGATTTGCGGCAGCAGGAAAAGCAAATTCAATCTGAAGTGTTAACGACAGCTCAAGAAATTAAGAGCTGGCATGAGCGGGTCGGTAAGGCCGAAGCAGCGGGTAAGCAAGATTTGGCGACGGCGGCTCAAGAACGGGTAGATTCTTTGCTGCGTCAAGGCAATCAGCTTTGGGGCAAAATGCAGGGGGTCAAAGACCGCACGGCTCAGGGCACTAAGCTGTTAGAAGATATTAAGCTACGCCGTCAGGAGTTGGCGCTAAAGGCCGCAGAAGTGCAGGCTGCCACTAGCAGCAACGCGGCTTGGCAAGCTCCAGCAACTCCCCTAGGCGACCAAAAAACTCGCTTAGATGCCAGTGATCCTTTGGATGCGCAGTTTTTGCGCTGGGAAGCAGAGGAAGAGCTAAGCAGTATGAGAAAAAATGCCGGGAAATAAGATTGATTTTGCGTTGATCAGCTCTAATGCAAGCGAACCGGCTAACCTACAACTTGAGCCATTAACTTCATGTTGAATTCTTGCTCAAACCAAGATTTTTTGAAATCTAAGCTCCATAGTTCTAGATGACAATCATCATGTGCAGTGGTGGGCGATAGCTGAAGATTGAATGTGCCTGTAGCAGATTGGAAATCACATTTAATTTCTTGGACAGCTCCGATCGTCCGTCGATCGAGCGCAATTGCCACCCGTAAAATTGACCCTAACTGACACACCAGCAGCTTGTTTTCGCGGGATAAACTTTGATAGTCTTCATGCTTTTTCTTAGGCATGGTTTTACGGTGATAACGAGCCAAATTAGCAATAATTTCAATTTCTAATTCGTTGTATCCTAACAATTCACCGTAGCGAATTAAATAATAAGAATGCTTGTGATGTGACGTGTGACTGACAAAATGCCCACTGTTATGCAAAATAGCCGCACTCCATAAATAGCGACGAGCATCTGGGGCATGACTATGGAGATTTTCGGTTTGCATATAGTTAAAGATTTCTACTGCCAACTCCGCCACCTTTTGACCATGGCGAATATCTACCCCATATTTATCAGCAATTTTGAGCGTGCTGCGCTCTTTAATTGAACTTTGATAGCGCAGACGGTCTTCGACTAAACCATGAGATAACATCCAATCGACAATTACTCCCTCACGCAAGCTACGCTCACAAAGCAGTAAACTCTCCATCTGAAGAGCATTCATTGCCTCCAACAAAATCAACAGTCCCGGCAGAATAATTTCGGCACGGCGTTCAGACAGGCCAGGAACTTGACTACGTTCGACCAAACTGAGCCGCCGCATTTTTTGCACTAATTGTTCTACATCTTTACGCTGAAGCTGAAAACCATGAAGACGACTGGGTAACACCCCGGCTTTTTCGCGACCAATAATCGTACAGGCAGTTTCGATCGTGCCCGAAGTCCCCACCATCTGCGGTAGTTCACCGGGTTTTAAGTTAGCTTTAATTTCTTCGATCGATCGTTCTAACTGACCACAAATATAGGCTTGCAGATAGGTGAATTCTTTGTCGCTAATCGGATCGGTGGTCACAAGTTCACTGGTGAGTCGGACTGCACCAATCTTAGTGCTACTGAGAGTACGAGGTTCTTCACTGTCACCCAAAATCATTTCGGTAGAGCCGCCACCAATGTCAATCGAAATGCGCGGAATATTATCAAACTCCAATCCCGACAGCACTCCCAAGTAAATGCGGCGGGCTTCTTCTACCCCCGAAATTAAATCTACTTTAAGCCCCAAAGCTCGATCAATCATGTCAATAAATTCGTGGCCATTGGGGGCTTCGCGGGTGGCGCTGGTGGCAACAGCAATTACTTCTTGGGCACCAAGGCTGGTAGCGATGGTTTGATAGCGACCAAGGGCGGCGATCGCTTTTTCCATGATTGCGGCATTTAAGTTGCCGGTATTGGGGTCTCGATCGCCGAGGCGCACGGTGTCTTTTTCCCGGGCGATGACGCTGAAGGCGGGGAGTTCTGGTTTGATTTCGACTATCACCATGTGCAGGGAGTTAGTGCCAATGTCGATCGCCGCCAAGATGGGGCGCTGTTGGCTATATTTACCGACGGTGTTCAGGTTCTGGAGAATTGCGTCGGTCATGGCAGCAGCGGCGGTAAAGGAGTCAATGTATTATCATCGACTATTTAGGTTCGATTTCACAAGGTGGAAGCTGCCCGAACGCCAAGATTTTTTTCGGCGTATCCAACCGCCTGCCCGATATTTTCTAAACCATGGGCTTCTAACTTGTTCAATAATCCTTGCAGAATTCTAAGAACTGTCCAAGGGCCCTGGTAAGTCCAGCCAGTATATAGTTGCACTAGGCTAGCGCCAGCGGTAATTTTATCCCAGGCATCATCGGCGGTAAAGACTCCGCCTACACCGATGATTGGTAGTTGTCCTTGGCTGGTTTGGTAAATATAGCGAATTACCGCAGTGGATCGATCGCGCAAAGGCGCACCGCTAATTCCTCCAGCTTCATCGATCAATAAATTACTGGTTTCTTTGAGAATTTTGGTATTTAATGAAGCTTTATCAATCGTAGTATTAGTAGCGATAATTCCTGCCAACTCCATATTCTGCGATAGTTCTACTACGGCGGCAATATCTTCCCATGCCAAATCTGGAGCAATTTTAACTAGAATAGGACGCGATCTATTTATTTCCTGCATGGCAGTCACGATTTTAGCCAGCATGTCTACCGCCTGCAAATTGCGCAGTCCCGGCGTATTGGGGGAGCTAACATTCACCACAAAATAGTCACCGCAGTTCTGTAGCCGCTGAAAACTACCCGCATAGTCAGCGGCAGCATTGGCTTCGTCAGTAACTTTGGATTTGCCTAGATTTATGCCGAGGGGGTAGGAGCTAGGCGAAGCGTCTCTGCAAAAGAATCGATCAGTTAACCTAGCAGCCATCGCTTCACTACCCAGATTATTGAAACCCATTCTATTCAAGGCCGCCAAGTCGTCTGGAAGCCGAAACAACCGAGGTTTATCATTACCTGGCTGAGGGTGATAAGTTACGGTGCCTAACTCCGAAAAGCCAAAGCCCAAAGTTGGCCAAATACCAGGGGCGACTCCATCTTTATCGAAACCTGCGGCTAGACCGATCGGGTTCAGAAAATGCTTGCCCCATAGAGTTTGCTCCAACCGAGGATCTTCAAGACAAAACCACTGTCGCCAGCTCGCTTTTAAAATATCTGAACCAAAAGTTTTACTGTGATCGAGAGTTGCCAAATAATCTAAGGCAGATCGATGCACCTGTTCCGGATCGGCCTTAAGAATATTAAAAAGTAATGGTCGCAAAGCAAGCTGATAAATGTCCAAAGGTCTTAATCCCAGAAATAAGCAATCTCTGGTAGATCTTCATTTTCTTGGTCATTCTCAAATTCGTCTACCAAACCCGGATACACGCTAGAATGCGCTGTTTCACTCATGCTATCATCCGGTGCCAAAAAATGAGCCGGCAAGGCACGTCTCCGAGACATGCGCGGCTTGGAGCTGCGCCCGGTATAAGACATAGTATTTCTGGCTATGCGTACTTTACGACCGCGCACGTTCAAAATCTTGACCTTATCCTTTCAAACTGTTTATAAGACTTAGCTCTAACAAGTTCTAGTTAAAGCCGAGTATCTCAATCGATTATGCGGACAGGGAGACTCGAACTCCCACACACTAGGTACTAGTTCCTAAGACTAGCGCGTCTACCATTCCGCCATGTCCGCAGATGCTACTAACCTATCATACAAACTGGCGGATTGCCCAGCCAATTTTAGCAATGCTTCACAAATCTCCACGAAAATACCTCGGCAGGGCTGCTCAATCAATACACTTAAAGTAAACCTAGTGCTAAACTTGATACCGGCCAACTCTGGGAGATGTCGAATCATGTCCGAACCATTCAATAACCCTGCTCTAACAGAGCGTCCCCGCTACCAGCCTGCTCCGGTTATTCCGGTCAGAAGACAAACATCTATTCTAGACTGGCTCGAAGAACAAGGTCGCTTGATCGATCGAGATGATCGGGATACTACCCAGCCAGAATTTCCGCCGGATAACTTTGCCGACGATCTCATGGAAGGTGACTATGACAATACCGCCAACGATGATGATGACAGCAACAACAGCAATGATGACGAAGATTAAATAGTTTAGATGATTCCTCTCTCCCGATCGGCGAGAGGGATTCAGATTTCTCAGCATCTCTAAACGTCTAAATTTCTAGCGCCACCACATCCACTTTTTACTCAGTTATGAACGAGAAAGCCTCTGCTAGCAGCTTTAGCCCCACTGGCTCCCAGCTACTATGTGCCATTGCTGCCACACTCATGGCTGCCACTGTCTTTTTGGATTACTGGTTTAGGAACCATCTTCGACTAGAAATTGCTCTGACCTTCCCTTTTGTCATTACTGTGGCGGCGGTTGCCGCGATCGGGTTTGTAGCTGTACCCAAGCTCGGTCAACTTAAAATGGGGCAATTTATCCGGGAAGATGGACCTCAAGCCCACTTAAAAAAAGCTGGCACACCCACTATGGGTGGCGTGTTCGTAGTGCCCACGGGTCTGTTGATTGCCATTGTTTGGTCACGTTTTAACATGGATGTAATAGCTTTGTCTTTAATGACAGCTAGCTATCTGGCAATCGGAGGAGTCGATGATTGGAAGAGCTTAAGCAACCGTAAAAACGAAGGTTTGTCTCCTAAGGGCAAGCTAGGCTTGCAAATGGGCGCGGCTGGCCTGTTTTGCCTATGGGCTTACTTGACCAAGACAGCTAGTATTACCTCAGTAGTCTTGCCTTTTGGTGTTTTGCCTTTTGGTCTGTTTTTTTGGGGGCTGGCCATATTTGTGCTGTTAGCAGAAAGTAACGCTACCAACTTGACTGATGGTGTGGATGGTCTTGCTGGTGGCACTGGATCGATCGCCCTGTTGACGATGGCAGCAGTGACCGGTGTGAAATTCCCCCAGATTGCGATTTTTTGCGTTTGTCTGAGCGGCGCTTATCTGGGCTTTTTGGTACACAATCGTAACAAAGCCAGCGTCTTTATGGGCGATACTGGTTCCTTAGCCCTAGGTGGCGCTCTAGGTGCGGTGGGCATTATCACCAATAATTTATGGGCACTGTTCATAATTAGCGGTATTTTCTTTATCGAAGCTCTGTCGGTAATTGCCCAAGTCAGCTACTACAAAGCTACTAAAGACGCTGATGGCAAAGGCAAACGACTGTTTCGGATGGCTCCTTTTCATCACCATTTAGAACTTGGCGGCTGGAAAGAAACCCAGGTCGTTGGAACCTTCTACTTAATTAATCTGATTTTGGCGGTGCTCGCGTGGTGGAGCCACCCAATGAACTAGCTGCTCCAATGTTTCGTGAACTTAATCTGCAATAGCTGCACAACATCCTGTGAACGATACTACCTCTACTCCAGCTACCGAATTTGATCCTGAAGTTGTCTTGCTCCGTCTCCGCCGGAAAGAGGGGACTTGGGTGCAATGGGGTCAAGACTGTCAACAGTTACAAAAGACTGGTTACAATCAACAGCAAATTTTTGAGGCTAGCGGCTTTGAGCCAATCCATCAAAATCAATTAATGGTGGCTGCTCAAGTTTTTGCCAGCATGGAAGAAATTGGCGTACAGCCAGCTACAACCACTCACTTTACCCGAGTGGGCAGCGATAGCCTGTATGAGCTGCGGATCTTGAGTAAAAAAGATCGGGCGGCAGTGGCAGATTTTTTGGTCGATCGCAGTCTCAATTCCGAAAATGCTAAGGAAGTAGCCAAGGCCACTAAGGACTACGCAGATTTACGTCAGTTACCTAGCGGTTTTACCGCTCATCCCGGCGATGCAGTGGCCTATCAATATTGGCGCTATGCCAGCCAACAGCATGATTTGATGGAGAAGACCCGCTTGGTGGCGCGGGGCTTGCTGTTTGCTCACAGCAACAGCGCTCGTCAACAAATCGAGAAGCTCTTGAGCAGCTTGAACCAACCTGAGCGTGCTAATCCGAAGCTGCCTTTGTATCGCCTAGAAAGCGATGAAGAACTACCTCGGTTTTTACCCGTGGCTGGTAAATTACCATTAAAAACTGCCGATGTAGCCGCGATTCCTCGGGCGACAGCAGTGGGCGCTTTTAGCCTGGTGAATACCGATTGGAAACGCTGGGTGGGTTTACCTGGTTGGCAAATGGTGATTTCGGCGATCGATCCAATAGTCGTATTTCAGACCAATCAAGAGCTAATCAAAGATGCCGATGTAGACGAAGAGCTGCTAATGCTCATCGATCGAGGCATCACCGAATGGAATGATTTTAAATATTTCATGATCGATCGAGCAGGTGAACTGGTAATTGATTACTTTTCCACTGCTCCCACTGAGCCAATTATTGGTCAACTGGTTTTGGTACTGCGACCCAAGCGGATGCTGGCCACTGGCGATCAACATGACCTGTGGCAGATCGAAGAATAGTCTGGCATCTGGGGAGATGGTAGGATAGTCACAAAATGTAAATATTGCGACCGAAGCCATGAATATTCCTCAGCCTAAAACCTTACCCCAAATTTCTCAGCCAAAGTTTGGATTTAGCCGTGCGACCGAAACATTGAATGGCCGTGCAGCGATGATTGGTTTCGCTTCACTGCTAGTACTTGAAGTATTTACCGGTTCTGGTCTTTTGACGCTGCTCGGTTTGCGCTAACGGCTTTTGGGTATGTTAATAATGTTTACCATGCCCCCTTTACCAAGCTGCTATCAGTGAAGTCTTTTTACGACAAAGAACCAATTACCAAATTAATTATTACCGCTGGAGCAGTAAGTGCTTTACTGGGCGGAGTAAATGCGATCGGCACTCCATTCATACTAGGTATGGTGGCTGCGGGTGGTTCGATCGTCTATCGCTGGTGGATGATCCAAAGAACCGATCGCAAATAATACCGTAGGGTGGGCAGTACCCACACTACAGTATTTAACTAAGTGCCAGGGAGATTGCGAAGGCTTTCGTCCAGGTGGTATCGATCGCCTAGGGATTTCAACATCGGACCGCCCTTACCCATAGCGACTACGCTCACAGAGCAAGCCGGGATATCTAGCCGATCACGATAGCGTCCTTGTTCGATGCCCAGCAGGTTACAAAGAATAATTCGAATGGTGGCTTTGTGCGCCACGATCAGCACGTCACCGCTAGGGTAACTTTGGGTAATTTCGGCTACTACACCCAAGGCGCGGTTGGCTACTTGTAAGCCCGTTTCGCCGCCTGCTGGTGCATTCCAGGCCGGTTCACTTTTCCAGCGCTGATAGTTTTCGGGATACTTTTCTAATACGGTGGCTAGGGTTTGGCCTTCCCATTCGCCATAGTGAATTTCTTTGAGTCCAATTCTTACCTCTGGCTGAATATGCAGCATTTTGCAAATGGGTTCGGCGGTAGCCAGAGCGCGCTTCATGGGGCTACTGTAAACGGCGTTCCACTGCACATTTTTATAGACGCTAGCAAAAGATTCGGCCATTTGTAATCCTTCGGGGGTCAGATCGGGATCAATCCAGCCACAGTGGGCACCTGTGCGACTGTAGGTGGTTTCGCCGTGGCGCAATAAGTATAAGTTCAGGGTCATGGCTCTGGTTTGCTCTGGGGTATCTCTCGATTTTACCCGTTTGGTTTGATCGAAGCATGATTTGTTGTGTACAAATAGTTAAGAAGCGTAACTATTCTGGTCATTTGCTGTTGCCGAAACAGAGAATAATGAGTGGGCATTTAATATAAGTGATTCTATGAAGACGATTTTGCACATTACGCAGCGAGCAGAATGGGCGGCGGCTAAGGAGTTGGGAGCCTATCGGGGGAACACATTGAATTCCGAAGGTTTTATTCATTGCTCAACGCTAGAGCAGGTAGTAAATTCAGCGAATCGATTTTTCCTGGGTCAGCAGGATCTGGTGGTTTTGGTGATTGATCAGAGTTTGGTACAGCCAGAGATTAAGTATGAAGGAGATAATTTATTTCCGCACATTTATGGGGCTTTGAACGTGGAGGCAGTGGTGAGATCGATCGACTTGGAACCGGGAGCCGATGGAGCGTTTAGTTTGCCTTCAGAATTAATAGAATAGTCTGGCTGCTGCGGAGTCCTATGTATCCTCAATTCCCCAGATGCTCCAGTCCTCAAGTATGATCAAAAAAATCTATATAGCTTTAACCATACACTTGTGACCTTATCTAGACAGTTAATTATTGATCAATATCGCCAGCGCATTGCTGCTAGCGAACGTACCCGCTTAACCAAAACCGACTTAGCTGAACTGATTGTAGAATTCATCGATCGGCTAGCCATCACCAAAAATAAAGCCAAGATCCAAGAACTCTGCACCGCCGAAATTGCGCTGTTAGAAGAAGGCTATCCTCAGGCCACGATCGGCAAAGTCTATCTGCCCATGTACCGCAAAGCTATCCAAGCTGCCGTAGATGACGGCCTGTTGCCCCTTACCAAAAATACTAGTCGAGAATATACTTACAGCAAACGCAACAGCGGTGAAGTCGAACAGGCGATCAATCACTTTGCCTTGGACTATCTAAAATACGACAGTGCCACTTATAGCCAGTTTGCAGGCATCTCTGCCGAACGAAATAATTTAAAGCAAGACAATCTGCAACCGGTTAACCCTGATATATTTCTGGCCATCGCAGCAGGTTTACTGACTGCTGCGGATCCCTTTGATTTGGCCGTGGGTATTGCGGCCACTACTGGCAGAAGATTTTCGGAAGTCGTCGCCAAAGGCACGATGACAGCTACGAGTGATCTATACTGGATCAGCTTTGCTGGTCAACTTAAAAAACGGTCTAAAGCCGATAGTTATTTAACTCCATGTTTGTTACCGGCAGCAATCGTCCTTGATGCCATGGAGCGTTTTCGTCAGCATCCTCGCATCGCCGCCCTGGCAGATTTTTCGGCGATCGAAATTAACCGCAGCCTGGCAGATTCTGTGAAGCGATCGGTTATTCGGAACTTTGGTGATACTGGCGTTGTGCCCATTCTACCCAGCGAATCGGCAGTGACTATACATAATTTGCGAGGAGTTTACGGCGAAATTTGTACTCACTTTTTTTGTCCACCCGATCGGGCTATCTCCCGCTTTGTGCAAGAAAGATTAGGACATGTGATTTCTGCCGATGAGCTAAAGCGAGCTAATTCTTCGGCTACGCAACATTATTTTCATTACTATTTGATAGATAGTAACGGTCAGCATTTGGGTGCTAAGGGCATCAAGTTAGGAAAATCTATGCCGAACATGAGTGATAATTATGCAGATCTAGATGCTACGCCAGTGCAGCTAGAGTTGCTGACTAATCCAACAGCCCAAAAACCAGTTAGTAAAGCCGCAAAAAAAGTGAGTAATACCCCTGCCGATTCCCATGAGTCTTCGCAACCCAACACCCCGGCCATTGATCCACAGCAGTTCACTGCCCTGCAACAAGAGGTCAGTCGCTTATGGCAACATCTAAACAGCAATACTTCTCAGCCACCGGTTACTGCTGTCCAGAGTACGTCAGCACAATTGACCCAAGAATTAGCTGCTGCCCATAGTCATATTGCCGAACTAGAAGAAGAAGTAGCTACTTTATACCAAGCTAATCTCGGCTATCAGCAAAGAATTGAACAACTGATGAATATTTTGCAACCACCTAGAGCAAAATCTATGATGACAGCACAATCTCCCAAAATCTCTGTATCGCCTACAGAATCACCTGTAAAATCTAGGACAGAACGCCGTAAACCGGCAGCTACTAAAATTTTGGCAGCGATCGATGCCATTGTGCTCTGGAACCATCAAAACGACCAAAAGTTTGCTATTTCTCAAACTTTGTTGCTTAAAGTCACCGGCTGCAATATGCCTGCGATTAAATTGGTGCTGGAGGAACAGGCTGAAATGATCGATCGACATCATGCTAAATACGACATCCAGCCCCGTCACCAATCCAAAAAACTCGACATGATCTTAGATTATATGCGACAGTACCGAAATCAAGATTAATCTAAGGGCTGGCCAAAATTTTAGTAGTAAAAGCGATGAGACTGCACAATAACTGCTTAGCTACTTGCAACATAGCAATACCTCAATTGTGAATAATATGATCATCAGTCAATAATTACCTCAATGCGGCGAATCAATACAGACCAGCATATTGCAATAATAATCTTGAAGGCCATAAGTAAAAACTGTTGACGTTGCTGAATCAGAGTATGAAGGTATAAGTCAAAGACTGACCTGACATTATTGGTACCTTTAGTTCATACTAAAAATCAGCAATGCCCCCTACAGTATCTGTTATTTAGGCTAAATTGCCAACCGCTCAGAATTTTGCGCTTCAGATTTGAGTTGATGCTATCCCGAGCATTTTCACCTCACAACCAACCATTGCAATGTACTTAAACCTAATAAACCGCCAGCTATTAAGAATAAGGTATTTAATATGACTCCTATGAAATTGTAAGGATCATATATATATTTTTCCGCCTCTATCGGTATATAGCTATATAATTTCGTGATATATAAAGGTATGATACTAATAATCAACGGCATGTAGTGTATCAAGTACAAGTCATCTATAGAAATTCTCTTAATTATTGCATACTTAATTATTATTAATATTGCTCCAACTGTCAATTCTAATACAATTGGCAGTATGTTTGGCAAAGATAAAAGTAGTAATTCAAATAGGTCTGATATCTGAGAATATCTATTAGCAGTGATCTTAGGGTCATTTAGTGGAATGTCGTCCAGAGGTGAAATACAGCTTGTTTCTGGAGAGAAAAGGATTTCAATGAAACTTCCTATCCAAAAGAAAGGAGCTGCCATCAAGTAATAATAATAGCTGATCTGAAACATCAAATAATTCTTGGTTTCTTTGAAGAAAACAACTAATACTATAAACTCTAAAAGCCCCAAGAATACATCTAAAAAGAGATCCGATTTATCTACCATCATGACAACATGTTATTAGTATTAAGGAAATAGGATATGCGCAGTTGAGCTGATTTTTGTAAAATGAAGGTGTTGCTAGCGAGCATGAAAGCATTAGCATCACCACAGTAGAAAACTTCGCTAATTCAATTATATTGAAATCCATGAAATAAATTCCTATACTTTTATTCTAGATTTAATAAAACCTCTCTCACCGAAATCGCTTTTCTTAACCAACAAGTCTATTGTTTATTACAACCTTTTAGCATTGATAGTCTTGATTATTTCCTACTCTTTGTCTGTCAAACTGCTTTAATATGGCATTTTTGGTACACTATACTTTAAAAAAGACCCAAATGGGTTCTACAGGATAACTAAAATTCTCGTTCGTTGTAGATCTAAACACTCCCCAAAAAAGGAAGTGCGACTTCTTCAATAAATCGCACTTCCCTCTGTAATTAATAGCTATCTTCGTCAGTCATCGATTTAGTAGTTAACGAATGATTAGCCTGACTCAGCCGATCGGCGATCGCTTCTCTCCAGGTCAAACTAACCTCTGGGTCAGCCAAAACATCTTGCGCCAGCTCCCGATAAATCGCGCTGTTTGTCACATCGGTCTTTTCCAACAACTTTAAGTTGTCGTAAGCAGCTTGGGGAGAGTTTTCCATTTTAATGACCTCTGTTGTGTAATTTCTGCGTTAACTAATACTTTGCAACCAATAATTTAATCGGTCAGCAACACCACGATTACCTAGGGCAAATCAGTACTGCCCATTAAATACAAATCACATTCCCGAGCAGCGCCTCGACCTTCATTGAAAGCCCAAACCACCAAACTCTGGCCACGACGACAATCGCCTGCCGCGAATACTCCAGGAATACTAGTATTGTACTTGCTATAATCAGCTTTGACGTTACTGCGACCATCCCGTTCCACACCCAAAGAATCTAAGAGTGGTTGCTCTGGCCCCAAAAAGCCCATAGCCAGCAAGATCAACTGAGCTGGTAGCACCCGAGCAGTGCCCGGAACGTGCTGTAAACCAAACTGTCCCTGCTCATTTTTCTCCCATTTCACATCCACAATATGAATGGCCGTGACATTACCCTGATTATCACCCTCAAACTTGGTGGCAGTGGTCAAGTAAGCCCGAGGGTCAGCGCCAAACTTTGCCGCTGCTTCCTCTTGACCATAATCCATCTTGTAGACCTTCGGCCATTCTGGCCAAGGATTATCGGCAGCGCGGGTTAGAGGTGGGCTAGGCATGATTTCTAGCTGAGTCACACTGGTACAGCCATGACGAATAGAAGTACCTACACAGTCTGTGCCAGTATCGCCACCACCAATAATCACTACATTTTTTCCAACTGCCGAAATATACTCTGGACTATGCTGCGGATCCAACACATTCTTGGTGTTGGCAGTCAAAAAATCCATCGCAAAATGAATGCCTTTTAATTCTCTGCCTTCGATCGGTAGATCTCGAGGCTTAGTAGCACCAGTACAGAGCACCACTGCATCAAAATCTTTCAACAAGTCAGCCGTAGCCAAATCTTTACCGACTTCTACATTGCACTTAAAGGTCACACCTTCAGCTTCCAGAATTTGCAGCCGCCGCAGCACCACATCTTCTTTTTCTAACTTCATGTTAGGAATGCCATACATCAGCAACCCACCAGGTCGATCGGCTCTTTCTAACACCGTCACCCAGTGGCCAGCCTTATTAAGCTGCGCCGCCGCACAAAGACCCGCCGGCCCCGAGCCAACCACCGCAACTTTCTTACCGGTGCGTTTCTCTGGAGGTTCTGGCACAATCCAACCTTCTTCCCAGCCTTTATCTACAATGGCGTGCTCAATATTCTTAATAGTTACTGGGGGATTATGAATACCCAGCACGCAAGAGCCTTCACAAGGAGCAGGGCATACCCGCCCGGTGAACTCCGGAAAATTATTGGTTTTGTGCAGCCGATCGAGCGCATCCCGCCACAAACCCCGGTAAATCAAATCATTCCATTCTGGTATCAAATTATTAATCGGGCAGCCACTAGCCATATTGCTAATCAGAGTGCCACTGTGACAAAACGGGGTACCGCAGTCCATACAGCGCGCGCCCTGGTTTCGCAGCTTATCTTCGGGCAGGGGCAGATGAAACTCATCCCAATTTTGAACGCGGTCGATCGGCGACAAATCTGATGGCACCTCGCGCAAATATTCTATAAAGCCGGTTGGTTTTCCCATGGTTACGACATACTCCTTCGTTGACGCTGATTCATACAGTTCCCCAGTGATCTTGCCATTGTATCGGACATTCCCTGAGCTGTGAGGATGAATCTAACAGAAAATATTATTACTCAACAATTACACAAGAATTCAGCCTAGATTGTTAAGTTTCTTTTCCACAATTGAAGGTTGACAATAGACGGTTTTTCATTGTCTATTGTCGGCCAACTAGCAACGATTTTCCACCAAAAACCTTGACCCAACCAACAACTATAATCCAATGAATGATTACAGGTGGCCAAATTGAGCCAGTAGTATAGTAGGCGATCGAACACACTGCCCCCAACAAACTGGTCAAGGTCAAAAATCGCCAATCCCAAAAGGTCGGTTTGCCCGCAGGATAAAGGGTCAAAGCATTCAGGGGATGATAGATAATAAAGACACCTAAAGAAATTAGCAACCACTTTACAATATCTATAGATACAGCGGTTTCGATCGGATGGGGAATCAGCAGCAGCCGAAATAGAAGCTCCTCAACCAATGCGGGCAAGAAAAATAGCTTTCCCACAAAAAGAGTTTCATGTAGTCGAGAGCCTTTGAATTGGTTATCGAACCGTAAGAACCTAGTTTTCCAACCAAGTCCCAGGGCAATGACCCCATAGGCTAGCAGTAGCCCTAACGTAGACAGCCAGCCCATACTTTTAGGGAAAGTTGTTATACCAGACCAAACTCTCAGCACTACTTTAGCAAGAATCTCAATTTGTCCGAATAGAATAGTGGGGGCAACCGGCACAATGTCTGGATTCACCCCGCCCACCTGATAAGTATTCAAAAACCACATCCCAGCACCTAAGCGATTAAACATTTTCCCCATACCATCTTGAGCCCCACGGGGCAGCATCGTCCGCCAACTCATCAAACCAACCAAAGGATTGCTGCTGATCTGAAAAGATGGATTTTGATTGATACCGACTAATTTAGCGGCATTCTGCTGCCAATCCGATCGCACAATCCCCAGCGGAGCCAGGTTTTGCTGTAGCTCTGTCGATAAAGCCTGGAGTTTTTGAAATCGCTGAGCTTGTGGATCTTGGGGATGCGCTGTCAGCCAAGTTTGAATCTGGGGTTGAGAACGTATTTGATCTGTCAATCGTCGAATGGTAGTATACAGAGCCTGATTAGCATCTTGCACACAAGAGCTACCCGGATTTACACTGGCAACACCAGTGCCATCGCCGGTACGATAACGAGCAGCAAAGAGATGTAGCTGCTGCTGCAACTCAGTAAGCGGCGAAATTTTGACACCACCAAAATCATAGTCCTCAGTTACCGGTAGATAAGTAATCAGCAAATCTGCCACCGGACGAGTCCCCAGCCAACCCCGCTGCAAATTGCCCATATAGGTAGCCCAGTCTTGTTTGCCCGCCACAATTCCATCAGAGTTATGGGCATAGATTTGGTTGTAGTTAATATCCCACCGTAATTCCTGGGCAAGATCATCCTGCACCACAGTTGCCGATCCATAGGCAAAGTGACCGGTCACTGTTTGCCAAACTCCAGGAATATCGGCGGTTCTACCACCAATACCACCAAAAGTATGAATTACCAGCGCCTTATCGCCTAGTTTAAGAGTCTGGTGAGGAGCAAACCCGACCCGTTCTAGTTGTCCTTGTCGCTGAGAAATATTTTGCCAATGTTGCTGATTGAAGTAGTTCAACCGATCATCAGCGTTAGTGATTTCTCGCTCTGATTCTCGTGCTGGGGTAATTAATAATAGTGAACGAGGCTGAATAGACTCCACCTTAAAAAACGGAGAATCGGCAGGAAAGTCTCCATAAATATACCAACCCTGACTGCCAGCCGGTGATTTTGCTAAATCTCTAATTGCACTAGGAAACAAACCAAAGGGGCGCGCCAGTGCTTGGGGAATCCGAATAGTGGCAATTTCTCCAGTAAACTGTCGAGATTGCTGATTGTAGTGTTGAGCCAAAAAATATTCACTAGAGCAAGGTTTCTCACCAGGGCAAGCAATTGGCAAATCTGCTAAAATAGTGTGATCGACACCCAATATTTTTACTAGTCCCCGTAGGTTGCCGGTAATTTGGTTTGGCTCTTGATCAATCATCACTATATTCTCTTGACCCATCGTTACTCCCGCCAGTTTCACCAGTACATCATCATTATCCCTAGCACCAGCTAATGACTGAAGACTCCCCACGCGCGATCGACCATTTAACCGCTGGGGATAGATCGTGCCATTTTCCTGACTGGCTAATATCTCTGGAGTAAAATTGACATCGATCGCTATTTGGCGGATATCGTTAGCAATGGTAGATGCTGGCTGCCAAGTCAGAGGGATAGTCTGACCGATGAGCTGCGAATATTTATTTGGGGCATGTTGAACTTCTAACCACACCCAGTCGGCTAAGTTAGATTTAGCAATCTGTTCTGGAGTTGGCAAAATAAGCCTACCGCTCCATTCACCATTAACATGATAGTTATCGTTAGTATTGGTAGCAACTGATAGATTTTGAGCCGTGACAACTGCTGAATCATGGGGTACTTTCTGAATAGCGGGCTGAGCAAAAGACAAGTTACACCAAGCCCAATAGATCCCTATTATCCAGAGCAAAGCAATACGCCAATAGTTACTGATGATCATAAGCAGATGCTGGATGAATAGAAGCTGCTATCATTTTAGTCGATTACCGCTCTGCAATTATTTTCCCAACAACTCCTAATTCAAATATAAATTAATTAAAGACTGCATCATCACCTCGATCGAATAATTCTTTTCTAAACGCTGACGATTAGCCATCCCCATCTCTTGCCGCCGCTGAGGATCCACCAATTGATCTAAAGCAGCATCCAAAGCCCCCACGTCACCAATCGGCACCAACAACCCGCCATCTCGCAAAGGATCTAAGACCCCCTCTACGTTAGTCGAAACGATTGGCAGGGCATGAGCCATCGCCTCCAAAATAATATAGGGCATTCCCTCATATAGTGAATTCAACACAAAAACATCCAGCGCCGCCAACAGATCATCCACATCCGATCGAAAACCCAAAAACAACACCCGATCGCGAATTTGATAATGCTCCAAAGCCGCCAGCACCTCCGGCTCTAGCACTCCATCACCCACCATCACATAGCACTCTTCAGCCGCACCATACCGCTGGCTACGTCGCGCCACCATCTCCACAAACATCAACGGATTTTTCTGAGGAGTCAGACGACCAATGCTCCCAATTACTCTGGTAGTTTCGGCAATCCCCAACTCTGCTCGCATCCGCTGCCCCCTGGCTTGCCAAGTAGCCAAATCTATTGATTCGATCGCATTGGGAATAATTTGTAGCTTAGATTTGGCAATCAAACCATGTTGCAGCATATAACTACTTTCTTCACCAGATACTGCAACTAATTTATGACATACCAGACCACAAATTTTTTCCACCACCTGATAAACTTTTTGCTTCCGTCCACTCAACCCCATAGAATAAAAAGCATGAGGCGTAAATACCACCCGAAAAGTACCAAGTAATCTGGCCGCTACCGCACCGATCGCCCCGGCCTTGGCACTGTGTAAATGCACCGCTTGAAATGGTCCTTGTTGACGCAAATACCGATGAATCGCCCACATTCCCCGCCAGTCTAGCAGCGGCTTAACTTGGCGCACCATAGAAACTTCGTGGATTTTGATCTGACCAGCTAATTTCTCGACTCCCAAGCGATAGCGATCTTCAATGCGATCCAATGAATGAATTAAATGCACCTCAAAACGCGGATCTTTCGCCAAAGCCCCCAAAACATCCACTACATGCCGACCGGAACCACCCCCAGTAGATTCAATGATCTGAGCAATTTTAATGGGCGACATAGTTTTAAGAATATAGTTTTATAAATACTTAATAAAAGCTTGGAATTTTAAGCAGGTTCGATTAATCGAGCCGGACTACCGACCATCACGCCACCAGCAGGTACGCTCTTGGTCACTACCGTACCAGCGCCAATGCTAACATCATCGCCGATCGCAATATCACCAATAATAATTGCCCCAGCACCAATATTGCAATTATCGCCAATCGTCGGCACACAAGGATTATTATCTGTCCGCACTTTGCTCAGACTAGTGCCAATAGTAATGCCATGCCGCAACATACAATTTCGGCCAATCCGCGCTTTATCATGAATCACAATTCCCTGACCGTGAAAAATCACCAAACCACCTTGGATCTGCGCCCGAGGTGGAATTTCGATGCCCAATAAAAATTCAAAAAATATGCGATGGGGTAAAACAATCAATAGCTTTGGTAAAATACCTATTACCGGAATACTGCCCAAGTGGGTTGCAGCCTGGGCAATCCGAAAACAAGTGACGATCGTTAACCCCTTCAAGTTGCGATTGCTGCCGCCCCCAGTCTCTTGCACCCGCACCCGGTTTTGTTGATAATCCGCAGCTAGCAAATGCCGTAAACAGCGCCAAATCTGAATGGGATTACGACTTGGCCAGAGCAGCCGAGAGGGATTAGAAGTAGCATCGAACATAAGATTCTCTGAGATAGTGCAACAGATACGAAACCGGCAAGGGAAGATCGGCTACTGCTGTAAATTACTGCTTTCTTGAACGCTTACAGCGATTTTCCTGGTACTCAGCGGCAAAACTTGACTGCGCACAGTTGCCAAACCGGCCTCAGCATGGAGCATTTGAGCTGAAGTTAAAGGACGATAGCGGCGAGAAACAAACCAGTCACTTTTGCCGAGGGCTGTTAAAGTGCTAATGATAAACAGTCTAAAGAGTTCTTTGCCCATCAGCAAGCTGAACCGCCAAGGCTGCTGAAAATGATGATCGTAAATAATATTAAACAGGCCAAGATACGTAGCCATCTGCTTTTTCAAGGAATAATTACCGACTTCTCGATAATATACTAAAGGCATTTCCATGTTGATGTATTTGCTATTTACAGAAGCCCTACACCACAGCTCGGCATCTTCGCAGCGGCGATAAACCCAGTCGTTGGAGTACGGATGTTTAAGAAACCACTCGATCGAGGCAGCCACTGTGGGCTGTACCAAGTCATGACGAGCAGCGTAGCCAAAGGCTTGAAATTGTTTGCTAGGAGTAAAGCCAATTACCTGAGTTTGAGTGTCGATCGAATAGGTCGCAGTACCCACGATCGCCTCGTTTCCGTGCTTCAGCAACTCCGCATACTGAATTTCCACCCGCTGGGGATGCAGAACATCATCGGCATCCATCCTAATCAAATAAGGCGTTTGAGCAGCAGCAATCACTTCGTTCATCCGAATGCTAGCGCCGACATTTTTGCCATCGCTAATGACTCGGACACGCGGATCATCAATGCTTTGGGCAAATTCTAAAGAACCATCGTTAGAACCATCATCTACTAAAATAAATTCCCAATCGGTAAAAGTTTGAGCGAACACTGATTTAATGGCTAGCTCAAAATCTGCTCCCGGATTGTAGAAGGCCAAGCCCACTGTCACCTTTGGTATTTTAGGGTTCATAGAAAAAATGCCGATCAAAAATAGCTCTTCTAAATCATAAGAAGATGGCGCTCTATACCCCATCAGTCATGTAGCTGAATCCTTCTCTAGCATGGCCAGTGACTGTGCTGCCGCACCAATCAGACCCACCTGAGAATTTAGCACTACCGAAACCGGAATCTGTGCCACTAAGCTACGCATCCGACCCTTTTGACCAAAGGCTGCCATAAAAGTTCCGTCAGTCAACAACGATAAGTTTTTGGCTGCAATACCACCAGCAATGTATAGGCCACCCCGAGGCAAAAACTTCAAAGCCAAATTTCCAGCTTCCGCACCATAGGCACTAACAAACATCTGCATTGTTGCCCGCGCTAGGGCACTGGTGCCAGCTTGAGCCGCTTTAGCAATCAAGACTGCTGGATCAGTTAGATGTGCCCGATCGGACACCGTAGTCTTCTCCCACTGCTTCACAGCCTCGGCAATTTCAGAGATATCAGCCAATGGAGAGGCTTCGACGGAGGGACGATCTCGCAAAAACCGATACATGTTCACAATGCCCCGCCCAGAAACCAACCGATCGTAGGAAACATGATCTAAATCGTCTCGTTCCATCAAATATTCCACCAATTCAAACTCCAAAGGAGTTCGCGCCGCAAAGTCACTGTGCCCGCCTTCGCTGGCCAACACCTCATATTTGCCACAGGCTGGAATTAAGTATCCCTGACCCAACCCAGTCCCCGCCCCAATAACTGCTTGGGGAGCATCAGTCACCACTTCGCCAGCTTGCAGCACATGCAGCTCATCCGAGCGCAAATGAGCCAAACCATAGCCCACTGCGGCAAAATCGTTAATTAGCTTCAGGTTGGGAATATTCAGAATTTTGATCAATTGATCGGTCTCTAATTGCCAAGCCAAATTTTGCAGCTTGGCCACACCATCCACCACCGGGCCAGCCACCGCAAAACAAGCTGCAACCACTTCACCAGAGACATTCAACTCTGTCAAAAACTTCTGCACCACCGGCAAAAGATCTGGGAAATCTTGACTGGCATAGGTGCGTTCCCACTGATGACTGCGCCAATCTTCGATCGGGGCAAGACGCAGACGAGTGCTAGTACCACCAATATCCCCAGCTAATAATAATTTCATAAAAACGCTTTAGCTTGCTCAGCTACTTGAGGATCAGCATCATTGGCCAGTTGTTTGAGTAGTTCTTGGGCTTGCGCACCACCAATTTTACCCAAAGCTTCCGCTACCCGAAAACGAATTTGGGTATCCGGTTCGGCGACTACTTTTGCCAATAAGTCTACACCTGTGGGGTCACTCATATCTCCGATCGCCTGCACAGTAGTCATTCTAATCAGCTCTACGTCAGATTCCAAAGCTTCCGCAAACAGTGACATGGCTCGCTGATCTTGCATGGAACCCAAAGCAGCTACGATACTCAACTTCAGCAACCATTCTTCGGTTTCGTGATAGAGAAGAATCAGCTCTGGCAAAGATTCCGTTAACTTCAAACCACCCAAAGCATCAGCGGCTGCGGCTTTCACATCGTACTCAGCATCTTGCAGGCAGCTCCGCAAAATGGCCAGACTCTTGACTAAGTCTACGTCTCCAATAGTATCCATCAAGCTCACCGCCGCATAGCGCACGCGGGTATTTTTGTCTTGAATGGGTGCTTGGACTAATTCATAGGCAACCGATTTATCTAATTCTCGGAGTTGATTGACTCCTCTAATGCGATCGCCATGGCTTTCGGAAGATAGCAATGCACTAACTGATGCAGGTGTGATAGTCATGAAGCTGCGCGGTACTGAACAGATCTATGGTACGGCTAGAATCCTGCACAACACAAGCTTAAATTAACGACTTTACATAATAAATTTAAAATCTCGCACCATTCCTTTGGCCTTAGCCTGTTTACGAGTAAATTCGCCTACTGATGGATTGCCCATGGGGTCATGTACTCCGGCTACTCTTTGCCATAACTCTTGAGCTGCTATCTCCACAAAATACTGGGCTGCACCCCCGCCACCTGGCCTGTGATAGCGTTTAACCCGATACCACTCAGATTGGTCACACTCCAAGCACCAAAATTTTTCTAGCCATTCTCCAGGAATAGAAATGGTGGTGTGTTCATCCATAAGCAGGTTCGCCAGACCTCGATCAAACCCGGCCTGCTGCAAATGCTCTACTCGATCGCCAAAGATGGAATGCTTAGCACTGACACTATCCATCTGACAACCGTGCAACGGACAAAGGATCTGTCGCCGCTTCGATCGGTTACGGTTGCGTTTGGTTCGATCTTCTTTCAACAACACCTCATGGATACCTTTAGCACAACTTGTCAAACAGGTGGGAGAGCTATCTCCGTGAGAGCCGTTAACAGGGAATCTTGTCATACCTGATTACTTTCTCTCAATACTGATTCTCAAACTAATTGCCCCGAAAATCAAGAGGTATATTAAAAATTGACTTCAGCATCAGCTAATATGCTTTGAATTTCAATGTGCTGGCAAAAAAGTGAACTGAATGACTAAAACGGGTTTAGAGGGATAAATTCAGATAAAGAAATTGCACGGAGAAAACGCTCTGCGTCACTGGCCTTAAAAAACTTGGACATGACATAATTTATTCTTAACCTCTTTCTGATATGGTAATAAATACTTTTATAAAGTCTTGATCTAGCAAAGTTGGTTAAAGATAACGGTTGTTTTAAAAGGTTTCATGTTAAGTATCACACTTCACAACTTTCATTTTCAATCATGCTAGGGTTTTGAACAAGAGTTGCGCAAAACCTTATTCGTACATAGTTATGATCAAGCAAATTAATTATTATGATAAATCCATCGCATTTATTATTTCTTCTCGGTTTCACCAACCTGGAATTACTTTTATCACTCCGCATGACTTCCCACAACAATTGGCTTATATTAGTCACTCAACCGGAAAAATTATTCAACCTCATATTCATAATTCCATCACCCGCGAAGTAAACCGTACTCAGGAAGTACTATTTATTAAAAAAGGTAAGTTGCGAGTAGACTTTTATAATAACCAGCAAGAATACTTAGAAAGCTGCATAGTGGAATCTGGTGATGTTATTTTTTTGGTGGATGGTGGACATGGTTTTGAAATCCTTGAGGATATTGAAATGATAGAAGTTAAGCAGGGTCCATATCTTGGTGAGCAGGAAAGAACTAGATTCATTGGAATAAACACCGATCTGACAAAAGTAAATGGATGCAGCGAAATATGAATTATATTCCTGTCAATGAACCTTTGTTAGATGGCAATGAAAAAAAATATCTTCTCGAATGTATCGAGACAGGTTGGATTTCTTCGGAAGGAGCATTCGTTAATCAATTTGAAGGACAATTTGCTAACAAGGTAGACCGAAAATATGGTATCGCTGTTAGCAGTGGCTCTGCCGCACTTGATGTGGCGATCGCTGCCTTAAAAATTGGCCCAGGAGATGAGGTGATTCTATCGACATTTACTATCATTTCTTGTGCTGCTGCCATCGTGAGGTCTGGAGCAAAGCCAGTTGTTATAGATTGTGATCCCATTACATGGAATATGGATGTTAGCCAAATTGAGGGGAAAATCACGTCTAAAACAAAAGCAATTATGATTGTTCATATCTACGGACTACCAGTAGATTTAGAACCTTTGCTGGCTATTGCTTATAAGCATAAATTGAAAATAATTGAAGATGCCGCCGAAATGCATGGTCAAACATACAAAGGACATCCCTGTGGGAGTTTCGGTGACATTAGTACATTTAGCTTCTATCCAAATAAGCATATCACCACTGGTGAGGGTGGGATGTTGGTGACGGACAATGCAGAAATAGCAGATCGCTGTCGTTCTCTGCGTAACTTGTGCTTTCAGCCACAAAAACGCTTTGTGCATGAAGAATTAGGTTGGAATTTTCGGATGACAAATTTGCAAGCGGCTCTTGGTGTTGCGCAGTTAGAGAGAATTGATGAGTTTGTCATTCGCAAACGTACTATGGGAGAAAAATACACAGAGCTACTTTCTGATATTTCTAGTTTACAGCTACCTTTAGTAAAAACCACATATGCCAATAATATTTATTGGGTATTTGGATTGGTTCTCAAAGATGAAGTATCTCTAAGCGTGTCAGACATAATGATGTATTTAAAAAACAACAATATTGGCTCTCGACCTTTTTTCTGGCCAATGCATGAGCAGCCAATTTTTCAAAAGATGGGGCTATTTAACAAAGAATCATATCCTGTTGCCGAAAAAATATCCCGTCGGGGGTTTTATATTCCAAGCGGCTTAGCACTAACAGAAGAGCAGATTAAAAAAGTTGCGGCTATACTAAGAGAGGCTTTAAATTCATGAATAGAAAGATCGCAATAATTCCATTACTCATAAGTGATGATAGTAATTACTTAATATCCAGATCGTATCTCAAGTTAAGAAAATAATAACTATGAATGTTTTTGCTGATTATGCTGATTATTATGAACTGCTTTACCAAGACAAAGATTATCATAGCGAAGTAAAATTTATTCAGAAAATACTATCAATTTATGCGCCCAACGCTCATCAACTGCTAGAGTTAGGCTGTGGCACAGGTAAACATGCTACGTTACTTAGCGAGAAAGGCTATCAGGTGCATGGTGTTGATCGAAGCATTAAAATGCTCCAACAGGCCGAGGCAAACCTTTTGCAAATCCCCCCAGAAATCGCACGCAGACTAAATTTTACAGAAGGTGATGTTCAACAAGTTAGATTAAACCAAAAATTTGACGCTATACTGTCACTTTTCCATGTTGTAAGTTATCAAATTGAAAACAAAAATTTGCTGGATACCTTTGCAACCGTAAAAGAACATTTAAACCCTGGGGGCATATTTGTATTTGATGTTTGGTATGGTCCGGCTGTTTTAAATAAGCAACCAACTGTCAAAATCAAACGAGTAGAAAATGAGCAAATCAAAATAACGCGTATTGCTGAGCCAGCATTATTTCCCAATGAGAATATAGTGGATGTCAATTATCTTTTTTTTATTGAAGACAAACAGGGGAAAAAATCTAAACAACTGAAAGAAACTCATCAAATGCGTTATATTTTTAGGTCAGAAATTGAATTTTTAGCTCAAAAGTTTGATTTAAAAGTCGTAGATTGCAAAGAATGGATGAGCGATCAAGAGCCAAGTCTTAATACATGGGGCGTTTACTTTGTAATCATGAATTAAAATGAGAATAGCTTTATTAATCAGCAGTAATCAAGTTCCACGAGTAGGAGGAGGCTATACATTTGAGAGCCAGTTGATTGATGCCATATCACGATCAAGCCATGAAAACAAGCATACTTTTATTTATTATAATAACAAAGGAGTTGCATTTACCAATCCACCTACTTCAAAATCGAAGCCAATAGATTCCAAAATCTTTTGGAGTGACGAAATAAAAACAGCTTTGTTAGATGCCGTCAAAACAGTATTAGTCAAACTTGGTCTACAAGTAGTTTTATCTGCAATTAAGCCATGGTGGCAGAAAAGATACTTATTAAAATCATTAAAGAAAAATCAAATTGATGTGATTTTATCTTTAGTACCTGCTAACTGTCCGACATTTGAATATCCCTATATTATACCCGTATGGGATTTACAGCATAGGCTACAGCCATATTTTCCTGAAACAAGTTTATCTGGACAATGGGAGAGCAGAGAAAAATATTATGCAAAAGTTTTGCGGAGAGCTACCGTAGTCATTACAGGAACGGAGGTTGGCAAAGCAGAAATAGAAAATTTTTATCAGGTTCCCAAAGATAGGATTAAAGTTATTCCCTTTTTTACTCCTCGGTTTATAAGCAATCCTACTCTGACCTGTGATGTTTTGACTAAATACAGTATTCCAAAACAATATTTATTTTATCCGGCTCAATTTTGGCCACATAAGAATCACGTTGGTTTACTGTTGGCAGTCAAATGCTTAAAAGAACAGCACGACTTAGAGTTTCCATTGGTTTTGGTTGGTTCTAATCAAGGTAATGAATCCTATGTAAAAGAAATGGTGCAAGAGCTAGGCTTATCCAATCAGGTGCATTTTTTGGGTTTTGTGCCTCAATGCGATATGCCAGACCTCTATCAAAATGCTTTTGCCTTGAGCTTTACATCTTTTTTTGGCCCCGATAATTTACCCCCATTAGAAGCAATGTCTTTAGGCTGTCCGGTGATTGCTGCTGCTGTGTCAGGTGCCAATGAACAACTTGGTAATGCAGCTTTATTAGTTGATCCTAAACAGCCAGAGGAAATCGCGGGAGCGATCAAATCTTTGCTTGAAGATGCTGGCCTCCGTCAAAAGTTGATAGATAGGGGCTTAATCAGAGCTAATCAATGGACGGTCGATGATTATGTACAAGAAATTATGATAGCTATTGATGATTTAGAAGCAATTAGACGTACTTGGAAGTAGTTGTGTAGAAAAAAACTCCTTCACTACACAATGAAATTGTAGTGAAGGAGTTTTCGGCGATTGATCTTAGAGTTCAACCCAGCCTAAGCCCAATGAATCAGACCCAGCTCATGGGGATTACTCAAATGTGGGTGATTTGGTAATACTCTTACCGAGAAACCTTGCAAACCACTAGCCTCATAGCTAATAGTGCAAGTGTAAACAGTTTCACCATTAGTGGTTTCGTTGCTGTGCATCACCACGGTCTTGGCATTCATGATTTTGCCATCATGACTGTCGATCGAACCCTGATAAACCTCTACTCGTACATCTCTGGGCTGTAGTTGGCCTAAGTGAAGATTGGCTTTCACTTCGATCGACTGGTTTACACCCAACTGCTCTGAAACCGCAGCATCAACATTTTTGATCTTGATGTCATACCAGTTTTCAAAGATCTGCGCCTTCCAATGTGCCAAGTCCTTACCATTTTGGTAGCTATTGCCCACCATAATCGCCTGGCATTGATGGGCTGGGACATAGCCTTGATCCGCGTAGTCTCTCAGCATCCGGGCGGTGTTAAAGCGCGGTGCATTCAGACAAATGGAGTCTTTCATTTTGGCCACCCAGCGGCGGGGAATTCCTTCGATGTCCCGATCATAGAACATGGGAACGACTTCTTTTTCTAACAGGTCGTAGAAAGCATTGGCTTCCACATTGTCTTGGTAGGTTTCGTCGTCGTACATTTCGCCATGCCCGATCGGCCACCCAGTTCTCACATAGTCGGCTTCATCCCACCAGCCATCTAAGATGCTAACGTTCGGTAGACCGTTCATAGAGGCTTTCATACCGCTGGTGCCGGAAGCTTCCCGAGGCCGACGAGGAGTATTTAACCAAATATCACAGCCCGAAACCATCAAGCGCGATACGTAAATGTCGTAATCGGGAACGAAGATCACGGAATTCATCCCTTCAGAGCGAGTGAACTGTACAATATCTCGGATTAGTTCTTTGCCAGGGATATCTTTGGGGTGAGCCTTGCCAGCAATCACGAACTGTACCCGGCGATCTTTGTTGCCAGTCAATAGCTTCTTGATCCGATCCAAGTCTCGTAAGAACAAGGTGGCGCGTTTGTAGGTAGCAAACCGACGGGCAAAGCCGATGGTGAATACTCCAGGGTCAAGGGAATTCTGCACGTGCTGCATTTCAGCACCAGTAGCTCCCCGTTCTTTCAGATGACTAATGATCCGATCGCGAGCAAACACCACCATCTCCGATCGACAGTGTTCGTGGTTACGCCACAGTTCTTCGTCAGGGATCGTTTGGACTTTTTGCCATAGGTGATCATCAGCGGGCTTTTCAGCCCAATCATCGCCTAGGTATCGATCGAACAGTTCTTGGTTGCTTTTGGCTACGCAGCTCCGAGCATGAACGCCGTTGGTAATCGCCGTAATCGGGATTTCTGACAAGGGCACGTCTGGCCACATATTTTGGAACATTTCGCGGGAAACAGCTCCATGGAGCTGGGCGACCCCGTTCACAAAGCTAGCGTTTTTCATGGCTAAGGCGGCCATGCTAAAGGGCGATTCCAAGTCACCAGTGTTCTCTCGACCCAGTCCTAAAAATTCTTCTCTGCCCAAACCGTAGGAGCTAGCGTAGTGACCAACATAGTACATGGCTTTGTCGGGTGGAAACAGGTCAAATCCAGCACTCACAGGGGTATGAGTAGTAAAAATTTGGCTAGACATCGCCACTTGTCTGGCTTCAGCTAAGGTGAGTTTTTCTTGCTGCATCAACACCTGTAGTCGTTCCAAAATCAAGAAGCCAGAGTGGCCTTCGTTCATGTGGTAGACGGTGGGAGCATAACCCAGAGCTTGCAAGGCCCGAAAACCACCGATCCCCAGCATGATTTCTTGGTGAATACGGGTGTCTAAGTCGCCGCCATACAAGGCATCGGTGATGTCTTGGTCGTAGGGGCTGTTGGGTTCAATGTTGGTATCGAGTAAAAATAAGGGCACGGTGCCTACTTGCACCCGCCAAACTCGGGCATAAACCAAGCGGTTGGGGTATTCAACGGCAATGCGTAGCTCTGTGCCATCGGGCTTGCGCTCTAGCTCCAAGGGCATGTTGTAAAAGTCGTTAAGGGGGTAGCGCTCTTGCTGCCAGCCATCGGCTCCTAAGTATTGGGCGAAGTAGCCCTGCTGGTAGAGCAGGCCGACTCCCACCAAGGGAATCCCCAGGTCACTGGCGGATTTGAGGTGGTCTCCGGCCAATACTCCAAGACCGCCAGAGTAGATGGGTAAACAGTCTACAAGGCCGAATTCGGCGCAAAAGTAGGCAAAGCAGGGTTTAGCTTCAGGGCTGACGTTGCCATGGTGCTTTTTGTACCAGTCACGGCTTTGTTGGTAGTTGGTGAGGGCAGCGGTAGCGCGATCCATGTGTGCCAAGAAGCCGTCGTCGTCGGCTACTTCTTGCAGGCGGGTTTGGCTAACCTGGGCGATCGTGGCAACTGGGTTGTGTCGAGTAGTTTCCCAAAGGTCTCGATCAAGGCGACGGAAGAGATCTTTAATCTCGATGTTCCAGTCCCAGTAAAGGTTGTAGGCTAATTTTCGCAGGGGCGCTAGATTGGATGGTAGCGATGGTGATACGTTGAAGGTGCGGATTGGCTGCATGGTGGCTACTCTACTGATTGAACATCCTCTCGGCACTATTCTGCCTGAGATCACCGCAAAAAACCATTTTTTATTAATTAAAGCACAGCACAAAGCCATATCACTAATTTCTACTTTCACTAGACATAGCGAGTCAAATTAATCCGATAGCGTTCTTTTTTGGTAATCGCTACTTCACCAACTTCCAAACGACCCTTACCCCGAATTGCCACTAAATCTCCAGCCTTAAGCTGAAACGACGGCTGACTGACATCTTTCCAATTCACCCGCACATCACCTCCGCTCACTAAATCCACCATCTTGCTCCGAGACATGCCAAAACCCGCCGAGGCGATCGCATCCAACCGCAGCGAAGCCTCAGTAGTGACCATCTCCTTTTTCTTTGGCTCCCGAATTCGCAACTCACTAAACTCAATCGGCTTCACTTTTACCGGCACTGATCGCACCTGAGTCAAAGCCGCTGTCAAATAATCCAATAGCTCCGGCACAATAATCGCCTGAGCGCCCTGATCGCCAGACACAATTAAATCACCCGTTTTTTCTCGCACAATCCCTGCCCCCAACATCGATCCCAAAAAGTCTCGATGAGTAGCTGAGTCAAACAAAAAGTTACCTGCAATCTGCACCGCTATCAGCGGCACCGCAGTTTCGTCTAAAGCCAACTCCGATCGGCAAATACCGATACGCTGCCGTTCTGCCTGAGGATAGCCACCCCAAGAAAAAAGTTGAACTTCGGTCAAACGACTAAAAATACCAATAATTTCAGCTAGTTCTGGTGGCGACAGAAAATCAGTTACAGTCATTTCCCAGGTCTTGATGGCGCTCTCGGCCAGATCGATCGCCCGGGCTACAGTATCGCGGTTTTCGGCTAATTTTAAGAGGTCTTCTCTAGGCAGCATGATGAAATCTTTTCTGGTGCTCTATTACTTTAGGCGATCACAGACTGACTTACCACCCATTTACTAGATCAAGGCAATTACTTAGAAACACCAGCAAACCAATGGTAACAAATTATTAATCTTCCAGTACACAACGGGGAGTTTGTTTCGGTTAATCTGTTAATTGTGATAGAAAAGCCTCAGATCTCGTTTTTCTAATATCTGCACACAAAGCCCGAAAGAAGCACTGACAGACGAATATTGATTATTGCCCTTCTAGCATCCTTACCCGACCAAACAAAAATACTTAGGGCAATTATCCCCAACCTATGGGACAGAAAGAAATTGATCTGGAGATTTAAAAAAAAATTAATATCAGTGTTTAAAATCAAGCCATCAACAGCATATAATTAAAGCTAGAAATATTTTTAGCACAAGAAAATGGCCAGAATAGCAGCTCCAGCAAAACAAAAAGCACAAAAAGCCAAGGCAGAAGCCCCCACAGAAAAAGTTGTTCCTTTGACAGGGAAAGCCTTAAAGGCAAAGATCAAAGAACTTTCTAGTTTATCGAAAAGTGAAACTGCCAAAGGCTGTGGATATTACTCAGTAGATAAAAGCGGTAACGTCAAGGTAAACCTTACAAAATTTTACGATGCTGTACTACAGTCCAAAGGAATTAATGTAGATGAAAAATCTAGCGTTGATGGGAGAGGACGTGAAGCCAGCTACCGCGCAACAGTCCACCAAAACGGTCAAATTCTAATCGGGTCGGCCTATACTAGAGCATTAAACCTCTCTCCTGGCGACGAGTTTGAAATAAAGCTTGGCTATAAGCACATTCATCTAAAAGCAATCTCCAAAGATACTGAAGATTAAGAAAGACCTACACAGATGATTTTTGATCATCTGTAAAAATTATCGATTAGACTTACTGTGGGGTAACGCAGCTAGGATATAATATTTGACCCGGAAGCGGGTAGTTTTTTTGAGGGTGCATGGCCAACATCAGTCTGATCGATCGAGTCCGGTTAGGGGCAGCAGTATTTGCCGCCAAGGCAATCACCACCAGCATTCGCACCTTAAAGTTAGGGGCGGCAAGCGTGCTGCCTGGAACCATTGCCAAAAATTTGCATCCCCGTATTTTGAGCTTGCTCTCCCAGCAAATCAAGCATGGGGTGATTGTGGTAGCAGGCACCAACGGTAAAACCACTACCTCGCTGCTCTTACGAGCCATGCTAGAGAAAGATGGCTGGACGGTGGTACACAACGAAGCTGGAGCCAATTTAGTAAATGGTTTGATCACTACCTTGCTTGATCGCACCAGTCTTACCGGCACCTTAAAAGCAGACTTCGGTATTCTAGAAGTCGATGAAAACGTGATCCCCTTGGTGTTGCCAGAGCTGAAACCCAAGTTTATTATGACCCTCAACCTGTTTCGGGATCAGCTCGATCGCTACGGAGAGGTAGATACCATTGTCTATAAATGGGCAAAAACTATTGCCGCCTTACCCGCAGGCACTACTCTAATCTCTAACGGCGATGATCCGGCTCTAACTCATTTGGGACAGCAGCTAGTACATGCCGAAATCCCCAAACAAATTAAGTATTTTGGGCTGAGCGAACCAGATTTATACTTAGACGAAATTCCCCATGCCGTTGATTCAATCCACTGTCCAAGCTGTGGCACAGCGCTGACTTACAAAGGCGTGTATCTTTCTCACCAAGGAGATTTTGACTGTCCTAAGTGCGATTTTACCAAGCAGCCTTTATCGATCGATAGTGCTAAATGGCCACAGGTTTTGATTGGGGTCTACAACAAATACAACACTCTCGCAGCAATTACTACGGCACAGTCGATCGGAGTCAGCACCGAGAAAATGCTGGATGTGATCAATAACTTCCAAGCAGCCTTTGGGCGGGCAGAAGAACTGGTCTATCAAGGCAAAAAAGTCCGCATTCTACTCACCAAAAATCCGGTGGGCATGAACGAAACCATCCGCGCCGTCAATCAAGTAAAAAAAGCTGGCGGTGGCTCAGTAACACTGATGATTTTGAATGATCGAACTCCCGATGGCACCGATGTTTCTTGGATTTGGGATGTTGACACCGAAAAATTTGTGAACCAAGGCGGCATTATTGTAGTCAGCGGCGATCGAGTCTACGATATGGCACTGCGCCTAGAGTACAGCAAAGAACAAGTGGGTGGAGGCTGCCAATTAGTGGTGGAACCAGATACAGCCAAGGCTTTAGCTAAGGCACTGGAACTATCACCAGCCACCGAAACCCTGCACATTGTCCCAACCTACTCGGCGATGCTAGAAGTACGCGAAATTCTCACTGGACGCAAAATTTTATAGTTATTATGTCTACTCAACATTCGTTAAAAATCGGCTGGCTATACCCTCAACTTATGAGTACTTATGGCGATCGGGGCAATGTGATTGCCCTTCAACAACGCGCTCAGTGGCGGGGCATTGCGATCGAAGTAGTGCCTTACGATCAAAGCACCCCACCAGATGTCTTAGATCAAGTTGATATCATTGCTGGAGGCGGTGCCCAAGACCGTCAGCAAGAAATTGTCATGCGCGATTTGGCGGGCGCGAAGACCGAAGCCATTCGTCGCAAGCTAGATGCCGGTGCGCCGGGAGTGTTTACCTGCGGCTCACCTCAGTTGCTGGGTAAATATTATGAGCCAGGGCAAGGAGAACGCATTGATGGCATGGGAATTATTGATTTGGTCAGTAAACATCCTGGTATTGATGCACCACGCTGTATTGGCAACGTAGTTTTTGAAGTTACGGCCAAACGGTTGGCGCAGGAGCTAACCGAAATGCTGGGTGGCCAAAAGCCAATTATTGTGGGCTTTGAGAATCACGGTGGTCGTACTTTCTTAGGCGAACAAGCCGAGGCACTGGGTACAGTGATTAAAGGTTTTGGCAATAATGCCGAAGATAAAACTGAGGGTGCCTTTTATCACAACGCGATCGCCACTTATTCTCATGGGCCATTGATTCCTAAAAATCCGTTTATTGCCGATTGGATGATCAAGACCGCCATTAAAAACAAGTATGGCGAAGATATTCAGTTGAGCAAGCTAGATGATTCTTTGGCCGATCGGGCAAGAGCTACGATGCTTGATCGATTGGGAGTTAAAGATTAGCTACAGACATTATTCTCCAAAAAAAAGCTAGTGAAAGTTAACTTTCACTAGCTTTTTAAGTATTAGTAAAACTATTCTTGAACAAGCTTCACATTGCTAGCCAAACGCAGAAATTGCAGCAATCTAATTGTTATCCAAGTAATATCAAACTCCCACCATTTCATGCCATGACGCGCTGAATATTGGTAAGCATGGTGATTATTGTGCCAACCTTCACCATAAGTAGTTACCGCAACCCACCAGCAATTAGTGGAATTATCTTTAGTTTCATAGGTGCGATAGCCAAACTTGTGAGTTGCGCTGTTCACCAGCCAAGTGCAGTGATACACCAACACCAAGCGAGCAAAGATTCCCCAAAAGACGATCGGCCAACCACCAATAAAATACAAAGCTACGCCTAAAGCAATTTGCACCGGTAAAAAGTACTTGTCTAAAAACTGGTAAAACTTATCGTTGACCATATCTTTAGTAAATTTATCAACATCTTTTTCCGCAGGTACTTCATGAAGCATCCACTGCATGTGGCTCCACCAGAAGCCCTTTTTAGAATCATGATGATCAACATCTTCATCGGAATGTAAATGGTGATGACGGTGCATCCCTACCCACCAAATAATACCGCCCTGCATCGCCAACGTACCGCAAAAAGCCAAAAAGTATTCTAGCCACTTGGGAGTTTGAAAGCTCTTGTGTGAAAGCATCCGATGCCAACAGAGCGTAATTCCTAAGCCACCGCTGATCCAATGTAAGAACAGTGCAGTCCCTACCCCTTGCCAACTAAAGAACTGCGGCAAAAATGCCAACATCGCCCCCACGTGAATAATAGACATGAAACCAATTACACCCCAGTCAAGGGCGAGCTTCTTCGATGCAGCAACAGTCATTCCGTCATCCTGAATTTCAAATGGTGGTCACAATTGCGCGAAAATAACATCTGCACTTCACCTTGTCACGGCATGAACAGCTCAGATCTTATTCGCGAGGCACAAAATGCCTTATTACAAATTTTTGTCGGTATTGATAATGAAGTCAAGGAAAATCTGCATCGAGTTTTACAAACTTACCGCGATCACCGGGTGGGCGTACATCACTTCAGCAGCGTCAGCGGTTATGGGCACGACGATCTAGGCCGTGAGACCATGGATAAGGTGTTTGCAGATTTAATGGGAGCCGAAGCTGCCGCTGTGCGGGTGCAGTTTGTTTCTGGCACTCATGCGATCGCCTGCGCTTTGTTTGGAGTTCTGCGACCGGGCGATGAAATGTTGGCAGTAGCCGGGGCACCTTATGACACTTTAGAAGAAGTAATTGGCTCCAGAGGCGAAAACCAGGGTTCCCTAAAAGATTTTGGGGTGAGTTATCGAGAGCTGCCCCTAGCTGAAGATTTACAGATCGATTGGGACGCACTGGCTACTGCGATTCGGCCAGAAACCAAGCTGGTGCTGATTCAGCGTTCTTGTGGCTATGCTTGGAGGTCATCTTTGTCGATCGATGACATTGGCCGCATCGTCAAATTAGTCAAAGCCCAAAACCCCCACACCGTCTGCTTCGTAGACAACTGCTACGGCGAGTTCATCGAAAATCGGGAGCCGCCCGCTGTCGGTGCCGATTTAATTGCAGGCTCCCTAATCAAAAATCCGGGGGGAACGATCGTCACCAGCGGCGGCTATGTCGCCGGTCGTGCAGATTTAGTAGAAGCCGCCGCCTGTCGCCTCACCGCACCGGGCATAGGCAGCTCTGGCGGTGCCACTTACGATCAAAATAGGCTGTTGTTCCAAGGGTTGTTTTTAGCACCCCAGATGGTCGGTGAGGCCAAAAAGGGCAATCATCTGACTGCTTATGTGTTTGAAAAACTAGGATATCCCGTCAACCCAGCTCCCTTTGCCCCCCGCCGCGATGTCATCCAAGGTATTCGCTTTGGCTCCCCCGAAAAACTATTGGCCTTTTGCCGCACTATTCAAAAATATTCCCCGATCGGCTCCTATCTCGATCCTATCCCTGCCCCCATGCCGGGATACGAAGATGAATTGGTAATGGCCGGCGGCACCTTTATCGACGGCAGCACCTCCGAGTTCTCTGCCGATGGCCCTTTGCGAGAACCCTATGTGGCATTCTGCCAAGGCGGCACCCATTGGACTCATGTGGCATTGGCGATAGAAGAAGCGATCAAAGCAGTCGGTCATCAATAATCTGACTATTTACCAACATCTAACCCATAGGGACGAGGGTATGGCTTCAACATTTGGTCGGTCTCATAGACCTGCCAGGTTTGAGTTACTACCCCACCTCTAAGCAGAGGAACAGTGGCAACTTTTTTGATGCTTAAAAAATAGCTTTCAAACGGCTCATAAGTCACTGACGGTTTTGTAGAAACAAAGCCCTTAGGCTTCACCACGTCTTCATTCACCCCAAAAGTTTCCGAGCCAATATACACCGCATTTTTGCCCACCCATTCCTCCGCAGTGGACCAATATGCAAAACCTCGTAAATCTTCATCAAAACAAGTTATGGGTTTTTTTGTAATGGAGTGTAGTGCCATTGCCAACTGACCACTGGGAAAATAACGATTGATAAAAATAAAATCAGCATGATCAATAGCCTGCATAACTGCTGGATTATTTTTCAGTTTTCGCTGTAACTGGCCTACATCAATCAACTGCACCGAATTATCGGCCTCAAAAGTCAAAAAGCCCCCGCCGATCGAATTATTACTGGGTTTTTGAGCAGTACCTAAAGTCAAGTGCGACAAAGCGATCACAAAAATAAGATGAATCAACACCGCCGTAACAATCAACCAATTCCAAAAACGGCGGGGATGATGACTAAACCAGCCCAGCGATCGCTCGGCCAACAAAATGCTAGCGGTCATATATCCCGCCATCGGCCAGCTTGGCAACACTTGCTGATAGCCAGCAATAATCGCAAAGGCTACAATAATTGGAGCCGATAGCCATAGCACTAAAAGTTTTTGACCTTTGCGAGGATCTTCTTGCTGCTGAAACTGGGAACGAATATTCTGCCCCATCGACCAAATCAAAGGAAAGCCGATCAAAGGAAAAACATATACCATGTGGACTAAAAAAGTCAGAAAAAAAGTTTCCCAGTTATAGCTAGCATTGGGAACAGCCCGCTTAGATTGAAAAACGATCGAAGCCCAACTATGCTCAGAGTTCCAATACAAAATCGGCGAAATAGTCAGGGCAAATACTAAACTGGCTAACAACACCCAAGGAGAAGTCAATACTCTGCGATGATTGGGGCTACTCAAACAAAAGCCAATCAGACAAGTCCCCAGTAAGAACCCATGATACTTAGCTAAACAGGTCAAGCCCACCAACAAACCAATTAGTGCTACCCGATAGGTGGGTTTATAAGGGGTATTAGGAAAAAACTCGATCGCCGCTAACCAAAGAGTCGCCATCCAAAAAAAGATCTGAGGCGCATCGGGCTGAGCTAAAGAACCAAAAGCCACCGTCAAAATGGGCATTAGGGAGGCTAGGCCAAGGGTAATGAGGGCAACTTGACGATCGAACAAACGTTCCGCAGTTTTGTATAAAAAAATCAAAGCGCCGGTAAAAACCAACAGCGTACCCAGACGCAAGGTAAAGGGATTCACCGCGCCAGTCAGCCAAGTTCCAAAGCCAGCAGTGAAGAAGACTAACAGAGGGTGGTCAAAGTAGCTCCAGCTTGGATGCAGGGTATAAACATAGTAATAGGCTTCATCGAAGCCGATCGGCAGAAAGATAGCAATAATTAACCGGACGCTGAGACCAGCCAGCAAAATACTGGCAATCCAGCGATGATGCTGAGTCTGGAGCCAAATAACAGGATTGAGCATTGGAAAATTTGATGCGGACTAGATCTCCACATTTTACTTGCCAGTAGACATACTTCAACAGCTACATTGTATTAACCAAAATAAGCCTTATGGCTCATCTCAGCCAGCAACTTCAAATTTCTGTGCGGCTAAAAATGAGACATATTGCTGACTCTACACTATTCTCAATAGATTATTTTGGGGCAAAAATGCTATTATTCCATTGATTTGGGTGCTGCCAGTGACTCTGATCACGGAAACTTTTCTGGTGGTCAAGAAGTGTCGAAAAATCAAAAATAAATGTCCAAAACTTTTAATACACCAGTAAACCTGCTGCATCAAAAGCTTTATATCCCAGGTATCTTAAGCAATTTTAAGGTGCTGTTTTTCACTTACCTATTAAATAAAATCCAATGGCTAACATTACTGGTACCGCAGGAAATGATCTTTTGAATGGCGATTTCAATGCCAGCAATACTATCGACGGTCTACAAGGCAACGATACAATCAATGGTGGTTTTTTTAGCGATACTCTCAATAGTGGTGAGGGCAATGATCAGATTACTACTAATGGTGGTAGTGATTTAGTTAATGGGGATGCTGGCAATGATGTGCTAATCGCTAATAATTTCTTTAGTGATACCACTCTGAATGGAGGATTAGGCGACGATATCTTCCGATTAATTGGGTTTGGTGGAGGTGTGGTAATTGATGGTGGTCAAGGATCTGATCAACTTGAAGGTTTTAGAGCGTCTTTCTTATCCGATAAACCAGTCTTGATCGATCTAGATAATGTTGATTTTACCACTTTAGACTTATCCAATGTTGGCATTAAATCTATTCAAAGTGTCGAGACTATCAAAGACTTCACTGGTGATAACGGTAATGATACCGTGACAGCCTCTGGTAATAACGGCATTGGGCATTTTATCGATGGCGGAAATGGCGATGATAACCTTACTGGTGGTAGTGGTAAGGATACTCTGAATGGTGGATCTGGAAATAACACCCTAAATGGTGGTAGTGGCAATGACATATTTCAGATCAATCAATTTATTGGTGGCAAAAACACGATCGACGGAGGCAGTGGTTTCGATATTATTAACAGTGTCAGTGTTTTCCAAATTACAGCAAATTCCAATACACCTATTAATATTGACCTAGACAATGTAGATTTTAGCAAGCTGAATATCCGTGAAATTGCCACAATTCAGAATGTGGAAGGCATCCAAACCTTTTTCGGCGGCTCGGGCAATGACACAATTTTTGCAAGTGGTGATATCAACAATATTATCGATCACAATATCGTTGGCAATGAAGGTAATGATTCACTTTCTGGGGGAGCTGGTAACGACACCCTAGAAGGCGGAGTGGGTGAAGATGTTTTGATTGGGGGCGCTGGCAATGATCTATTGATTGATTTTGGCAGTTCCACTATCAATGGTGGAGTAGGCGATGACACGATCCTATACAATGACTCTGGTGATAGGAACAAAGCAGTAATTGATGGTGGTGATGGCATAGATGTATTAGAGCGACTAATTAGTCGTTCTAATACAGCGGTCACAATCGATCTAGATAATCTCGACTTGGCTGTTATTAAAGATTTGTTGGGAGTACAATCAATCACCAGCATTGAAAAAATTCAAGATTTCTCGTGTTCTGGTGACACCAATCAAGTCATCACTGCTAGCAGTAATCAAAAGCATAATATTTCTATTAATGGCAATGGCACTGATCGAATCACTAGCGGTGCTGGTGACGATACCATTAGTGGTGGTAACGGTATCGATACGATCAATGGCGGTGCCGGCAATGACTCAATCTTCGGCGGATTTGGCAATGACATAATTCGCGGGAGTGATGGCAATGACTCCATTAGCGGTGACTATGGCAACGATCTCATCGATGGCGGTGCTGGTGATGACTCATTATATGGCGATTCTTTCTTTGGAAACTTTAATTCAGGTGATTTCAATGACACAATTAATGGCGGTGCTGGAAACGACCTTTTAGATGGTGGCTTAGGAAACAACCTACTCAATGGTGGCGATGGTAACGATACGTTTCTAAGTGCCAATGGTACTGATACCCTAAATGGAGGTGCAGGAGATGATGTTTTCCGTTACATCCCGACCGCGACCGGTGCAGTCGATGGTGGTGAAGGGTTTGACATTATTGAAGATATCAATTTATTTAGAGATAATCCTGCCGGTATCGCCACTGGAGTTACATTAGATTTAGATAATGCAAACTTTGTGGGCTTGGGTGTACCTGGAGCAGCGAATATTACCAACGTTGAAGGAATCCGTAACTTTACTGGCACTGACGGTAACGATGTTGTCACGGCAGCCCGCAAAATTGACCACTCGATCGCCTTGGGTAAAGGAAAAGATCGCGCAACCGGTGGTGATGGCAATGACAGTATTTTTGGTGCCGAAGGTCAGGATACCATAGCTGGTGGAGGTGGCAACGATTTTATCGATGCAGGCCAAGGAGATGACCAAGTAGCTGGTGGTGCTGGTGATGATACCTTAAATGGTGTTGATGGCAACGATTTGATCGAAGGGAATGCCGGTAAAGACTTGCTGAGTGGCGGATCTGGTAATGATACTCTCAACGGTGGCGATGATGCAGATACTATCTTTGGCGAAGACGGTAACGATCAGCTTGACGGTGGAGCTGGTAACGATACTCTTTATGGCAACCTGGGTGACAATACCATCAGAGGCGGTGCTGGTGATGACCTGATTAACGCCGATAGCTCTGGTAACAACGTGGTAGATGGTGGTGATGGCCGCGATACTTTGGCCTTTGCCGATCTGGGTGCAGGTACCACCGCATTGAACATCGATTTGGACAATGTAAACTCAACCCAAATTACTGCTAAAGGCATCCAGTCGATCGCTAACATCGAAGCAATTCAAGATGTGCGCACCGGCAGCGGAAATGATGTCATTACAGTCAACAGCAAAATTAATCGATCGATCAACAGCGGCGCTGGCGCTGACCAAATCACTGCTGGAGATGGCAATGATACCTTGGCTGGTGACGATGGTAATGATACTTTAACTGGGAATGGCGGTGATGACCTGATCTATGGAGAGCGGGGCGATGATACACTGCTCGGTGGCGCTGGTAACGATGTTTTACTCAGTGGTAATGACAATGATTCTGTAGCAGGTGGTCTGGGCAACGACTACATTGCTGGCGGCAGCGGTGTAGATCTGCTGCAAGGCGATGCCGGTGATGACACTATTTATGGTGAAGATGGCAATGACTCCATCAGTGGTGGCGACGGTGCTGATCGGCTGTTTGGCAGCGCTGGCAATGATTCCATCAGTGGTGGTGCAGGCGATGACAACATTTATGATGAAACGGGTGACAACCTGTTAAACGGCGATGCTGGCAACGACTCGATCTTTGGTGGTAACGGCAATGACACCATTAATGGTGGCGATGGCAACGATACCATGGATGCTGGCGGTGGCAACAATGTGCTGAATGGTGGTGCTGGTGATGATACCTTCCAGATTTTTGAGGGCATTAACTCGATCGACGGGGGTGATGGCATCGATGTTTTACGCGATGCTAACCTGTCTGCAACTATTTCGGCAGTGCTACTAGATTTAGATAACGCTAATTTCACTGGTCTGAACATTCGTAACGTTGACTCTATTAAAAATGTGGAGCAGATCCAAAACCTCACCACCGGCAGCGGCAATGATGTAATTACAGCTACTAGTAAGCTCGATCGCAGCGTCAACAGTGGCAAAGGTGATGACAAAATCACTGGTGGTATTGGCAACGATTATCTGGCCGCTGATGATGGCAATGATACTGTCAATGGCGGTGCTGGCAACGACACCTTGTTTGGCGAAACCGGCAATGACCAATTAGATGGCGGCGACGGTAACGATAAGCTCTTCAGCGGCGATGGCAGTGACCTAGTGACTGGCGGCGCTGGCAACGATGATATTTCGGGCGGTAGCGGCACTGATACTATTGATGCCGGTGTTGGTAATGATATTGTTTTTGGCGAAGACGGCAATGACCAAATCGTTGGTGGTGAAGGACTCGATACTCTATATGGCAATGCTGGCGATGACATTTTAGATGGCGGAGCTGGCGATGATTTATTATTTGGTAACGATAGTAATGACCAGTTGAGCGGTGGCGAAGGCAACGACTTCTTATATGGTGGTGGTAGCTTAGATACGCTCTTGGGTGGCAATGGTGACGATAATCTGTTTGGAGAAGCTGGCAATGACAGCTTAGATGGCGGAGCTGGTAAAGATACTCTCGATGGCAACGAGGGGAATGACACCTTAATTGGTGGTGCCGGTGATGATGTGCTGAGCGATTTTGCCGGTAGCAATGGCCTTTTAGGTGGCGATGGCAATGACAAACTCACCGTCGGTGCGGGGAACAACACCCTAAATGGTGGTGCTGGTAATGATTCGATTTCGATCGGCACCTTTATCTTTGACAGTGTTAGTGGCCGGATTGATTGGGGTAATAACTCGATCGATGGTGGCGCTGGCGATGATACTCTAGATGGCGCTGCTGCTGCCGAAACCACCAATAATTTGAATCTGAATTTGGATGCAGTTAATTTCACTGGCTTGGTTTTACAGGGTGTGAATAGCATTACTGGCATTGAAGCGATTCGCAACTTTACCAGTGGCGCTGGTAACGATGTGATCACGACATCTGGCAATGATAACCGCAGTATCTTTGGTGGCTTGGGTAACGACCAAATCACTGCGGGGGGCGGTAATGACACTCTCGACGGCGGAGGCGGCAATGACACTGTAACCGGTGGTGCTGGCAATGACTTCTTGTATGGCAGCGATGGCGATGATCAGTTGTTTGGTGGTCTTGGTGATGACCAGCTATTTAGTGGTAACGGCAATGACTCGATTGCTGCCGGTGAGGGCAATGACAACTTGGCCGGTGGTAGTGGTGCTGATACTTTGTTTGGTGATGCTGGTAACGATTTTATTTACGGCGAAGCCGGGAATGACTCGATCGATGGTGGGGCTGGTAACGATACTATTTACGGCAATGAGGGAGATGATCAGATTCTCGGTGGCTCAGGAGACGATCGGCTCCTTGGCTTTACTGGTGATGACGTTCTGACCGGTGGGGATGGTAAAGATATCTTTGCATTCGGTTTCGATTTCCGATCATTTGTCGATGCCAAAATGGGCGTTGATACTATTACCGATTTCACGTCTGGACAAGACAAAATCGAGTTGTATGCTGTCACCTTTAATGCTCTACCTTTCTCGAATAATACAGTTGCTTTAGGTACTGCTAACTTTGCCTCGGTGGCCGATGATGCAGCCGCAGCCATTAATGCAGCCCAGATTGTCTACAGTCAGGCTACTGGGACGTTGTTCTACAACACCAATGGTACCGATGCAGGTTTGGGTGAAGGGGCGGCTTTTGCGAAGGTAACTGGCAACCCGGCGTTGACTGCTGCGGACTTTACTGTGTCCGATCGATTCTAAATGATGGAGAGGGGAGAAAAAATATTGCAATCGCCCTATTCCTTCTCCCATTTTGAAGTTAGTGGCAGAGCGGCACTCTGCCACTAACTAAACTATTTTTGAGTGTGGTATGATTTTACTTATTTTCATCAGAGGTTAATGTTGTGGTTGTTGCACAAGAGCATTTACCCAAGTTTACTCCGGAAGAATACTTTGCCTGGGAAGAACGCCAGGAAGCTAAGCATGAGTATTTCGATGGTGAGGTGTATGCAATGAGTGCCGGGACTCAAAATCATGGGCGCATTGGTGTGCGGCTGGTTTCTTTAATCGATAATCATCTGGGTGATGGCGATTGTGCGGTGTTTAATTCAGATGTTAGGGTGAAGATTCAAGAAGCTGAAAAATATGTTTACCCAGATGCTAGTGTCACCTGTGATTTACGCGATCGAGATACACCGCAATTTGTTGCTTACCCTCGTCTGATCGTCGAAGTTTTGTCTCCGAGCACTGAGGCATATGATAGGGGCAAAAAGTTCAAGCTCTATCAGCGATCAATGAGTCTGATGGATTATGTCTTGGTTAGTTCTGAAGAAGTTGCTATGGAGGTTTTTCACAAGAACGAGCGCAGCAAATGGGAAATGACTAGCTATGTTGCTGGTGATACAGTTGAATTGGAGAGTATTAATTTAACTTTTGAGATCGATCGAGTATACCGAGGGATTAATTTTTAACTTGAAAACAAGTTAGGATTTATGCCTAAAGATGCCATGACTTTTGGTAATGGTTGGTGGCGTAGATCTGCTAGTTTAATTAGAGCTTGCACTCTTTGAACATTTAGTTTTTCTAGGTGATCGCTGGTGGCAATTAGCTGTTGATGTTCGTTGGGAGTTAGTGTTTCAGCTTGACGCTTGGCAATCAGAGTATGGTACTGTTCCCACTCTGACTGAGAGAGGCCAATGTTGATTTGCTGGATGAGTTCGGCTTCGGTGGTTGAAGCTGAATGATGGGTTTGAAAGCGTTCTTGCAGGGTGTTGAGAATGTATAAGTCTGGTTCGATTCCTTGCTCTGTTGCAGCAGAAAGGAGCTGCTGTTCTAGTTCGGAAGATAGCTGAAGTGTAATGGTGTTCATGGTTTGGTAATTCCTTTGTCACTTGTACTGAGGGTTTTAGTGAGATTTTGAATGATCTCTGCTTTGTCTGCAAGTGAGAGGGTCAGAATTTGATGTTCGATTTCTTGACGAGTCATAACCATTTTTTGTTTGGGGTACTGCGCAATGTGGCTTCACCGAAGCAATAGAAACATTGAATTGCCTCTAATTATAGCAATCGATCGCTTGATAGGCTCTATACAGACCATGGGTGAGTTGGTAAAAATAAAAATTGATCGCCTACGGCGAGAATATAGAGGGTAAAAAATACAGAGAAAAGGGCTAAAGCGTAAGAGAGTAAAGTAATACTAAGTCCTCGGAATCTCACCCACAACTCGAAAACCGATAATGTCGTTACGGTAGCCGGGGGTAAAGTTGTAGCGAGTCGCAGAACGGCAATTACGCGGATAATAGATCCAAGAACCGCCCCAATACGGTTCGGTTAATTCTTAAGCAGTATTAATAACTGAGAATACATATGGTTTGATTTTACTGCCAGATCCCCTGTGTATGCGCTTCTTTGAAGGAAATTTAGATCGAGCTTTCTTGACTACTCGTGGATTACTTCTC
>JANYHM010000043.1 GCA_025359065.1 Synechococcales cyanobacterium GL140_1_metabinner_5_sub | reverse complement strand
TCCACCGAGAACCGCATTTATGTCGGTTGGTTCGGAGTCCTGATGGTACCAACCCTACTATCCGCTACCATCTGCTTCATCATCGCCTTCATCGCAGCACCACCAGTAGACATCGACGGCATCCGCGAACCAGTAGCTGGTTCCTTAATGTTCGGAAACAACATCATCTCCGGTGCAGTTATCCCATCATCCAACGCAATCGGTCTTCACTTCTACCCAATCTGGGAAGCAGCATCCTTAGACGAGTGGTTGTACAACGGCGGTCCTTACCAACTAGTAGTATTCCACTTCCTAATTGGAATCTTCTGCTACATGGGTCGTGAGTGGGAATTATCCTTCCGTCTAGGTATGCGTCCTTGGATCTGTGTTGCTTACTCAGCTCCAGTAGCAGCAGCAACCGCAGTATTCTTGATCTACCCAATCGGACAAGGTTCATTCTCGGACGGTATGCCTTTGGGTATCTCCGGAACGTTCAACTTCATGATCGTATTCCAAGCAGAGCACAACATCTTGATGCACCCTTTCCACATGTTGGGAGTAGCTGGTGTATTTGGTGGTTCATTGTTCTCTGCTATGCACGGTTCACTTGTAACTTCTTCTTTAATTCGTGAAACTACTGAAAACGAATCTGCTAACGAAGGTTACAAATTCGGTCAAGAAGAAGAAACTTACAACATCGTTGCAGCTCATGGCTACTTCGGTCGTTTGATTTTCCAATACGCTTCTTTCAACAACTCCCGCTCTTTGCACTTCTTGTTAGGTGCATGGCCTGTAGTTGGAATCTGGTTCACTGCTTTGGGCGTAAGCACCATGGCGTTCAACCTTAACGGTTTCAACTTCAACTCTTCGGTAATTGATACTCAAGGCCGCGTAATCAACACTTGGGCTGATATCATCAACCGTGCCAACCTAGGTATGGAAGTAATGCATGAGCGCAACGCTCACAACTTCCCACTAGATTTGGCTGCTGGTGAAGCAACTCCTGTAGCTTTAACTGCTCCTTCTATCAACGGTTAATTTTTAACTTCTGATGTAAAAGACCCCTCGAAAGAGGGGTTTTTTGTTGGCTAAATTTTTTGGTAGATTCCATTGACGTGGCTTTACCGTCTCCTAAAATGCTCCCTAATATTTAATCCGAGGATCTACCAAGGCATTGATTAAATCAATTACAATACTGGCAATTACCACGATCGCCGCAAAGAACACCATAATGCCTTGAATTGTAGGGTAATCTCGGGCAGAAATTGCTTCATAGAGTCTGCCACCTAAACCTGGCCAAGAGAAAGTTGTCTCGGTCAACACCGCTCCACCTAGTAGTGAAGCAGTTGTCAGACCTAATACTGTAATCACCGGAATCAAAGAATTCTTTAAAGCATGAACCAGCAAAATTTGCCGCTCAGGAATTCCTCTGGCTCTGGCAGCTTCCACGTAATCGGACTTCAAGTTTTCCTTTAAATTCACCCGCACAATCCGCTCAAAAATACCGCTGAGCAAAATCCCTAAAGTAAGGCATGGCAAAGCTAAATAGTAAATAGAAGTGAAAAACTGACTCAAATTAAAGTGCAATAAACTATCGATCGTATACAAGCCAAAAATCTTATCTGGTGGCTGTAAACTAGAAGGAAATCTGCCGCCCAACGGAAACCAGCCTAAGCCCACCGAGAACACAATCTGCAACAGCATCCCCGCCCAAAAAATTGGCACCGAATAGCTAATGACTCCAAATAAACGGCCAAATCCTTCGGTTTTAGTGCCCGGTTTAGAAGCGGCAATTACACCAATAGTAATGCCCACGGCAAAAGCAATAATAATTGCCCCAGTAGCCAGCTCGATCGTCGCTGGAAAAAAGTCTCCGATAATTTTCGTGACCTTTAAGCCTGAGCTAGTAATCGATTCACCTAAATCAAAATGCAATAGCTTCCCCAAATAATCGGTGTATTGATCCCAAAGAGACTTATCTAGACCCAAAGTCTTACGCATCTCGTTTTTAATTTCAGTAGAAGCCTTAGAACCCACAATGGCATCTACCGGATCACCAGGAGTTGCCCGCATTAGACCAAAAATAATAGTGACGATCATCCATAACATCACTGGTGCAAGAAACAGACGGGCTAACAAATAATATTGCAGAGATTTTAAACGAGACATAAAAATTACTTAGTAGCAGATTTTTTAATAGTAGAATATTGGAGATTTTGCAGAGGATCAGTGTTAGCCCCGGTCACTCCTGGCCGAGAGAAAATATAGTCCTTGGTCTGAAACAGCGGAATCTGAGGTACGTCATTTACGACCTGATCTTGAATCTTCTGTAAAATACCCAAGCGTTCAGCCTGGTCAAGGGTTTTACCTTGGTCTGCAATCATTTTGTTCATAGCTGCATCGTAATAAAAAGAACCCTGCTCAGCACTACCACCATCTTTACAGCCTTGGCCTTGAATACCTGGTTTGACTGCATCTGGCTTCGGACATTCTAAGAAAGGTTGCACGTAGGTATCAACGTCAATAAAATCTGGGTACCAAGACTGGAAGGCTACTGGATAAGCACCAGTCTTAATCATTTTGCTAAAGGCGGTAGATTCGGCGGCATTGGGTTCAAAAATCAGAATCCCTTCCATATTTTTTTTGCCATAGGCGCGCATAAAGTTGGCAATCATCTTGTCACTGATTGCACTGGATTTATACCAAATCTGGACTCTAGCCGGGTTTTGCGCCGAGAAACCAGCTTTTTTGAGTAGTTCTTTGGCTTTGACCAAGTTACTCCCGCCGGTTGGAGAACTATAGGCACTTTTAAAGCCTTCTCTTGCCTGGGGAAAACTGTCGGGAATAATGCTGTACAAAGGCTTGCCCTGTCCGTAGAGCACCCGCTGATTGAGCAGTGATCGATCGACCACTGCCGCGATCGCCTGTCTTACCAGGGGGTTATCTACGGGCTTTTGTTTGACGTTGAGCATCATATAGATGGTACCGTTACCATCTACTTCGGTGACTTTCCAGCCTTTGGTTTTTTGCTGATCTTGCAGGCTACGAATTTGGTCTGGCTCCAAGCTTAAATAGGCTACGTCCACTGCGCCAGTTTTGAATGAGTTGTATAAATTGGAAGCACTACTCAAATAAATCTGGACAACGACCCCTTTGTTGGCTGGTTTTGGCCCCCAATACTTATCAAAAGCTTCTAGCTCAACTCGATCTTCGCTTTTTTTTGGCAGCATTTTGTAAGGGCCGGTGCCCACAAACAAATCGGTTTGAAACTTTTCTTTCTTGGCTTGATCTTTTGCAGCCTGATCCAGGGGCTTATCGCCTTTTTTGGGGAGAGTGGGTAGTTTATACGCTTTTGGTGAAATAGCACAGGCTCCAGGGAAAGCCAATAAATCGGGAAAAGCAGCAAAAGGCTGTTTGAGCTTAATTGTGAGTTCGTATTTGCCAGTAGCTTTTAACCCATCTACGTTTAGGGTAGCGGGATCTGTCGATTTTGGGTCGGGGTTGGGGCGCAAAAAATCGACGCGATCGGCGAGTAAAAATGCTGGGCTACCCGCGTTTAAAATAAATCGTTTGAGTGAGAAGGCCATGGCTTCGGCATCAAACGGTGTGCCATCGTGAAACAGCACTCCCTGACGAATCGGAATAGTATAGGTCAGACCATCAGCGCTCACTTTGGGCAATTCGGTAGCAAGTTGAGGCACTAACTTGTTACTGCCAGGATTGTATGTATACAGTCGTTCACCCATGTTGGTGATGATGCCTAGCGAGCGCAGTTCATAAGCATCGGAAGGGTCGATCGTGCGGGGCTTTTCTTTGGTACCCACTGTAATCCAACCATCACGGCTGCCAACGCCTTTGGCATCTGTGCCGCAACCCTCGATGGTTAGCAGTGGCAAGGCTATCAAACATAATAAAAAGGCTGTTGACCGCTTACGAAGATTCATACTTAGCAAAATACTGAGCAAATGTGACACTGGATACTTACTAGACCGATAAGTATAGCGGAAAGGACTGGCCTTCTTTGCATTTTGTTGCACTGCAGATTTGAATTGGCAGATTTGAATTGGCGGATTTTAAAAAGTCAATACAGTCCGAATGCCTTCGCCCCGGTGCATGATGTCAAAAGCTTCGTTGATTTGTTCGATCGGCATTACTCGATCGACCAGATCATCAATGTTAATTTTGCCATCCATATACCAATCTACAATCTGGGGCACCTGAGTTCGCCCTTTGGCTCCCCCAAAAGCCGAGCCTTTCCAAACCCGGCCAGTGACCAACTGAAAAGGACGAGTGCTAATTTCTTGGCCAGCCCCGGCCACTCCAACAATTACACTCACGCCCCAACCCTTATGGCAGCATTCCAGCGCCTGCCTCATTATTTGCACATTGCCAATACACTCAAAGCTGTAATCAGCGCCGCCCCCAGTAAGTTCTACTAAATGCGCCACCAAATCGCCCTCTACTTCCTTCGGGTTTACAAAATGGGTCATGCCCAGCTTGGTCGCCAAAGGCTGCTTCAGAGGATTCAGATCTACGCCAATAATCTTATTAGCCCCAACCATCCGTGCTGCTTGCACCACGTTTAGGCCAATACCGCCTAAACCAAAGACCACCACATTGGCTCCTGGCTCCACTTTGGCTGTGTTAATCACCGCACCGATACCAGTGGTGACACCGCAGCCGATGTAACAAACCTTATCAAATGGCGCATCAGAGCGGATTTTAGCTAAAGATATCTCTGGGACTACGGTGTAATTGGCAAAAGTGGAGGTGCCCATGTAATGAAAGAGGGGCTTGTTGTCGATCGAGAACCGACTGCTGCCGTTCGGCATTAAGCCCTGACCCTGGGTAATCCGAATCGCCTGACAGAGATTGGTCTTGCCACTCAAGCAATAGCTGCAATTCCGACATTCTGGCACATACAGCGGAATTACATGATCGCCCGGTTTTAGGGACTTTACGTCAGCTCCTACTTCTACAACCACTCCGGCTCCCTCGTGGCCAAGAATCGCCGGAAACAGCCCTTCAGGATCGGCACCAGATAAGGTGAAGGCATCGGTATGACAGACTCCGGTAGCTTTGATTTCGACCAGGACTTCCCCAGCCGCTGGCGGAGCTAGCTGAACGGTTTCGATAGTAAGGGGCTGACCAGCAGCCCAGGCGATCGCGGCTTTGACATCCATAGTAGTAAAAAAGTTGGTGGTTATTGAGAAGTCTACTGTCTATCAACAAATATGCAGGGTTGAGGTCAATTATAGTGCCACTGCCCCGTAAAATAATGGGGCAAGCCGAGCCACAGTTTTATGACGAGTCCCCAAAAAGCCACCCTTACCCCGCCCACCTTCGAGCTAGAGTCTTACCTGCTCGATCGACAGTCTCAAGTAGAAGCAGCTCTCGATGCCGCCTTGCCCATAGCTTATCCTGAGCATATTTATGAATCGATGCGCTATTCGCTCTTGGCTGGTGGTAAGCGCCTGCGTCCCATTTTGACCATCGCTAGCTGCGAATTATTAGGTGGCAACAGTCAAATGGCCATGGCTACTGCCTGCGCCACAGAAATGATTCATACCATGTCGCTGATTCATGATGACCTGCCGGCGATGGACAATGATGATTATCGGCGAGGTAAGCTCACTAACCACAAGGTCTATGGCGAAGACATGGCCATCTTAGCTGGGGATGGTTTACTGGCCTACGCTTTTGAATATATGGCCAAAGCGACTACCGGAGTAACGATCGATCGCATCCTGCAAGCTGTAATTCACTTAGCCAAAGCATCTGGCGCGGGGGGCTTAGTCGGTGGTCAAGTCGTAGACTTGCAGTCTGAAGGTAAACCCGACGTTACTTTAAAAACTTTGGCCTACATCCATGCCCACAAAACTGGCGCGCTGTTAGAATCTTGCGTGGTCTGTGGCGGCATTATTGCGGGTGGTGAACCTGCTGACCTGCAAAGACTTTCTCAATACGCCCAAAACATTGGTTTGGCCTTCCAAATTATTGATGACATTCTAGATATCACCGCCACTTCTGAAGAGCTGGGTAAAAGCGCTGGCAAAGACCTGCAAGCTGAGAAAGCCACATATCCCAAACTCTTGGGTTTGAAAGAATCCCAGCGTCGCGCTGAGGAGTTAGTAACCATCGCCAAAGATTCTTTAAATGTCTACGGTATAGCCGCCCAACCGCTGCAAGCCCTGGCTGACTTTATCACCACCAGACGAAACTGACTTTTCGGCGAAGGACTCCGCTATTATTATTCATAGAACCTCAGGTAAATTTTGTGCTCACCCCCACAGCTCCTAGCGTCCAAAATATTAAGTCTGTTTTCGATAACCATGTTCTGATTGTCGCGCTGGCTTCTTGTTTTATTTCCCAAGGGCTAAAATTAATTATTGATATAGTTAAAAATGGCAAAGTCAGTCTCAGAGTACTGACGACCACTGGTGGGATGCCCAGTGCTCATTCGGCTTTTGTCACGGCTCTAGCCACGGGGGTTGGTCAAATCAAGGGTTGGGATAGCGTGGAGTTCGCGATCGCCACCATTTTTGCCATTATTGTGATGTACGATGCTGCCGGTGTGCGCCAAGCAGCGGGTAAACAGGCCAGAATTTTGAATCAAATGATCGATGAGCTGTTTTCAGAAGATCACAACTTTAGTGAACAGCGTCTGAAAGAATTATTGGGACATACGCCGGTACAGGTGATTGCTGGGGCTGTGTTGGGGATTTTTATTGCTACGGTGTCGGTTTTAAGCTGGTAAGCAGTAGGGATTTCCCCTGGTTAGGGGGCTTGGAACATTCTGGATCTTCCTGCTATCTTGGAAGTATCAGTTTATCCCCAAACAATTATCATGGCTAGAATGCTTAAGCGCTGGGAATCTCCCCGCAAAGAAGGACGCAATGACAAAGGCAAAGGTGGTTCTGCCCGCCGTCGTCAGCTCAAGAAACAAACGCAGATGCTGCGCAAGCAGCTCAAAAGCAAGGGTCAAATTAGTGACCAGGGCGATCGCCCCGACAAGTCGAATGAATCTAAGAAAAAGGAGAGCCATGCAGCTCTCCTTTTTTGGATCTATGCTCAGTCTCTGCGTCAGCCGATTATTTCTTGAGTTGTTCACCCGGTTTAATGGATTTAGCTTTTGTCACCCGAATCTTATATTATTATTGCTAAGCTCTCAGCCTCTTTAGCTGCAAAATTACCAGCGATTACTGCCTTACCACCTGTAATTTCAGTAGTTTTATATTGAGCATCAAAGATTGGAGAAGAAATTAGCTGACTATCTAAAAATATGAATCGTTTTTGCCTATATTTCCACTCTATCACTATAAATATATCAAGACTATTGAGGTAAAAGAAATTACAATGGACGACCTTAGAATATTTGGCCTACCTGCTCGACAAGGCCGATGGCTATTTTTACCCCTAGGCATTTCAGCGATGCTCTGCCTGGGCACTGTTTATTCTTGGAGCATTTTTCGTAAGCCTCTAACAGAAGCTTTCAAAAAACAAGGCATGACAATTGGGGCAACAGATACCCTGCTACCCTTCGCCACACTATTGGTCGTATTTGCAATTTTGATGCCGATCGCTGGCAGATATATTAATCGTCATAGCGTTTCTAGAATAACTGCGGCAGGAGGTGCCATTGTTGGCCTAGGATACTTTTTCTCTAGTTTTGCTAAGAGTATTCCTGAACTGATCGTGACTTATGGCGTGATTGCTGGGGCTGGTGTTGGCCTGGTCTATGGTGTGCCGATCGCCGTTACGGCTAAGTGGTTTCCTGATCGTCAGGGGCTGGCTGTGGGTTTGACAGTGGTTGGCTTTGGTCTATCGCCGCTGATTACCGCTCCCATAGCTGAATTTTTGATCAAATCCTATGGAATCGACAACGCTTTTAGAATTTTTGGCGTAGCTTTTGCTCTAATTTTATTGGCTATCTCTACTCAACTCAAATTTCCGCCAGCCGATTGGCACCTGAGCACCCAGTCGGCTGCTCCCGCCGTTAGTTCAGATAATTTATTGAGTTCCCCTAGCTTTTTTGCTCTGTGGATCTGCTATGCAATTGGCGCTCTAGCTGGCTTGATGGCAATTGGTATTGCGAGTAATGTTGGCAAGGAAATTATTGGACTTGATGCCAACATGGCTACCGCATCGGTATCAATTTTTGCGATCTTTAACGGTGTTGGTCGGCCACTTTTTGGTTGGTTAACCGATCGACTTAAGCCTAAAAAGGCTGCGATTCTTTCTTATGTAATGATTTTAATTGCCTCGATTATTATGTTAAATACTGGCAAAGGCCAGGTTGTGAACTATTTCTTTGCCTTTGGTTTACTGTGGTTATCTTTAGGCGGATGGCTGGCAATTGCTCCCACCGCAACATTATCTATGTTTAATCGAGCGAATTATGCCAAAAACTACGGCATAGTTTTTACTGCTTATGGAGCAGGTGCTTTGGCTGGCACATTAATAGCTGGCAGTGCCAAGGATATTTTTGATAGCTATACTAACGCATTTATCCCTACGGCAATCCTGTCGGTCTTGGGTATTGTGATTGCTACTTTTGCTCTGAATCCTGAGGCCAAAAGCCAAAAGACTTTATCTTAAAGTTGATCAAGCATTTTACTTGTGATGGTTTGTAGCCAACAGTTTTCAGAATACCCAGGCTGCAAGTCAGCATGGGTTTTTTAGGATTAAATTTAGAGATTTTTTATGACTAGCAAAGTTTTTCTGGTGATGACTGTTTATAACCGCCAGAACTATCTACCTCAAGCTCTAGATAGTATCCTTGGCCAAACTTATCCCTATTGGCGGCTAACTATCTGGGATGATGGCTCGATCGATGATTCTCCGGCAATTGCTCGTAAGTATGCCCAGCAAGATTCTCGCATTCAATTTATTGCAGCGCCCCATACTGGCAGACAACATGCTTTGAGAAGTGTGATCGCCTCTAATGCTAACTATGACTATTTGGCTTGGATTGATAGTGATGACTATATTGCCCCAGAGACTTTGGCAAACACTGTTGCTGTTTTAGATAAACATCATCAAGCTGGGATGGTCTATACCAACCATTGGATCGTTGATGCACAGGGCAATGTTTTAGGCTTAGGTGCCAGATGTCAAATCCCCTATTCTCTAAATCGGCTGTTGATTGATTTTATGACTTTTCATTTTCGCTTACTTCGGCGTGAAATTTATGATTTGGTAGGGGGGATCGATTTAGAGTTTCCTCAAGCTCAAGATTATGATATTTGCCTGAAAATTTCGGAAGTAACCACCATTGCTCATCTTCAGCAACCGCTCTATTATTATCGCACTCATCCCGATACGATTTCTCTAGCTCAGAAATCAAAACAAGTAGAGCGATCGAGCGTAGCAATCCGCAATGCTTTATTCCGGCGGGGCTTAGCCGATCGCTATTGCTTAAATATTCTGGAAGGCGATCAATTTCAAATAGTCCGTCGTGAATCACTAGACCCTACTGCGGAATAGGGAAATTTCTCAAGCCACAGCAACCTTTTTGTCAAATGCAGTAAAATATGAGCTGTACAGACACCTGACGGATTTGTGATGGCAGCCACTCGTATTAAAGAATTACAGCAAGCTTTTCTCAGTCTTAATTTATGAAAATTCTGCACGGCACATGGATTCCTAGCTCTAGCGATGAATTTATTCAAGGAGGTGACTTTTGCCTGTGGGTAGAAACCGATACTCCAGAGCCACAGAAGCGCCCAACCAAAGATAGCCATCCTCAACAACTGAGCAGACATGAACTTTGGGCATTTCTCCGTAACGAGCTATGTATTGGCATCTCTGACCCCAACGGATCGCAGCTTGCTAGTATGTATTTTGTTCTACCCAGCACTAAAACCGAGCCGTTGCCATCGCTGGAGCTATCGCGCTACCTGGAAACAGAGCCACCAGAGCCAACTACCTGGAAAACTTGGTCGATCGAATGTTACCGCCTAGACTCGATTATCAAAACCCTCAACGAAATTCATTTTTGGTGCCTGTATCACGCAACCGAAGTTCAAATTGGCTCTGATCTGCTCTTTTGGTATCACTATAGTCAATCTTTCCAAGAAGTCATTCGCAAAGATCGTTATATTCCTGCTTTGAAATACAGGGAGAAAATCGCCCCCAAAAGCAAGAGCAAAAAAGCCGCTTCTGGCCATGAAATTTACCCCGGCTGGGAAATTATTTCGGAAGCCTATGAAGCCAAGATTCATCATTATCTAGAGTATCTGCCTCTGGTCTGCACTGGTGGCTTGGACAAACCAGATGCAAAAATGGAGTTCTATGACCCAGAAACTTTACTGCGTCATTTCTCGGAATATCTATTGCATCAGATAGTCGCTACAACACCGTTTCCTAAAACCTTTGAATCCAAAATTTACAGCTCTAGTTTTTTGACCTGTTGTTTGAGTGCGTCAGGACATAACATTTTACCTTGGACAAACGCTGGAGCCGTAGAAATCTATCAACAATGGCAAGGATGGAAACAAAAGCTAATTGCAGCCCAAGACAACTCTGATTTTTATCTCTGCTTTCAGCTTCAAGAAGCTGCTGCTAAATCGCCTGATGATTGGCAAATTAAATTTTTAGCTGCTGCCAAAAAAGATCCTTCCAACAAACTTGAACTCAATGAATACTGGAGTATGGGTGCCAAGGCTAAGAAGGATTTACAAAAACAGTTTGGCCAAGAATTTGAGAAAGGCTTACTGCTTAATTTAGGTCATGCTGCCCAGATTTATCCATTGATTTGGCAAGGCCTAGAGACCGATCGGCCAGTCGGCTTTAACCTGAGCGTTAATGCAGCATTTGAGTTTTTATCAGAAACAGCCTGGGTGCTAGAAGATGCTGGCTATAAAGTGAGTGTTCCGGCTTGGTGGACACCCCAGGGTAGAGCGAGGGCTAAGCTACGATTGAAAACATCGTCATCTAAAAAAGCTGGTGGTAGCAAGGCTAATAACGGATTGATGCAGCTCGATAATTTAATTGATTACCACTATGAATTAGCGATCGGTGACGAGGCCGTTACGCCTCAAGAATGGCAAAAGTTAGTTGATGCTAAAGCTCCCTTAGTGCAGTTTCGGGGTCAATGGATGGAATTGGATATCGCTAAAATGCAGCAGATGCTTGAGTTCTGGCGAAAGAATCAAGAGGCTCAGCCAGAGCTGACACTGTTGGAGTTGATGCAAAAAACTGCCGGAGCTAACGAAGAATTTGAGGTGGATACCGACGAAAACTTGGCAGCGATGATGGGTAAATTACATGATCCTAGTCATTTGGAGCTGATCGAGAACCCTAAACTATTAAAAGCCACCCTGCGAGAATATCAAAAACGAGGGGTAGCCTGGATTCAGTATTTAGAACGACTGGGGTTAAATGCTTGTTTGGCGGACGATATGGGCTTGGGCAAAACGATTCAGGTGATTGCAGCTTTAATTAAAGAACGAGAAACCACTAAAAAAGTCATCCCCACTTTGTTAATTGCTCCAACTTCGGTGGTGGGCAACTGGAATAAAGAAATCGAAAAATTTGCACCGCATTTGCAAGTTATTGTGCATTATGGCAGCGATCGAACTCAAGACTTAGCCGCATTTAAAGCAGCCAGCAACAAATGCGATATCGTGATCACCTCCTACAGCCTCGCTCGCAAAGATGGCAAGCTTTTACAAGCCATGAACTGGCAACGAATTGTGATCGATGAAGCCCAAAATATCAAAAATCCAGCGGCAGAGCAAACCAAAGCAATTTTAAAGCTGAAATCTACTCACCGGCTGGCTTTGACTGGTACTCCAGTAGAAAACCGGCTGTTGGATCTCTGGTCAATTTTTAACTTTCTTAATCCGGGCTATTTGGGCAAAGAAGCTCAGTTTCGCAAGTCTTTTGAGCTGCCGATTCAAAAAGAACACAGCGTTGTGCAGTCCGAAACCCTGAAAAAGCTAGTCCAGCCCTTCATTCTCCGGCGGGTGAAGACCGACAAAACTATCATCAAAGATTTGCCAGATAAGGTCGAACAAAAGCAGTATTGCAACCTAACGAAAGAACAAGCCTCGCTCTATGAGGCCATCGTTAAAGATGTAGTTAAACAGCTCGAAGAAGTAGAAGGCATTCAGCGCAAAGGATTGATGCTATCAACTATGATGAAGCTGAAGCAGATTTGTAATCATCCCCGCCAGTTTTTGCAAGATAATAGTGAATTCACGGCTGCCCGCTCTCATAAACTCCAGCGATTAGATGAAATGGTAGAAGAAATTACTGCCGAAGGTCAGAGTTTGCTGATCTTTACGCAATTCACTGAAATTGGTGAGGCACTACAGCAATATCTCAAACAGGTAATAGGTTATCAGACCTATTACCTGCATGGTGGTACATCAAGGAACAAGCGCGAAAAGATGATTACGGAGTTTCAAGATCCTGAGGCAGAGCCGGCGGCTTTTGTCTTGTCACTAAAAGCTGGTGGGGTGGGGATTACTTTGACTAAGGCCAATCATGTTTTCCATTTTGATCGCTGGTGGAATCCGGCAGTAGAAGATCAGGCAACCGATCGAGCTTTTAGAATTGGCCAAAAGAACAATGTATTCGTCCACAAGTTTGTCACGTTAGGCACATTAGAAGAAGGCATCGATCAAATGATTGAAGACAAGAAAAAAATTGCTAATTCGATCGTGGGTACTGATGAATCTTGGCTTACTGAGCTAGACAATGAAAGCTTTAAGAAATTGATCACATTGAACAAACAAACAGTTTTATAAGCAGGAGTAAAGTCATGGCACAATTCAGCAGAACTTGGTGGGGTAAAAAATTTATTGAGGCTTTAGAGAAATTTACTGACTCAGGACGACTGGGGCGAGGCCGCGCTTATGCCAATAATGGCAAAGTCAAAGAGCATCAAATTAAAGATGGCAAGGTTACAGCCAAAGTGCGTGGTTCTATCAATGCTTATTTTGGCGTGACTAAAGAACCAACCTATACAGTGTCGATCGAAATCAAAACAATTTCAGCGGCGGACTGGTCTAAAATTATTGCTAAGCTAGGTACCAAGGCCAGTGCTATTTCTAAGCTGCTTCTGGGTGAAGTACCCGACAATATTGAAGCAATTTTCAGCGAGATGAATGCTCACTTATTGCCCCACAACCGTCAAGATTTTAATACCAAATGTTCTTGCCCAGATTCCAGTAATCCTTGTAAACATATCGCGGGAGTCTATTATTTGTTGGCAGCGCAGTTAGATCAAGATCCTTTTTTGATGTTTGAGCTGCGGGGGATTTCTCGATCGAAGCTGCAAGAAGAATTAGCAAAATCATCTTTGGGCAAGGCTTTGTCGGCTTCTTTAGCAGAAGGAGAGTTGCCGATCGATGCCCAGGAATCTTACTATACCAAACCACGCAAAATAGCTATAGAATTACCTCAAACTCCCAAAGATTTTTGGCAGGGTAAAAAGAGATTGCCACAAATGGTGGATCTAGGAGAAATGTCTACTATTCCAGCGGTGGTAGTAAAAAAAGGCGGAGATTTTCCGGCTTTTTGGACGCAGGATCAATCTTTCTTGGGCGTGATGGAAGAGCTGTACGATCGGGTAAGGAAGTCACAGTTTAAGATTTATTAATTTGGCTACTACTAAACCACCCCTGTCGCCAAAAGAAAAAAGCCAAACTACCGCCCACAATCCCCATCAACGTCAAACAGGCCGGATAACCCCAGTACCAACTGAGTTCTGGCATATTCAGCGGTGATTTTTCGACGTTGAAATTCATGCCATAGACCCCAGCAATAAACGTGAGAGGAATAAAGATCGATGAAACTACCGTGAGTAATTTCATAATTTCATTCATTTTATTGCCTACCGAAGAGAGATACACATCCATTAAACCCGTAGCTAGTTCTCGATAGGTTTCTACCATATCCATCACCTGTACCGTATGGTCGTAGCAGTCTCGCAGATAAATTTTAACTTCGTCACTAATAAACTCACTGCCATCCCGAATTAATTGATTGATCGCATCACGCTGTGGCCAAATTGATCGCCTTAAAGTCAACAAATCGCGCCGAATCCGATAAATCTTCTCTAAGGTTTTTTTAGTAGGCTGCGAAACCACCTCATCTTCCAATTCATCAATCAACTCTCCATAGTGTTCTAACACCGGAAAAAAGCCATCAATAATGGCATCGAGCAAACAATAGGCCAAATAATCTGCACCTTGATGGCGCAAAGATCCTCGACCATGGGCAATGCGATCGCGCACACCTTGGAAGCAATCATGATCTGGTTCTTCCTGGACAGTCAGCAAATAGCTTTTGCCCAAAATGAGACTGACTTGCTCTTTACGGAAACCTGTCGCTGTTTTATCGGGAGTCACCATCCAAGAAACAATTAACAATTGACCAGCATAATGTTCAATCTTTGGTCGCTGAGGCACATTTACCACATCTTCTACCAATAGCGGATGCAAATTAAAAGTCTTACTCAGACTCTGCCAAGTACTTTGATTCCCCAATCCTGATAGATCCAGCCAAGATACTGATTTATTTTGTAAATAACGTTCAGCTTCATCTGGGTCAGTAATATGATGACAATCTACCGTCTCTGAATCATAGTCAATTACCGAAAGCGTAGCTGGCTCAGCATCTGCACTCAGGCTCAAAACCCCTGGAGCAACCCCTGGCTGATCGTAAAAATAATCAACCTTAGAAATAGCCTTATGAGTAGAAGGAAATTTAATGGCCATTAACTACAATAACTCTCTACGCAACGCACAAACATTTCCACACCCATCATTAATGCCGTCTCATCAAAATCAAAGCGAGGATGATGATGGGGATAAGCCAACGCCCGATCGACATTCGCAGAACCCAAAAAGAAGTAGCAGCCCGGAATCTCTTGCAAAAAATAAGCCATATCTTCTGCTCCCATAGTCTGGCAATTGGGCACTACACCTGCTGGAGTAGTTACCACATCCAGCGCGATCGACCTGACCATGTTGGTAATCCGCTCATCATTAACGGTTGCTGGATAAAAATTCACATAATCCACTTCACAGGTTGCACCATAAGCAGCACAGATGGAGTTAGCCAAATCGGTGATACGCTGACGAAAATAATCTTTAAACTTGGGGCTAAAATAGCGCACCGTACCCCGTAAAAGTGCTGTGTCTGCAATAACATTGCGGGCATTACCTGCAACAAAATTTCCTACCGTTACTACTGCTGACTCTAGAGGATCAACGTTACGAGCGACGATCGACTGCAAGGCACTCACCACCTGAGAACCAACCACCAAGGCATCCACTGTCTGATGGGGCATTGCCCCATGACCACCTCGTCCCTGAACCTTGATATCGAATTGCTCTACTGCGGCCATTAATGGACCACTGCGCACGCCTACTGTCCCTAACGGCAAGTTATTCCAGAGATGTAAACCAACGATCGCATCTACTTCCGGGTTTTGTAATACTCCAGCCTGAATCATTGGCAACGCGCCGCCGGGATATTCTTCGGCGGGTTGGAAAATGATTTTGACCGTGCCAGCAAAACTATCGCGGTGTTGAGATAAGTAATAGGCAGTCATCAGGGCGATCGCCGTATGACCATCGTGACCACAGGCGTGCATACAGCCAGGATTTTGCGATCGATAGTCTACTTCATTCTCTTCTTGGATGGGCAAGGCATCCATATCGGCACGGATAGCTAAACCTTTGAGGTCAAAGCTGGTCTTTTTGCCCTGCAAGATGGCCACGATACCGGTTGCCGCAATACCAGATTGATACTGAATGCCCCATTCTTGTAGCTTCTTTTGAATCAGCTCTGCCGTGACTTTTTCTTGAAAACCCAGCTCAGGATGTTGATGAATTTGACGGCGCACTGCCACTAAGTACGGTTGCAACGCCTGAATATCGGGTCGAATCTTACTCAGATCGACAGACTGGGGTAGGTCAGTGGTAGCGAAAGAGGTACGATCCATACTTCAAAGGGGATTTTTTGGTGCAAAGATTTATGTAGTACGAGCAATGTAGATGTAATATTTGCCACATCGCTTCAGTTTAACGGATCTGTAGAAGTCTGCCCGCTTATCTAAGCACTAATTCGGACTAAAGGCTGAGTGGAATCGTCAGTGATTTCTCGCAGATAGGCTATGTGTCGGTCAATTATCTCACAGCCTTCGGCCACATTCTCGATTACGGCTAATTTCCCCCGCAGCTCCGCCGCCCCGGCAAAACCTTTGGCATACCAAGTCAAGTGCTTGCGAGCTTGGCGCACTCCGTAAATGCCTTTGTATTCAAACAATGCCTGGAGATGTTCGCGGGCACATTCTAAGAGATCGATCGAAGTAGGAGCAGGTAATTCTTCACCGGTTTTCAAGAAGTGGTCTACTTGACCTACTAAAAATGGATAGCCCAAAGTGCCCCGTGAGCACATCACCCCATCGGCTCCAGTTTGTTCTAAACAGTCCACTGCTGCCTGCACCGAAAACATATCTCCATTACCAATCACCGGAATACTCACTACTTCCTTGACCTGACGAATCCAATCCCACTTAGCTGGGCCATTGTAGCCCTGGGCACGAGTGCGACCATGAACGGTGATCATCTGGGCACCGGCATCTTCCATTAGTTTGGCGAAAGAGAGAATATTGATTTCGCTATCAGACCAGCCGATTCGGGTCTTTACGGTCACTGGCACCGCGACGGCTTTAACCACAGCTCTCACAATTTCTGCGGCAATCTCTGGCTCCCGCAATAACGAGGAACCACCGCCATTCTTAGTGATTTTATTTACCGGGCAACCCATATTAATATCCACCGTATCAGCGCCTTCTGCCACAGCTCTTTGGGCTGCTTCAGCTAAAAAATCTGGGCGGCAGTCAAATAGCTGGATGCTAATTGGTCTTTCGCTGGCTTCGATTTCCATGATGCGCGGCAGTTCTTTTACATAGTGCAAACCGGTGGCGTTGACCATTTCGGTATATAGCATGGATGTAGGAGCATAGCGCCGCACGATCCGCCGAAACACCAAATCAGTCACGCCAGATAGCGGCGACTGAAACACCCGACTCTGGAGTGATAAAGAGCCGATTTTTAGCGGGGTAGAAAGTCGATCGAGCAATGCGGGACTAATAGTAACCATGGATCTGTAGAGGTGGCCTAAGAACCTCAGGATAGCAGAATTCCTTCGCTGACTTTGTTCTTCCTCTGATTGCGTGGGTCGGCCAGCACGTTTGACAACCTGTGGCAGAATGAAGTTGTTGATACTTGCTTTAAATTTCATGGCTGAACCTAAATTAACTTCCCAAGCTGCTTGGCAGCCTCCTACTGATGTAATTTCTCATGGTGGCTTACCTGTAACCATCGACGCTGATTTTTTTATTGCCCCACCGCCCCAAATTGGCGAACTAGTCTCGGTGGCCACGACTCTACCAAATTCAGAACATCCCTTACCAGTAGCTATTCGGTGGTCGATTGTTGCTGGCAGTGGCATATTATTGACAGTTTTATTCCAGGTGTTTTTGCAGATTACTATGTTGGCACTACTGGCTGGGATAGTTACTGGTACTACGGCTTGGTATCTTACCAGATTTAATCACACCTGTTCTTTTGTGGGCACCAAAGGTTTGGCTAGATACGATATTAATGGCTCTCGATCGGCTTTACCGAAAGAAAGTTTGTTGCTGTTTGCAGATGCCAATAATCTCTACACCAGCACTACTCGTAACTATACTAATGGTGTCTATACCGGTACAAGTTATCGCTATCGCTGGATGAAAAACTCTGGTGGTTCCTACGAAGTCAGCGGTACTCATCGCGGCGAAAACAAAGCACCAGAAGAAAAAAACATTTGGCATTTTGCCGATATGGGTGAAACGGCCTGGACAAGATATTTGTTGGAGATGATCGACGAAACATTGGCTAGAGATGGCTACATTGAATTTCCGTTAACCGGAAATTTACAGGCTGTCAGAGTCGGTGATGGCTTTTTAGAATTTGTCAGCCGTAAAGATGGCGTGCAGCGGGTGCTGCGATCGGAGATGCAAGATATTACTTTGGGTTCGGGGACTTTTCAGTTTAAACACCAAGATTCCCGCTGGTGGTCTGGGAAGGGTAAATTTTCTTTTGAATACGGCAATATTCCTAATGCGCGCATTTTTATGATCTGTCTAAAGGAGTTGGCGGATATTTATTGGGATTAGTGTCTATATCTTTTTGGCATCACTCCACTGACTTTGCCGGGATAAAGTAGACAATATTCTACGTTAGACTGATCTGTTGGTTCTAGATTGCTATGCAGGGTCAGCATCTTGTAAAAATATCCGCTTAGTGGCCGCAATCATTTCTGGTAAAACCTCCGCAGGCCAATTCCCCTCTACCTTGCGCCCAGAATGTAATAGTAAACGCAAGCTGTAGCTGCTAGGCAGACCAGAAACCTGCATCCATAGCAGCTCAGTTTCAACTTCGCAGTCAATTGTCTCTTCGCTCATTAGCTCAGACTTCATTTGCTGCATATTGTCAGCTAACTGATACAGCAGCCGACAAAAGTCAGCCAACTCGGCACCAGAAAGCTCGATCGCCCAATCATCTGTCCCAATCAACGCCGGATACAGTAAGGCAGTAGAGCTGTATCCTAGTCGCCAGCCAGCACCAGAGCAGAAAGTTCTGTCCACTTTCACCTACCGCGCCCTAGTCGCCCAAAATTTCTGGTTGAGTTAGCTCATCAGCCATCTCTAAAATCGCCCGCATTACTGGCTTGACCATAGGGTCATCGGTGTTTTCGGTTTCATAGCGGTGGCGCTTTTTAGCGCGACTAGCTACCTGTACAGTGATCCGGTAGCGATTGGAAGCCGCATCGATCAACTCCTCGGCCTTGAGGGTTACATAAGTGGAGTCAAACTGAACACGTTTTGGCAACATGGGTTATTTGGTACTAATAAGGACTCACATCGTAGCACGGCCTAGAAGCCCATGGCAGTAGCCACTGACTTTAGATCTGGAGCAATACCGGTTTGACATTGGCTGAGGCTAGATTTTATCGCAGTATCAGGGTCTTTCAGGCCATTGCCAGTCAAAACACAAACTACTTTGGCTCGATCGGGCACTTGGTCTTTTACTTTTAGCAAACCGGCCACAGAAGCAGCACTTGCTGGCTCACAGAAGATACCTTCTCTACCAGCCAACCACCGATAAGCATCCACAATCTCAGCATCAGTAACCGCATTGAATTCACCTTTACTGGCATCCCGCACATCGATCGCTTTTTGCCAGTTTGCCGGATTGCCAATCCGAATTGCGGTAGCTAAAGTTTCAGGGTTCTTGACTCTCTCGCCGCTCACCAAAGGAGCCGAACCGGCTGCCTGGAAACCCATCATTTTAGGTAGTTTTTGAGACTTACCAGCCTGATGAAACTGACAAAAGCCCATCCAGTAGGCGGTGATGTTGCCACCATTACCCACCGGAATACATAGCCAATCGGGAGCGTCACCCAACATATCGATCAACTCAAAAGCCGCTGTCTTCTGGCCTTCTAGACGGTAGGGATTCACCGAGTTCACCAAAGTAATCGGATAGTTCTCGGCCATCTCTCGCACGATTTCGAGGGCATCGTCGAAGTTGCCTTTAATGGCCAGGACTTCGGCTCCGTACAACAATGCTTGTGCCAGTTTACCCAAAGCCACATAGCCATCGGGAATCAGTACAAAGGGCTTAATTCCAGCTCGGATGGCATAAGCAGCAGCCGCCGCCGAGGTGTTGCCGGTACTAGCGCAAATAACCGCTTTAGCCCCGGCTTCTTTGGCTTTAGTGACGGCCATGGTCATGCCCCGGTCTTTAAAGCTACCAGTGGGGTTTAAGCCGTCATATTTGATGAATACTTCTACCCCTCGCCCAATCGCGGCTGCAATGCTTGGCACTGGAATCAAGGGGGTATTACCTTCGTGCAAAGTGACGATCGGGGTGCTGTCGGTCACTGGTAAATATTCCCGATAGGCGGCAATCAACCCCGGCCAATTTTGGCTCATTGTGTGTTGCAGGCCGGGACGGGGTTGAGAGATAAGAGTCATTGCAATCAGTTATCTGAAATTTATAGGGGAAATTTGACTATGTGCTTTCAAGTTACCCACGAGTCTTTCATTGAACCACAATTTCGGTGGCTTACTCTGGACTCTACATTTGATTTCACACAGCAGGTCAGTATTGATTGCTGTCCAAGTTCATCTTAGGAAGTCTGTGGCAGAATTGGAAGGTCTTTACTAAGATACATTCGGTGTCCTTTAGGTCGAAAATTTGGTATTAGAAGTTCAGGTACATAACGCTCTGCGGGATATTTTGCGATCGGAGTCCACCAAGACTGCCGATCAAAGTTGGCCACACCATTTAAGTATGGCGCGGTTGATAGCGCGGGCTGTGCGTTTGGGCAAACCGACAATCATTCAAACCGGTGTACCTGCTGCCCAAGCACCCTATCGATCGAGTTACCTTATCCCTGCTCTATTTTGGGGGCAACCAGTGGCGATCGTGGCCGAATCTAGAATTCTGCATCAGATTTCTACCGAATTATCTCAACTGCAAAAATCTCTTGCTATTAACGTCCCTCATGCTTTGATGCTCTTGACTCCTGAGCTGTGGCTAGAGAAAAATTTAGACATACCGGTAATTATTGATGGAGCCGATCGATTAGAAAACTGGGTACAAGATTGGCTACAGGCCGAGATCAAACCCACCGACTGGAAGTTATTGCCAGACTCGATCGATCAACGGGTTCGACTAACCAAAAGTATTTTTCAGCGTCCGGTGAATCCCTATGACTGTTATTTGCTGAGAGAAAAAGAGCTGTCGATTTTGCAGGAGCTGTTGACTGACCGAGAATTACCGCTAATATGGCAAAAATTTCAGCAACAGCTTATCAAAGGCTGGAGTTGGGCAAGAGTTGATCGATCTCAAGGCTCAGTGACTCTATTTACTCGTCAGATCGATCTTGGAGCCGAATTAGCACCTATCTGGGCGCAGCAAACCTGTGTGGCGATCGGCAATGTGTTAGATAGCGAAACTACCGCCCCCAGTTTCCGGCAAGAATTAGGCTTGGGCGAAATGACCACTAACATGACCACGGTGCGCTTCGGTGCCGGAATTAGCCTAGATCCAATTCAGCTCTACGTGCCCAATTGGATGCCGATGCCCAACACCCCGATGTTTCAGACGGCTTTTGTGCGGGTGGCGATCGAGTTAATTCATCGTCAATTATTAGCAGCACCAGGATTTATAGTAGTCGTGGTGGGCGATACGCCCTTAAAAGCTCAAGCTGCGGCGGCGATCGCTGCTCAGTATGGTTCTCGGGTACAGGTAGAAAAACTAGGTCTGGGAACGCAAAATATTTTGGTGACGGGCTGGGATTTTTGGTGTCATTATCAAGAAGAGTTGCCTTTGCCCAAATTATTAATCATTGCCACTTTGCCGATTCCTTCGGTAGAAGACCCTTTGGTTGCCGCCAAAGTCAGCGGTTATAAACAGCAACGCCAAGATTGGTTTCGGCAGTATTTGTTGCCTGCTGGCATGAAGGTGTTGCGGAGATCGATCTCGACTGTTGCTCGATCAGCGGGGTTGGTAGCAATTTTAGACAACCGCACCAATAACCGCAGCTATGGCTCTCAAATCATTGCCACTTTAGGAGCAGTGGGTAAGGTGGAGCGACCAGAGTTTCGATAAGATTAAAGCCAACTAGCAATTTTTTTTGCCCTCACTATGCAAAACACTCGTCTCAGCAATCTCTTGGGCTACATCAGCATCAATCTTCGCAACTGGTTGGCCAATCCTTGGCGACGAACTTCGGTGATGATTATTTGTCTATTGGGTGGCTATTTTCTGGGTGCTGCTGTGCCACTGATTTCTGGTCAGGCGGCAGTATCAGATATTGCGATCGCCGCTATTATGCTAGCAATCACTGAATTAGTGAGTTTCTTGGCTTACCGAAAACGCGAAAACTATACCCGTTTAGGAAGCTGGGGAACCGATCTACTCAATGCTCTCAAAATTGGCTTTATCTACAGTATGTTTGTTGAATCTTTCAAGTTAGGCTCTTAAAAAAACAACTAGTTACTAGATCTTTTAGAATACAGAGTGCTGGTATACAGTCCCTATTTGCCGCCCGTGACATTGAGTTATTTGAGTACTAAATAACAGTCAACGCTTAATATCGAAATCACTTCGATTGACTTACAAATAGAATATGAAAGTTTGATTTAAATTGGCGCATTGTTTTTCAACCTCTCTCCAGTGAAGTGATTACATCTTGATATAGTTCAGATTCTGATTAAATAAAATAATCGCAGCGGTAATTCTTTCTCTAATCGTTGTCCCCATAATTTTAATCTCAAAATGGTTGTGGTTAAATGTCTTATTCTTGGAATACTCTCTATGTCGGCACTAATATTGTATGCTCGATCAACACACTTTAAGATCAATGATCAGAAATTTTCTAGGGAAAGCATTGTTGATCAATTAACTGATCTGAATCTGTTTCTTTTCAGTTAAGACCATCGCGATGCCTTTTTCTAGATAAGCCGCTTCCCCAATGAATAGAGGATGGACAGGGGCAGCTCCTTGATAAACAATTATGGCTCCGTCAAAAGTTATAAACAGCGGGTCGCCGGGATTCAACATTTCATAGTCTCTAGACTGCACTTGATGATGAATTGCAGCTTGAATTTCGCCGCTTTCATCGCGGGGATAGTCGATCACCCCTGCATATTGATAAATTGTTAGGGACGAATCTTCTACTGTGACATCCGTATTATTGCATGTCTCCAGATAATCTAATGTTGTCTGAATGACTGCTTCATTTTCTTGGAACAGCTTTGCATCTAGAGTGCCATGAGCAATGGGGCCAATTTCGATCCCAATGCGATATTTGGCGATCGATCTTAAAGAATCCAGATTTCGCTCCGAGCCACCATAACTATAGACTTTGAGCACTGGATGACGAGCAGCCAAGTGTGCCGCTAGCCGCAGTGTAAACGGGTCAAAGTTATCCAAAATTAGCATTATTCCTGCATTAGATGTTGTAGAGTGCTGGTCTATGATGAGGTCGATGGGCAGTTGTCCATCTTGCCCATATTGAGCCTGAAGTTCGATCGCTCGCTGATGCTCATGAGATTTACTGGAACCTTCTGATGAAAGTAGATCAAAACTTCGATTTAAGTCTTGATCAACGTAGCGGACACCTGCTGCAACGGCTTGAGGATTACCCACTAGAGTCAGTGTTTCAAAGCTAGGTCTGCGGACTAGCTCTGGGTGTTGCTCAAACTTCTTAAGTAAGTAAACTCCCGTGAGTTCGTTACCGTGGGTGCCGCCCACCAGCAAAACACGTTTAATTTTCATATTTTCTCCTGTTGTACTCGCTAGTATTATGAAGCTTCGATTACAACAGTGTAGCAATGTAATTATGATATGAACATCATAATTTGACATAGAATTATGATGTTCATATCATAGTAAGGAGTCTGAAATATAATGAGATGGAATGAGCTGGAGTTCCGGCATTTGGAATATGCGATTGCTGTGAACAGTCATGGGCAGTTTTTGCAAGCTGCGCTGGCGTTAGATATTGATCAAGGCTTTCTAAGTAAACAGATTCAGAAGCTGGAGGCAAATCTGGGCTTTCAGCTTTTTGATCGCACTACTCGTCCATTGAGATTAACAGCGGCTGGGCAGACTTTTTTGAGCAGAGCCGAGCAAATTATTGAGCAGACCAAAAATGCGATCAAACTTGCAGAAGAAACCCAGGATGGGAAACGTGGTCGATTAAATGTAAGCATCAATACCTCGATCGCCAACAGCAAATTGCCCGATATTATTCGCGGCTTTCGTGAACAATTTCCAGATGTTCAGCTCATACTGCATGAACTAGCTTCTTTGTGCAAGAAGCCGCCTGGATGACTACAGTATTAAGTTTGGTTGCTGGCGGTGCGGTCTTTTCACTGCTGCCTGCCAACGTGAGAGACTTACAGCGAACTGGAGTAGTTTACCGTGATTTGGCAGAACTCTCGCCTGTTTTAGAAGTTGTTGCCGTTAGACGAACTGACAATCACTCGGCTATTTTAGGGAATTTTCTAGCCGTTGTTGAAAGCTTATCAACCTAAACGATAGACAATTAATACTGCGCGCAATTCCCTAGATTTGGTAGTTAAGATGCTCTTTTTATACTTGGTCTTAAATTTTAACCGATCGGGCATTGCTTTACATTTATTAAAGGAGTTGATTTACCCAACATGCCGCAGTCGCCAAGCATGAACCACGCTCAAAATATCATGCTGCCACGTCGGTAAAATCATCGTCATCACAATTTCTTCCCCAATATTTATCAAACCAAAATAGCAAGCCAAACTCAATAGCAACTCACCATGCCAGCCAGCATAAACCCCGATCGTCGCAGTAAACAAAGATAATCCCCACACCTTTGCTGAATAGGTATGATAGCTGGCAAACTTCTGATACTTCAGCATATTTACCATCATCCACAGCATAATTGCCCCGATCATCAGCACCAGCGGTACCTGACAAGCCAGCACCACCTCTGGGTGAGTAAGCCAAGTACAAACTGCCATACAGACATATAGCAACGTATCTGCAATACTATCAGCCACCCGTAACGATGCTGTACTTATTTGCAGCCGTCGCGCAATAATACCATCAAAAATATCTGAGAAAAAAGCCAAGCTGTAAGCCAACACAAAAGCAAGGCCAGTCTGCCGATCGAGAGCATCCCATAACAAATAAGGCGCGATCGCTGCTCTCGATAAAACCAGGAACCAAGGAATATATTTCATAGTTAAAGTGAATTTTTGAACTATCAATTAAATCTGTGAACCTGCGATCAGTGAACTAAGCGCCATATTTCGCTCCCGATCGCTAGATCTAACAAATTCAATCTGTGCCCCGTAAATGCCATTCATCGATCTAGGGAGATCCTGAAAATCGGCAATTAACCCAGACCAAGTATGAAACGATATCTTAGTCGCAATCCATAAGGACTTCAGAATAGCGACAATATCTAAATCTTCTACTACATCGATCAGACTGGACTTGGTTTCGATAAAAGCATCACGCATTGCGGCCTCGTTGATTTCGATACTCTGATTCTGAACTATTTACCGATTGGCGAGTGATTGGCTTGTGACAGTTATTGATTCTGCTGCACGGACACTACGTGAACGAGCACGCGACTCAAGCCAAGAAAATCTACGAAGTTCTTGTGAACATAAGGTTTGGACAATTCGTAAGAAATATCAATCGCATTACAGTTCCCAAAGCGTCACAGGGTAGGTACTGTCTAACAGGACTCAGCCGCTCTACCGACCTGTTTAATGAGCTGCTAGTTTTTGCAGCAGTTGATGCCCGCCATGAAAAACCTGCCAGCCATCGCCGACCAGCACTGCTGAAACTTGTTCTAACGATGCTAAGCGTTTCACTGAATTAATCGCCTGAGACTTATCTTTCAACTTAGCATCGGGCAACATCATCAATGAACCAGCCTGATGTGCTCGCACCAAGTCGCCGGTAATTAGGGTGGTATCTTGGAGCAACAGTGCCAACTCTCCTGGAGTTTTGGAACCATGTAGCTCGATCACCGCCAAGCCAGGAACGATTATCTCCCCATCACTCAGCCAGCGCTGCACAGGAATCGGAAAATCAGCTTGTTCTCCGGCAGGTGCCGCAATCTGGGCACCAGTTTTAGCCGCAATTTCTGCACTAGCGCGCAGATGGTCAGAATTAGTAATCACAATCCACTGGGCACCACCCAAAGATGCCAAATGTAGCCAGTCGTGCTCTGAGAGAGGCAAAGGATCGATCAAAATATTGCCCTCGGGGCGAACCCAGGCAACGCTGTGAAAATCTACATTCCGATCGGCATCAAACTCAGACCAGCAGTATAGATCAGGACGATGTAATAATTTCATGGTCTGTTCTTTATATATTGTAGTTAATGTTAATTAGAGCTTGAAACAATATCTGGTTGCACTGCTGCATGAATAAAGCTTTTGGTGAGCCAAGAAAACTGGATAAAATCTGTCCAGTTTCCTTGGCTCACTCCATAGAATAACAGAGTGTCAGCACCGGTGGTTAGCAGCAGCGCCAGCCACCGAGCATCTAAAACTTATAATGGGATTAATGCCTGTCCATTTTTTGCTGCCGTTGTTCAGGAGTTAAAATCGCCTCAAATTGTGATTTGCTCGATCGACGAATTTCCTTCAGCTTAGCCTGCTGGTCAGCAGTCAAATTCAAGCTCTTCCATTTGCCGCCCATTTCTTGGCGTTGTTCTTGATGTAATTTAGCCTGTTGACGTTGTTCTGGGGTAAACACGGCATCCATTTGAGTGCGAGCAGTAGCTCGGAGCTGTTCCAATTTAGTCTTTTGATCAGCAGTCAAATTTAGTTTGTCTAGGCGACCCATGTGGCCTTGTCTACCGAAATGCTCACCATCATGCTTTTTGTCGCCACCCAGTTGAGCCTGTTGTTCTGGGGTTAATATCGCTTTCATTTGCTCCATGTTAGCCTGACGAATAGCCTTGAGCTTAGCTTTTTGCTCTGGGGTTAAATTCCAGGCAGCTTTATTAGGTTTGTTAGCTTGACGTTGTGCTTTGATTTCGGCAAGTTTTTGACGTTGTTCTGGGGTAAATATCGCATCCATCTTGGCTTTTGTAGCCGTATGTAGCTGCTGTATTTTAGTCTTTTGTTCAGCAGTGAGGTTCAGACCTTCTAAATGCCGACCCATTTGGCCTTCAGCTATGTAGCCAACACGTTGGCTCTGAGCCTGATTGTAATTGCTGGCAGCAAAGGCGGGGATTGCAACCACAATTGCCAAAAGAGGAAGGAACTTAGCTACTTTGTTGATAATCATCATGTTAAGACCTGGTGGCTTGGGGTGTGTTTGATTTCGATGTTGCCATCATATAAATTTTTCCCATTGATCCACATCCAGCAAAAGTCACGATCGAACTCCTCAACTTGTTCTATAAAGTATGACTAAAGTAATGCTCTATCCCAACCAAACAAAGCTATGGTGAAAGAGTCATCCTGCATCAAATCGCCTTATCTCCTGTGGAGAGAATCCGAAGTAAAGTTATCATTAATGATCAATCAGGTCTGTTATGCGTCATCCCCTACGGTTATTGCTATACATTGAGTGGATTTTTTTCGCGGGAGTAATGGTTTGGGAGGTCGCTCCCCATCGATTAGATGCGTCGGCTCAACCAGTTTGGCTGAATATTGGAATTTTAGTCTTGTTGGCAGTCATGGGACTGCGCTTGCCTACCACTAGCAAGCTGCTATTTAAATTCGCTTATATTATTGCCCAGGTAATTCTTATTTCTGTAGTGATCTTGATCGGCAAGAATCCATTTTTTGGGCTGCTGTATATTGTGGTGATGTTTCGTAGCTATCTAATTCTGGGACGACAGTATCGATTATGGATTTTAGCGAGTATATTTGCCTTGTCGATAATTACAGTGAATTCATCGCCACGCCCTGGGTTTCGGGGGGACAGAGCGGCTTCTCAGTCTGCGCGGCCATTTCCGCCTGGCAGACGAGACGATTTTAAATGGGGCTTTGTGTTTATGTTTGGGGGCATTTTGCTCAGCTTACAGTTGTTGGTCGATCGCATAGTGGCTGAAAAACAAGCCAAAGAAGAACTAGCACTAGCCAACCAGCGGATTCGTAACTATGCTCTCAAAGCCCAAGAAATGGGCAGTTTACAAGAGCGCAACCGCATCGCCCGCGAAATTCATGATTCTTTGGGGCATTCTTTAACAGCCCTGAATCTGCATTTAGAAATGGCGCTTAAACTCTCTCAGGTAAAACCCGAAAAATCGCGGGAAGTATTGGCCGAAGCCAAAAGACTCGGTTCGATCGCCCTCAATGATGTGCGTCAGTCAGTATCGACGATGCGCTCTGACCCTTTACAAAACCAAGATTTGCCTACGGCTATCCAAAAATTGGCTGCTGAATTTGAGTTTTCCAACAACCTCAAACCACTGTGTCATTTAGATGCCCTGCCCCATATTCCCCAACCAATAGCCACCACCATCTATCGGATTGTCCAAGAGGCGCTGACTAATATTAGTAAGTATGCTGAAGCGAGTGAGGTACGGATTGAAATCTATCACCGACCCACAGAGCTAGAGCTGCGGATCATTGATAATGGCCAGGGTTTTATTCTGACCAACAATGTGAGCGGCTTTGGCTTGCAAGGGATGCGAGAACGAGTACTATCTTTACATGGCAGGTTTGCAATTGTTAGTGAGCCCCAGCAGGGTTGCCAAATTGTGGCGATTATTCCGGTTACGGGGGATCAAATTTTAGAACTTGGGGAATAGTAATGACCGACATGATTAACATCTTATTGGTAGACGACCAAAATTTGATTCGTCAGGGCTTAAAGGCACTGCTGGAACTAGAAGCTGATTTACAGATTGTAGGAGAAGCCGAAAATGGCCAAGTAGCCATAGATTTGGTGCAAGAACTGAAGCCCAATGTGGTGCTGATGGATATTCGGATGCCGGTGATGGATGGGGTAATAGCCACGAGGGAAATCTGTCAGCGTTTTCCAGAGGTGAATATTTTGATTTTAACTACTTTTGATGATGATACTTATGTGTCTACGGCGATCGGGCATGGGGCGAAGGGATACTTGTTAAAAGACACGCCTTCGGAAGAAATTGCAGCAGCTATCCGGGCAGTTGATCGAGGTTATACCCACTTGGCTCCGGGGATGATGGCTAAGGTGATGGCCAGAAAAGTCGATGAAGCTGAGGTGGTTTTGCCGGTAGAATTACAGGAGCTTACTCCCCGTGAGTTGGAGGTATTGAAACTGATTGCGGCAGGTGCCAATAATAAGGAAATTGCCCAGCAGCTATATATTTCGGAAGGTACAGTGAAAAATCATGTAACTAATTTGTTGAGTCGGCTGAATTTACGCGATCGAACCCAGGCAGCGATTTTAGCTAAAACCTACCTATCAATTTGAGGCTTCTATTTTATTCAGCATCTAAAAATGATAATGGTCTACTCATATTTGCAGCAAACCCTAGAATACCTTGATCGCAGTGCTTGTAAAGTAATTCACCCTGGGCATTAAACAAAAAAGTTCCACCCCGCTGAGTTAAATAAGCACCGTCAGGAACATAGGTTTGCCAATTGCTTAGCACCTCAGTCATATTCCGCAATCTGAGGGTCGCCAACTCAAAAGGACGTTGAAATCCACTGCCTGCTACATCAAAAAATGATCCTTGAATTGGTGGCAAAGGCGCAGCTTTGACAGTTTCTTGAGGTTTAATAAGCTGAGGAGCCTGCCGATCGCCTTTGTATCCTCTAAATACTTCTTTCAAAGTTCCTGGACTCCCAACACCTGTACACATCACCATCAAATTCAGCCAAGCATTCTGCGCCGCCGAAAGTCTTGGTAACTTTAGAGTCAAACCAGAATAAAGCCCTAACTGTCGATGGAGCTTGGGTTCTGAAGTCATATACAGTCGATCGGCTGCAAACCCAGTAAAACCACAGAATTTTTTGCCCGACGCTCGATCGCCAATGCCCACAGCTATCACCGTGACATCTTTTAATAGCTCTGGTTCCTGCTGCAACCACCAAGCATACTCCAAACTATCGAAGTCGCCCAACTGCGGCCACACTAGCACTAGTAGCCGCCCGGACGATGCAATATTACTGAGAATTGGTGCGACGATGCCATCGCTAACTCTCTCTAGGTGGGTGTTCTGGCAAATTTCAAATACGTTCATAGTTTCAGTCTAACGTGATGATCTCGATCGATCAAGGTTTGAGAGGTTCCTTTTGTGAATAGTTGCTAGACTGTTTAGAAGTACTGCCTTTTTTCATCAAATCTGTACTAGAAACATTTTGGATATAATCTGGATGGAAAGACGAACTTTATTATCGGCTGCGGTAGTATTAGCTAGTGCCGCTGGCGGAGCCTATTTTTTATTACGGAAACCCTCAACCATGACAACTACACCAGAATCGTTTGAAATTAATAAAACTGAAGAGGAATGGCGTAAGATCCTTACCCCAGAGCAGTTTAACGTGCTGCGCAACCATGGCACCGAAAGACCGGGCACCAGCGTTTTAGATAAAGAATATGGCAAAGGCACTTTTGCTTGCGCTGGCTGTGATTTGCCACTGTTTGTTGCAGATACCAAGTTTAATAGTGGCACTGGCTGGCCAAGTTTTTATGACCCAATTCCTAACGCGATCGGCACTTCGGTAGACGGCACGCTCATGATGAAGCGCACAGAAGTACATTGTCGTCGCTGTGGTGGTCACTTGGGACATGTTTTTGAGGATGGCCCCAGACCAACCGGCTTGCGCTACTGTATGAATGGCATATCTATGAAGTTTATTCCTGCTTAGGCATAGGAATGAGAGGATTGATCACTAAAATTAATATTGTCGTAGCTATCCCTTGGTCAAAAGCCAATCGAAACGTTGCACGGTGTTGCTGAATCGGGATAGGACAAAAGGAAGAAGTTGTGGATGAAACTTGACTTTTCAAAGCTTCTTATGTATTATACTGGCGTAAGTTAACCGCTATAAAATTCATTTTAAACCGATAATGTATCAAACTAAACCATGGGTAATCGCAGCAGTGCTAGTAGGAGCCATCCTACCGATGAATAGCTTAAATGTTCCAGGTGCTAGAGCACAAGCAAAATCAGCATGTCAGACCACATTAGAGTCGATTGGGATTTTAGCAACCAAATCGGCTGAAGTAGCCCAATCTTTTACGGGTGAAAAATGTACATTGGTTAAACTAACTAATGCAACAACTTTTTATCGTTACTATTCAGATGAAACTAAGAAAAGCGGTATTTATATCAGTACCAACAAATATACTACGAATGTAGATGCCATCCAAAAGCTGGCACTCCGTCAGGATTGGGGGAATAAAGCCACTAAAATAACGTCTGTAATACTACCTGTCGGAACTGCAACGGTTCAAGGCAATGCTGCGCCTCAAGCACCTTCCACTTGTTACCCAGGAAGCGGACAGCAAACCGTTATTGCCAGTCCGGATAGTTTCACATGGTCAGCCGGTCAGAATTTAACAGTACAGACATTTACCTGCCCTTAAAATTGTGAATTAAATCCGTCATAATATTGTTGTGGGAGTACGGTATCGTACTCCCACTCAAAAGCTAAAAACCAACTAACTTGCAACGCCAAGCCACATTATGGAAGACAAAATAGCCCCATTCATCGCATTAATTGATGAAGCCCTAGCCATGGTAACTGAGATGCAGTCTACGGGTACGACCAGTAACTCTCCAGAAGATTTAGATAGAACATTACAATTCCTGATAAAGATCAAAGCTACTGCTTCTGCTGGTCAGCTTGAGCCATCTCAAGGAGTGGTGACGTTAGGATTATCCCGAGGGGTTACTGAATGGCTAGAGCCACCAGATTCGCCGCTATATGCTGCCATTGGGGCGATCGAACGGTTTTATCGGGAGCATCTATAACATTCCGCCGCACCGCCAGAGTACCTGGAGAAGTCGATAACCTGAGTCTACTTTAAGGAGTTAAATATCAGGCTGCAATATCTGTCGGCCAAAAGTCTGTGTCATGCTTAATAGCTGCTTTTCAATTTCTGGTGTAAGCTGATCGTCGTGATAACGCCACTGCCAGTTTCCCTCGATCGTTCCCGGAAAATTCATTCGGGAAGCACCATCTAAACCCAAAATATCTTGCATTGGAATAATTGCCTGATTCGCGATCGAACTAAAAGCCATTCGGATCAGATCCCAATGAATTCCCTCACTAGAAATGCCCCCCAAGTAGCGCAGCACCCGATCGCGCTCATAGCTCTCAGTCTGATTAAACCAGCCTACTGTCGTATCATTGTCATGAGTACCGGTGTACACCACAAAATTCCGACTATAGTTAAATGGCAAAAAGCCATTGGCATTATCTGAGCCAAAAGCAAACTGTAACACCTTCATCCCCGGAAACTCAAACTTATCCCGCAGTTCTTCTACCTCTGGCGTAATTACTCCCAAATCTTCCGCCAAAATTGGTAATTCTCCAAGCTGTTGCTCCAACACCTCAAAAAACTCCATGCCCGGTGCTGTTATCCAAGTACCATCGATCGCCGTCAGTTCACCCTGAGGCACCGACCAATAAGCCTCAAACCCTCGGAAATGATCAATCCGAATGATATCCACCAGCTTTAACAACGCCCTAAATCGCCCAACCCACCAAGCATACTGAGTTTTTTGCAAATGCTCCCAGTTGTACACCGGGTTGCCCCAAAGCTGACCAGTCTCACTAAAATAATCTGGCGGCACCCCGGCCATCTGCGCAACCAAGCCTGTCTCGGCATCGAGCTGAAAGCTTTCAGGGTTTGCCCATACATCAGCGCTGTCGTGAGCAACATAGATAGGAATATCGCCAATGATTTTAATCCCGGCCTTGTTAGCATAATCTTTCAGCTTCAGCCACTGGCGCTGAAAAGCAAACTGCACAAACTGAAAGTAATAAACTCGATCGACCAACAATTCACTATAGCTATCGATCGCTGCTTTTTTGCGCAGAGCAATATCCTTTGGCCACTCATACCAGGGAGTATCTTGGCAATGTTCATGCACCGCCATAAACAAGGCATAATCTGGCAACCAAGCTGATTCTCGCTCAGTAAAAGCATGAAATTCTTGTTCTTGCACGGCAGTTCCGTGACTGCGAAAATTTCGGCAGGCCCCATCTAAAATCTCGATTTTAGCTTCAATCACCCGATCGAAATCCACTTTATCTAACGAAAAATCTTTGAATTTTTCTAAATCTGCTGCTTTCAGCCACCCCTCAGACACCAATTTATCAGGGCTTATTAACAAAGGATTCCCGGCCAGCGCCGAATAGCACAGGTAAGGCGAATTTCCGTAGCCAGTGGGTCCTAAAGGCAATGTCTGCCAATAGCTCTGCTTAGTACGCTGCAAAAAGTCAATAAATTTATAGGCACCATCGCCCAAATCACCCACTCCATAAGGACTAGGTAAAGAAGTAGGATGCAGCAGTACACCAGCGGAACGGGGGAAGGACATAGAAAATTCTTGAAGGCAATCCCCCAAATGATATTACGGGACGGGCTTTTTGACACAATCCCTCGCCATACGTCAGACAATATGTTCAGTTGTCTTCCAGAACTATCTTATCGACCAAAGCTGTAGCCAGCACCAATTATCAGACCTACATCGGCACTCCGGCTAGAAGGAAAGCCCGCATTGAGTCGCACCGTACCAGTGAAATTATTGGACATGGGAATATCCACACCGCCAGAAATTGCTGGACTAACAAATAAACCATCGGCATAGCGCAGTTGTGCGCCGCCACCGATAAAAGGTGCGGCGATCATCTGACCTTTACTATTGCGAATCGGAAAATCTGCACTCAAAATAATCATCGAAGTAGCAGCCTCTCGACCAAATAGCACGGTCGCATCATGTAAAGAGAGGTTGTCGGTGAAGCGCAGTTTGCTGACAACAGTGAGTCCGCCACTGCCTAGAGACGTGGTGTTGCCGTTTATGCCGATCGCCCCACCAATACCGATATAGCTGTTGGGAGACTGAAAGCTTTCGATCGGCAAAGCTGACTGAGCCATAGCTGGCATAGCATTCAACATAGTATGAGCAATTGAGCCAGCAAGGCTCAGGCTAAACAAAAAATATCGGAACATGGTGTTTCTACAGTGGTAATTACTAGGTTATACGCCGGGATTGAGTAGATGGATCTGTTTAGCGATTAGTCAACAGTGCATATTGGCAAAACTTGGCTGACTTGTTGGGCAAAGCTCATAAGTTCGTTAGAATGGCTGAGAATATAATTTTGACATCTATAAATTGCTATGCTGCGTCGCTTCTGGGGTATTGCCCTTGCTTTAATACTGTGCTGGGGTTGGCCAGAGCTGGCTGATGCTACCGAATTAGCAGCAACGGGTAAAATATATACCAATACTGAACTTGATCGAGGCGACACCCTACGCACTTCAGCCTTCAATGCCACCAACAGCGGCGACTTTGCCACCGCCGAAACTTACTGGACAGAGCTATTAGAGATGTTTCCAGATAATCCAGCGATCTGGAGTAACCGAGGCAACTCCCGGGTTAGTCAACACAAGCTGATAGAAGCCGTAGCCGACTTTGATAAGTCGATCGACCTTGCGCCCCAGCTACCCGATGCTTATTTGAATCGCGGTGCCGCCTGGGAAGGATTGCAGAAGTGGGACAAAGCGATCGCCGATTATGAACACATAATTTCGATCGATGACAAAGACGCAATGGCCTACAATAATTTGGGCAATGCCCACGCTGGCAAAGGAGAATGGCAGCAAGCCAAAACCTACTTTTACCGAGCCACCGAACTAGAACCGGGCTTTGCTTTTGCCCGTGCCAACTACGCTTTGATCCTGTATCAACTTGGTGAAACCACCGAAGCGATCCGCCAGATGAAAAACATCGTGCGCAAGTATCGTGACTTCCCCGACGTGCGTGCGGCTCTTACCGCTGCCCTCTGGCAAAACGGCGAACAGGGCGAAGCTGAGAGTAACTGGATCGCCACTGTGGGTCTAGATAGTCGCTATAGAGATCTAGACTGGGTAAAAAACAACCGCCGTTGGCCACCGGCTTCGATCGCCGCCTTAGATAACTTCTTGCATTTGCGCTAGCGCCCCACACTATGGATGATTCATCAGATTTGTTTGCTGCCGTCAAATCCGACCAAAATTTGGCAAATGATCTACTAAAACTCGCCAATCGCAGTCATGACCTAGGCGAAGAAGTTTATCAACTCTATCGCCGGTATCTCACAGCCTTGGCCAAAGCCCTGCGCCATCACTCTATTCAAGCCTGTTATCACCTTTGTACAAGCTGTTACCCCCTGGAGTTTTTAGAGTTAGAACCTAGTCAACAGCAGCGTTTACAGCGTTCTCTCCGACGGGCAATCACCAACTCTATCATTGACTTATTAGGACAATTACAGCCTCTCACCGAGGTTCCTAGCCCTCATGAACTCAGCGTCTGGTTACAAAACACCGAAGAAGCAATCAGTCTGACCCTGCCAGGGCTATCCAAAAAAATGAATCACCTCCTGCAACAGGCTCGGGTGGTTCCCCAACAAGTGCCTCGTCAACTAATCGAGGCCGCAGTGCGAGCTGATGAAATTAGCGATGGCGGTGGAGCCAAGCGCCCAAATATTTTGAGTGTTTTGGTAGAAAAAGAATCTAAAGAAGACCCCGAAAACACCATGATTATTCCTGTTCACGTCATATTTTTGCGACTAGCCGAAATTGAGTTTGCCGACATGGAGCTGAGCAAACTGCGCCATCAAATTCATGAGATGCGATCGAAAGTTGCTGACCTACGCCGTACCTATAAACATCGTCAACACCAATCTCAAGGGAAAGCTGCCGCAGCCGCTTGGCACCAGAGCTGGTTTGGATCAGAAGACCAAGAGCAACCGGGATCAGAGCCTGGGTAGCATGAAAGAAACTTATATGTATCTTAAATTTTCACCGAATATCATTTAGCAATAGTAAGATATCCCTAACAAACTTTTTTAGTGTGAACTTGTGAGTATGCCTGCTGCTCTCCAAATCGGAGATAAATCGATTCCTGCCGATCAGTTGCCCTTATTACTAGAGCAATATCGCCTAGTTCCCCAACTCGCCAAGGAAATGGTTTTAGATCAAGCAATTGCCGATTGTCAGGTTCCTGAAGACGAACAAATGGAGGCCATCAAACGCTTCTATCAACAAAATCAGATTAATACCGATCAAGAATTAGATAAGTGGCTAGAGCAGCAGCATCTTACCCGAGATGGTTTAATGACCCTCATCAGTCGGGAGCTGCGCCTGCAAAAATTCAAAACTAGCAAATGGGACGTGCAAGTGGAATCGCACTTTGTCCAACGCAAAGCCCAAATTGACCAGGTGGTATTTTCGATGGTGCGGGTTAAAGATGTAGATATTGCCGAAGAAATTTATTTTCGGCTCCTATCAAAAGAGGCTACCTTTTCAGAACTGGCTCCTCGCTACTCCAGTGGTATTGAGGCCAAAACTCGCGGTATCAGTGGCCCGATCGAACTAGGCAGATTAGACCCTACTTTGGCCGGAGCCTTAGTATCGGCTCAACCAGAAGAAGTTTTGTCTCCTATACAAGTAAGCGGTTGGTGGGTAGTAATGCAATTAGAAGCCCTGATTCCTGCTGAGCTAGATGATCCCACCCGACAGCGACTGACCGAGGAACTATTTAACATTTGGGTAAACGCCGAAGTGCAAAAAACCATGTTGGTAGAAAACGAACTGCAACTGATCTCGGTTTAAATCTCCTTTACTTTTTATGAATAGTCAGAACTCTACCAATTCCAACAGCCAGAATCTTACTCAAGGCTCAGCCCTGAGTGGCCATGATATCTATGCCTTTATGGCCACGGTGTCACCCTTCGATCGACTGCCTCAAAACGAGTTACGCAACTGTGTGAGTAAGCTCAAACCCCTGCGATTTAAGATGGGGCAAAAGATGCAGCTCAAAAACCAAATGCCCCAGAACGTCTCGATTATTTTTACCGGCAAGGTGCGATCGATCGGGATTGATCCGACGACGAACAAGACCATGCCTCTAAAAATTTTGGAAGCAGGGGAAATTTTAGGTTGGCCAAGTCTGATCCGGGAAGTGCCTTGCGAAACCGCTGTGGCCTCCGAAGAAACAATTTGCTTTGTATTGCCAGCTCCTGAATTTATGCGGCTGCTCAAACAGTATCCCGAAATGGCTGAAGGGTTCAAAAAACCCAGTATTGCCGAGGTCTATGATCTGATTACCCAATATTGGTTGCAGTCTAATTTAGTACCACCCAAAAGCAAAAATGTTTATCAGCTCGTGCGCAGCGCTTGGCAAAACGCCGAAGTTGCTAGCAGCTTTATTCCTAGCGATCACCGCGTATGGTTTGATAGTCGAGCAGAGGGTTCTAAGCAAGGAATCCCGTTAAAAAACTCGCCTGCTGAAAATAGTCAATATCGCCTGGTAGGAATTGATGCTAATTTACTATCGATCGCCGAAGATCTGGTAGAAGAAGATGACTCCAGCCTGTTTGAGATGACTCCTACCGCTTTGGTTGACTATGCGCCAGAGGTCGATTTTCAGGTTACTAACAGTGAGTTTGCTTTTCCTCAAACTGAGTTGACCGTCGAAAATACTAAGGGTCGTTACCCATTTGTGAGGGGCGAAGGCTTGCGCAATGGTATCTTGGCCTGCTTCCAAATGCTGAGTATGTACTTGGGCATTAAATATCGTCGTGATACCGTGCAGCGGATTATTGATATGCAGTTGGCCAGAAATGGTCAGGCTTCTTTGCAGCTCTGTGCAGCGATCGCCGATGTATTGGGGCTAATGGGACGGCTGATGGAGATCCCGGCCAACCAAATTATGCGAATTAACCAGCCTGCAATTATGCCTTGGCAGGGCAGCTATGCCGTAGTGTATGCCACCAGCGAAAGTCAGGTAGTTTTGGGTGTGCCCGCCGAAGGCATTCAAAAACTGAGCATGAAGCAGTTTTTGCGGCTGGTTGGCGATGGCGAAGCACCCTTGCAAATTTTGATTTTGCAAGAAACCAAAAATGTCCAGCGGAAAAAATTTGGTTTGAGTTGGTTTGTGCCATACCTCACCCCCGAATTTAAGGTGTTGGTAGAAGTTTTGGTGGCTTCTTTCTTTGTCCAGTTGTTTGGTTTGGCTAACCCACTGTTACTTCAGGTGATTATCGATAAAGTTCTGAATAACAATAGCGCGGCGACATTACCGGTTTTTGTGACCTTGTTAATCGGGGTAGCTTTTTTCGAGAATATCTTGACCAGCTTGCGATCGATCGCCTTTGCCAATGCCACGAACCGGATTGACCTCGCTCTGGCAGCCAAAATTATCGACCACTTGTTCCACTTACCATTAAGCTACTTCGATCGACGAGCAGTGGGGGAACTCTCTACTCGGGTTGCAGAGCTGGATAAGATTCGCCAGTTCTTTACCAATACGGCTCTTACTACCATTCTAGATGCCGGTTTCTCGGTGATGTACATTGTGGTGATGCTGTTCTACAGTCCTTTTTTGACCGCTGTCGCACTCTGTACTCTGCCATTATTTGTGATTTTGAGCTTCATTGTGTCGCCGATCGTCCGTACCCAGCTCCGGGAAAAAGCTGAGCGCAACGCCCAGAACCAATCCTATTTGGTAGAAGCATTGGGTGGTATCTATACCGTCAAAGCCCAGAGCATGGAGCGACGCAGCCGTAACCAGTGGCAGACTTTTTATGATCGATATATTGCCGCCAGTTTTAAGGGCACTTTAACCTACACCATGGCCAGCTCGATCAGTAACTTCCTGAATCAACTTTCCGGAATTTTGGTGCTGTGGGCAGGGGCTTCGCTGGTATTAGAAAACAAAATGACTTTAGGGGGCTTGATTGCCTTCCGGATTATTGCTGGCTATGTAACCGGGCCACTATTGCGACTGCTGACCATCTGGCAGAACTTCCAAGAAACCGCACTGTCGATCGAGCGGTTGAGTGATGTGGTGGATGCTACCTTAGAAGTAGATGACGACAACCGTTTCAATGTGCCGATGCCACTGATTCGAGGCAAGGTAATTTTTGAAGATGTGACCTTTCAGTTTGGTAGTCAGGGCAGACCTCAACTCAACCGAGTGAATGCTGAGTTCGAGACTGGCTCTTTTATTGGCATTGTGGGTCAGAGTGGTTCGGGTAAAAGTACTCTTATGAAACTGCTGCCCCGGTTGTACGAACCCACTCAGGGGCGGATTTTGATTGATAATTACGACATCAACAAAGTTGAGCTGTATTCTCTGCGATCGCAGGTGGGGATTGTCTCTCAAGACCCGATGCTGTTTGAGGGCACTGTCCAAGACAATATTGCCATCAACTACCCCGATACCGAGGCCGAAGAAATTGTCCAAGCTGCCAAAATTGCTGTGGCACACGATTTTATTATGACTTTGCCAAATGGCTACAACACCAGGGTCGGAGAACGCGGCTCTAATCTCTCTGGGGGGCAAAAACAGCGGATTGCGATCGCCAGAACCATTCTTCAGCGCCCCCGACTGCTGATTTTAGATGAGGCCACTAGTGCCCTAGATTACGACACCGAGCGCCAGGTCTGCCGTAATTTGGTAAACAACTTCCGGGGCATCACTATTTTCTGTATCACTCACCGTTTGCGCACCGTACAAGCGGCAGATCAAATTTTGGTGATGGATCGAGGCATGGTGGCAGAAGTTGGCACCCATGAAGAGTTAACTGCCAAGCGGGGCATTTACTATTGCCTGAGCAATGACCAAGAAACCGCTCCAACCTAAAAACTCAAGACTTTAGTATCAGCCTGTGGCGTTACCACGGGCTTTTTGCGGCTAAAAAAATACTGAATACAAGAAATGGCGGATGTTTCAATCGATCGATCCATGGCACATTGTTTTTATTGAGATTGCGATCTGGGTCACTCGTTGCAAGAGACATTATTCTTCCGTGACCTGGGGCAGCCCATTTAACCAGCCCCTGTCTAAAATTACAATCCCCTTGATTCTTTATGGAACTCGATAAAGCAACTAAGCTACAATTTCCGCTCTGGCCATTTCTCAATCAGCCATTGTTTCATCCCAAGTTCAAAGTGGTTTTAAACCCTCAGCGTTTTCAGCAGTTATACCGAATGCAGTTGCTAGAGCGCTGCCTGCATAAGCAATCTCCCCGCCGCACTAACTTTTTTTCTCGCTAATCGCCAGCAGCAAGCATTCCCAGACCAAACGCGGTTGGACATAAGATAGGAGTTGGCGACGACTGGTTTCGATCGCCCCTACCAGTTGGGCATCTTGGCGTTGCTGCCAGTAATGAAACTGCAGATACTCTAACAGCGCTAATTGGCTAAAACTATCTACTTCTTTATCGATCGTTTTAGCCAACTCTAAAGCCACCGCAATATTGCTGATTGGTTTTAATAAAGCCGCCTTGATTTCACTATCAATGGTGGCTAAATTTTCGCCTAGTTCGATCGACTGTCCGGGGCTGCCCTGCGCTAAAGCAATCAAGGTTTCGTCTTGTAGAATATCGCTGCGTTCCAAATCAGTCAAAATCTTAGTTAAATTTGTGCTGCTCAGTCGTCGAAAAGGAATCCGCTGACAGCGAGAAACTAAGGTGGGCAGCAGTAAAGCCATGTTATCGGTAAGCAAAATTAAAGTCGCGGCTCCTGGTTCTTCTAAAGTTTTCAATAAGGCATTGGCTGCGCCTTCCGCCATAGTCTCGGCCTGTTCAATAACCACAATTGCTCGATCGGCAACTAGCGGTGGCTGAGAGAGAAATTGGGTGATTTGGCGGATTTGATCAATCCGAATTTGGGGTGGTGCTTTCTTTTTAATTCCGGCGGCGGCAGCCTCGCTGGCAGAAAGCATTTTGCCTTGATGGGTATAGGTAGGAGCAATCCAGAGCACATCAGGGTGATTGCCCTGGCGGATTTTTTGCTGATTCGCCGCGATTTTCTCGGAGTTATCTAGGTGGGCGCAGAGCTGCATCTCTATCCAGCAGCGGGCAACCAGGGCTTTACCAATGCCTGCTGGCCCATTAAACAAGTAGGCCGGAGCCAGCCGCTGTAGCTCCACAGCTTGAGTGAGTAGCTCGATCGCCGCCTGATGGCCATAAATTGCTGAAAAGTAGTGCTGATTACCCACAAAAATTCCCTGTTTCCACAGGTGTAAAATGTTATGATTCTGCAAGAAGTTTTGCGAAACTCAGATGCAGAGTTCTGACTTCAGTCATTATCACTTTTTTTGGTTTGTTAGTACTCCATGGTTTTCTGGAAAAGTCTGTTTAGTGTCGCCGAGAGTAGTAGTGCAGCGCCTCAAGCCAGTAGCGCCATGGTGTCGATTCAGACAGTGGGCTTCGACCCTCCGGGCAAGAACCCGATTCTCCTGAGCCTCAATCGTGATCTAGACCTCTATGAACTAGAGGAGCTTTGTGATGCCGTGGGCTGGGCGCGCCGTCCTTTACGCAAGTTGCGCAAGGCGCTGCAAAACAGCTTTTTGGTAGTTTCTATGTGGGAGATCCGGGGCAAAACCCGTCGGATGATTGGCTTTGCCCGAGCAACTTCTGACGGAGCCTTTAATGCCACCATTTGGGATGTGGTAGTACATCCCGATTTTCAGGGTAAAAAAATGGGCAAAGCGCTAATGAAATACCTGATAAAAAAGATTCGCAGCGAAGACATCAGCAATATTACGCTATTTGCCGACTCACATGTGGTAGGATTTTACGACGGTATGGGCTTTGTGGAAGACCCAGAGGGCATCAAAGGTATGTTCTGGTATCCAGATTAGTTTTCGTGGTTTCTGGGCATAATAACTTTTAGAGTGATCCATGAGGATATTTAGTGGAAGTCAGAAAAACAGATAGCGTCAGACGACTGCCGAGCAATTTTGCCACCGAAAAATTACGTCGCAAACCCACCAGGAAGCATCGGCCTTTATCTTGGCTGTGGTTGGGGCTAACAGGGGTGGGTCTATTGTCCGCAGTAAGTGGGGCAATGGTAGCAGCTTCTCTTTCTAGTACACCCTTGCAGCAGCGTCTCTTGAGTGCCGCCGAACTGAGCGTTTTTCGTAAGGGCAATTCTTTTGCGCGAGGCACGTTACAAGTACCAGAAGTTACTAAGCCAGTAAATATTCTGCTGTTGGGGATTAAAACTAATCTTTCTGATATCCGTAATGGCGAGGGCAATGAGCGCCGTAAGGCGGGCTATGATGCCGAATCTGATTCCTTACAGGGCTTGTCAGACACAATGATGCTCATTCGGTTTGACCCGGCCAGTAAGCGCATGGTGGTTTTAGGCATTCAGCGCGATACCAAAGTAGAATTTAATGGTCGCAATGTGAAAATCAATGCGATCGATCAAGAGGGCGGGGTAGCTCAGGCTGCAAAGGTTGTCAGCAATACTCTACAGGGGGTAGAGATTGATCGATATATCCGCATGAACAACTTCGGGGTTGAAAAGCTGATTGATGAGATGGGTGGCTTAGATGTAGTGGTGCCCAAAGATATTAAATATCAAGATGATGCTCAGCATTTTTATATCAATCTAAAAGCTGGTAAGCAGCGTCTAAATGGCAATAAGCTGTTGGGCTTAATGCGTTTCCGCAAAGATGCCAATGGTGATGTGGGCAGAATGCAGCGCCAGCAAACAGTACTGCGATCGATGATTGAGCAGTGGGTAAACCCGATCACTGTAGCCAAGATTCCTGGCTTGATGTCGATCGTCAAGAGCCATGTAGATACCAATTTAACGGTAGAAGAAATCATTGCTCTCGGTGGCTTTGCTTCTAGTCATGGCAAGGGCAAAGTGCAAACTTTGATGCTGCCAGGAGACTATAACGGCGATGGTAAGCATGGTACTAGCTATTGGCTACCCAGCGAAAATGGCATCAAAAATATGATGGCACAATACTTTGACCACGGAGAAGTTGACAATACTCCGATCGAGCCTAGTCATCTGCGGATTAAGGTGCAAGACACTGGCTACTATCCTGATGCTGCTCAGCGTTTTGTAAGGCGCTTAGAAAAAGAAGGATACAAAAATGTCCATCTAGATACTAATGTCAAGAGTTTGAAGGAAAATCTGGATACTACCAAGATCATCATTCAACATGGTGGCTCGATTAATGGTGATGTTCTTAAGGAAAAGCTCAGCTTAGGTGATGTAGAAGTCGGGACTTCTGGTGATATTTATTCTGATATCACAATCAAACTAGGCAAAGATTGGGCGCAGAAAAAATAGATTGTGCCCTGGCAGAATATCAAAAAATCGAGTGTTGTAGCCAGCAACTATTTCTTTTTGCCCCGAGTAGATTTACTCACAGATTTCTTTTTAGCCGGAGTCTTTTTCTCACCCGGCACAGATTTACTTTTGGCTAGAGTTTTTTTATGCGTCTGTTTTTGAGGTGCAAACCATTCACCAGTCCCCTGATTCAAAAACATTACCGAATCTTTACAGCTTTGACACTTCAAAAACCAGCCCCCAGATTTTTTGGGCACCTGCACCATTAATTTTAGACATTCAGGACAAGGAATTTTAGAACACTCTAAATTCTCCCCTAAATTTTCATTGCTATCCGGGTTCCAATAGCCACGACTAGTTTCGTAGTAAATGACCTTTTGGCATTTTACTTTAGGCTTCTTTGCACAGAGCAACTTAGTTTTCTGCACTCCCTGTTGATTTACATGAGAATACTTGCTCAAGGGCTGATTACAAGATGGACAAGGATATTCTGTAACCTCCAATAGTTCTGCGATGGCTCTAGCTGATATGGTATCTCGCAAATTCATCGCAGTCTTGGCATTAGCCAAAGCTGGAGTCAGAATATCTTGATTCCAGCCGATGAAATACTTCTGCCAATCTTTTTCACCTTTGGCGATCGAGTCCAAATCTTCTTCCATCGCCGCCGTAAACTTTGGCTCCTGGATTTTAGGAAATATTTTGGCCAGTACTCGATCAGTCTCAATCCCCAAATCGGTAGCCCAGAGAACTTTTGGCTTATTACTCTCACCTCGAAAATCCACATAGCCCCCATCCCGCAGAGTAGTCATAATTCCTGCATAAGTACTAGGTCTACCGACTCCTAGTTTTTCTAGTTTCTCGATTAATGTTGGCTCAGTGAATCTGGCTGGTGGCTTAGTTTGTTTCTTTTCGGCCTCTATTTTTAATGGCTGTACCTGTTGACCTCTTTTTAAGATCGGCAGTTGACTATCTTTGCTAATATCGTCCCAACACCAGGTATAGCCAGCCTCTAGTAGAATGCTACCTCTGGCTTCCCAGAGAATTTCACCAGATTGAATAACTACATGGGTTTTATCCAAAATCGCTGGACTACATAAGCTAGCTATCGCTCTGCGCCAAATCAAAGCATAAATCTTGTATTCTTCGTCACTCAAATCACCCTGAATCGCTTTGGGAGTGCTGGCTACATTGGTGGGTCGAATGGCTTCATGGGCTTCTTGTGCGCCTTTTTTATTCCGGTGTGCGATTGGTTTAACAGGTACAGCGGCGGGTTTAAATCCTAGTAACCATTCTCTAGCCTGAGCCGCAAAATCTGCCGAAAGCATTACAGAATCTGTCCGCATATAGGTAATCAAGCCCCGCTCATAGAGTTTCTGAGCAACTTCCATAACTCGTTTGGCATTTATGCCATGTCGCACTCCAGCGATTTTTTGCAAGGAGCTGGTAATTAAGGGTGGCGGTGGATTTTTGCTGGTCTTTTTGCCGCTGTATTCCACTATTTTGTGAATGCTAGCTTGAGATATCTGGATAATTTGATCGGCTTCCACCTGACTATTAACTCGCTTAGATTCAGGCTTTTTTACTTCCCTGGTATCAACGGCATCATCACTAGTTTCTGTAGAGAGACTATTGCGGCTAGAACTCTCTGCCGCATCATTAATTTGCCCAAAATAATGAGCCGTAAATCCTTCCTCATATTCGGCAGTCAGCGACCAATAGTCTTCGGGCTTAAAAGCCTGAATTTTTTCCTCTAATTCACAGACCAGCCGCAAAGCGCAAGATTGTACTCGACCAGCGCTTTTACCCACATTGGGCAACTGCCAAAGCAACGGTGATACTTTGAAACCCACAAATTTATCCAGACACTGACGGGCTCGCTGTGCCCCCACCAAATCCCAATCAAGGGTATCCCTGGCCTGAGCAAAGGCTTTTTGAATAGCAGTGGGAGTGATTTCGCCATAGGTCACACGGCGATATTGACCTTTTTTTAATCCTAAAAGCAGTAATAAATTAGAGCTAATCCCTTCGCCTTCTCGGTCTTCGTCGGTAGCTAAGTAAACCATTTGAGCATCTTTGACGGCTTTTTTCAGCTCAGCTAAAGTAGCCCGACCTCGATCGCCGTTAGGCTCGTAGTCACAAAGTACTTTGTCTCCTTCAATTCTAATGCCGGTGTTGCTTTCGCCACTTTTGGTAAGCTGAGCAATATGACCAAAAGAAGCTTTAACCTCGTATTGACTACCCAAGATCTTGCGCACCGTGCCACATTTAGTCGGAGACTCCACTATTACCAAATTCTTCGCCATCGCTGCTCTCCATCAAATTTTCACAGTCTATTGATTACGATCGACTCCTCACCACAATCGTTGCAAGGTTATTGTAATACATCTATTCGGGTAATTGCGGACAAAAAGCCCGCTGGCCGCGCTCAATACCCAGGAGCTAACCAGCGCTGCATCTCACGTTTGAGGTTATTTAGGTCACGATATATCTCTTGTTTAAACCACTGCCCAATCGCATCCAAAGGCGTAAAAGTTGCGCCAACTTGCCAGGGCACATCTTGACCTAGGGGCGTGAGATGGTTGCCATTCATCATCTGGAGCTTTACCATGTCAGGAAACAAAGGCTTTAATAGCTTTTCTAGAGTGTAGGATTGATCGATGTTATCATCGCGGAACTTCACAATTAAATTCCGCTCTACGTTGTAACTGCGATCAATCAAGTCCAACGTCTTAGCCGGATCTGGTGCAAACTCTACCCCAAACTCACTGGGCATTTGATTCAACAACGGCACCGAATCTCGAGCCGAGAAATTATTAAAAGCAATAAAAATATTGCCATCTCGCTGCACGTCATATTGACTACACAGCAATAAATGTACTTTGCACCCCATACTATGACCCACGCCGTAAATAGGCAAACTAGCGATCGATCGAGGTAATCTTGCTAACACCCGCTCAAAACTGCGATGGACTCCATCGGTAATGGCGTAGTGATCGAAGGTATTAAAAAACGGCGTAGCAATGATTCCATAGCCCTGCTGTGCCAAATCTTCTAACAACAACCTATAGGTAATCTGTGGTGCCGTCGCCACAAAAGCCCCACCTAAAAAATGGATGATTGCCCTTGGAGATCTGGGTAGATAGACCCAGCTCCCCACAATTTCTTCCCACTGCATGGCGTTTTCCTAAAAATATCCCAAAAAAATATCCTGATCGTCATCGTCGCCCGACTTCCGGCGATCGGCAAACTCATTGGGTGGTCGATCGTTGCTCCAGCCCCACCAAACTTTGCTGCAACTACACTGATAAAATTCTTGCCACTTGCGGCGACGTTCTTCGGTAGAGACTGGGGCAAAACGGTTTACCCACACAGATTGGGCTTCTTTTTCAATAGCGCCACACTGCGGACAAGCAAAAGTGTGAGCGTGGGTTGCTGTTTCTGTCCAAGCTGGTGGGTCGGGGGTAAAGGCATCCATTGGGGCAATTAAAGTAATTCGGTTTCTATTGTACAAAGATTTTTGGACAGGTGGGAAGCAGCCAGTGGCTAGAAATTTTGGCCAAATTTTGTGCTCTAACCAGATCGAGATAGTCGATCGCCAGTAATGGGGTCAAAGAAGTACAGATCGGCTGAGTGAAAATAGATCGGGAAACTCAGTCCTGGCTTGCCCATCCAGCCCGGAGCCGCAATTAGATCGATTTCAATATTACTCCCCTGAATCTGAGCTTTTACCAAAGTCTCTCGCCCCAAAGGTTCCACCAATATCACATCTACTGATAGTGATACACTGCTGGGCAATGGCTCCAAAGAAATCTTTTCAGGTCGTAGCCCCAAATCACAGCCCTGACCCACCGCACAATTACCGGTCGCTGGAATTACCTGATCACCCACCTGCCAACCATCTGGTTGATATACTCCCGGCCAAATATTCATCGGTGGATTGCCCATAAAACTTGCCACCAAACGATTGCAGGGCTGATCATAAATATCCGCAGGACTGCCAATTTGCTGGATTTTACCTTCTCCTAACACCACAATTTTATCCGCTAGAGTCATGGCTTCTAGCTGATCATGGGTCACATAAATAGTGGTAATTCCCACTCGCTGATGTAACTGCTTCAACTCCGCCCGAGTTTCATCTCGCAACTGAGCATCTAAATTAGAAAGCGGTTCATCTAGCAAAAATACCTGGGGATTGCGGACGATCGCCCGACCCAGCGCTACCCGCTGTTGTTGACCACCAGAAAGTTGGCGGGGAAAACGATTCAACAAATGACTAATTCCTAGCATCTCGGCGGCTTTAGGAACTTGTTCTCGAATAAATTCTGGTTTGGCTTGGCGCATCTTTAAGCCAAAAGCCAAATTTTCGGCAACGGTCATGTGGGGATAGAGGGCATAGTTTTGGAACACCATGGCTACATCCCGATCGCGAGCGGGCACATCATTGACCAGTCGATCACCTATATATACTTGACCACTACTAAAATTTTCTAGCCCTGCGATGCCGCGTAAGATGGTAGATTTTCCACAGCCGGAGCCACCCACTAATACCCAAAACTCTCCATCAGGAATCTGTAACGAAATTCTATCAATTGCCAGTTGCTGTTGAAATTGGCGACTAACTTCTACCAGACGCACTTCAGCCATAGTTGTGTTGCTTTAAGAGGACTTTTTGCCAGTCAGAGTATACCGATCAGGAACATCGATATTTTTATTTTTACGCCAGCCATAAAAACGAGCTGTGAAGCGATAAGCCAGGGGCATACACATCTGTACAATATTCTGCCACATTTGACGAGTGCCAGATTGAAGATTCTTGACGCGGGGATTAGCTGTTCGACTTTCAGGTACTAAGCTACTGGTGTAATAAGCCTGAATTTTTTCAATTAAACTACTATGAACTAGCTGATAGCGATTTTCTGGCTCACACTTGGTACAAAAAACTAAGCCAGAGCCTACCAAGATATTTAACAGTAGCAGTAGCTGAGCATAGTGATTATTATGGTGAGACGCAGAAGAATATCGCTGGGGAGTAGGAGGTAAATCCACAGTAGCTGGTAATAGTTGCGAAAAAGAACGTTCGGGTCGTTGCCCCTGCACATCGGTCAACAGGTAGAGAGCATTGATTACCGCCGCATGATTTTCGCGACCACAATCACGGATTGCTTCATCCAAAGCTCTTTCCATCAAATATTGCTGGGGTTGACTACTGAGCTGAAGATACTGTCCCATGGTACGCACATTTTCGTTTTGCAACTGGGCACCGACGACCTGTAGCTGTAAGGGGGAAATTTCACCATGCCCATCGGCCAGATCTTGGACGAGCTGCTGAGATAAAGCTGGTTCTAAATAGTAACGACAGTTGCCAGTTACTCGATCGACCGTAGTCCGAGCCTGCTCTAAACTCAGATTTCTTAACTGGTAACGCCACTGACGATCTAAGATATTGTTACCAATCATGCTCAAATCACCAAACTGCTCAAATTCTAAAAGCTGGTGGAGATTTTCTTGACAAATGACAATGCAAACTTTTACTTGAGGCATCGCTAGACATTCTCGGAAAAACAAGAAAAACTCTTGCCTGACGATCACATCTGGCACTGCCAAGAAAAACTCTTCAAACCGATCAAATATCAAAATGGTGCAAAGATTACTCTGAACATTGATAAATAACTCTTCCTGGATTGCATCTACGGTGGCCACTCCTGGAATCACTGGTCTGCCACTAGCTTGTAGAATGCTTTTTAACAACATAGTGCGCCAGTCGCCATAGTTTTTCTGAAAGGCCACTACCACTGAGCACTGGTCAATCTTGAGCCGCTGTAATCTTGGAATTACACCGCACTCCAGTAAACAACCCTTGCCAATACCATTCTCGCCATGGAGCACTACTAATTTTTGATCGCTGCTAAATCGATCGATCAAAATAGAAACATCTTCTTCGCGACCGATCGTAGAAATATCTGCCAGTTTTTTTTGAGCAGCGGCGTTGCCGACAAATGCCGAAAGACCTTTTTCGTAACGTAAAATTTGTTGCTGCTGCTTGATCTGGAAAGATTCCCAAAACTGGCCAGTATGATAAAAAAGCAATCGCAGCTCTTGCTTAATATCTAAATAAAGCTGAAGGTCAGATTCAATTTCTACCATCGACTGAGCTTTTTCTAGTTTTTCTAAAGCTCCTGAAAAGCTGTGAGATCTGGCTTCGACTTTAGCTATTTGCAACAAATAGCGAGCGATACCCGCCGAATTGTCGCATGAGCTAGCTGGTTCTGCGGCAGCTTGGGACAATTCTAACGCCAGATTGGCCTGTTCTAAGGCTCGCTCAAAATCGCTGTAATGGAGAGCAATCTCAGCCAAAAAGCCATAGGCTTGAGCCTGATTTAAGGGTAGCTCTTCTACTCCTTCTTCACTGAGCACCGCGTTGGCAATATTTTCTAATTCTAACCAGTGCCCCAAAGCACAAAGTGTTTTACCAGCTAAATTCATTACCTGCCAGCACAACTCAAAGCGCTGTTGACGAGCAAAAATTCGCACTACGGCTAAAAAAGTATCTTTAGCCAGTTGGAGGTTTGGATGCCCCACTGAGCCGGCCATCAGAGACTGCTGATAGTAACATTGCCCCATGTGCAATTTCACCAAAGCCCAACGAGCTTGGAGGCTATTGATGGTAAAAGATTGCAGATCGCCATTAATTGTCTGGCTTTGCAGTTGCTCCCAAATATTCAGACTTTTTTGGTAGCGAACTAGAGCCTCACCCATATTCTTTTTTTTATCTTCATCTCGCCCCAAAATAAATTGCCAAGTAGCAGCCAAAGCCGAAGGCAAAGTGCCGGAGTTTTTAAGATCTCTGGTGGCAGCCTGTAGTTCTCGCCGAATTTTGGACTGTTCACAGAAGCCGATGTCTTCATTCGGGACAAAATGCTCTACTCCTCGATCGAGCAAGTCAGCAAATAATCGATCAGAAGACTCTCGCCACAGCACATCTAACTCCGTGGCACTGGCACGCAAGGTGATGGCAGTAATGGTACTGGCATACAATCCCGGTGCTAATTTTACCAACATACTCAAAGAATCTTCTGTTAGCCATAGCACTACTGGCATTTGGCAACGACCACTCAATTCACCCTGATTCGCTTCTAGATCTGTCAGCAATTCTGCCAAATTTTCTACATCTTCTAGCCCATACACCATTAATGCCCGCTGTTTTTGATGGGCAGTGGCATTGGCCATGGGCTGCCACAAATTATTGGGGCTTCGGGGTAAAGTCAGCTCTTGAATTTGCACCGGACAAGTCACTTTAATCTGCTGAGCTAGCCGATGACGTAGGGCTGTATAGTTACAGCGCACTAACGTCAAAGCAAAGCGCCCTTGGGAAACAGTGATCGACCGAGCAAGGGTAGCCAGGGCTTTTTGATTTAGTTCATCAACATTGTCTGAGGTGGTGAGCGAAGTCATGTGGTGATGATATTCCGATATGAGGTTGGTTAAATCAGAGCAGTCAAGATTGTTCGCCGTATTGTTCAATTGGGCTTACTCACAATGATTTCGTTGCGTCCTGGGTCTCCCAAGTAAGGAGGAGCTAGGTTATGGCGGGCAATTCCCCACGGTGAAGCCGGCTGTCCCCAATTGGTTTGCAACGTTTGTAAAAGTCGATCTTGCTGTTGACGTAACTGCGGAATTTGGGTACCACGGTTAATAATTGTAAACCATACTAACCCCCGATCGCGGGTTGGCAATGCACCGGTTAAAGCACTCACTTCATTTAGGGTTCCAGTCTTGACTGTGGTGCCAATGGGCATTTTTCGATCTAACATGCTGCCTTTAGAATCAGTGCCAGATGCCGGAAACAGGTCAGCCACTGTGAGGTTTTTAGGTCTGGCTAAACGGTGAATAGCTCGGAAAATCTGGCTGACGGCATGGGGAGTAATCTGGTTTTGCATCCCAAGCCCTGAGCCGTTTATGAGCTGGATTTCACCAAGTGTAAATTCGGCAGCATTGGCTGCTGTCTCCATCACTTGCTCGTGTCCACCTACGCTGTCTGCCAGCATTTGAGCTATTTCGTTATTACTGTAAATATTCATTTCGCGAATGATGTCTGGCAATGGCAGCGATCGATGTTGAATGATTACCTCCGCATTTTGGGGCGGATCCGCTGTCACCAAGACAGCACCAGCAATTTTGACTTGAAAGTTGCCCAGGCCAACCAGTTCTTTGGCCAATTTTTTGGTTTGAGATTGAATGACATTTACATCTTTAAGCTGTGCCGCAGTCAAACTCTGCGCCAATGTCGCACCGCTGAGTCCTTGCTTGAGCAACTCCCCCGCTTTTTGCGGATCGCGCTGATAGTTCATGGCAAAGTTACCAACAATTTGCAGGTTGCCACTAATTTGTTTGATCCCCATTTTATTTAGGGTATAAGCTAAAGCTTGGGCATCTTCCCACACAAATAAAGGATCTCCAGCTCCCTCAATTACTAAATCACCGACTAATGTATCACCCTGAATTTTGCTGCCCGGTAGCTTGGCAATCTTAGTATCAAATCTTTTGGCGAAACCCCAGGTTTTTAGGGCTGCAAGGGTAGTAGCGCTTTTGGTGAGGGAGGCAGCGGGCAGTGGAACACCGGCTTGCTGGTTGACTAAGGAAACGCTGTCAGTCTGAAGCCAGATGCCTTGTTGCAATGGGTTTAACCCCATGGCTTTGAGGCCAATTAGATATTGATCGATCGCTTTTTGCAGAGGTAGATCAGCGGCTAGAGGTGGGTTTAATAGGGGCAATCCTTGCCAGGTACTGACGATCGGCACAGGATCGTATTTAGCAGGCAAAACTTTATTAGTTTGCAGCCATTCGTTGGCAACACCAGAAGCAAGCAGATCGAACATGGTAGAAAAAGCAGATTGTTGCCAAACATTCTAATGGAAATAGATTCTAATAGAAATAGATTTTAGTAAAAACAGTGGATTTAGAAAAACTTGCTAGGGATTAATAGATTCGATCGACCACTCTTGATTATCAAGTAAGCAATAGCGCGATCGAGATTGCGGATTACCCCGCAGCTCCAATCGATCAACCATCACTGGACTGAGCAACAGTAAACAAAATTCGGCTGCTGGTTCCAGCGTTAGCTCCTGCTCACCAAAATCTTCCTTCGTCCGCGTGGCTCCCGGCAACGGCCAATAAAACTGCACTTTTCCAGCATCTGACATTTGAGTCCAGGCTGCTTGGCGCTCTGATTGACAATCAGCGCTCTGAGCATCAATGAGTCGCAGCTTGCCAGCAATCCGAAACTGTTCGCGGGTTTTAGAAAAATACCAGCAAACCTCAGCCCAAGGATTATTGGCAATTTCTCTAGCTTTGTTGGTTCCAGCAGACTCTCGCAGAGCCGATCGACCGTCAGTCACAAACTGTAGTTGACTCTCTGGATCGCGCCAGCCTCGAAAGACCACTGTGCGATTGGCCGGTCGGCCTCGGTGGTCAACGGTGGCTAGCTGTAAGTAACGAGAAGCTGGGAGGCTGCGGTTACGATGGAGTGCGCCAGTAATAATTGATCGCCAAGGAGGTAAAGAGATTGGTGGTAAAGAGATTGGAGTTAGAGAGGTTGGAGGTAGAGACATTTTTGAATTATGCAAAGATCTCTGCAAAAAAGTCGATCGATTCCTTTAAAGCCACTATAAACTGATCAATCTCAGCCTTGGTGTTGTAGAAATACAGGCTAGCTCTAGCTGTAGACTGTGCCTTCAATTCTCGATGCAGTGGCTGAGTGCAATGGTGTCCGGCTCGAATTGCAATTCCTGACTGATCTAACATGGTAGATAAATCATGAGGATGAACTTCGCCTGCGGTAAAAGCTGCCAACGCTGCCCGGTGAGACTTCGGACCATAGGTTCTAATCTGAGGAATCTTGGCTAACTGTTGATATAAATAAACCGATAGCTCTTGTTCATAAGCATGAATCTCGGCCATTCCAATATTAGTGAGATAGTCGATCGCTGCACCCAAGGCAATTGCTTCGCCGATCGAAGGTGTACCAGCTTCAAATTTATGAGGTAGATCAGCGTAAGTAGAGTGATCAAAAAACACGTCAGCAATCATTTCACCGCCACCAAAAAAGGGCTGCATCGATCGCATCAATTCCAACTTGCCATACAGAAATCCAATCCCGGTGGGCGCGCACATCTTATGACCCGAAGCCACCAGCCAGTCACAGTCCATATCTTGCACATCTAAAGGCATGTGGGGCGCACTCTGGCAGGCATCGATCAATACCTTTGTACCTTGGGCATGGGCGAGTGCGATGACTTCTTTTACTGGGGTAACGCTACCGAGAGTATTAGAAACGTGGACTACCGAAACCAGCTTGGTTTTGGCAGATAGCAGAGACTTGTAGTGCGCCAAATCAAAGTTTTCGTCGGCTGATAGATCAACAAATTTCAAAACCGCGCCGGTTTTTTGGGCAACTAGCTGCCAAGGCACCAAGTTACTATGGTGTTCCATCTTGGTGAGGATCACTTCATCACCAGCTTGTAAATTGCCCAGACCCCAACTATAAGCCACCAAATTAATTGCTTCTGTAGCGTTACGGGTATAAATAATTTCTCGCTCATCTGCTGCATTCACAAACTTTGCTACTTTTTGGCGTGCGGCCTCATAGGCATCTGTGGCCAAGCCGCTAAGGGTATGGACTCCCCGGTGGACGTTGGAGTTGTAGCGCTGATAATAGTCACTTAAAGCATCGATTACTACTTGGGGTTTTTGAGAAGTAGCGGCGCTGTCGAGATAAACCAACGGTCGATCGTGGACTTTTTGGGTCAAAATCGGAAAATCGGCGCGAACTTTGTCGGCAAGGCTCAGTGTTTGAACAGGAGTTGAGGTAGCTATCATGATTTTGAAGAGGTGATGTTTTAAGGAGTGATGCTTGGAGGAGTTAAAGTTGAAAGTTTCGCACGGCTGAGATCAATCGATCGCGGATGGCCAGCACCGGCAGGTTTTCAATGACTTCGATCGCGAAGGCATTCACCAACAGGGTACGAGAAATGTCGATGCCCAAACCACGACTTTGGAGATAAAATAGCTCATCATCAGATAACTGACTGACAGTAGCACCGTGAGAACATTTCACGTCATCGGCGGTGATCTCTAATTGAGGCTTAGTATCGACACGGGCTTTGGGTGATAGCAACAACGTGCGACTTAATTGAGCGGCATTGGTCTGTTGCGCTCCTTGAGGCACCAGCACTTTACCCGAAAATATAGCATGGGCTTTACCTGTCACTACAGATTTATGGAGTTGATTAGTTTGGCCATGGGGATGATTGAGAGCTATTTTGCTGTGGGTATCGGCAACTTGTTCACCAGCGATCAAATCTAGACCGTTTAAAGTAGTGTCTGTCTGTTTACCAGTTTGGTACATTTCCCAATGATGACGAGCTAGTTTACCGCCTAGGTTAATTGCATAGCCATGATATTGACTATCTTGAGCTTGGGAAATTGCGGTTTTGCCGATGTGAAATGCTTCTGGGCTTTCTTCTTGGAGACGAATGTGATTAACGCAAGCATTGGGTGCTACCGAAATTTCGGTGACAGAATTGGTGAACTGGATGCCGTTGCTAGAAACATATTCTTCAATAATGGTCGATCGGCTATTTTTTGCAGCCACCACTAACACCCGAGGCTGATTGATGCTGCTAGCTCCGGTGCCAAAAAACAATAAATGAACTGGTTCTGCGATATCGCCTTCTACCCAAATCACTGCTGCATCATTAAAGCCACTAGTATTTAGGGCTGTGAAGATTTCTTCGCCACCGGGCTGCTTGCCCAGATATTCAGTGATAGTGGGTTTTTGTTCGATCGCCGCACTCAAATCTCCTACAAACAAACCAGCAGACTTGGCAGGCTGAGATAACTGCGGAGCATAGACTCCATCCACAAACACTAAGCGTCCTGGAACTGGCTGTAAATCTGCCGGAGCCTTACCGCTGGGCAGAGCAAAATCTTGTGCCAATAAGCCTTTGAGGCTAGTAAAGCGCCATTCTTCATCTTTGGCGTTGGGAATAGTTTCTTCTTGCAAAAAAGCAGTGGATTGATTGCGCAGCGCTATCAACCAATCAGCGGTAGCTTGTTTGCTAACAGTGGTTAGTAGTTTAGCTAAGTAGTTGTCACGGTTAGGAATAGTAATAGTCATAAAGTTTCAATTAGCAATTAGCATAAATGTATTTGTAGGGTGGGCAGCGCTCACCCTATTGATTTCAAAGGATATTATGGATAACTTCAGAAGCATCAGAAACCATTGATTGTTTCGGAATCGACAAAGACGGTGGGCACTGCCCACCCTACAGGTGGTTTACTAGGCAGCAGCAGTTTCGATCCAGTCATAGCCCTTGGCTTCTAGTTCCAGCGCTAACTCTTTGCCGCCGCTAGTAATAATTTGACCATGTGCCATTACATGTACAAAGTCAGGAACGATATATTCCAACAATCTTTGGTAGTGGGTGATTACTAACATACAGTTATGGGCATTAGCTAATTGATTTACACCATTAGCAACAATTTTGAGTGCATCAATATCCAAGCCAGAATCTGTTTCATCTAAGATTGCCAAAGTTGGTTCTAAAAGAGCCATTTGCAAGATCTCATTGCGCTTCTTTTCACCCCCAGAAAAACCTTCATTCACGCTGCGGCTCAAGAAAGCTGGGTTCATTTTCACAATATCTAATCGCTCTTGCACCAATTCATCAAAATCAAAAGCATCTAGCTCTTCTTTACCTTGATGCTTCTGGCGAGAGTTGTAGGCTACCCGCAAAAAGTCTAAGTTGCTGACCCCAGGGATTTCTAAAGGATATTGAAAAGCCAAGAAAACGCCTGATCTGGCTCGCTCTTCGGGTTCTAGATCAAACAGATTTTGGCCTTGAAAAGTTACTTCGCCACCGGTAACGGTGTAGGCGGGGTGGCCAGCAAGAACTTTGGAGAGAGTGCTTTTCCCAGAACCATTAGGCCCCATAATGGCATGAATTTCTCCGGCTTTAATCTCTAGGTTTAAGCCATTGAGGATCTGGGTACCAGCCACTTCGGCGGTTAGGTTTTTAATAGAAAGAATAATGGGGCTGTTGGCATTAATCATAGTGATACGAGTTACTTTTATTTTTTAGAGTGAATAGTAATTGAGCAGAGCAGTTAGCTACTGTCTGTAAGTACAAAACCAGTGGTGCTATGTCCTTGCTCTTGGCGATAATTTGACCATTTATGGTGTAAATCTTGCAGCGATCGCATGTAAGGCTGCATTTCTGGCTGTCCCATGATCTTTTGAACATGCAGATTGTTGAGCAACACAAAAAACCGCCCTGCGAAAATTCGATCGATAATGTCAATCTTCAAAACGCCTGTCTCTAAAATGACGTTAACTCGTTCAAAGAAACTGAGACAGCGCAGCAAAGCGGCTGTTTCTGTCTCGGTCAAAGCTTCCTGTGACTCCTTACCGCGACTGCTGATTGCCCAATAGGTATCCGTATCTCGGGCAATATCTCGTTCTAGTTCATTGAGCAGTTGGGCTTGGGCAATGCGATTATTGGCTCGTAGCTGAACAGCTACAAAGGAAATTGCCACAAGTGACGATAGAGCACTGATTGTGGAGGCGATCGCCCCCACCACCGTCCAAAAATTTTCGCTAGCAAACATTATTGCTGTCCTCCCTTGCTGTCTGCTGATTGACTATCCATGGCCATCCACTTCAAAATTCCCAACAGCCGATCGACCGGCGAAATTCCATATTCTTCAAGATCAATAGTGACGGTGTTATCTTGCATCTGCAAGAACTGCCAATTGGTGCCACTGGTCACGACACCATAGATCACATTGATCGATCGACTATGAGAAACATTGAACTTGTGAGCTGCAACCATTTCAGCGATACACTGTGCCCAACCGTCTTTTAAGACTCCTTTCTTAGCCTCGACTAAAGCAATTACCGGGGCATTGATCTTGAACTGCACTGGCGATCGACTAATTAAAAAGTCACAGATGCCATTTAAGCCCAGCTCCTTATCAACCGTAAAATCCTCCCCGGAGAACAAACTAATCGTATTATTCAACAAAGCTTGTAGTTCCACCAGCACTGGTGCAACTAAGAACTCCGATCGAGCTTTTTCTGAGCCCGTGGCTTTGGCTAGGGGCAAAGTTATCGCCAAGAACTGCTGGAGCATTGAACTAGGTGCAACCGGGTCGATCGTTGGCAAAAAACAACCAGCCTGCAAATTCAAAGCAAACTTTGACTCCACTTCATCTAGTGTAAAACTACTATATGCCATAGCCTATCCTTAACCTACAGTGCCTTCCAGCTTCAGCGCTAGCAAACGATCGGCTTCCACCGCAAACTCCATGGGCAACTGGTTGAACACATCCTTACAAAAACCGCTAATCATCATTGAGATGGCATCTTCTTGGGAGATACCCCGCTGTGAGAAGAAAAACAACTGATCTTCGCCAATTTTAGAAGTCGAAGCCTCATGTTCCACCTGAGCTGAAGGATTTTGCACCTGAATATAAGGGAAAGTATTGGCCTGTGCTCGATCGCCAATCAGCATCGAATCACACTGAGAATAATTCCGCGCTCCAGTGGCCGTCGGATTCATTTTCACCAGACCCCGATAGCTATTCTTGGACTTACCCGCCGAAATCCCCTTGGAGATAATCGTGCTCTTGGTATTTTTGCCCACATGGATCATCTTGGTGCCAGTATCAGCCTGTTGCAGATTGTTGGTCAAAGCCACAGAGTAAAATTCACCCACGGAGTTATCGCCAATCAACACACAGCTTGGATACTTCCAAGTAATCGCCGAGCCAGTTTCTACCTGAGTCCAAGAGATCTTGGAATTCACCCCTTGGCAAATCCCTCGCTTGGTCACGAAGTTGTAGATGCCGCCCTTACCGTTCTCATCGCCAGCAAACCAGTTTTGGACGGTGGAGTACTTAATATCGGCATTATCCAAAGCCACCAGTTCTACCACTGCCGCATGGAGCTGGTTGGTATCAAAAGCAGGAGCAGTACAGCCTTCGAGGTAAGTAACGCTAGCTCCTTTCTCTGCAATAATCAGCGTCCGCTCAAACTGGCCACTGTCCCCACTATTAATTCGGAAATAAGTAGACAGGTCCATCGGGCATTTTACCCCTTCAGGGATATATACAAACGAGCCATCGCTGAACACTGCCGAGTTCAACGCTGCAAAATAGTTGTCACCGATCGGCACCACGCTACCCAGGTACTTTTCAATAATGTGGGAGTATTCGTGTAGAGCCTCAGAGATCGAGCAGAAAACCACACCTACCTTGGCTAATTTCTCTTTAAAGGTGGTAGCGATCGACACACTATCGAATACAGCGTCTACTGCTACATTCGCTAAACGCTTTTGCTCATTTAAGGAGATACCTAGTTTCTCGAAAGTCTCTAGTAAGATTGGATCTACTTCATCTAGGCTGCCCAGCTTTTTTTTGGCTTGCTTAGGAGCCGAATAGTAAATGATTTGTTGGTAATCGATCGGGGGATATTCTACATGAGGCCAAGTTGGCTCGGTCATGGTCAACCACTTTTTGTAAGCCCGCAGCCGGAAGTTCAGCATGAACTCTGGTTCTTCTTTCTTGGCTGAAATCAATCGCACGGTATCTTCGGTGAGACCGCGTGGGATTTTATCAGCTTCGATATCAGTGACGAAACCGTACTTGTAAGGCTGGTTGATGACGTTTTGAACTGAAGAACTCATGGCGGCAGTGGTGAGGATGGACTTGATATATACTAAAGCAACTAGAACGTTGTTAAAATGGATTATAGCCTACTTTAACAACCTGCGTGTTGTCAAAGTAAAATCGCAGGAAATTCATGATTACTGAGCATTCCACTAAGCAAGATATGCTGCTGTACCTATTAAAGCAGGGACAGGCTACTGCTCAAGACTTAGCCAAGGAGCTAACTATCAGCCCCCAAGCCACTCGCCGCCACTTAAAAGATCTGCAAGCCGAGGGTTTAGTGGTGTTCCAGTCAGTATCTGGAGGCATGGGACGACCACAGTATATTTATCAGCTCAGTCCTAAGGGACGTGAACAGTTTCCTAATCAGTACGACCAGTTTGTAATTTCGTTTTTAGATACTTTGGTACATAATTTGGGCTACGATCAAGCCAGCGCTATTTTAGAGCAGCATTGGCAGCGTAAATCTTTGGAGTATCGAGCACAGTTGGGCAATGGTAGCTTGCCCGATCGAGTAGCCAAGCTAGTAGAGCTGCGCCGTCAAGAAGGTTATATGGCGGAGTTTCATGTGGATGATGGCAAGTTCATTCTTACAGAGCATAACTGCGCGATCGCCCAGGTAGCCAATTCTTTTCCGACCGTTTGTGGCCACGAACTAGAAATGTTTGAAACTGCGCTGTCTGACTGTCAAGTAGAGCGCACTCATTGGATCAATGATGGTGAACATCGCTGCGGGTATTTGATTTCAGCGATTTCGTAAAGGAGGAGCTGCGCCAAATAGAAGTTTCACGTTAAGAGAAGTCAAAAAGATTTTCGGTATCATGATGGCAGTTTTTGCAGCTAACAGGACATGAGCTAAATATTGATATGACAGAATATACTTTAACCTCGATCGATTAGATTCTCGGTATTTTGCATTGGATGGTCAATCATCCTTAGTTTTTTAGATGCTATATTTTCTATCGAAATAGATTTATCAACTATCAGCGTTTATTATCAGACTATAGATATCGATTTATTCGTTAATGTAGCTGGGGCGCGTTTTTGCGAAAATATTTTTCCTGTCAGCTTGAAAGTTGATACCAAAAGCATTATACAATTTGAAAATCAAAGTTCTAAAACATTATCCAAAACATCAGCAATGGCAAAAAATACAGCGTCAGTAGAAAAAGTTTCAAAAGCTAAATCAAAAGAAGCCTCCATAGAAAAAATTATCCCCCTCACCGGAAAAGCCTTGAAAGTGAAGCTCAAAGAGTTGTCGGATCTATCAAAAAGTGAAACTGCCAAGGGCTGTGGATACTATTCCATAGACAAATCTGGCAAGGTCAAAGTGAACCTTACTAAGTTCTATGATGCGGTATTGCAGTCTACTGGCATCAATGTGAATGAAGAGTCTAAAGTTGATCGGAGAGGGCGTGAAGCCAGTTATAGAGCGACTGTTCACCAAAATGGACAGCTTTTGATTGGGGCTGCTTATACTAAGGCATTAAATTTATCTCCTGGAGATGAGTTTGAAATCAAAATCGGATATAAGCACATTCATTTGAAAGCGATCGAGAAACAATCCTAATATCTGTAAGAATTCACCGCCATCGAACTTATGCAGATGGCGGATTGAAAGATCGCAAATTATTGTGATCCAAGTCACAAGTATATGTTCTTAGGCCAGCAGCTAAAGTCAGAATCCCCCAAAATATTTCGGTAGAGTTGCTAATTATTGTCTTCATCATTTACTAGCATTGGCGAATCTTCTGCGGTGGAAAATTGACTCTCATTCACCAGAGCTACGTGTCGTTGAAATTCTTGGCATTTACCTAGGGGATCAACATTTTTACCGTATAAAGGACTATTAGTTTCTCGGCAAGTAGAGCCATTAAAGGACAGGCAAGCTGCACAGCAATCGGTTTCTGAAACTAAAGCTGGGTCAATGTCATGGGGAACCACACTAGCCGCCCGTAGCTCCAAGACCCCCTTTTTGCTCCATTGAGCTTGTAAAGTACCCGTAGTAGTTAATCTTTGCCAGCGAGGGTCAGCTAAAACTGGCTCGGGCACCCGTAGCCACATGCCATCGTATTCGGCTTCTACTTCTACCTCAAATTCTTGCAGGGCATCGACCCGAGCCAATTGCTGCATCGATAAATGCTCTGGCGGCACTCCAAAAGAAATGGTATCCCCTAGCTTGGGAATATGAATCCAATAGCGATCGCGTAAATCACCAGCATTTGATAACTGACGCAGAGCATAGGGTGAACCATGCACTAAAATTAAATGCTTGGGAGCTACCCGATGAATTACTTGGGTTAAACCCACCCGATCGGCGTGGGCAGACAAATTAAACTTGCGAATCTGACAGCGCACCGTCAGCTTTGTACCATCTAATTCAATTTCTGTCCCTGGTTCCAACCCCTGCAATAGCCTTCCTGGTGACTCCTCATCGGTATAGCCAGAAATAAACACTGCTGCATTTTCCCGCTCCAATAAAATCTTGCCGTAGTAGACACTTGCCCCCCCAGACATCATCCCCGAACTAGCAATAATCACCGAAGGCTTTGCCATAGCCAAAGGTCGCTCCCGAGGATTATCGATACAAATAATTGGGGGCGTAGCGCTGGCATCAAAAAACGGATCTTTTTTGCCGGTTTTAGCAAAATTGGCTACAGCCTTGGGCAGCAAATTCAAATTATCTTGAAAGACGTTGGTAACTGGCCGCACTAAGCCATCTACATATACCGGAATTTTGAGACTATGAAACAGAGCGCTGGTGCGAATAGCCAAAATTATTTCTTGGGCGCGTCCTAGGGCAAAAGCCGGAATCAACACATTGCCACCTGCTTGAACTATTTCGGCGATCGCCTGCAATAACTCACCTTCTTGACTACGCCGCGAAGGATGGACATCGCTACCATAAGTAGACTCGGTAATCAGCATCTCGGCCTGGGGCAGATCGGCTAGCTGTAAACCGTCTGTGGTGCGGCTTGAAGTGGTATTGTAGTCACCGGTATACAGCAGTGTTCGATCGCCGTATTCCAAATAAATACAAACGGCTCCTACAATATGACCAGCGGGAATAAACCGCACTTTTAATCCCGGCAACGGATAAAAATCTTCTAAAATTTTCTGGGTTTGTAAATGAAACAAAGTGGCATAGAGATCGCTTTCATCAAATAACGACTCAAAATCTTCGTTCAGCTCTTGTACCTTCAAACAATCAGTAAGCATTACCTCAGCAATTTCTTTGGTGCCAAAGCTACAAATCATCGGAGTCGCCCCAAATCGGCGATGGAATACTGGCAGAGCGCCAATATGGTCTTGGTGGGCGTGGGTAATCAGTATAAGATTTGGATTTTTGATCAGATCAAATTCTGGTAATGGTTGACTACCTTTAGGGCGCGTGCCAGCATCTAAAATTACTTCGTAGGGACCGATTTCTACCCGAAAACAAGAAGCACCAATACTGCGAGCAGCACCGAGGGGGGTAACGTGTAATCTTTCCTGCTGTGTACTGGCTAGGGGCAATTCGGGAATTATTTGCTCATAAGCGACTTCTGCTTCTTTGGTGCTAGCGTTGACCATGACCCGAGTGGTGTTGGTGCCGGAGGTAGCCAGCCATTCCCAGCGTCGATTACCTCTGGTGCCGGCATAGCCATCGCGCACAGTAAGTTGAGATAACTGCCAATCTGCTTGACCGGTTTCTTGCAGCAACGCTGCTTGAGCAATTTCGGCTAGTTCTTGAGTGCGTCGATCAAACTGTTTGGCATCCAGGCTCACCAATGGTTTTTGGGGTTTTTGGATTGCAGCAGCTTCTGTTGCCGAAGACAGCTTGACCGAAGATAATGTAACCGCAGAAAGTGTTGCAGTTTGGACTTGGATACGGCCATTGGTTAGCTGAGCGCTGATAGTGACGCTTTCCGATTCTAGGGCATCAACTAATTCGATCGGGAAGTCGCTTACGGTGATTTTAATATCAGAGCCATCGGCTTGCTTGATCGCCACCAAAGCAGTTCTTTTCTTTTTGGCAACCTGGGTAACTTTGCCGACAATTTGCCAGCCGTCAGGTTCTGGGGTAACAATTTCAGCAATGATCTGTAAACAAGTTACTTCGCCAGTGGAAGCAGTTTGGGGCAATACTTGCCACTGACAAGCTTGAGGAGACTCTTTGGCAATATTGCCTGCCCTAATGCAGGAGCCATCGGGTAAATGCAGTTGAAACCTTTGCTCTCGATTGCCTTTGGCGCAAGCGAAGCTATCGCGGGTAATGCTGCCAGTGACGATGCCTAGACAATGATGATCTACATGGGGCTGATCTGTATTGGTAGGCATTAGTTTTTTGGGTTAGATGTTGATGGATCTGGGAGTTTAGCCGAACTTGCTCTTGGCTTGCAAGTATATGTCTACATCGATTTCAGTTGCGCCCATTTCTTCAGCGAGTTTTTCAATCTTTTTGCGGGCAGCAGGTCGAACGAAAAAAGGGATTTCTTTCAGTTTGGCTTCGGCTTCAGCAGTCCAGTGCATAATGTTTCTCGGTAGTATCTGGCATATATTTTAGGGGATTACAGCCGATATTGACGGTAGACTTCAGCAGCGGCACGGAATACGATCGAATGTCGATCGACCAAGCTCCTCAAATCTGCCCCATAGCCACCACCGATCGTATACGCTACCGGATAGCCGCCTTTGGCACAGGTACTCAGCACCTGCATATCCCGACAGAACAGACCTCGATCGGTCAAAGCCAACTTGCCCAATAAATCACCGCTATGAGGATCGACTCCGGCATCGTAAACTACGAGGTCTGGCTGAAAATCTTTCAGGAGATCTGGAAGATACCGATCGAGAGTTTGTAAGTATTCCCCATCTTCCATCCCTTCCGTTAAAGGTACATCTAAATCGCTCTGTTGTTTCGTTCCAGGAAAATTGACCCCACAGTGCATCGAAAAAGTGAACACATTGGGTTCTGTTTGAAAGATTACCGCCGTGCCATCTCCTTGATGAACATCCAAATCTACAATCAGCACTCGCCGCACCAAGCCTTGAGACATCAACACCTTCGTTGCCGTGGCCAGATCATTAAAAATACAAAACCCCGAACCATAATCAGGGAAAGCATGATGAGTACCACCGGCAGAATTACCGGCCATGCCATATTCCAGCGCCAATCTGGCCGCTAAAATCGTGCCGCCCAAAGCAATCTCAGTTCGATGTACCAGCTCTTGACTCCAAGGCAAACCAATTCGCCGCATCGCTTTGGGATCGATCGAGCCATCGCGGTAAGACTGCACGTATTCTGGGGTATGCACCAGCTCAATCCAAATCGGCGGCGGTACTACTGGCTGATAGACTCGCTTGGCATTTACTACCCCATCGGCCAGCAGCAAATCATGCAGCATTCCAAATTTGGCCATCGGAAACCGGTGCCCCATGGGTAAGGGTGTAACATAGTCGGGATGATAGACCAGCGGTGGAGACATGCAAAAAAGCTTATACTAACTCAAGAAATTATTTATTTACAAATCTACAGATGCTTCGACGAATTGCCAAACTTTTAATCATCCTGGCGATCGCCCTTCAGATCACCATCGCTCCGGCTGCTGCTGCCAGTTTAAAAGGCCATATTGATACTCTCGATGGCTACAAGTTTTTGTATCCTAATGGTTGGGTAGAAGTGCCGATTAAAAGCGCTGCTGACACTATTTATCATGACCTGATCGAACCAACTGAAAGCGTTAGCGTGGTAATTAGCCAAGTTCCTGGCAACAAGAAATTAGTAGACTTAGGTACTCCTAGTGAGGTTGGTCAGAAATTGGGTAGTACCGCGATCGCCCCCGCAGGCTCTGGTCGTCAAGCTGAGTTAACCAATGCAGAATCTGCCGAGGTTCAGGGCAAAACTTACTATTACCTAGAATACTTGGTCAAAACTGGTGATCAGCAGCGATATAACTTAGCTAGCGTGGTAGTCAGTCGCGGCAAGCTATTTACCTGCAATGCTTCCACCACTTCCAAAAGATGGTCAAGAATGAAAAGTACCTTAGAAGAAATGATTCATTCCTTCAATGTCGCCTAACCTTCCCCCTCTAGTACTGGCCTCGGCCTCGGCTGCCCGCCGCCGGATTTTGAAATCTGTCGGCATCGAGCCGATTATTGAAATCAGCGATTTTGATGAAGACAGCATTCAAATTTCAGATCCCAAAAAACTAGTAGAAGCTTTGGCTTTGGCCAAAGCCAGCACCGTAGCCGATCGATTGCGCTATGACCACTGTGTTGTATTAGGCTGTGACTCGATCTTGTGGTTCGATGGTCAAATTCAGGGCAAGCCGCCTAATGCTCACACGGCGATCGAGCGTTGGCAAAAAATGCGCGGATCGAGCGGTGCAATTTATACCGGCCATGCTACTATCGATCTTCAAAAGCAGCGAACTGTTGTGCGCTGTGGTGTTACCAAGGTTTATTTTGCTCAAGTGACCGATCGGCAGATTGCTGCTTATGTGTCTACCGGAGAGCCGCTAAAATGTGCCGGAGCCTTTGCCTTGGAAGGTGTAGGCGGTATGTTTATCGATAAAATTGAGGGCTGCCACACTAATGTTATCGGACTGAGTTTGCCATTAGTTCGATCGATGTTTGCAGAACTTGGCTATGAAGTTATCTAACGTAGACAGCGGCTGCTGTTCATTCCTATGGATTTAAATCAAGAATTTCACGAGCACTTGCAAGCAGGTCGATTAAAAGATGCGATTTCCCTAGTTGTGGGTCAGTTAGTAGAGCTAAAAATTACCACCAAGGCCAATTCTGGTCGCCTGCATACGACAGTAGACTTGCTGAATGGCCAAATTACCAATACCGTAGATCCGGCATTTTTCAGTGATAAATCTTCCCAGAAATTATTAGAATTTCACACCAACCAAATTACCGCGACTTCTCAGGTAGTGCGTGAACAATTGCGCAGCCTGCAAGATTTATTACAGGCTCTGAATCTTCCAGAAGCTCCCCGAGAGAGCATTAAACTAATTGCGATTACTGAAGGTGCGAGCGCAGCTATCGAACCTATCAGCTCCTTAGTCGCTGCTCCAATAGCAATTATCAGTGCTCAAACCAGCGAGACTTTACCAGTTATTTTGACTAAGGCTGTCCCAGAAATTTCGGCTCCGTCCAGAACCGAGCAATTCAATGAGATACTAGCTCCTGAACATTCGCCGGTATCTCAACCAAAACCATTGATTGCACAAACTTCTGGGAATTCATCGACATTCCAGCCAGAACCGCAGGTAGCCAAGATTGTTGAACATCCTGCGATATCTCAGGCCGCTAAAGCTCCAGATCATCTGGAGATATTTGAACCAGAAGATGATTTCGAAATCACTGCGGCTGACTTAGAATCATTGTCGGCTCAAACAGAAAAATCTCCAGAAAGCGATCGCCAGGCTTCTTGGTACGAGAATCGATCGGAACATGTAAAACTACCCGAGACTCCACCTGTTCCTAAACCAGAATCACGGGCAGGCATCGCGAGCGGTTTAGCTGCGGCCTTAGCTCAAACTAGTGCCCTCGATCCATCAGAAGCTGCGGCTATTCCCAACAAATTTGACCAAGCCCTGCGATCGGCTGGAGTGCGATCGATTTCCGAAGATCCTCATCCTTTTGCGGCCAAATCTGTAGCCCAATCAATTGTTACCCAGCCGGCAGTCGCCGTTGGTGCAATCGAGCAACCGACGGAACTCATTCCTAGACGAGAACTAATCGACTTGTTGCGGGAATCAGAAGATGATTGGGATGAATGGTTGTTAGAAGAAGACAACATCCTTACTGAACTATCGGACGTAACCAAAGATAAAGTGGGGTCTCATTGGTTATCAGGGGCTACTAGCGGCTCGGTATCGGTCAAATCTTCCCCATCAGATTGGGAAGAATTCATGCCAGAATACCCTGAAGTTAATGCTGTAGCCAGCAAAAACCAGGCTAATGTGGAGCGCTTCCGCCAAAACTTGGTCAACGATCCGCAGTTAATGAGCGAACTCTTAGCCGAACTGGATGACCTCGAAGAAATGGAAGAAGGTAAGCCTAAGCTTTAGCGGTGATCTGTTCAATCAAATCAGCAGTAGTGCCAGAGTTGTCTAGCACCACATCTGCCATGCGCACTTTGGCAGCCAAGGGCATTTGACTCTTAATTCTGGCCTGAGCTTGCTCTAAAGTGAGCCGATTGCGGGTTTGTAGCCGATCGAGCTGTTGTTGGAGACTGCAAGTTACTACCCACACTTCGCTAACCATTTTTTGTAAGTTGGCCTCAAACAACAAGGGAATCACCGCTACTGCGGTGTCTGTAATGTCGGATAGATCTTGAGCAAAACACTTCCGCACGAAGGGATGAATGATTGATTCTAGCCATTGGCGTTCGTTGGCATGGGTGAAGGCAATTTCTCCTAGCTTGGCGCGGTTTAAGGTGTGGTCTGCCAGTAAAACCTCTGGTCCGTAGCGATCAGTGATCGCTGCCCAACCAGCAGTTCCCGGCAGCACCGCTACTCGGGAATAAATATCTGCATCAAAAACCGGCCAGTGGTATTGCTGAGCCAAATAGTCTGACACCGTGCTTTTACCAGTGGCAATGCCACCCGTTAGTCCAATTATCCGCGCCAACTAGGTTGTTACCTCAGATACTTCAATCACGCGGCCTGTGTAATCTTTTACCAAAAAGTTTAAGGGCTTTTCACCACGAATCTTGTGCTGCACACCTCGACTTTGGATCCGCATCAAAATCATTTCTAAGCATTCTCGATCAAAACACACGTGCCGATCGCGCTCTCGATCGCCCATGCTTGCACCAGTAATGATGTGAAGCTGAGTATTTTTCTTAAGCTGATACCACAAACCATCCGAAGGTCGATTGCCCCGCACTGCCGCCCTACCAACTGGTGCCGACAGATAAATTGGGTCAATACCCGCTGCCCCAATAGTCTGCTCATAGTCATAATAATAATGTAAGGGCACATCGGCCACCGACATATTGAGTACCCCTTCGTACAAATCCCGAGCGGACTGTAAGTCGGAGACCATTAGGGTATGAACTTTGGGGGCACTGGTCAAAAACATCCACATAGCCACTGCATAAGCAGCTAGTAGCATTACCATAATGCCTTGGGTGGAAAGCAGACTATCGAGCGGCATACATTTCTGGATGAAGGTCTAGGTACCACCCAGTATATATCGCTTTACCCGAGACTGGCAAAGGGCAATCTGTCTTAAGTTTTAGCTGGCTTGTTGGGTAATATATTTATTCATAATCGAAAAAATCTTTTGCTGGCTCAGGGGCTTGGTCACATAGTCTACCGAATTACTGCGCAGTCGATCAATTAAGCTATCACTCTTGCTCAATATGACGATTGGAGTGTTTTTAAACTTAGAAGTCCGCCTTAGTCGATCGCAAAAATCTTGGGTGTTAAAGGTTGCCGAAGCATTGTCCAACAAAATTAAATCGGGAGAGCATTTCAAAAAGGCAATAAATGCTTCGGTTGACTCTTTGAGGTTCACGTACTCATGTCCAGCTTTTTCCATGACGTTTTGGATCGCCGAAGACTCCGAAGAGTTTTGGGAGATATGGGCAACTAGTTTTCTGCTGCATAAAGTTGAGGTAGCAGAGCTATCAATAAAGAAGTCTGTGACACCCACTTCTTTGATTTCGGTACTTAGGCTCTTTTCGTTTAGCTCAATGTCAGTAGTGCGGCGCAGGGACAACACATTCTTTTTGCAGAGTCCGAGCAGGGATTTAGTTAAAATTTTGACATCTTCATCGATTTTGACTGCAATATCACGCAGTGTTCGATCTTCTTCTAGCAGTAAAATGATTTTTTGATAGGTTCTGACAGGTAGAAAATCTTGTAACAAATCTAAATCATCAATCTGTGGTGATAAATGAGGGGAGTATTTAATCAACCCACTAGCATGCCAGGATTTAAACTGGGCAATGGCATTTTCTACCACTGTATCTGGTTTCATCAGAATAGCCGGAACGTTAGATTCTTGCAGTAAATCACTTTCTAGAATGTATGAAAGCTGTGGTTTGTGAGCAATGTTAGCAATGGTTTCGTAATGCAAAATATCGAAGATAACTTCGATTAAGCTACCCATCAAAATTCCTTCGGCCTGCTCTCGATCGAGATAACGGTTGGCTAACAAATCACCGATCGCACAGAAGCTCAAATTACTAATGCTGAGAGAAGTAAGAACATTGTGCTCAATTTGTTCGGGCAGCTCGATACGCTGCTCCGAAAATTGTCGCCGCAGACGGCGGAGAGGGTGAACACCAGCACTGTCACCAATTAATCTACCTCGGTAGAAGTAAATATTCCAGCAGTGTCCTTCTAGGGTGTCAACGCTATCGCCGTTGAGGTTGATGACAGAAAGCTTACCGGTGAAACGCTTGTCGCGGCAAAATTTAAGCTGGTCGAGAATTCCTGATGGCATGGTAGTTGCGTGTGTAATCTGAAGGACTATGGCACTAGTCTGAATTTAACATTATGCAAATTCGCCTTGAATCCGGGAAAACACGGATCTTTGTGATTTAGGTCTCAACTAACTCAGTGGATTTAATTAGCCTCCATATCTTCGTTTTCATAGAACAAAGCTTGCTCATCACCTTCATCGATCGGCCAGTCTTCGTTTTCACCACCAATAATCAGACGATCTAACTCTAAATACTCTTTGCAGAGGGTTTGGAGCGAGTTGATCAAGATATCTAGGGCGATCGCGTCACTAGTGCCTAAATCAAACCAGCAGCGCCCCCAAGTGCCCAAGTACTCTACATCTCCCATGTTGTGCATGAGTGACATCATGCTGTTTTGAGAATTGTCGTAATCCAGATAACTCAGTTCTAAGCCGGTTTCTTGTACCTGCATGTTTTCGGCGTTGAAAGCTCCTAATTTACCCAAGAAAAACCAGGAGGCAAATAGCTCTCCGATTAGATCCATTTCTTTACTAGACGGTACTGTCTTGAATTCCATCCAAAACCAAACGTTAAACGGATTAAATTCCCGAAAAGTAACTTCCATAAAACACGATTTTTCAAATTGCTTACTCATTGTAGATGAGGTCGGTTAGCTGGTGGTGCTGGCTAAACAACTTTTTGGTGAATTAGCAATATCTATAACGCTTAAGTAGCTCTAGCTCACCAATGCAATATGTTTACTAATCATCGAGAAAATCTTTTGCTGGTTAAGCGGTTTGGCGACATAATTGATCGAATAACTGCGCAGCCGTTCAATTACCCGTTAACTTCTACGGTACCATGTAGAAGCTAAATTAGATATCTTGGCTATGTTGATGACTTTAAAAATGTCTGTGGTTGGAACATTAATGTTGACTGGACTCATGTTAGAGAGTTTTGCAGCAGTAGCGAATCAAGGTGTTGTGGTGATCACTAAACAACAATCTAGCTTTCTGGCGAAGGGTCGCAAACGTTCACCTGGAAATATTACCCCTCAAGAAGAGCAGCAGATTAAAGAAATGATCAAAACCAAGGATGAATATGATGCAGCCCAAAATCCAATTATTCAGGAGATGCGTGTAATTCGCGTGAATTGGCAAACCACTAATGCTAGTAAGAGAGTTTTACTAAAGAAATTTCGTCCTCGCCTTGATGCTAATTTACAAACCTATGGCCAAAAAATGCAAGCCTATAAAGACAACCCACTTTACAAACTCATAACAGTCGAAAAACTACAAACCATCGCCTATGAGTATATGGATTGCCCTGCGGATGACGCAACAATGTGCTTTTAAAAGGTGATCTGAAATACTTTGGATTTGTAATAACAAATTCAAGAGTGATCGCGCAACCGATCAAGCTATCCTCGGACAAAGAATTAGATAGTCATGCTCACTGCGACGATCGCCACTAACTGCCGAATCAAAATGGCCGGAATTTGCCAAAACGAGTGCTTGCATGGCTACCCACCGAACCACTGATCGCCAAAATATTACCCCTCGCTAATAAATCTGTTCGGAGTACTATTAATGAGCATTTTGTCTTATGTCAACTGATCCTCACTTGGATCTAGTTCAAATTCTACTTGACGATACAGGTCGGCGATCGCAATTTCTACAGCGATTGATTCTAACTCCAAAGTATCTCGTAAAGTATATTCCGATAGCACCCACTGCCCCCGATCGTTGCGGCGAAATACTTCGACTAGTGGCTGACTGGTTTGTACCAACACGTATTCTTTTAGGGAGAAAAATCGACGATACTTAGCAAACTTTACGCCTCTGTCGATTGCTTCTGTAGAAGGGGATAAAACTTCAATGATCAGACAAGGAAATTGGACGAATTGGGCATCATCATCGCGCTCGTCGCAAGTTACCACCACATCGGGGTAAAAATATTTTTGTCCGGGTTCTACTTGCACTTTCACCTCTGCAATGTAGACATCGCAGGCGCGATCAATTAGCGCATCATCTAGTAGCTTCGAGAAGTTCAGGGAAATGCGATTATGGGTGCGAGTACCGCCACTCATGGCAACTACTTCACCATCCCAATACTCATAACGTCCCTCTTGGATAGGTTCCCATTCGAGATATGCAGATGCGGACATGAAAGATCTATCTGGTAAAGCAACCATAGTTCAATATTGATAGGTAATCGTTCGATCGAAGGCGAAATAATCGATTACAAAATTATAATATGATTACGGTGCCTGATTTTGATTTAGTTGTTGTCCTGTGTTTAGCCACGATCAGCCTGATAATGCAGCAAAAATTCAACTATTAGGAACATCTCGCACCATTTGCCAAGTCCTTGTAAAGGCATGTCTAACTGTTGCATCGCTCTTACACCCGCAGCACTTCAAATTTGAATTGACGCAATTACCAAATTCACTAATCCCATTGCTGCCTAAAACCAAGTATTGTAGTGTTTAGATAAATGCACATCGGAGTAATGAAATGAACAGAGAAGAGGCTATTCAGAAATCAACAATGATTTTCAATTCTGCTGCCGATTACTTTGATGCGCCAGCTCTTTCATTTTGGAATCGGTTTGGGCAAAATACGATCGATCGCCTCCAACTCCAATCAGGCGCAGAGGTATTAGATGTTTGTTGCGGTAGTGGGGCATCCGCAATTCCCGCCGCCATCAGAGTTGGTAATGCTGGCTCAGTGCTGGGTGTAGATTTAGCAGATTCGTTACTAGAACTAGCTCGTAATAAATCTCAGCAACTCCCCAACATTAAGTTTCACTGTGGTGACTTTACCAGTATGGGGTTGCCAGGTGAAAGCTTTGATGCGATCGTCTGTGTATTTGGAATTTTCTTTGTCCCTGATATGGAATCAGCCGTAGCTGAACTCTGGCGAATGCTTCGTCCGGGTGGGAAATTAGCAATTACTTCCTGGGGGCAAAGAGTTTTTGAGCCTGCCAATCAAACCTTCTGGAATTCCATTAAAGCCGAGCGTCCAGAGTTATACAAAGAATTTACGCCCTGGTACCGCATTGGTGAAACAGATTCGCTCAAAACCTTACTAGAATCTGGTGGGGCAAAAAATGTGGACGTATTCGCTGAAACCGATAGTCACCAAATTGCCACTCCCGAAGATTGGTGGACAATGGTGATGGGTGGTGGCACTAGAGGCACTATTGACCAACTAGATCCAACGACTCAGCAGCGGGTTCGATCGATCAATCTAGAGTTTTTACGAGAAAATCATATTCATGCCTTGGATTCTGATGTTTTGTATGCGATCGCTCAAAAATAATTATGCCCTACGTTAATATCCAAATCACTGCGGGGGCAACGCGAGAGCAAAAAGCCCAGCTAGTGCAAGAAGTCACTGATTCTCTGGTGCGTATTCTCGGCAAAAAGCCAGAACATACGCACATCGTGATCCAAAAAATCGCCGAAGCAGACTGGGGTTTTGCGGGAATGTTGACGGATGATTGGAAAAAACAGCAAATTTCGGAGTAACAAATGAAGCGGATGCAACTTGAAGTAATCTCTCAGACCGTAAATGAAACTCGCCCAGCACCGATTCTCTTTGTACATGGAGCTTGGCATGGGGCGTGGTGTTGGGAAAATTTCTTACCTTACTTTGCACGACACGGCTATGCGGCTCATGCCCTCAGCTTACGCGGACATGGAGCGAGTGAGGGGCGGGATAAAATTCGTTGGTACAGCGCGGCGTATGACTATGTTGCCGATGTCGATCAAATCATCCAAACGTTACCCCAACCGCCAATCTTAGTGGGACATTCGATGGGTGGCTACATTATCCAGAAATATCTAGAAACACATACCGCTCCCGCAGGGGTTTTATTGGCTTCCACGCCAGTATCAGGTATTTTAGGCTTCACGCTTCGGGCTTCGCGCCGCCATCCTTGGGAATACTTGAAGTCGCAACTGTTGCTGGATACCTGGCAGTTGGTGGCGACACCCGCGCTGATGCAAGATACCTTTTTCTCGCCCCAGATGCCCAGTGAAGATATTGCCCGACACTTTGCACGCATCCAGCCGGAGTCATTTCGATCGGGACTCGATACTTTGTTTCTCGACCTACCGCGACCGGCCAAGGTCAAAACCCCACTGTTGGTGTTGGGTGCGGAGAATGATCACGTTTTCTCGGTGCAGGAGCAACAGGCGACGGCTCAAGCCTACGGAACAAAAGCCGAAATATTCCCGGATATGGCGCATGACATGATGTTGGAATCAAACTGGCAACAGGTAGCCGATCGAATTCTAAGTTGGTTACAACAACAAGGTTTATAGTCCAAAAACGTTTTGTTAAAGCTGTACTCATCCAAGAAGGGTGGGAAGTAACTCACGATCCAATACGGTTCGGTTAATGGCTAAAAGCAGGTAAAATGAAAGTTGTCGAAGATAAGAATGATAAATGAACCTCAAAGAATTCAGCTTATTTAATCCAAATATCGAGTCAGG
>JANYHM010000086.1 GCA_025359065.1 Synechococcales cyanobacterium GL140_1_metabinner_5_sub | reverse complement strand
TTGATTGCACTTGTTGGTGGTCACGGAGGCTACGTTTTAGTGATCGATCGCTAATACCCGTAGAAATGGTGAAAACGAAACCTCCGTGACCCCCTTGATTATGTTGAGTGATCAGAGGCTAGGAACTCTCGATCGATCTCACAACCATAATTTCAACACCCCCGAGATCGCCCCTGCAACTCCGATAGCGAAATATCCCCAACTTTAGTCACTATCTTTCGTATCTTAGTTACAGAGGCCGGGACATCCTCAAACTACAAATGTAATCTATCAGTACAGAAAAACAACCGCAGAAATACCTATTTACAAAACTCAGAGAATGTCTTAGTATTTACCTCGCAGTAATTTAATGATGTGGTTAATTTCGGGTATGAGTAACGAACAATCTTTGGTTTTTTCCTTAAATAACCAGCTCTACCCCAACCAAATTATTCCTACCAGCTTTGGCTTTAACGAACTAAGTTTCTTAAGTGATACTTCGCAAAGACTAGATTCCAAGCCACTTGCTACAACTCAATTGCCATTTTTGACAGCAGATTGGAGCGACGGCAGTAATATTTCAGTAAATAATTTAATTGGTAGCAACTTTAATTCTTTCACCAAAATTAATTTTACGCCAGTAATAATTGATCCTCTATGCCAGAACATTGCTTCATCTTTACAAAAATCTCCACTGTCAGAAGAACCAGCACTAGATAGCCAACTCACAAAGACGATCGAGATTGCTCAACAAAAGATCGCTAACTTTTTTCAGCAGCCTGATGTAGTTAGCCAAATCGCTCTAGCCTTTGGTCAGAGCATTGACCCCGAGCTAGCAAAAAGTATCAGCCAAAAATTGCCCAATATTCAGGTAGTCTCAGACAGTGTTTTGGGGAAAGCAAATGGCGCATACGCCTTGACTATTGACACCATCTTTCTAGCGCAAAGTTTAGTAGAGCGTGGCAACCAGCAAGAGATAGTGAATGTCTTGGTTGAAGAAATCGGCCATAGCATTGACGGCCATCTGAATAGTCAAGATGCTGCTGGCGACGAAGGCGAGATCTTTGCTCATTTGGTCAACGCTGACTTAAACCAAGCAGATTACCTAGTAATGCTGGCTGAAGATGATCACAATCAGATTCTTTGGCATGGTCAAGCCTTGGAGGTAGAAAACTCTGCTCCTAATAACTTTACGATTCGGGCTGCTGGAAAAGTTGAAATTCAAGGAAATACCGATCTAGATGGCCAGCCATTAGACCTGCAAGATGATTCCTTAATCTATGCCGGTAAAGGATTCAGTATTCAAGGAAACACCATCTTGCCCGTGCGCCGAGACATTAACGGCAACCCTTTGCGGGATAGTCAAGGCAAACTCATTTTGGTAGATCGAGCGATCGCCGTATCGGCTGGCTATACATCAGCTACCATCAGTGGTACTGGTAACTATGGCAATATCATTCCGCCTCAAATAGTTGCGACGCAACAGATTGATATCCCTGCCTACAGCGCTTTAGAGCAGCAGTATCTGACCAGTAAAATTGTTAATCTGCCCCAAGTTACCTTCAATGCCGCTCTCAACAACGTAAATACCGCAGCTAAATGGCAGCAGAATTTTCCAACCAGCGGCACCAACACCCAATTGAAGGTGATTCAAGTTGTCAATGGAAACCTAGACATTCCGACAGGAGTAAGTCTGAGCAACTGTATCATCATCGTAGCTAACGGCAATATTAATTTTCAGGGTAGCAATCAACAATTTGATAACGTTACCCTAGTCAGCAAAACTGGCAGTGTAGCTTTAGGTAACATTAGAGCCAAAAACCTCACGGTATTGTCTGCGGCCACCTTAACTACTGGTAGTAACGCTAGCTTTGATGGTAATACCCTCCTAACTACCAAGGATGGTGATGTTTCTTTCTCCGGGGGGACTCTCAACCTGAATGCTAGCCAAAATCTACAGGTAATAGCTCATGGCAACATTAGTTACCGCAGCAGTCAATCCAATCAAGGCCGATTCTTTACTACTGGCAACTTTGAAGCCCAAGGAAATACAACTCTTTTTGGGACTATTAGTAGCTTAGGAAATATATCGCTCCAAGGAAATACCACCATCACGGCTATTCCTACTGGAGACACTACTCCGCCCAATATCACCGTCTCGCTCATAAACGATAGTGGCAGTAGTAACACCGATCTACTCACCAAAGACGCTGGTATCAAAGGACAAGTAACTGATCCTAGCGGCATTGCGGAGTTTACAGTTAAATTAGATGGCAGTGCTACACCGATCGATCTACGCAGCAAGCTGCAAGCCGATGGCACCTTCAATCTTACTGATGCTCAGCTTCGTCTATTGGTGGGCACTTTAGCCGATGGCACACATAGCCTAGCCTTTAGCACCAAAGACACCGTTGGCAATCAAAGCACTTTCAACCTCAGCTTTGTTCTAGACAGCCTTGCTCCTCAGCTCACCCTAACTCCTGTGAGCTTGATCAAAAATGACGGCAAACTGGTGGGACAACTCACCGATCCCAATCTTCTTACCCTGACCTATCAGTGGGATACTGGCAGCGCCAAACCAGTTACTCTGACGAGTGGTAGTTTCAACCAAGCCTTAGATTTCACCGGCATTGCCAACGGAACACATACCCTGACCCTCACAGCTTTAGACAAAGCAGGCAACATCACCGTTACCCCTTACAACGTTACCGTTGCTGTTGACAATGCTGCTCCAGTAATTAGCGCCAAATTAGCGATCGACAGCGGCAGCAGTACCACCGACAACATCACCAACAACCCAGCTATTACTGGTACCGTTTTAGATGACAACGCCGTTACCACGTTGCAGGCTAGCTTTGATGGAATCAATTTCACCAATATTTTACCCCAAAGAACTAGCACTGGCAGCATTAGTCTGACAGCGGCTCAATTAGCTACTATCAAAGGTTCAGCCTTGATAGATGGAGCTTATAACCTGCGACTCAAAGCCCAGGATCAATTTGGAAATACCAGTGCCCTTTTTGGCGTTAGTTTTACCCTTGATACTATTGCTGCTATTCCGACACAGGTCACATTAGCAGTAGCCAGTGATAGCGGCATTAGCAACACCGATGGTATTACCAAGATTAAAACACCCACGATTACTGGTACCGGTGAAGCGGGCAGTATCATTACATTGTTAGATGGGACTCAGCAAGTTGGCCAAGTTACGGTAAGCAGTAACGGTGCTTGGCAAATTGTCACAGCTAATCTCGCTGATGGACAGCACCAGCTCACGGCTAGACAAACCGACTTGGCGGGCAATATTAGTAGTACTTCCCCAGCCTTAGCTATTCAGATTGACAGTACTGCACCTGTTTTAACTTTCATCAACCCCGGCATTATTAAAAACGATGGCAAATTAGTAGGCCAACTGAGTGACTCGAATCTCGATCAGTTTACTTATCAGTGGGACAGCGGCAACGCAAAATCAATTATTTTGGCCGGGGGGAACTTCAATCAATCCCTAGATTTCACCGGAATCAATAACGGGACACATACCCTAACTCTGTCTGCCATAGACAAAGCCGGAAATATCACGGTGATTCCTTACAGCGTCACTGTTGCTCGGGATAATACTGCCCCGATAATTACGGCCAAATTAGCGATCGATAGTGGCAGTAGCGCAACCGATGGCATCACCAATAGTGCGGCGATTACCGGCACGGTAATTGACGACAACACGGTAGC
>JANYHM010000062.1 GCA_025359065.1 Synechococcales cyanobacterium GL140_1_metabinner_5_sub | reverse complement strand
GAGCCTTGTAGCCGTTCACGAAGTGTCTGTGAAACAGAATCGGTTGTTTCTGGGGAAGCAGTTGCCCCCTGGGAAATGAGGGGAAGATCAATGGCGGTAATAGCGAGGCTCCCAAAGTTCCAACTGCCGATACCTGCTATAGTTTCCAAACAATCCCAACTGCATAGCCACCGGTTTCCTTCGCATTGCCGGTGGTGGCAAACGATGTTCTACGATTAGCGTAAGTGCCCCTTGTCCCTCCAAGATAGATCCTCGGTGCTTTCGGTGCATACCCAGGTGACAGACGGTACAGAGAGCGACTAGGTTTTCCGAGGTATTATTGCTAGGGTCACAGTCCCAGTGATGGACTTGGATGAGGAAGGCGCGATCCTTCGCTGAGAACAGTCTCTCGCCGGGACGTAAGCCAAGGATGCCACAACGGTAGCAGTGCCAGCACTCGCGTTCCTTGATGCTTAGGGCGATCTCTTTCCAATCGGAGGGGTAGCGGGATGCTGCTTTGTTCATTTTGCTTTGGTTTATTTGAACAATGTTACGAGATTTAGCAACTCAACTTCTACTGACTAATAACGTTATCAGTCAGACTCGAAAAAGGTTATCCTCAGAAGTACCGTAATAATTTTATCGAACATATGGCAAAAGTAATCGCTCTGTTCAATCAGTCTGGTGGAGTGGGGAAAAGCACGTTGACAATGAATCTGGGATACCATTTAGCGAAAGAGAAGCGGGTTCTGCTCATTGATATAGACCCACAAGCTTCACTCACTTTATTTATGGGGCTGGAGCCGAGTGAGATTTCAGAAACCATTTATGATGCCATTATTAATGATATACCTGCACCAATCAAAAATATTGGCCAAGGGATCGATTTGCTACCTAGCAACATCAATCTAAGTGGGGCTGAACTAGAGTTGGTTAATACTGACATGCGAGACTACCGACTTAGGGATGTCATCGAAAAAATTTCAGACAGTTATGACTTTATTTTGATCGATTGCCCACCTAGTTTAGGGTTACTATCTTACATCAGCCTAGTTGCTGCTGATTATGTTCTCGTGCCAGTGCAAACTCAGTACAAGTCGTTTATGGGTACGGAACTGCTTTTGCAAACAGTTGGGAGAGTACAGAAACGCCCTAATCGACAATTGAAAATCGCAGGGTTTGTACCAACTATGTATTCGAGCCAGAATTCTCAAGATGTTCGTGCTGTTGAAGCTATAGAATTCCAATTGAAAGGAATAGCCCGAGTATTTCCTCCGATAAAACGAGCGACTGCTTTTGCTGATTCTGTAGAAAAACATTTGCCACTGTTTCTCTATGATAAAAGTCAACCTGCATTGAAAATCTTAGATGAAATAGCTCAGTATCTCCAGGAGCTAGTCGCATGAATAAGAGTAATAAAAGTCAAGCACCGTTTCATAAAATAAAGGTTGGTCTGGGAGCTAGCGCAATTTTTGGTGATACCGAGATTGATAGCTTGCAGATGATCTCTTTGCAAAAAATCCAATTACCTCAGCAACAGCCACGAAAATATTTCGATCCAACTGCGATGGCAGGATTAGTCGCCTCGGTAAAATCCCAGGGGATTTTAGAACCCATTTTAGTCAGAGCTTTGGAGGGAGGTCAATACGAATTGATTGCAGGAGAGAGGCGATACAGAGCAGCTCAAGAAGTTGGATTAATGGAAATACCTGTAATTTGCAAGGATGTATCCGCCAATGAAGCATGGCAAATTGCACTAGTTGAGAACTTACTCAGAGAAGACCTTAATCCGATCGAGGAGACTAAAGGAGTTCTTAAACTGCTTGCCCTTCGGCTAGACTCAGATGTAGATAAGGTAACAGCCATACTTTATGGATTACTCAATGATAAACAACGGATGACTGATAACGTTATTAGTCACTCTGAAGGAATAACTGTAATTGGTGTGTTTGAAGAGATCGGGAGCAACTGGGAATCCTTTATTGTTAATCGTCTACCTCTTTTAAAGCTACCAACAGATATCCTGGAGGCAATTGGGTCGGGTCAGCTTGAGTATACAAAAGGAAGAGCGATCGCTAAGTTAGGAGATGTATATGAAAGAGAAAAATTGTTGCAGCAAGTGATCAACGAAGGTTCCTCATTAGTGCAAATCCGTAAGTTGATTGGTGATCGTCAGTCTCAAGACAAAAATGTCTCTACCCCTTCTCTCAAAGACCGATTCAGCCGAGCTTTGAAATACGCAAAAAAATCCCAAGTCTGGGATGATACTGCAAAACAGAAGAAGCTAGAGAAATTAATATTGCAACTTGAATTTCTGATCGGAGTTGAGGAATCCGGTTAAACTTTTAGTTGTCACCTACTAACTTTAAGAAACAGTAGCTGATTGAGGGGCAACTGTTTCTTAGGAATTTCAAAGAAATTCTGTAAAGACTTTTTTTACTTAAGCAGAGACTGAGCTTTCCGCTTCAGACATTTGCCTCTCAATGGTTGAAATTTCAGCGTTGGTGGCAGCTAGGCGAGTCTCATGAAAATCACGGACAGCTTTGAGCATCAAGCTGAGAATCTCGCTAAGGAATGATTTTAGCCTATTCTAACCCCAGTCAGCGATTTCTTCCAGCCTAGCACTAACCATGAACCCAATGGTATCAAAACAGGTCTGAGAATGTTTTCAATCAACTAAGATCAAAATGAGCAATCCACCATGCCCATTCATCATCTGGAGGTGGCCACTTGGTGAGATATGCTGCCCGTTGTGCTGAATCTCTTGTAAGCCAAAAGGGCACCCAAAAGCTACACATCCAAACTTCTCCGCTGGCCTGCTTCCAGCCACTCCAGTAGAAGGCTTCATTG
>JANYHM010000053.1 GCA_025359065.1 Synechococcales cyanobacterium GL140_1_metabinner_5_sub | reverse complement strand
CTCAGACATCTTTGATATCTAGGAATTTAGCGATAGACCTTGAACTAGCGGCGACGCGTTGCAGCAGGTGCAGTCAGCCTGATGGGTGCTTTAAACACATTAGATACTCTAGGTGTTCTGGGTGTTGCTGTGCCGCTGGTGGTGCAGGTGCCATTACGGCACACCGTTGTCTGGGTGTTATTTTGCTGCGCGATCGATGGTAATGCTGACAAGACTAGCGCCAGCAAAACAAAGAGACCTGGGGCGATTGAGTTTTTAATCATGGTAATGCTCCTTTAGTAATCATTTTGACTGCTTCTTTTTAGCAGATGCCAAACATTATAAATTAGTCTTCAAGGAAAAGTTGACACAAAAGTGTCAACTTTTCTATTGACAAAAAAACAATTGCTATGTATAGGATAAGCAAAATTATTTAATTAGAAAATTTGGGCTGCTTCATTGTTAACTAATATTACAAGTATTGACACATTAAAATTAGCCTTAAGATATTCTTAAGGCTAATAAAATACAAAAGTCTGAAATTATTTGCCAGATTAGTTTGCTACTGAGTTGCAACCAAGAAGAAAAGGCAGTAGCTCGTTGTTTCTTGCAACTTTGCAAATTCCTCTTAATTGGTTGAGAATTCTATAGTAAGTACTACGACTAATATTGAGAATTTTTAATATTTCGCTTTTTTGTTTGCCGGTACAAAGTATATCAGCAACTTCTCTCTGCTGACGATTTAATTTTATAGCTATTCGTACCATTCTAATCCCCTTGACAGTTCATTTAAACTAAGAAGTTTTATCCTAGAAGAATTTTTTTAATTAGGCTAACTTTTTCTTTTTTATATGGTGGATAACGCAAAGTGAGATCTGACCAAAGTCCGCGCCTTAGAACGCTTTTGAAGTGGCTAAGAGCGTCAAAAGTAGCCTTCCCATGATAGGAGCCAATGCCGCTTTCGCCTACTCCCCCAAAGGGTAGAGCGATGACACCACCGTGCATCAATACGTCATTTAGACAAACACCGCCCGAGAAGGTAGCGCGTAGAATTCTCTCTTGTTTTTGCTTACTGCCACTGAAAAAATATAAAGCCAACGGCTTTGGCCGATCATTGATTTCATGAATAACTTCATCTAAATTTTCGTAGGTCAAAATCGGCAAAATTGGCCCAAAAATCTCAGCAGCCATCAATGGGCTGTCCCAACTCACGTCATCCACCACAGTCGGTGCTAGATAGCGATCACTCGGGTCAGACTGACCACCAACCAAGATTTTTTGGTCGGTGAGTAGAGCTGTTAACCGATCAATATGAAACCTATTCACAATTCTGCCGTAGTCCGGACTCTGAGCTGGCACATCTCCATAAAGTTCTTGAATGGCTTTGAGTAGGGCGGCAACAAACTGACCTTTAATTGCTCGATGAACAACTAGATAATCTGGGGCAATGCAAGTTTGGCCTGCGTTGTAAAATTTACCCCATGCAATCCGCTTTGCTGCATGATCGATGTGAACATCGGCATCAACAATACATGGGCATTTACCTCCAAGCTCTAGGGTTACAGGGGTTAAATTCTGAGCGGCAGCCTGCATCACCAGTCGGCCTACTTTAGTACTACCGGTAAAGAAAATATGGTCAAATTTCTCGGTGAGTAGCTTTTGCCCCACAGTTACATCACCTTCGACAACTGCGATGTAGCTAGGATCAAAAGTCTCGGCGATTAACTTGGCGATTATTGCTGAGGTGCGGGGGGCATATTCAGATGGCTTGACAATGGCACAGTTGCCAGCCGCGATCGCCCCTACCAAAGGTGATATTGCGAGTTGAAACGGATAATTCCATGGGCTAATGATTAGGACTACTCCCAGTGGGTCGGGATGTATCCAAGCTGAGGAAGGGAATTGATCTACCTGGCTTTTGACTTTTTTTGGTTTCACCCAATTCTTGAGATTTTTGAGAGCAAGATTAATTTCTAAGAGATTGATTTCAAAATAGCCCTCGAATGCTGAGCGGCCAAGATCTGTTCTCAGAGATTCGAGGATCTCTTCTTGATATTTGATTATGGCACTCTTTAGTTTGCATAACTGCTCTGTACGGAAAGCAAGTCCCCTGGTTTGTTCCGACCTAAAAAAATCGCGCTGTTTTGCTACAAGGTTGTGAAAATCAGTCTGATCCATGTTTTACACTCCTGAGCGACAAAGTACAAGAGTTAAGATAACAGAGATTTTTTGCAAAAAGTTGCAAAATCGCGCTTGATTTGTTGCAAAATCGCGCTTGATTTGCGAAATCTGATCACAGACTCCTGCGATATTGACCAGGAGTTATCCGCAAATTTTTCTTGAAAGCGTTGCTCAAGTGGCTTTTATGAGCAAATCCAGTTTGCTGAGAGATTTCGTCTAACGTCAGAGCCGTGTTCGTTAATAGGTGTGTTACATTTTCTAAGCGGCGTTTTATTATGTGGTTAACAGGGCAAATGCCAGTGGAAGCTTTAAACAAACGCCCGAAGTGACCCGGACTCATATTCAGCAAACTTGATAATTCAGCCAATCCTAATTTTTTCTCTTGGATGCGACTCTCTATGTAATCTAAAACTTGTTGCAACTCTATCCGAGATAGAGTGTGAGTATTTTCAAATATAAAGTGCTTAATCGAGCAATAGTGCCGCAGAAGATGGGCAGCCAAATGCGATGCAGCTAAATCTATATATAGCTGATCATCTAGCCTTTTTATTAATGATTGACTGATCCCATTGATTAGTAGATCGGGCTGAGAAGTATGTGGTAAAAGTTCTACTAAATCCGGATCAATATCTTCAAACGAAAACTTTGAAATATATCCTGGATTAAGCAATAAAAGAGTAACTGTAATTTTCCTATCCCAGCAAGCGGAGTGATAAACTCCTGCCGGACTCACCATCATGTCACCACATTTGGTTATTTCATCCGTCATATTACCGCCAAGTTCGCGCCGTAACGATAACGGCTCTGGTTCATTGTAAGTAACTATCACATCCTGCACTGGCGCGTGTTTTGGCGCTTCATGTGGAGCAAGTTCATAATGGTGGATCTGAAGATCCATAGAACTGCCTTCTAAAATAGGACTTGATGGGAAAATCAACTTACTGGCATTTTCTGCTCTGTGGTCAACCACTAATTTTTTACTCATTTAGCACACCATAAAGTCATCAGTTGCCCATGATTTTACTATACAAACGGAGGTTTATGAAAAAGTATGGATTTTTCGCTATGATATGTATCACATCAATAATAAATCAATAGGATCAGGATTTTAATGTATCGTCAACTTGGAGCTAATGAACATCTAACATGGTTATACCAACAGTTAAGGCCAATGCATTTTTCTATTACTGCAAGTATTGTTGGTGATTTTCTGCTGGAGGAACTACAACAGGCTTTTAAAAAGGCTC
>JANYHM010000026.1 GCA_025359065.1 Synechococcales cyanobacterium GL140_1_metabinner_5_sub | reverse complement strand
GCAACATAATTTGTTTGGCCAAAATTTCCATACAAAGCAACTACACTTGAAATATTGATAATGCGTTTATGTGCAGCCTCGGTTTTAAAAAAATCATAAAGATTTTTTGTGACAACAAATAAACTATTTAAATTATCGAATACATTACTATTTATGATTTATGGTAAAGTGTTGACATCACACTGGAAAAGGTCAGATTTATGGCAACAGAGAATAGAGCAGTAACAGTTTATCTACCTCCTGAACTGGAAGAAATTCTTGAACAATATTGCACTGATAATGATATCAACAGGAAAAATAAAGATTGTGATGCAGCTCCCTCCTTGGGGAAAGGCATCTTGCATTACTTAAAAAGTCATCTCCTTGATAATGGCTCAAATAATGCAGGTAGTACAGGACTTAATAAAAATAGTTTATTACAACTAGTTAAAGAGTCACTTACTAATGACAGCCTGAATGTCGATCAAACGGTGGAGATTGCCAGAGAGGAAATCAGGCAAGCATTGATCCCTATTCATGATGAACTGGCAACTATGCAATCTCAGCTAGCTAGACTGACATCGATCGCTCAGGATGACTTAGACCCCTCTGTAGTTCAGAATTACCTCACTCGTCGTGCTGAAAAGATGACGGCAGAGATTGAAGCCCTGAGAGCTAACCCCCCTGTCAATTATTCAAAAGAGAGAACATCGAACACCCCGCGAACAAAATTAACCCCGGCAACCTACAGCATAAGCTAGACAGTCTAGTGGATTGAAGGACAAACATCATGAGACGTGATACCCTTTTCTTTAGAATTTTCCAAGAATTCCCTGAGCTACTGTTCCAACTAACCGGCGACCCTCCCCTAAATGCCGCTGAGTATAGGTTTAACTCAGTAGCAGTGAAAGAGCCAACCTTCACGATCGATGGAGTGTTTGAACCACCTGTACTAGACGGAACTGGTACGATGTACTTGGCAGAAGTGCAGATGCAGTTAGACCCAAAGCTCTATGATCGTAGAAAGCCAAGGTGAACTACCCGACTCTCACATTGCGCCATGAGAGTGCTTTACTTTCCATAGAGCAAAAGTCCGCATAATTGACATAATCAACTTGGTCTTGACCTAACCCCCAAGATTTATCTCGATCGGCTAAATAAGATTCAAACGGATAAAATTCACTAAAACTACCAAACGGCATAGCGCAAATAATTTCCCTTTCAAAATTATCAATTTTAGTCTCCCTGGACGGATCAACATGAACGCTATAAAGTCCACGGCTTACTCCTGTTTTCAAAACTCGATCAATGAATTCACCAACTTCTGGAGCAACTGGTTGAACTTCATCTACGAACAAAAACGAGTTGTGAGCATTAGTTCTATTTTGCAAATATGTCATGGCTTGTTCGATCAATGAATTTGCACCAGGATGATGAGATAGTCTCATACCGGACAATAGACTACTATCGACAGGGGGAATATGATCTCCCTGTCGATAGTAATGATCCTTGAAATCATCGAATAATTCCTTATAATCATTCATATCATGATTAATAGGGTATTCATAGGAATTAAAAGTAGTATTAATTACAGTGACTGGAATCTTTGCTTTTAACAATCGCTTTATTAGTTCGATCGCTAAATGAGTTTTCCCTGTTCTTGCATCGCCTCTAATTAGAAGGTTGTAAGGGCGAGTAACGATATCAATTATTCGATTTTCCATGTTGTTTTCTATTAGTATTTCTAAAACGTATCATTTTTTGATGGCAACCAAGAACTTTATCTGTTATCTGCTAAATTTGACATTAAATATAATTTTGGTTCATCATCTTCATTATTGTCATTCTTTTATTCCTCACAGAGTGGGCATAAGCTAGGATGCAGCTCAACCTTGCTGCTAAATTTACTCAGCTCCACCTCAAGCTCGATCGAACAAGCGCTCAAGATTTCCTTCATTATTTCCACCACCTGAGCCGGAGAAAGACCGAGACAGTGCATAGGTTTGACCTCCAGCACCTTCTTATTGCTCTGCCAGATTTCAGCAGAGATCGCGTGAACTGGGGCATCCTGGCGCTCACGGTAAAAGATGATGCTGGCAGCAGTGCCGATCGGGTGATCGATCGCGATCGTGCGAGGCTGGTTAGTTACCGGTTGCTCCGTGCGCTTTGATCGGCGTTGTTGGCTAATGCGCTGTTTATTGCGTTGATAGTGTCGCCGGTTGGGACATCGATCGGCATCCCAGCAAGATTTAGTCAGAGCCTCATCGTGACTCAACTTGAAGCATTGGAAACAGTTGTGGGCGACTTTCTTGGGCATGGCAGACTACGATGAATTCATCAGAGTAATTAGTTGTAAACGATTGAAATCCAGTAGATTGATCGCAAACAACTTTTTCTCATCACTGACCCAGCCATCAGGAATTCGATCAAATAAATCAACAATAGTATTTTGCTCAATCCTCGCGATCCTTTCCATCCAAGCCTTGGCAACCTGCGGCTTAGTCACAACAATATTCGTTAACATCTCATTCATGCTTAAACTTCGACCTCGACCGCCGAGAAAAGCTGAGCTTTGATTTTGTACGTGATTGGCTGGAGACAAACCAATACACTCTTCGTCAAATAACAAAAACCCCAGACTTAACCCATGATCGTAGCTGGGCAGCAGCTCCTTCCTCCCAGTAACTAAATTGACCTGAATTCCCCAATTTTCATAGTGTCGATCGATATTGTCCACCCAGTAATCAAAAATGAGATATCCAGCCATTAGCTCAGCCGCATTCGTAATAGGTTCAAAAGGAATGTAACCTTCTGGAAACGAAATATCATTAGCATCAATGGTTGTAAAGACAGTATTGACCGTATAAGAATAGTTCTTTTGACCAAAATGTTGATTCAGCAACATCTTACCTGACTGCTCATAGTGACCAGGCCGTAAATAACTAGGGCTAATAATAGCCTTGATTTCACCTGGTAATTCTGCTAATTCATAAATTGCAGCAGGAATACCAACAAGAGCTGCCAACTCACTAGTATTTTTTTCAACCCAGGCCCCGTTCAAACTTTCATTATCATTTTTCAGAATAGCTGTACCGATTCCTGGCAAATTCACTCTGTACTTTTCTGCCGCTCCTCCTTCAACAACCTCAGCACCAATTAATGCCTCTGCGGAAATGGCCATTACCGAAAATTGGTTCACGCAGCCACCCTCTCAGAAGCCAGCTCAAAGCATTGGTGAGCATAAATATTCACTTTGGTAGTCACCGAAACCAAAGTATGATCTCCAAGATAAAAATCATCGCTGATATTTATGAGCTTGATCTCAGTAATCTTGTTTTCCATCAGAGAAAAGTAAGGGGGTAACGCTCCTAAATAATTATCGGCTGCGGTAACAATTGTCCGTTGGTCAGATACTACAGTACATTGAAGAGCTGACATATTCTGAAGCTGTGCCCGAATGCCCCGATCGACTTCATACAATAGACAGTAAAACTGGTATTCTCCCTGTGTATTTAGTTCCATAATTGGGCAGATATCAAAACTATCACCCACAATAGTCCCTCCCGTTCTTGCTATAAAATTCATGTAATCAATATTGGGATAAGACAACCCTAAAAATTGACATCTACGCTCTACGTCAGGGCGTTGACGCGGCATTCTAATGGTGAGAATATCTGGAATAGTAGGGGTAATAACTTCGTCGTGAGATGTTGGTAGAGAGAGCAAGTAAGCCATCCCATGATATTTTGTCACCAGTTGTTGATAAGCACGAGTATAAGTGGAATGATACCCAGCACTTGTTTTAACAGTCTTAACCAGTGGAAGCCATTGCCCATCTTCCGGAGTGACCCAGCCTAGATACAATCCAGTGATTTGGGATTCTTCATTCTCGTGAATCTTAGGAAACATGTTAAAACCTCAAAGTGTCACTGCTGGAAGGATTGTGAGTTTTTCTATTATATCACGGCCTGATCCGGATACTCAATTTTGTCGGATATCATTCGGATTCAAGTAAATGAAATAGAATGCTGCTTTTGTTTCATTTACTTGTGGTATTCTTGATCTTAATCCCTTGAAATACGAGGCTCTAGCTTAATAATTGCCTTACAAGAACATTTTCCACGGTTCACTCCTGCTGAATATGTCTAAATGTGCCCAACGCGCCAAATTTGTATAATTACGTTTTAAACCCGCGCTAG